>NZ_JALAGU010000047.1 GCF_022712275.1 Corynebacterium sp. | reverse complement strand
GAAGTGGGCGGGCGGGGGTTACTTCTTGCAGGTCACGATCGGCGAGGGGTCGTACTTCGTCGTCGTGGTGTCCCGCGAGATCTCACGGCCGGAGAGGTCCCGCACCACGCGGGTGTCCGTGGTGGTGAACCCGCGCGAGCCTGAGGAGGCGGAGCACTTGTCGCCCTCCAGCTCGATGCGCTCCGGGTCGGTGTAGTTCGTCTTCGCACCCGGGATGGACTCCACGTCCACATGCCGCACGCCGCGCAGCTTCACTGACACCGAGGAACTGTCCGCCGAGGCCTGGATCAGCACCGGGGTGTCGAAGGTGTTCTTGAACTGCAGGTCAATGGCACCTTCGAACACCGTCGCCTCGCGTCCCGCCGGGTACCGGCTGATGTAGTACGAGTGCGCCGTGTGCGCGACATCCTCCATACCGGCGAAGTAGGACGCGTTGTACAGCGTCGTGGCAAACTGGCTGATGCCGCCACCGACGGCGGTGTCCGCATGGCCGTCCTGGATGACGCCCGCGTCCACATACCCCTGCGCCTCACCACGCGGACCGGTGTAACCGTTGAGGCTGAAGGTCTCACCCGGCAGCACGATCGCACCGTTGACCTGCTCAGCGACCCGACGGATATTCACACCGGAGTCGCTGGCGAAACCGTCGGTGGAGAACTCACCCATGACGTCGTCGAAGGTCGCCTTTTCCGCCATCTCGGTGGTGTACGTCGCCTTACGGTCGTTGTAGGTCACGTCATGGTGGCGCTCCCGGGTGTCCAGGAGCTTGTCCTCGAGCTTGTCGAGGGTCTTCTCCCAGTCGATCTCCACCCCGTCCTGGGACGGGATGACGGTGAGGTCATTGCCGTTGACCTCGAAATTCGCGTTACGGAACTCCACCTCGGTCTGACCCAGCTGCTCGGTGAGGATCTCCTTGGCGGCCTCGCTGTTCCAGTCGGTGCGCAGGCTGTCCCCGTCGGGGACGAAGGTGACGATGCGTCCCATGTCCGCCGGACGCAGCACTCCCTCGGCATTGTCGCGGCCGGCGAAGACGAGGTCACCGGAGGTCACCTTGTCGACGACCTCGCGGGCGACCTTGTCAGCCTCCTCACGGTTGATGTCGGCGCTGGTCACGTCGGCGTCCACGCTCACCTTGTGGTCGGTGTTGAGCCAGTTGTCACGGATCGCCTCATCCACGGCGTCCTGTTCGACGCTCTGACCGTCCACGTCATCGGTGATGTCGGCCTTGCCCTGGTCGTTGATGGCGAGGGTGGCGTTCGAGGCGTCCTGGCTGAGGTCGTCAGAGACCCGGCGGACGGTGCCGGCGAGGAGGTTGTCGTTGAAGTGGCTGACAGTGCCGACCTCACGGGTCTGCCAGAAGCTCGTCAGCCGGGTGATCGGGTTCTTCGGCTGTTCGCCGGCCTGGTCGACGGTGGCGTCCCAGTCGACATTCAACCCCGAGGTCACCGGGTCGACGGTCGTCTCCAGGCCACCGGCGGACACGTTCACCGGTGACTTCACCTGGTCGGCGAGCTGGTTGCGCAGCCGGATCTCCGCCTGGTCAGGCGACATACCCCCGATGTCGACACCCCCGACAGTCACGCCACGGGGCACCGTCCCCTCGGACATGACCAGGTCGGTGGCGTAGAGGACGCCGCCGATCCCGAGCACTCCGAGCAGGGTCCACATCCACCAGAGGCGCCGGAACAGGGACCTGTTGGCGCGTCGGGGTGCGTGGACGTCATGTGTTCTGCTGCTCACGCCCCATACCTTAACTGTTGACGGGCTCCGGCACGTCCGTTGCCTGCACTGAACTGCAGATCCGGTCCGCCGCCGCGGTCACCACACCGAGATCCAGCGCACCGTCGGCGACCGCGGCGACGACCGCGTCGAGGACGCCGGCCACGGAGTCGGCGTCCATCCCGGAGGACACGAGTGGGGCGTCTGCCCCGACGCGCAGTGCGTTGGTCACGGCGTCCCCGGGACTGAAGTGGTCGGTGATCGCCTGCATGCCGGTGAGATCGTCGGTGTAGATGACGCCGTCGAAGCCCGGCGCGTCATTGACCCCGTTGCGCAGCAGCCCGTAGGACGCCGGGTTCAGCGAGGCAGGTGTCTCGGCACCGAGCACGTCGCCGACGTCGAAGCCGGGGACCTGCATGTGGCCGACCATCACCGCAACCCCGGGGACCTGTGCCAGTTCGGCGAAGGGCTGCAGGTCCGGTCCCATCTGGTCGATGGGCGGGGTGGTGACGGTGCCGAGGTGCGAGTCCCCGGTGGCGTGGCCGTGGCCCGGGAAGTGCTTGATCACCGGGGTGACGCCGCCGGCGAGCAACCCGTCGATGACCGCCCGGCCGTACTCCACCACGACGGCGGGGTCGTCGGAGAAGGCGCGGTCGCCGATGGCGTTGTCGCTGACCGCCTCGCCGCCGTCGAGGTCGACATCGGGCGCGAAGTCCATGGTGATGCCGAGATCACGCAGCTTGTGGGCGTGGTCGGTGAACAGTTCGGCGACTTCCTCAGGGGCCATGGTCGCCGTCATCTCCCGGGCAGAGGGCAGCGATCCGGTGAGATCGGCGAGCCGCTGGACCTGACCGCCCTCCTCGTCGACGGAGACGGTGAGGTCGCCGCCGGCACGCTCCTGCAGGGCGGCCAGGGAACGGGCGGGGTCACCCTGGCCGTTGAGCATCGACTGGTCGGTGGTGGACCCGATGAAGAGGTGCCGGACGCCGGCGTCGACCGCGGCAGCGGCGTCGTCGAAACCGGTGACCCCCACTGCGAGGGTGGCCGCCGCCGCCCGGCGTACCGCTTCAGAATCCGCCGGGTCGATCTCGCCGACGCAGGAGACGGGTTGTTCGACGGGCGCGGTACCCGGCGTGGTCTCCACACTCTCTGTGGCGGACGCGGCGGGGGAGGCGTCGCCGTCCGGGGTGTCGGAGGAATCCGGGGTACATGCGCCGAGGAGACTCCCGGAGAGGGCGGCGGACACGGCCATGAGCGCCACAGCGGTTGTGCATCTGCGGGTGGTGGTGCGGGTGGGCCTTCGGGCGTTCATCCTCCCGACGGTACGTGGTGGGACTACTCTCGTGGGCATGAGCAGCGACACGAACACCCCCACCGATTCTGTCCTCATCGCCTTTGACGGTTCCGACCAGGCGAAAGCCGCCATCCGCTATGCAGCACGGCTGTTGTCCACCCATAAGGCGTACATCATCACCGCCTGGGAACCGATCCACCGTCAGGCCGCCCGCGCGGCCGGTGTGGGTGGACTGGCGACCGGCGGCCAGGGGATCAATGAAGACCCCTCGGACTACTCCACCGATCCGGCGTACGTCGATGCCACGGAGATCAGCCACGCCGGCGTCGCCCTTGCCGCCGAACTTGGTTTCGAGACCGAACCCTACCTGGTAGAGTCCTCCACAGCCGTGTGGAGCGCCATCGTCGAGGCGTCCCAGGAGCTGGATGTCGATCTCATCGTCGCCGGTACCCGGGCGCTGAGCGGATGGCAGTCGCTCCTGCACTCCAGCGTGGCGGACAATCTCGTCAAGCACGCCGGTGTCCCGGTGCTCGTCGTGCCCCCGCTCGACGAGCCGCTCCAGTAACAGTCACAGCAGCACCAGACCAGAGGACAGAAAACACATGCCCTTCGAGACCGACTCCACGCCCCGCCGTAGTCTCGGCCCTGCTGTCGCCTCCGCCGTCGTCGGCGTCGTCCTCGGCGGTCTTGTCGCTGTCGGCGTCGGCATGGTCGCCGACAGTTCCAGTCTGCCGTCGAACAACGTCGACGCGAACGACGCCGTCCTGGGCTCGGTCCAGTACGGTGAGCGGCGCTGACCGACTCAGCTGCATTGACTCCCACGCTCACCAGGCGCGGGTGGATTCTCTCCACCTGCGCCTGGCTCGTGCTGTGTCTGGCCCAGGCACCGCTGCTCACCGTCGCGGACACCAAGCACGACCTGGTGGCGGACCCGTGGGGGTTCCTCCACCAGGCGCTCTCCCCGTGGACCGACGTCTTCCCTCTGGGCCAGCTACAGAACCAGGCCTACGGCTACCTCTTCCCCCACGGGTTGTTCTTCGCCCTGCTCTCCCCGCTGCCGGACTGGCTGACCCAACGGCTGTGGTGGGCGCTGCTGCTCACGCTCGCCTTCGCCGGTACCGTGAAACTGCTGGATGCCCTGGACACCGGGTCCCGGGCGTCACGCCTGGTCGCCGCGGTACTGTTCGCGCTCTCGCCACGGATCATGACCACCCTCGGCGCCATCTCCTCGGAGGCGTGGACGATCGCACTGGTGCCGTGGATCCTGCTGCCGGTGGTGCGGGTCCTGGGGGCGCCCACCCCGACCCGCAGACAGGTCGCCACCGCCGCCTGCTCCTCGGCGGTGGCGGCGCTGTGCCTGGGGGCGGTGAACGCGGTCGCCACCTTGGCCGCGGTCGTACCTGCGGTGATCTGGTGGGTCGTCGCCGGAGCCTGCGCCCGGACGCGGGAACGACGACGCACCGCCTGGCGTTTCGTGGCCTGGTGGGTTCCGGCGGGCGTCCTCGCGTGCTTCTGGTGGACCGGACCGTTGCTCATCCTCGGCCGGTACTCTCCGCCGTTCACCGACTACATCGAGTCCGCGGGCATCACCACCCACTGGTTCAGCCTCGGCGAGGTGCTGCGCGGCACCACCAGTTGGACGCCCTACCTTTCCGATGAACGACAGGCCGGTGCCGCCCTCGTCGGCGAGCCGGTCTTCGTCGCCGCGACGCTGGCCCTCGCACTGCTCGGCCTGTGGGGGCTGTCGGGCGTGTCCCGTACCCGGCTGCCCTACCGGCACGTGTGGCTGGTGATGCTGGGCTGCGGGCTGCTCATCTTCGGTGTCGCCGGGCCGTTCTCCCCGGTCCAGGACGCCACCCGGTCCTTCCTCGACGGTGCCGGCGCCCCGCTGCGCAACCTCCACAAGTTCGACGCCCTGGTCCACCTGCCGCTGGTCATCGGCATCGCCCACCTGCTGGGCCGGATGACCTGGCCTGAGCGGAGCCAGTGGGCATACCCGGAGAAGCACCGGCAGGTGGTGGTGGTCACCGCCGTCGGCCTGCTCGTCGCCACGATCACGGCCCCCGCCTGGTCCGCCCGCCTGGTCCCCGCCGACGGCTACCGGTCCGTACCCTCCTACTGGACGGACGCGGCCGACTGGCTCAATGACCCGGCGAACGGTGCGGCGGAATCCCGCACGATGATCCTGCCGAGGGCCGCGTCCGCCCGACAGGACTGGGGCAACACCCGCGATGAACCGGCCCAGGCTCTGCTCGACGTGCCCTGGGTCGTGAGGGACGCCGTACCGCTGGTCCCGCCCGAGGCTATCCGTGGGATCGACGGTGTCCAGCGCGAGTTCGACACCGGGGCGTCCTCCGACTCGCTGGCCGCGACGCTGATCCAGCAGGGTGTCGGCTATCTGCTGGTCCGCTCCGATCTCACCCGCGTCGCCGACACGCCCGGCGCGAGGTCGGTGCTGCGCACACTGCGCAACTCCCCAGGGTTCACCGAGGAGGCGTCCTTCGGCGACGGTGACGTGCGGATCTTCAGGGTTGACGGCGGCGCCGCCACCACCGCCCCGCGAACCGTGCACGTCGACGACCTGGATGTTGTCGCCGGTGGGCCGGAGGTCCTGCCCCGGCTCGCCGCCGCCGACGGTGGCGAACCCCGCGACCGCATCCTTACCGGGGACGCCACCGACATCACCGGTCTCGACGCCACAGGACCGGTCACCGTCACCGACACCCCCGCCCTGCGCGGGCACTCCTACGGCACCGTGACCTCTCCGGACTCCGCGATCCGTGCGGCAGGTGACCCGTGGAGCGCGATGAACCCGGTGCGCGACTACCCGGTCACCGGCGAACAGACCACCGTCCGCGAGACCAACGGACGCCTGATCCCCAGTTCCACCGGTGACGATCCGACGTCCTTCGGCGGGGCGGACACCCTCTCCCCCGTCTCCGCCGCCGTCGACGGAGACCCGACAACCGCCTGGTACCCGGCGTCCGGCTCCCCGTTGAACCAGTCCGTCACAGCGGAGCTCGCGCAGCCGGTCGGGCAGCTGCGGCTCACCGCCCGCGCCCAGGGGTCGGCCCTGCGGATGCATGTCACGACACTGCGGGACGGGGACACCGTGGCGTCCTCCACCGTGCAGGTGCCGGTCGGCCGGGAGGAGACCTTCACCCTCCCACCGGGCGAGACGGACCGCGTCGAGCTGCGCATCACCGGCGCTTTCGGGCAGACGGGGATCAGCGAGTTTTCGCTCACCGCACCAGACGGCACCGATATGACGCCACGTCGCGACATCGTCGTACCGTCCCCGGAAGGACGCGAGGTCTCACGGTGGGTGCTCGGTCAGGAGATCCCGGAGGGCACGATGCGGCGCATCATCACTGTGCCGGAACCCGGCGCGACGGTGGAGGTCTCCACCGCGGACTGCACGGCCGACACCACCGTCGACGGGGACGCCGTGCGCTGCGGCCAGACCCTCGACCTCACCCCCGGGGAGCACACGGTGCACAGCACCGCCCGGTGGGTGGAGCTGGAGAATCTGACGGGCACAGCAGCCACAGCAGCGTCCACCGGAGGCGGCGACCGGATCGTCTACACCCCCTCCTCGGTCAACGCCGGGCGGGTCGGGACCCTGGACACCGACGACACCGACGACACCGACGTGGAGCTTGAGCCGGTGACCGTCAACGGCTGGTCACAGGGGTGGCTCGTCCCCGCGGACCTCGCCCCGGAGATGTCGGACGAGGACCTCGCCGACGCGGTGTCCGTGGACTTCTCCCCGACGTCGGTCTACCGGACCTGGCTGGCGGCGGGGCTCGGAGCGGCTGTCCTGCTGCTCGGGGTCTGGGCACTGCTGCTGTGGCGGGGCCGGGGAGACAGGAAGAGTGTCGGCATCACGCAACCTGAGGTCGGTTCCGTGGGTGCCGCACCAACCTCAGACTGCGTGATGCCGACCGGCCGTGTCGCAGGCCTGACGCGACCGGCCACCGCCGTCGCCTGGGCAGGAGTCAGCTGGGTCCTCGCCGGCATCCCCGGCGTCCTCGCGGCGGCGGCGACCGTGGGCGTGCTGCGGTACCGGCCCCGGGTGTGGTCCGGAGTCCAGCCGCTGTGGGTCCTCTTCATGTCCGGCGGTCTGGCGACCCTGCTGCTCACCCGCAGCCCGTGGGGCACCGACGGCTACGCCGGCGACTCCTCCGTCGTGCAGCTCGCGCTCGTCGTCGGCCTGACCTCGGTCTTCCTGGCCTCCTTCGCCGCGACCCGCGTCCGCCACCACCGCGAGACCGCCCGGCGCGCCGGATCCTCCACCAGCGCGTAACTCAACGCGGCCACCGGTACCGACAGGACGGCGGTCACCGCGAAGACCAGCAGCAGCGCCGCGTAGCCGCCGCTGAACAGGTTGATCCCCAGCAGCGGGAAGACCAGCGACAGGATCGCCATGTGCCACAGGAAGATCGAGTAGGACCAGCGTCCCAGGGCCTGCATCACCGTGCTCTCCAGGAACCGGGACCGCGGGGCCAGCGACACCGGCACCACCAGTGCCGCGGCAAACGCGACCCCGCAGGTCGTACGGCGGAAGAACTCGGCCGGTGACGCCGAGGACAGGCCCTCCGGCCCGTCGAAGGACGCCAGGACCAGCACCCCGACGGCCAGGGAGATCCACACGAGGCGGCGTCCGGCCCACCGTCGGACGGTCGCCTGCCGGGAGCCGTCGACCTCCGCCAGCCACCCCTCGGTCTCCGCGGCGAGCAGGCCGACGCAGAAGGAGCCGAAGAACGCCCAGGGCATGATGTGCGGGTTGAGGTCGCCGGACCGCGGCCCGGCGAGGAAGGGCCACAGCGCACTGAGCACTCCGACGGTGACGATGGCGGCGACCCGGACCGCGCGACGTCGGCGTCCGACCGCCAGGGCCAGCAGCGGCATGACCAGGTAGAGGAACATCTCCACGCACAATGACCAGAGGTGGGTCAGACCGCCGATCATGCCGTCGGGGACGTAGTTCTGCAGCAGCAGGAGGTTCGCCACGATCTGGAGGACGCCCGGATCGCCGGCGACCGGGAAAAGCGCGATGACGACGGTGACGAGCATCAGGCTCGCGGGCATGATCCGGCCCAGTCGCTTGACGTAGTAGCCCGCCCAGTTGCGGCGTCCTTCCGGGGAGACGGTGAAGTCGGCGGCGTGGCGTCGCCACAGCAGGAACCCGGAGAGCGCGAAGAAGACGGGAACGAAGAAGTCGGTGCGCGCCATGACGCGGCTGATGACCGCGCCCGTGTCGTTGCCGGTCTGGAAGGCGGCGTGGGTGAGTATGATGCCGAGCGCGGCAACGGCACGCAGCCCCTCCAGTGCAGGAATGAACGGGAGGCGGACCTGCGCTGGTGACGGCGTGGATGGCCCCGGTGACGGCTGTTGCGTGGAAGTCGACATGATCTTCGACGATCCTACCCCCGGATTGAGGTTTCTCCCGTTAAACTAGACCGCATGAAAAAGGTTCTCTCTCACGCGCTCATCGTCATCGGTGCTGCGCTGATCGTCATCGCCATTGCCCTGCCGATCTACGTGTTGCCGAAGGGCAAGGTGATCCCCAAGGACATCGAGTCCTACACGGTCACCGATGAGACGGAGGGACGCCTGCTGGACGCGGCCGCTCTGGCCGCGGGGAAGCCTGTGGGGGACAACGCGGACAAGCGGGAATGCCGTGGTGACAACGCCACCGTCTCCTGCTTCATCTGGTCCGACGTGCCGCTGCAGAACCAGCGCCACATCATCGCCCAGGAACCGACCACCGACAAGGAGGTGACCCTCGAGGCAGGTAACACCGTCTTCCGCACCGACCTGCCTGAGCCGCAGAACCTCATTGCCGCGACCATCGACCGCGTCACCCTGACCCGGAAGACCGCCTTCCCGGTCGACAAGCCTGTCTCCTCCTTCGACATGACTTCCCCGACCGTCGGTGGCGGCGTGGCCGAGGAGGACACCCCGGTGTTCGTCCGTGACGGCCTGCAGTACCAGTTCCCCTTCGGCACCGAGAAGAAGGCGTACCCCTACTTCGACGGTCAGGTCCTGAAGAGCCAGGACATCGACTTCGTCGACAAGGAGACCATGAAGGGTGAGACGGTGTACCGCTTCGAACAGACCGTCGCCCCGACCGAGCTCTACCCGGCGGTCGAGTCCCGTCTCAACGCCGACGGTGAGCTTTCCGCGGCGGACAAGCAGTCCCTGGCGGCACTGCGGCTGAAGTTCCCGGCGTCCACCTGGGGTCTCTCCCGCGACGAGGTCGACGGCTGGGACGAGGACGACGAGACCGGCCCCGAGGTCGAGATGTCCCGCTACTACACCGTCAACCGCACCCTGCACGTCCAACCGGACACCGGCGTGATCGTCAAGGGTGCCGAAGAGGTGTGGATGTACTACGCGCAGGATGACGAGGAAGCCGCCGAAATGGCGAAGCCGGAGAACCGCGAGAAGGAGCTGGCGAATCCGACCCGCACCGCACTGTACTTCCCGGGCGAGTTCAACCAGGCCACCCAGGACTCACAGATGCAGCGGGCGAAGGACGGCCTGTCGCAGATGAACCTCATAGGCACCTACGTGCCGTGGGGTGCGGGTCTCATCGGCCTGATCCTGCTGATCATCGGCTTTGTGCTGCACCGCAGCGCGCGGAAGGGCTGAGTGACCTGACCGCAGGTACCCTGCAGAAGTGACCATCACGACCGACGCCACCGGATCCCGCACCGGGGTCCGGTGGCGTCTGTCATGGTGCGTGGTCCTGACGGCGGTCGTGCTGTGGCCGTTCGCCGTCGCCGTCGTGGCGGGGTGGGACCGGGACGCCGCCCTGCTGCTGCGCGACCTGTCCGTGCCCGGGTCCATGGCGCTCAACGACCTCGCCACCGGGGCCGACGGCCTGGCCCGCGCCGTTCCACAGGACGCCGTGCTCGCCGTCCTGTCCCCGGTCATCCCCCCGCCGGTGGTCGTGGGACTGCTCATGTGCGCCTGCGGTGTGGCCGGTGCATGGGGCGGGTCTGTGCTGGCGCGGTGGTTCGGAGCGGGCCGTTCGGGGCAGGCGCTCGCCGCTTTCCTCGTGCTGTGGAACCCGTATCTCGCCGAGCGGCTGTTGCAGGGCCACTGGTCGGTGGTCGCCGCCGGGATGCTGCTGCCGCTCGTCGCGTGGCTGGCGCTGGAGAAGCGACGGGTATTGCTCGTGGTGGTTCTGGCCGTGTGCGCGCTGACACCGACCGGGCTGGTCCTGGCGGTGGTGACTGCGGTCGTGGCGTCCGGTTGGCGGGTGTTCTCCCTGGTCCCGGTGGTCGCCGGGGCGGTGCTGTCTCTGCCGTGGCTGATCCCGTCGCTGGGGAACGCCTCGGCCACGCTCACTGATGCGGCCGGGGCGTCCCTGTTCGCCGCGCGGGCGGAGCCGTGGGTGGGCACACTCGGCGCACTCGCCGGACTCGGCGGGATCTGGAACGCGGGCGCCGTGCCGGATCACCGTGTGCCGCTCGCCGGTGTGCTGCTCACGGTGGTGGCTGTAGTCGTGGCGGTGGTGCTGTGGTGGCGGGGTGAACGGCCCTCCGGCCTGCTGCGCCTGTCGGTACTGGGTGTCGGTGCGGTGCTGGCACCTGCCCTCTTGGCCACCGGGCCTGGGCTCACGGTGCTCGGTGAGGTGCTGGAGATCCTCCCCGGCGCCGGGTTGCTGCGGGACACCCAGAAGTACGTGGTCCTCGCACTGCCGGCGTTGGTCGTGCTACTCGCCCGGGTCGATGTGCTGGTGCCGCGGGTGGCGCCTGCTGTACCGGCCCTCATCGTCGGCACGCTGGCCTTCCTGCAGGTCCCGGCACTGCCCGTGGATGTCTCCGACCTGCGTCCGGTGACGTCGGATACCGGGTACGCCGACGCCGTGACTGCGGTGGAGGACGCAGGTGCCGGACGCACCCTGCTGTGGCCGCCGGGGAACTACCGGATCATCGACGGGCGCCCGGTACTTGACCCGCTGCTGAAGATGCTGCCTGATTCGCCGGTGGACCCCGGCTACCTCGTCGTCGACGGGCGGATCGTCGACGGGGACCCGGACACGGTACGGCTGCTGTCCGGTCTCGCCGCCGGTGACGACGGCCTGGCCGAAGCGGGTGTCGACCTGGTGCTCGTCGAGACCGACGCCACGGAGGACGCCGGGGTCAGCGTCCCCGCAGTTCTCACCGACGGGGCGTCCCCTCACGAACTGCTGTGGTCGGCCGACGGGTGGGAGCTCTACCGCGTGCGGTGAGCTTCCGGCCGGCGTCCGGCCGTACACATTCGTGACGGATCCCGCGCCTCCGTTGTCCTGGAGGTCAGGATCCGTCACGATCGTGTACCGGGATACCGGGGTGCGGCGGAGACTACTTTCCGCCCAGTGCGCCGGCCTTCCATTCCTCGATGAACTCCGGGTTGTCCTTAGCCCACTCGGCTGCGGCCTTGTCGAGGTTCTCGCCGCCGTAGTTGTCGTCGGAGAACATGACATTCTCCAGGGACGCCAGGTGCTCGTCGTCGAGGACCAGGTTCTGCAGCAACTGCGCGACATAGGGATTGTCGTCGCCGAAGCCGGTGCGAGAGAAGTTGTAGATGTTCTCCGCACCACCCATCGCACCCTCCGGATCCTCCAGGTCACGGACCGGGAAGGCGTCGTAGGCCCAGTGCGGACGCCACAGGGTCACCAGGATGTCATCACCGGCGTTGGTCGCCTTCTTCAGCTCGGCGAGCATCGCGGGGGTCGAGGAGGTGACGAAGTCCCAGTCGTCCAGACCGTAGACCGGGATGGCTTTCTCCGTCTGGGCGGTCAGGCCGGCACTGGGCTCGATGCCGACGATCCTCTTGCCGTAATCGCTGCCCATGTCCTTGAGATCGGCGATGGACTGTGCCGGAGAGTCCTCATTGACCGCGAGCGTGAGCACCGCGTTGTCGTACCAGCAGCCCAGCGGTTCGATCGAGTCCTGGTACTGCTCCAGGTACTCCTCGTGGGTGACAGGCAGCCAGGTGTCCATGACGACGTCGATGTCGCCGCGGGAGACACCGGTGTAACCGGGGCCGGCATCCAGGGCCTCGATGTCGACGGAGTAGCCCTCGTCCTCAAGCACATACTTGAGCAGGTGGGATGCGGCGAAGGACTCGTCCCAGCCGTTGAAGGCGGCAAGGGTTATCTTCTTGTCGTCGTCGACGTCCATGCCGTTGACGTCCGACGAGTTCTCACCCGGGGTGCAGTCGGCGAACCGTGCGGCGTAGGGCTCATTGCCGTTGTCACTTTCGACCTCGTCATTGGAGTTCTTCGCTCCGCAGGCGCCCAGGGAGAGGGTGAGTGCGCCGATCGCGAGGGCGGACGCGACGGTGCGGGTCTTCTGTGTGATGGTGCGCATGATGTCCTCCTACGCGTCCTGGGCCTGCTGTGCGCGGGCCTTGGCCAGCGGGGTCTTGTTGCCGAGTCCGGCGGTGACACGGTCGAGGAAGACCGCGAGGATCACCACGGCGACACCGGCATTGACACCCAGCGGGACGTTGATGCTGCTGATCGCGCTGGTGATGTCTGCGCCGAGGCCCGGGGCACCGGCCATACCGGCCAGGACCACCATGGACAGCGCCAGCATGATGACCTGATTGATACCGGCCATGATGGTCGGCAGGGCCAGGGGCAGCTGGATGCGGAACAGGATGTGGGTGCCCGTCGCACCGAAGGCGCGACCGGCCTCCACGGTCTCCTTGTCGACCTGGCGGATTCCCAGCTCGGTGAAGCGGACGCCGGGAGGCATACAGAAGATCAGGGTGGCGATCATGCCCGGGGTGACGCCGATGCCGAAGATCACGATGATCGGCACCAGGTACGCCAGGGCGGGCATGGCCTGCATGAAGTCGAGGACCGGCTTGACGATCTTCGAGACGGTCTCCGACTTCGCGGCCCAGATACCCAGCGGAACAGCCAGCACTACCGCGAAGAGCACGGCGACGAGCACCTGGGAGAGAGTCTCCATGGCCTGCGGCCACTCATCAACCGCGCGGACCAGGTAGAAGCCCAGCGCGGTGAAGACGGCGGCCTTCCAGGAGACGGCAGCCCAGGCGATGAGCGCGAAAACGATGATCATGACGTAGTAGACCGGCGTGTCCAGCACCCAGTGGAAGGCGTCGTGCAGTCCGTCGAGGACAGTACCGATGAAGTCCAGCAGCCAGCCGAAGACGTCGGTGAACCAGTCGATGAAGTCGGAGATCCAGTCTCCGAGCGGGACATCAGGATTGGCGAAGGTACCCATCAGTTCTCATCCTCCTCGGTGGCGGCGTCTGCAGCGTCGTCGTACTCGTAGTCCGGCGTCGCCATGGCGGAGACGATGTCCCCGGCCTCGACGGTGCCGACCACGGAACCGTTCTCGGCGACGGCGATGGGGCCGTCGGTGGAGGCGGAGTGCTCGAAGAGGTCCGAGACCGTGTCGGACGCCTGGACCACCGGGAAGCGCCCGGAGTCCGGGTCGGACTCGAACTCCGCCTTGTCGATCGGCGTCATGATCTCTGCGGCGGTGAGGACGCGGGACCGGTCGACGTCGGCGATGAAGTCGGCGACATAGGCGTCGGCCGGGTTGGTGAGGATCTCGTTGGCGGTGCCGATCTGGGCGACGCGGCCGTCGCGCATGATCGCGATGCGGTCACCGAGCTTCATGGCCTCGTTGAGGTCGTGACTGATGAAGATGATCGTCTTCTTCAGGTCCTGCTGCAGCTCGATGAGCTGGTCCTGCATCTCGGTACGGATCAGCGGGTCGAGGGCGGAGAAGGCCTCGTCCATGAGCAGGATGTCGGTCTCCGCCGCGAGCGCACGGGCCAGCCCCACGCGCTGCTGCATACCACCGGAGAGCTGACCGGGGAGCTGGTCGCCCCAGCCCTCGAGTCCGACCTTGGCGAGCCATTCATCGGCCTTGGCCAGACGCTCCGCCTTCGGAGTCCCCTGGATCTCCAGGGCATAGGCGGCGTTCTCGCGGACGCTGCGGTGAGGCAGCAGCGCAAAGTGCTGGAACACCATGGAGACGTGCTTGGCACGCAGGTCGCGCAGCGATTTCCCGTCGAGTTCGGCGATGTTCTTCCCCATCACCTCGACAGATCCGGCGGTGGCTTTCCAGAGTCCGTTGATCATACGGATCAGGGTCGATTTACCGGACCCCGACAGTCCCATGACAACGAAAATCTCTCCTTCCTCCACCTCGAAATTCACGTCGATCACGGCGGCGGTCCCCAGGTCCGTCAGCTCGCTCCGATCGGCCCCCGCCTCCAACTTCCGGATCACTTCACCAGGCTTTTTCCCGAACACCTTGTAGAGGTGCTCGGCTCGCACTGCAGTCATCGGTCATCTCCTCCAGCTGTAGCAGTTACGGCTCTCGTCAGAAGAACACCCGACCACTGTACCGAATCAGAGAATTACCCTCAGGTCCATCACCGGTTATTCATCCGGAAATCACCGCGAAAACTACACGACTACCTGCGCGGACGATGAATTCTCTTCAACAGTGATTTCCACGATTCTCCGGTGAGGTCCCAGGAGAAGTTCCGTGACCGTTCACGGGCGGCGTCCCCGAGCTCGCGGCGCCGTTCCGGGTCATCCAGCAGTCCCGCCAGCGCCGTGATGAGACCTCCCTCCGAATCCACCAGAAGGCCGGTCTGACCGTCGACGACGCTGTCACGCAGACCGTCCGAGGAGGAATAGCCGATCGTCGGCACACCGTGCAGTCCGGCCTCGATGACGGCCAACCCCCACCCCTCCTTCGCACTCGGCATGAGGTGCACCGCGGCGCCGGCGAGCAGCCGGTGCTTGACCTCCTCGGAGACATGACCGTGGAAGACCACCCGGTCGGTCACTCCCAGGTCCGCGGCGCACTGCCGCAGGTTCTCCGACCACCACCCGTCACCGATGATGTCGAGCACGGTGCCGGGATGATCCGGCAGGACCACGGCCAACGCGTGCAGGGCATGTTCGATCTGCTTGTACGGGGTGAGGCGGGACAGGGTGACCAGATGGACGCCGCCCGAGGGAACGGCGTCCCCGGCGTCCTGCGGAAGCTCCGGCGGGGCGTCCACCCCGTTGCGGATGATGGTGATACGTTCCCGGCCCACACCCAGGCCCACCAGGTCGTCCGCGCTCGGCGCGGAGACGGTGACGTACGGGGTATGCCGGTGGATCCGCGGGGAGAGCCGGGACTCGGCGAACCAGCCGATCCGGGACAGGACAGGGCCTGCGACCGGCCACTGGTCACGGTGACAGTGGTGGGTCAGCAGCACCACGTCCGGCCGCCCGGCGCGTCCCTGCCCGAACACGCGCGCGAAGAAGGGGACGCCGTTCTGGGTGTCGACGATGACGTCGAACCGCTGGCACAGCATGGCCAGCCACGCCCGCGGGTAGACGGTGAGTGGACCACCGCCACGGACGTAGGTCACCCCGTTCCGGTGCTCCACCGGGGCGGAACCAGGGTAGCGCGCGGTACGGAAGGTGACGTCGTGACGTCCTCCCGCCGGGGACGCCAGATACTCCGCGACGCGCTCGAGGTAGACCTCGCTGCCGCCGCCCTCGGGATGCCGGGAATCGCGCCAGCAGAGCAGTAGGACTTTCATGATGGCAACAACCGTAACACTCACACTCTGGGGGTGACTTCCCCTGCTAGCGTCGCACTTATGCGCCCCGCACCGCCCACGATCTGACGTGGACGGCCGACTGCTTCGCCGGCGATCTCCTGTTCGCGAACATCCGGCCGGACAACGGGTCCCGGGTCGCCGGGGTGATGGCGAAGAGCCAGGTGAGTGTGCAGGTCGTGCCGGGGCTGTCCTCCTATCTGACGCGGACCGGTATCGGTACCTCGGTGTCGGTCGGCGACGTGATCGCGGTGCAGGTGCAGTCCGTCGGGGAGCTCCGTGGCGCGCTGAAGATCGTGGTCGCACCGGGCTGCGAGGGCAGCGACGGCGCCGTGGTGGATGACGCTCCCCCACTGCGCACCGGTGGACCGCCCCGGGTGGCGGTGAACGGCGCTGTCGCTGATGAGCCCTCCCTCACCAGGGAAGACGTCACGGTCGGTGTCCCTGCGGGATCCGTGGCGGAGCTGGAGGGGCTGCGCCGGGCCGGCGTCCACGTCCCGACCACACTTCCCGGTGCGGGGCAGTCCAAGGGGCCCCGGCGCCGGGTGCGCACCGAGGTGGAGGTCGTACACACTGAGCGACCGTTCATCGGCAACGAGTTCACCGACCTCTCGGAGCAGCTGGACCTCGAGATCCGGGTCGAGTGGGCGAGGCGGGTCGACGCCGCGGCGAAAGCCACCCACCCGCTGCGCTTCCGGTTCAGTGTGGGGTTCCTCGGGTCCGTGCGTCGGGTGATCGACGACAGCGAAGCCCTGCGGTGGAAACTGCCCCCGGTGATGATGTGGATCGCCAGCGGCTACGGGGAGCGCACCACCCGCCCCCACCAGTTCCGGATCTCCGATGCAGGTGGGGCGCCCTACCTGGTCCGCGACGACCGGGCGACGGCCTACCGGGTCGACCTGGAGACGAACACGGCCGCAGCCCGGCGGCTGCACTACTGGCGCGTGCCGGACGGGACGGAGGAGTTCCAGCGGGTGTGCGTCCACGATGCGCCGGGGTTCTGACGCCGGGCCACCACCGTACCCACGCAGCAGGGTTTTCCTCCCCACCTCGGGAGAGGCTAGGCTAACCACGCTCATTTTCCCGGGTGCCGGCACCAGCATCGGCGCCGCAGTGTGAAAGAAGAACCGTGAACACACCCCCTACCACCGGTGCCCTCAACGCGTCCTCCCCCTCCCGCCTACCCGTCGGGATCATGGCGATCTGCGGTGGCGCCATCGCCTTCGACGGCTACGACATCGTCGTCTACGGCACCACCCTGTCCAGACTCCGCGACGAATGGGGCCTGACCTCCGGCCAGGCCGGCAACATCGGCTCCGCAGCCCTGGTCGGCATGTTCCTCGGCGCACTGGTCGTCGGGACCTTCGCCTCCCGGTGGGGGCGCAAGCGCACCTTCCTCGCCTGCGTCACCTGGTTCAGTGTGCTGATGGTCCTCTGCGCCGCCGCGCCCGGGCCGGAGTTCTTCGCGGTCGTCCGCTTTCTCGCCGGTATCGGCCTGGGTGGCGTCATGCCCCTGGCCGCGGCGTTCACCACCGAGTTCGCCCCACGTGACCGCGCCGCCGTCGCCTACGTCATCATGCAGTCCGGCTATCCGGTCGGCGGCGTCGCGGCGTCCCTGCTGGCGAAGTGGATCATCCCCGAGTTCTCCTGGCACTGGATGTACCTCATCGCCGCTCTGCCGCTGATCACTGTCCTTCCGGCGGCGTGGCGGTGGCTACCGGAATCCGCCGAGGAACAGTCGGTGGCGGCGTCCCGCGAGGAGCGTCGGGACGCCGCACGGGCCGGCCTGAGGGCCATCTTCGCCCCCGGGATTCGGACCACCACGGTGATGTTCTGGGTGATGAGCTTCTGTTCCCTGCTGTTCGTCTACGGGGCGAACACCTGGCTGCCCACACTCATGCAGGACGACGGACGTGGCTTCTCCAGTTCGCTGAACTTCCTGCTGTGCTTCAACCTCGGAGCGATCGTCGGCGGCATCGCCGCAGGATGGGCGGCAGACCGGTGGGGGTCGAAGATCGTGGTGACGGCGTCCTTCCTCGTCGGGGCGCTGGCGGTCCTCGCCTTCTCCGGGGCGGACGGCACCGCACTGCTGCTCGTTCTGGCGGCGGTCGCCGGCTACGGGGCGGTGGCCACACAGACGCTGATCAACGGCTGGGTGACGAGGTCCTACCCGGCGCAGGCACGGACCACAGGTGTGGGCTGGTCACTGGGCATCGGACGGATCGGCGGCATCGTCGGACCGTCGGTCACCGGGTGGATCGTGTCCGCGACCTCCGGTGGAACTGCTGCGTTCCTGCTCTTCGCCGCGGTCGGCGTGGTCGGCGCTCTGGTGGCCGGTGCGGTGCGTCACGCCGCACGGTAGTCACCGCACCGCGCAGTCCGCCCGGATATCCGCACTGATCATGCCACGGTGCTGCAGCCAGGCGAAGATCCGGCAGCCCAGGCAGAACCCGGCGAAACCCTCCAGGGACGCGGCCACCACCAGCAGTGCGAGCACCACATCGGCGGCGACCACCGCGATATCTCCCCCGACGAGGCGCAGCACCAGCGCCACCCCGGAGAACACCACCCCGATCCCCTGCGCGAACCGCTTCGGCGGCCCGGCGGTCATCAGCGGTTCCCCGAACACCGCACCGGCCAGCCACCGCACCGAGAGCTGGCCGAAAGGGTCGAACCGTGGCCCGGCGAGCACCCGGAGCACGAAACCGATGAAGAGCAGGGCATTGAGGACCAGTGCCGCGGTGCCGAACCCGAGCAGAGACACCACGACAGTCACCACCGTCAGTACCACGACCAGCATCGCCGTCGTCCGCGCCGCACGGTCGTTGACCACCGGAGGAAACCACCACAGCGTCCCCGCACCACGGGGCGGACGCGCGTCCTGCTCAGTCAGCGAGGGGATGACCGGGGCGTTGAGGTTGCTGAGGTTGTACTGCTGGCTCATGATCCGCGGAGCGTACTCCCCCGCCGCCGTACTGGCCAGGGTTCCGGTCACACTGTGCCATGATCGACGCATGCCCGCGTCATCACCCGCGTCACCTGCAACCGCCGAATTTGCGTCACCTTTTCCGCCGTTCGCTGCCACGGATCGGCGGAAAAGGTGACGCAAACGTCGGCCACCACGACCCTCCCTACCTTGCGCCGCCGCGCGACACTGCGCCGGTCCCTCGGTCTGCTCGCCGACTTCCGCTTCGAGCAGTCCGACCCCGACCGGTTCTACGGGCACCTCGCCGCAGACACGGTCAGCATCCTCTCCGACATCTGGGCGGACGCCGGCCCCACCACATCCGCGGGGAGAGCCTCCCTGGCAGGCACCCGGATCCTCGACGTCGGCGGCGGACCCGGCTACTTCGGGCAGGCCTTCGCCGCGGCCGGGGTCGACAACTACGTGACCTGCGAACCCGATGTCGGCGAGATGGCGGCGGCGGGGATCAGGCTGGCGTCCTCGGTGCGGGGGTCGGGCATGGACCTGCCCTTCGCGGACGAGGCCTTCGACCTCACCTACTCCTCCAACGTCGCCGAGCACGTGTCCGACCCGTGGCGGATGGCGGACGAGATGCTGCGCGTCACCAGGCCCGGCGGACTGATGGTCTACTCCTACACCTGCTGGCTGGGGCCTTTCGGCGGCCACGAGACCGGCCTGTGGCAGCACTATGTCGGCGGCGGGTTCGCGGCGCGCCGGTACGAGAAGACGCACGGTCACCCACCGAAGAACCGGTGGGGAGAGTCCCTGTTCAATGTCTCCTGCGCCGACGGCCTGCAGTACGCGCAGACCCTGCAGGACAGGGGGGACGCCGAGCTCGTGGCGTCCTTCCCCCGGTACCACCCGTCGTGGGCCTGGTGGATGACCAAGGTGCCCGGGCTGCGCGAAGTGGGGGTCTCGAACCTCGTGCTGGTCCTGCGGAAGCGGTGAGCAGCCAACATAGGTTCACAGGACAAAACCGCAGGCAGAGGGCATAAAAGAAACCACCCCCGATTCGCCGGGGATTGCCCACCGGAGACCGATATGCGGTTATAGTGATCGGCGACACAGGTTGCGCTACGGCGGCAACACAGCACAGATGTGAGGACCACTATGACTGACGCATCCGCTTCGGGAATCCCCGAGGCCTTCATCTACGAGGCGATCCGTACCCCGCGTGGCAAGGGCAAGCCGGGCGGCTCGCTGCACACCGTCAAGCCCGTCGACCTCCTCTCCGGCCTCGTCACCGAGGTCCTGGAGCGGAACCCGGAGCTCGACCCGGGCGCCATCGAGGACATCCTCACCGGCGTCGTCACCCCGCTGGGTGACCAGGGCATGGACATCGCCCGCACCGCCGCACTCAACGCCGGCCTGCCCTACTCCGTCACCGGCGTGCAGCTCAACCGCTACTGCGCATCCGGCCTGACCTCCGTGAACTACGGCGCAATGAAGATCCGCTCCGGCTTCGACGACCTCGTCCTCGCCGGTGGTGTGGAGTCCATGTCGCGCGTCCCGATGGGTTCCGACGGCGGTGCCCTCGCCATGGACCCGGAGACCTCCTTCTACAACGACTTCATCCCGCAGGGTGTCTCCGCCGACCTCATCGCCACCCTCGACGGTGTCTCCCGTGACGAGCTGGACGCCTACGCCTCCCGCTCCCACGAGCGCGCCGCCAAGGCCTGGGAGGAGGGACGCTTCGCCAACTCCGTCGTGCCCGTCAAGGACAACAACGGCCTGACCGTCCTCGACCGCGACGAGACCATCCGCCCCGGCACCACCCCGGAGAAGCTCGCCGGCCTGCGCCCGGCCTTCGCCATGGTCGGCGACCAGGGTGGCTTCGACGCCGTCGCGCTGAACAAGTACCCGCAGGTCGAGGCGATCAACCACGTCCACCACGGCGGTAACTCCTCCGGCATCGTCGACGGCGCGTCCCTGCTGCTCATCGGTAATGAGGCCGCCGGCCAGAAGAACGGTCTGACCCCGCGCGCCCGCGTCGTCACCGCCGCGACCACCGGTGTCGAGCCGACGATCATGCTCACGGCCCCGGCCCCGGCCGCCCGTGCCGCCCTGGCCAAGGCCGGTCTGACGGCTGAGGACATCGACGTCTGGGAGATCAACGAGGCGTTCTCCTCCGTCGTCCTGCGTGCCCAGCGCGAGCTGAACATCCCGGACGAGAAGCTGAACATCAACGGTGGTGCGATCGCCATGGGTCACCCACTGGGTGCCACCGGCGCCATGATCACCGGCACCGCCGTCGACGAGCTGCACCGCTCCGGCGGACGCTATGCCCTGATCACCCTCTGTGTCGCCGCCGGCATGGGCGTCGCCACCATCATCGAGCGCGTCTAAGCGCCCCACCACCTCAACAAGGAGCAACAATGAGCGAGAACATCATCGGTTGGGACGCAGACGCCAACGGTGTGGTCACCCTGACCATCGACGACCCGTCCGCCCCCGTCAACGTCATGAACGACGCCTTCCGCGACTCCCTCGCCGAGACCGTGAAGAAGCTGCAGGCCGCGGTCGAGGCCAAGGAGATCACCGGTGTCGTCATCACCTCCGCGAAGAAGACCTTCTTCGCCGGCGGCGACATCAAGTCCATGATCACCGCCGGCCCCGCCGAGGCTGAGGCCACCCGTGACATGTGCGACGGTATGAAGGCCGATTTCCGCGCCCTGGAGACCCTCGGCGTCCCGGTCGTCGCCGCGATCAACGGTGCCGCCCTCGGCGGTGGCCTCGAGGTCGCCCTGGCCACCCACCACCGCATCGCCTCCGACGCCAAGGGCCTGAAGGTCGGCCTCCCCGAGGTCACCCTGGGGCTGCTGCCCGGTGGCGGCGGCGTCACCCGCGTCACCCGCCTGCTCGGCCTGGCCACAGCCCTGACCAAGGTCCTGACCACCGGCAAGCAGTTCAACGCCGAGGCTGCCAAGGAGATCGGCCTCATCGACGAGGTCGTCCCCGCCGACCAGCTGGTCGACGCCGCCAAGGCCTGGATCGCCGAGAACCCGGACGCTACCCAGCCGTGGGACCGCAAGGGCTTCAAGATCCCCGGCGGCACCCCGTCCACCCCGGCGCTCGCCGCGATGCTCCCCAGCTTCCCGGCCAACGTCACCAAGCAGGTCAAGGGCGCCCCGATGCCCGCCCCGAAGGCGATCCTCGCCGCCGCCGTCGAGGGTGCGCAGCTCAAGCGTATCGAGGACGCCACGGCCGTCGAGACCCGCTACTTCGTCGAGCTGGTCACCGGCCCGACCTCGACGAACATGATGCAGGCCTTCTTCTTCGACCTGAACCACTGCAACGGCGGCGGCTCCCGCCCGCTGCAGGCTGACGGCACCCCGTTCCCGAAGACCACCTTCAGGAAGATCGGCGTCATCGGCGCCGGCATGATGGGCGCGGGCATCGCCTACGTCGCCGCGAAGTCCGGTATCGAGGTCGTCCTCAAGGACATCTCCGAGGAGAACGCCGCCAAGGGCAAGGCCTACTCCGAGGGCCTGGAGGCCAAGGCGCTCAAGCGCGGCCGCACCACCGAGGAGAAGTCCGCCGAGCTGCTGGGCCGCATCAAGCCCTCCGCCGACTACGCCGACCTGGCCGACGTCGACCTGGTCGTCGAGGCCGTCTTCGAGAACACCGAGCTCAAGCACAAGGTCTTCGCCGAGATCGAGGCCGCCGTGCCGGGCACCGCCGTCCTGGGTTCCAACACCTCCACCCTGCCGATCACCGGTCTGGCCGAGGGCGTGGACCGCAAGGGCGACTTCATCGGTCTGCACTTCTTCTCCCCGGTCGACAAGATGCCGCTCATCGAGATCATCTCCGGCGCCGAGACCTCCCCGGAGACCCTGGCCAAGGGCCTCGACTTCGCCCGCCAGATCCGCAAGACCCCGATCGTCGTCAACGATTCCCGCGGTTTCTACACCTCCCGCGTCATCGGCACCGTCCTCAACGAGGCGATGCGCATGCTCGTCGAGGGCGTCGACCCGGCCGTCATCGAATCCGCCGGCCGCCAGGCCGGTTACCCCGCCCCGCAGCTCCAGCTGCAGGACGAGCTGAACCTCAAGCTGGCCCGCAAGATCGGTGCCGAGAACAAGGCCGCCGCAGATGCTGCGGGTGTCACCGTCGACGACGGTGGCGTCAACGCCCTGGTGGACGCCATGCTCGACCACTTCGAGCGCCCCGGCAAGCTCGAGGGCAAGGGCTTCTACGAGTACGACGAGAACGGCAAGCGTGCCGGCCTCTGGTCCGGTCTGCGTGGTGAGCTCGCCGAGAAGCTCGGTATCACCCCGGTCACCGTCCCCGACGGCGAGGCCGCGACCGACGGCCACGGCCTGGACTCCACCGTCTCCGCCGGTGAGGCCGGCCCGAGCCTCAACGACCTCGTCGAGCGCATGCTCTTCATCGAGGCCATCGAGACCCAGAAGTGTGTCGACGAGGGCGTGCTGACCTCGGATGCGGATGCCAACATCGGTTCCATCCTCGGTATCGGTTACCCGGCATGGACCGGTGGTACCCGCCAGTTCATCACCAACTACGCCCGCCCGGCCGCAGCGACGCTGCCGGAGGACGCCCCGGCCGACTACCCGACCACCGGTGTGGCCGGATTCGTCGCCCGCGCCGAGGAGCTCGCCGCCACGTACGGCGAGCGATTCACCCCGGTCGCGTCGCTGAAGGGTTAGTGACCCGCCCGGTACACCCGCCCCTCCGGATTCACAGTCAATCCACAGAGCACCCCAGGTAAACGTGTTTTACCATGGGGTGTTCTGTCGTTCCTGACCAGATCTCCCCCGAAAGGCCCCACGTGATCTCCTCCGTCCTCGACTGGCTCGTCTCACTCATGGAGACCATCGGCGCCCCCGGTGTAGGCCTGGCGATCCTCATCGAGACGGTCTTCCCCCCGATCCCCAGCGAGGTGGTCCTGCCACTGTCCGGATTCGCCTCGACCGAGGGGCACATGAGCGCACTGGCAGCATTCATCTGGGCTACCGCAGGCTCCCTGATCGGTGCCTGGATCTTGTACTGGTTGGGGGCGGCGATCGGGGCCGACCGCCTCCGGGCGATCGCCGACCGGATCTGGCTGGTCGACGGCCGCGACGTGGACAAGGCACTGCGCTGGTTCGACCGCTTCGGGGACGCCACGATCCTCATCGGCCGGGTGGTCCCCGGCGTCCGCAGTCTCATCTCCATCCCCGCCGGCATCGACCGGATGAACCTCGTGAAGTTCTCGCTGCTGACGCTGATCGGCTCATCGGTGTGGAATGCGGTGCTCATCTGGGCAGGCGTCCTGCTCGGGGCGAACTACCACCGCGTGGCGGACACCATCGACAGTTTCTCCACGGTCATCTACGTCCTGTGCGCGATCGCCGCGGTGATCTGCGTGGTGTACCTGGTGCGCCGTGACCGTCGACGCAAGGCTGATCAGGCGCCCGGGACAAGCAACCCGCTCTCGTAGGCGAGGATCACCAGCTGCGCCCGGTCATGGGCGCCGATCTTCGACATGATCCGGTTGACGTGCGTTTTCGCCGTATGCGGGGAGATGAAGAACTTCTCGGCGATCTCCTGGTTCGACAGTCCCTGACCGACCAGCAGCAGGACCTCCTGCTCGCGCTCGGTCAGCCGCTCCAGTTCCTGCGCCGCCTCCTCGGAGACGGCACCGGCACCACCGGAGGACGCCCCGCCCTGCCCTGTGGCGTCCGGCACGTCGATGTACCGGGCGATCAGGCTGCGGGTCGCCGCCGGGGAGAAGAGCGAGTCCCCGGCATGGACCGCCTGCACCGCACGGACGATGTCCTCGGGCTCGGCGCCCTTGCCGATAAACCCGCCGGCCCCGGCGCGCAGGGCGGAGACCACGTACTCGTCCTCCTCGAAGGTGGTGAGGATGAGGACGCGGGTCGACGCATTCGCCGGGTCGGCACAGATCTGCTCGGTCGCGCCGAGGCCGTCGAGGACCGGCATCCGGATGTCCATGAGCACCACGTCCGGGTGCAGGGACGCGACCAGGTCCACCGCGTCCTCCCCGTCACCGGCGGTGGCGACGACCTCGATGTCGGGGTGGGTGGAGATGATGTCGGCGACGGCCTGGCGGATCAGCGCCTGGTCGTCGACCACGAGTACGGAGATCACGGGGTGTCCTTTCGGCTGGGGGTCATCTGAGGGGCAGTTCGGCGTCCAACCGGAAGACGCTGTCGTCGGTGCCGGTGCGGACTGTACCGCCGGCGGCGGCGACCCGCTCACGCAGGCCGGTCAGTCCCAGCCCGCCGTGGGGCGCGTCCGGCTGGTTCCGGTCCGTGTCCGAGACCGGGTTCGAGACGGCCACGGTCACAGACCCGGGGAGGACGTCGATCTTCAACGTCACGGTGTGACCGGACCCGTGCTTGCCGGCGTTGGTCAGGCCCTCCTGCACCACACGGTAGAGCACCCGGCCGGTGAGTTCGTCGACCCGGTCCAGGTCGGTCGCGGGGTCGTAGGTGACGGACATGCCGGAGTCCCGGACGGTACGGACCAGGGCATCGATCTCACCGGTGCCCGGCTGCGGCATCGAGGCGGCGGTCTCGCCGTCCTCGGTCCGCAGGTAGCGCAGCAGGACGCCGATCTCACTGAGCACCTCGCGGGACGCGGTACGGATCGTCCCCAGTGACTCACGGGCCTTGTCCGGGTTGATCTCCACCGCCGCGGACGCCACCCCGGCGTTCAGGCTGATCACCGAGATACGGTGGGCGACCGTGTCGTGGAGATCCTGGGCGATACGCAACCGCTCCTCGGCGACCTGCCGGCGTGCCTCGGCCTCACGGGTCTGTTCGGCCCGTTCAGCACGTTCGGTCATTGCCGCGGTGTACTCCCGCCGCGACCGGGTGCTGTCCCCCAGGGCCGCGGCGATGGCGATCCCGGCGGCAACCTGGAAGACCTGCGGGTCCAGCGTGAGTTCCCCGGAGTAGATGAGACTGAGCAGCGCGACCACCCCGGTGCCGATGATGCCGACCACCAGCGTGATCGTCCGGGTGTGACGGGTGGCCACCGACCAGGCGGCCACGATCACGGCGATCCCGGCACCGATCACGGGAAGCTCAAGGACGACGGTGGAGGTGTAGATCACGAGGGTCGTGGCGAACACCGGCACGGGCCACCGGCGTCGCAGCAGTATGACCGCGGCGGCGAGGACTGCGGCGACCGGGACGATGAACCAGAAGCGGTCGGGGTCCTCGATACCGGTCAAGCCGCTGAAGCCGCCCCGGTCGCCCGGCATGTCCGGGGCCGGCGGCCCGCCCTGTGGTCCGGGGTCGCCTGAGGGCCTGGGGCCGAGCAGTGCGGTGGACACCAGGATCAGTGCCACGACGGCGAGGTCGATCACCGGGGCGGGGATCCGGCGCTGAGGGGTCATGACGCCATTATTGCGGACGCCGCCGGACCAGGGACGGCGCATCCCGTCGGTCATCGTTCTTCTCCTTAACAAATACCGTGAAATATAAATACTGATCCTTCATCGGATGAGTGCCCGATGCATCCCCCGTCCGCGTACACCCCGTACCGCAGCAGGTGTATCCGTCCGATACTGCGTTCGCGGTACGGATTCAGACTCCCGGTCAACCCACAGAATTCCGACATAAAGCCATGTCATGTCCTGTGTACAACGACGGCCACAGGGAACCGGCAGGAAAACCCGGCACTGCCCGCAGGATGTGCGCACAGCTACCGAAGACTCATATTCCGGCTCACAGGATTCGCCCAAGTGGGGGACACATTCTTATTTCCGTCATCGGCACTCACCCGCCCGGGTCCGCCCCCGGAACACCACAGAAAAGGAACCGGTCATGTCTTCCTCCACCATCATGGTCCTCGTGGATCTGCTCGCCATCTCGATCCTCGTCTTCGGCATCTACTACCCGCGCCACCACCGCTCCGATCTGGTGGTCGCCTTCCTCGGCGTCAACGTCGGCGTCCTCGCCGTCAGCCAGGTCCTCGGCTCCACCACCGTCGGCGCCGGTCTCGGGCTCGGGCTGTTCGGCGTCCTGTCGATCATCCGCCTGAGGTCCTCCGAGATCTCCCAGCGCGAGGTCGCCTACTACTTCGCCGCGCTGGCCCTGGGCCTCATCTCCGGCATGTCCTCCGAGGTCACCCCGCTCAACATCAGCCTGATGGCCGTCCTGCTCGCCGTCCTCGCCGTCGCCGACTCCCGCCTGCTGTCCAACGGCGTGCGCACCATGGAGATCCGCCTCGATGCCGCGGTCACCGATCCGACCCAGCTGCCCCGGGAGATCAACGCCCGCACCGGTGCCGAGGTCATCGACGCCACCATCCGGTCCATCGACTTCGTCAATGACACCACCCTGGCCACCGCCACGGTCCGTACCAACGGACGCAACCGGTTGTTTCCTTCCCGCTCGACGCTCGATGCGCCGAAGTCCGAGATGATCACCGCATCCACCACCGTCCCGTCCACCGTCCCGTCCACCGTCAGGAGCGCCCAGCGATGAAATCCGTCAGCCTCGAAGAACTCAACGCCGAAGCAGCCATGCTCACCAGGGTCGACCGCAAGTACGTCCTAAGGTCCGCCGCACTCACCGACGTCCTCACCCGGCTGGAGCAGGAGGCCCCGGAGACCCGCGTCCTCACCATCGACGGCCGCACCGCCCACAGCTACCAGTCCGTCTACTTCGACACCCCGGACCTCGCCAGCTTCATGATGGCGGCCCGGCCCCGCCGCCGGAAGTTCAAGCTGCGGACCCGGACCTACCTCGACACCGGAGCATCCTTCCTGGAGTTCAAGGTCGAGGGAGCCCGCGGCGTCACCGTGAAGTCCCGCTACGAGCTCACCGGCGAGGACGCCGCCCTGGCCGCCGATGACCGGCTCTCCCCCGGTGCCGTCGCCTGGGCCGAGGACCTGCTCGGTCAGGCCCGTGAAGCGGGAGTCGACATCCACGCCGCCGACCTCGCACCGGTGATGTGGGGCACCTACGACCGCACCACCTTCCTGCTCCCCGGCGGCGGGGTCGGACGCGCCACCGTCGACACGAACCTCACCTGGCGGGGTGTCGGCACCGATACCCTGGAACGCCCCGACATGGTCATCGTCGAGACGAAGTCCGGCTCCCGCCCCTCGGACATCGACCGGATGCTCTGGCACAGCGGTCACCGTCCGTCGAAGATCTCGAAGTTCGGCACCGGCATGGCGGCCCTCCACCCGGAGCTCCCCCACAACCGCTGGAACCGCGTCCTGCGCGACTACTTCGACCTCGCACCCATCCACTCCACCACCCACATCACCGCAACTCAAGGATCACATCATGCGTAACCACCTTCTCGGCGGCGTGGCCGCCGCCTCCATGGCCGGCGTCCTCGCGCTCGCCGCCTGCTCCTCCTCCTCCGACGACTCCTCCGCCTCTGCGGAGACCACCACCACGGACGACGCCACCACCGACGTCTACGGGGACGCCGACCTGGTCAACGTACCGACCGCCGATGAGGTGCTCGACGCGAACAACGAGGCGTCCTCCGTGGACGACTCCGACTGGGCTGCCGCTTCGACGGACGACGCCGTCGACTACGACGACGGCACCATCACCGAGGCCGGCGTGTACCGGATCAGCGGTGACGTCACCGAGACCGTCACCGTCGAGGCCGCCGACGACGCCCAGGTCGTGCTCATCCTCGACAACGCCACGATCTCCTCCTCCGACGGCCCGGCGATCAACGTGGCCAGCGCCGATGACGTGGTCATCTCGCTGACCGGTGAATCCACCGTCTCCGACACCGACACCTACGCCGAGGACGCGGACGCCAACGCCGCGATCTACGCCGACGCCGACCTCACCATCACCGGCGACGGCACACTGAACGTCGAGGGGAACGGGGCCGACGGCATCACCTCCACCGACGACCTCGTCGTGAAGTCCGGCACGCTGAACGTCACCGCCGCAGACGACGGCCTGCGTGGCAAGGACGCCCTGGTCATCGAGGACGGCACCGTGACCGTGGAGTCCGCCGGCGACGCCCTGAAATCCGACCAGGATGAGGACCCCACCAAGGGCTACGTCAACATCTCCGGCGGCACCGTGAAGCTCACCACCACCGCCGGCGACGGCATCGACGCCGCCACCGACGTCATCATCACCGGTGGCGACCTGGACATCTCCGCCGGCGGCGGTGCTGCTGCCGGCAAGGATGACGAGAACTCGACCAAGGGCATCAAGGGCGGCGTGTACGTCATCGTCGACGGGGGCACGATCAACGTCGACTCCGGTGACGATGCCGTCCACGCCAAGGGCGGCATCCGGATGAGCTCCGGTGACATCGCCCTGGCCACCGGCGATGACGGCGTCCACGCCGAGGTCGCTGTGATCCTCGACGGTGCCGATATCACGGTCACCGAGTCCGAGGAAGGCATCGAAGGTGGTCTCATCACCCTCTCTGACGGTCTGGTCGACGTCACCTCCAGCGACGACGGAGTCAACGCCTCCGGCTCGACCACCACCGAGGACGGTATCGCAGCCATCGCGGGGTCTGATTCGGAGGAAACCGACGACAGCACCCACGCCGCCGCGGAAGGCAGCACCGACGGCAGCATGGAGATCCCCGACCAGGGCGAGATGCCCACCATGCCCGAGGGCCTGACCGACGGTGAGATGCCGACCATGCCCGACGGCGGCGAGATGGGCGGCGGCATGGGTGGCGAGGAGTCCACCGGTGAGCAGCTCAACATCACCGGCGGCACCCTCATCATCAACGCCGAGGGCGATGGCCTGGACTCCAACGGCGACGCCACCGTCACCGGCGGCGCCGTCATCATCTACGGTCCGACCGACGACGGCAACGGCGCCCTCGACGTGGCCGGCGAGTTCACCGTCACCGGTGGCGAGATCACCGCGATCGGTTCCTCCGGAATGGCTGAGACTCCCGACAACACCGACGGTCAGGGCTGGCTCTCCGCGAACATCGACGGGTCCGCCGGTGACACGATCACCGTCAAGGACTCCACCGGTGCGGAGATCGCCTCCTTCACCAGCGAGAAGGACTTCGCCAACGTGGTCTTCGCCTCCGATGGCATCACCATCGGCGAGACCTACACCGTCACCGTCGGAGACACGGAGACCGAGGTCACCGCGGGTGAGGCCACCGAGTCCACCATGGGCGGCGGCATGGGTGGCGGCATGGGTGGCGGCATGGGTGGCGGCATGGGTGGCGGCATGGGCGGCGGCATGGGCGGCGGCATGGGCAGCACCACTGACGAGGACAACAGCGCCACCACCACCGAGTAGGCAC
Organism: Corynebacterium sp.; assembly: GCF_022712275.1. Lineage (GTDB taxonomy): Bacteria > Actinomycetota > Actinomycetes > Mycobacteriales > Mycobacteriaceae > Corynebacterium. The sequence continues at coordinate 70,542 of NZ_JALAGU010000047.1, read as the reverse complement.
TCACTCCCAGCAGGCGTTCCAGCGGGGACGCCTGCGGCAGGTCGTAGTGGCCCCGGTCAGGACGACTCCCCGTCGTGCGCTCAACCAGTCCATCGGTCCAGGCTATCCACCCGACCGGGCGTCGCACCGTCGCAGAGCGTCAAAACCCGGCGTCAGGATGTTTGACGCTGAAGACATCCCCACCCGGCAGACATCACTCTCCCCGGACGCGCTCGTGCAGCGAGTCGAGTTCACGGATGAGGGAGGTGGACGTGGCGGCATCGAAGAACCGGGTCCGCAGCTGCCAGTTCAGGCCACCCTCGGTCTCGAAGTTGTCGATGAGTCCGGCGATCGGGGTGGTGGCGTCGCGCAGACCGGGTTCCAGCCCGGCGACGGTGCTCCGGATGAACATCTCGGTGGCACCCGGTTCCAGACCGTTGTCCGCGGCCCACTGGCACAGTTCCGCGATGTACTGCAGCATGCCGGTCTGCGCTCCGGTCAGCACGGTCACCGCGGCCATCTGTTCCTCGTCGGCGACGGCGAGATAGCCGCCGAGGAGATCGAAGAGCTGCACCGCACGGGCCTCGGCCGGGATCACCGGCGTCACCCCCGCCCGGCGCGCCACCGGAGGCAGCGGCACGGAGCGGACGATCGCAGGACCCCCCTCATCCGAGCCGCCGACGGCGGCCCGCAGGGTGGCGAGATCGACGCCGGCCAGGGTACTGATGACCAGCTGGTCCGGGCGGAAAACCACCCCGTCCAGGGCATCGGCGAGCTGGTCGGGGCGCACGGAGACGATGACGACGTCCGCGGAGACCGCGACTCCGGCATTGGACACCGCGACCGTCACCGCGTCGAACCTGGTGGCCAGGGCCGTGGCCCGGGTAGCGCTGCGCGGCGAGAGGATGACGTGAGCGGGGGCGCCGGCGTCCTCGCTGAGCAGGCCGGTGACCATGGCCTCGGCGATCTCACCGACACCGATGACACCGATCACGCCTGTCACGCCTGTCACGCCTTCGGCCATTTGTCCGCCTCCTGCATGATCATATGAATGACACTCGACGCGTGGATCTGCAGCAGTTCCTCGATGTCCGGCGCGTCGTCCGACCGGTCGAGTTCGTTGGAGATGATCAGCCCCTCGGCACCGGCAATGAGGTAGGTGATGATCGCGGTGCGGCGTTGCGGCGGGACGTGGGAGAAGTGGGTCTCACCGATCTTCTCGAACCGGGCGGTGAGGTTCTCCCGCATCTGCAGGTACATCCGGCGCGGACGCGGATCATCGGTGCGCTTCTGGAGCGCCAGCGGCAGGCCGATGTGGAGGAACTGGGGGTGCTCCTGCAGCGCACCGATGAGCTGCTCGGCGATGGCGAACAGCTCCAGGAGGATATTGCCGTCGGCGTCGATGTCCCAGGACTGGTTCCAGGCGTCGAAGCTGTCCTCGATGACCGTGGCCATCAGGTCGTCCTTGTCCTTGAAGTGCCAGTAGATGGAGCTGGCGGGCAGACCGCACCGCCGGGAGATCTCGGCGATGGAGGTACCGTCGTAGCCGCGTTCTGCCCCGATCTCTGCGGCTGCGTCGAGGATCTTCTGCCTGGACCGTTCACCGTCGGCCCGGCGTCCCCGGACCTTCTTTTTCGTGGTGGTGACCTTAAGGGGGTTGCGAGCGACGGTGTCTTCTGCTGCTCCTGTCATAGGCCCCATCCTATCTGGTTCGGGTATGAAAAGACCCGGGTGATGTGCACCACCCGGGTGTAGAACCGACGGACCGGCGGAAAAGACCGGACTAACCGACCTGGCGGAGATCCTCCTCGGACTCCTTCACCGCCTCGAGCGTCGCCTCGGTGGCCTCGGCGTCATCCGCGTTGGCGAACTCCAGAATCTGGTCGGTGTGGTTGTGCCCGTAGGACCTCTGACCGACCCCACCCTGACGCTTCTTCAGCAGCTCTTCGCGCTGCTCCAGCGGGGTCATCGGGTTGCCGAACATCCGGCGGGCCACCTCAGGGGTGTAGACGCGGGGTGTCTTTGCCGGTGTCTTGAGCAGCAGTGGCTCCATGTAGCGCACCGCACGAGGGCAGATGCGCTTGAGCAGCCAGAGGAAGAGCTTCGGGTTGGCGTCCAGCAACTTGTAGATCGGCTTCCATACGGCGATGGACAGGGAGTCCATGAGCCGCGACTGCTTCACGCCGAGCATCGGACGCATCCAGCGAGGGTAAGTGGCGATGATGCTCCTGCGCAGCACGGGACGCCCCAGTTTGATGAGCCACTTCGGCAGGTCCGGCTCGATGGTCTCGAAGCCGTCGAGGATGTGATCTGTGTTGCGGATCGCCGCCTCGGAGGCGGACAGCTTCTCGCGCCAGTCATCGAAGAACTTCTGCACCTGACCACGGGTCTTCGGCAGATCCTCCTGGCGGATCGGCTGGAACGCCGCGGAGATCGCCATCTGCTCCCAGTACTCGTTCTCCTCGTCGCGGGAGAGCTTTCCCGGGCCGAACTTCTCGTAGATGTAGAGCATCGAGTGCCAGGCGGTGACGTGGATCCACATCTGCGAGTCAGGGTTGTTCGCCTCGAAGTTGTTGCCGGTCACCGGGTTCACGCCGTAGGAGCGGTCGTGGACCTTCATGAGAATGTCGGACATCCGGGTCATCGTCTGGGCATCCGCGGTGAGGACGGCGGCGAAGTACTCCATCGTCCGGTCGTAGCGGACCGGGGTGCGCTTGTAGACCTGGCCGGATGCGTCGACGGCGGCGACGAGGTCGGGATCGAGGTGCTCGAGGGTCACGGCGCGGGCGAAGGCCTGGAGAGCGAAGCCGGGGAAGCGCCAGACCTTCCAGGTGACGGAGTCCGGGCCGAAGAAGCCCTCGTCCTCGCGGACCAGCGTGTCATCCTTGCTTCCGCGGCGGAAGGACTTCTTCGGGGTGGGCCCTGCAGCGTCGGGGATGGTGGTGGCGTCGTCGGCGCCACTGAAGGGGCATGACATGGTGTCCTCCAGAGTCGGTGTGGATATGTAGTGATCGTTACAGAAAAGGATAGGTCATATCCGTTTCCAATGAAAGAAGATTCTCCGATAAATCGTGATTCGAATCACTCTTCGCAGGTCACCCCGGTTGAAAGATTCAGGGACGTCCCACCCGGTCAGCCCCCAGACCGTTGAGGAAGGCCGCTGAGGGCACGAAATACAGCGATCCGGTGACCGCCGTGAAGAAGTCGAGGATGCGGTCGTGGTTGCCCTCCGGGACACCGATGAACATGTTGCGCAGCATCTGCTCCGTCACCGCCGGATCCTTGGCGTAGCCGATGAAGTAGGTGCCGAACTCGGCGTCCCCCACCGACATCCGGTGGTACGGATACTCCGGCGGTGCCGAGATGATCAGTTACGGCACCATCCCCACCTCCCGACTGCTCATCACCGGCGGGGCACTCATGCTCGGCGGTGGCGGGGCACCCGAGGCACTCGATAACCACTCCCGGACGCCACGAAGCGGCAGCATCTACTGCTGACCTGGGCGGTCGGCGAACCCGACGACGGCACCACCAGCGAGGACAACTTCGACGCCCTCACCGCGGCACGGGAGGGTACGAACTGGTACCGGCGTGAGGGCTTCGGGAACGTCGCGCTCGACATCGTCAGCGGGTGTGACCGCTGCAATGTCCCGCAAGCCGCAGCTGCTGGCGTTCTTCCTCGACGCCCACGGTTAGTCGGCGTCCTCCGTGCCGGCCTCCGCACTCTCACGCATCTCGCGCGCCCGCTCCACGTCCCGGGCCATCTTCGACTCGCGCTTCTCACTTGCCGAGGAATCCCGGACACGCAGTTGCAGGGTCTCCTCGGCCGGAAGGCCGGCCCGCAGTTGCCGCATCCGGACAACCTCACTGTCGATGAGCGCACCGAAGACCAGTGACGCATTGACGAGGAAGAGCCACAGCATGAGCACGACCACGCCGGCCAGTGCACCGTACGTCGCGTTGAAGGACCCCGCCTTCGAGACATAGAGGAAGAAGAGCGCCGTCGCCAGGACCGTCGCGACAATGGCGATCGTCGCACCGACCGTGAACCAACGCATCCAGAACAGGTACCACGGGAAGTGGCGTCCTCCCCAGGTACGACGCATCCGGACATTGGGGGTGATGCGGTAGAGCATCCCCACACCCAGCACGACGACCCCGATGACCAGCACCCAGCGGACGTAGCGCCACACCGTGATCACTGCGGTCTCCAGGTGGATCAGCTCACCGACCGCCTCCGCGACCGGTCCGGCGATCACCGACCCGATGAGCCCGACAGCGGCCAGCAGCAGGAACATGGCGGTGAGCAGGTACATCTGCAGGTTCCACTTGAACATGCCGCGTCCCTCCGAGATCCCGTACACCGCATTCATCGTGCGGCTGAAGGTCTTGATGAAGCCGGACGCCGTCCACAGTGTGGTCACCAGACCGATGACCAGACCCAGTCCGGCCTGTGGCGCGCGCAGGATCGACTCGAGGACCGGACGCACCGTCTCCCAGGTGTCCTCCGGGGTCACCCCCTCGAACTGGTTGAGCAGCCGGACGACCGATTCCTCGCTCTGACCGAACAGAGCCAGGATCGAGACCAGGGCGATGAGCCCTGGGAACAGGGCGAGCAGGGCGCGGAAGGCGAGACTGCCGACGAAGTCCACGAAGTCCTGGTCGACGAATCGACGGACCGCCCGGGCAGGGACGTACCACCATGACGGCGGCAGGTCGGAGCCCGGGCTACGGAGCGAGGGAGTGTTCAGGGTGTCAGTCCTTGACCTCGGTGGCGTGCAGCTGTTCGTCGAGGTCCTCGGGGTCGAGGTTCGCATTCGAGAAGGCCGAGGTCAGTGGCAACCGCAGGTCAAGATCCGTGCCGGGGCACAGTTCGATCTTGCCCTCGGTGAGGGTGAAGTCGAGGACGTGGCCGCCCTGTGTCCGGGCATCGTCGATGAAGTGGACGTGGCAGCCCGGGACCGAGATGTTCTTCTCGTAGATCGGGGTGCGGAAACCGGCGATGACACCGGAGACGTCGGTGAAGTGCTGCTCGGCATCGTCCCCGACAGCCTCGGTCATCGGCGGGTAGGGCTTCTCCTGACGCACCACCGTGCGGGTCGTGACGTCGGAGAAGGTGCCGGTGATACGGACGGCGTACATGTAGTTCGCCGAGGGCGTCATCTCGTCGATGAAGTCTGAGAGGTCGGCCCGCCGGATGTTCTCCGGGGCCCGGCGGCGGATGCGCGGCACGAAGTTCGTGCACACCGAGTACGGGGAATGCTGCCCAAGGTCAGCGCGGGTGGCGGTGCCGTCGTGGCGCAGCTGGTAGCAGACGCCGTCGATGATGACCATCTCCCCGTCGAGGGCGTCGAAGGTGCCGAGGCCGAAGTTGCCCTTGCCGAGCAGCTCACCGACGGTCATCTCGCCGTCGTAGATGCCGTCGAGCAGGGCCGACATGAGGGAGTTCTGAAAGATCGTGTGCCGGGTCACGGGACTGTCGTTCATGGGTCCAGCGTAGCCGGTGACAGCAGTGTTCCCGCGGGTCCGGGCGCGTGATGTGCGCGACTGCCCCACCGTCCACGTCAGAACGTCCACCACTGGTCGAGGCTTCGGAGAGTCCACCGATGATTCCGGAAAACAACCTCTGCGTAGCCTCGGTCAAGTGGTGAACAGCCGGAACCGGCCGAAGAACAGACACGTACCCACAGGGCACCCTTCAGCACCGGTGCGGTGTCCTGACCGGACGTAGCCTGGATGCCATGACCGACAGCATCGATTTCGAACCCCTCTTCCCGCTCGGCGGGAAGAATGACGCCTACGCCGCGAACTTCACCGGCCAGAGCTACCTGGCCCTGCTTACCGACAAGGGAGTACCCGTCGGAAACGTGACCTTCGAACCCGGATGCCGCAACAACTGGCACATCCACCACGCCACCGGCGGCGGCGGGCAGATCCTGCTGTGTACCGACGGCTCGGGGTGGTACCAGGCCGAGGGCGAGGATCCCGTGAGCATGACCCCGGGCAGCATCGTCCAGATCCCCGCCAATGTGAAGCACTGGCACGGGGCAAAGGCAGACTCCTGGTTCACCCACCTCGCCATCGAGGTCCCCGGCGAAAACACCTCCAACGAGTGGCTGGAACCGGTCACAGACAAGTACTACGCGGCACTGCCCGCGTAAACCCACCTGCACAGGAGAACAACCATGACAGCACTCACTGACACCCTCACCCTCACCACCGGCGACGACATCCCCGTCCTCGGCCTCGGCACCTGGTTCATCGACGATGACCAGGCCGCCCGGGCCGTGAAAGAGGCCGTCACCGTCGGCTACCGCAACATCGACACCGCCCAGGCCTACGGCAATGAAGCCGGTGTCGGGCAGGGCGTGCGTGAGAGCGGCGTCCCCCGCGAGGAACTGTTCGTCTCCACGAAGCTCGCCGCCGAGGTGAAGGACTATGAGGGCGCCGTCGCCGCCATCGACGGTTCCCTGTCGACCATGGGTCTGGACTATGTGGATCTCATGCTCATCCATGCCCCGCAGCCCTGGGATGACTTCCGTGGCGGCACCTACGACGAGGGAAATCTCGCCGCCTGGCGGGCACTCGAGGAGGCGTTCCACGCCGGGAAGGTGAAGGCCATCGGCGTCTCCAACTTCCTGGAGCGCGATCTCGACAACATCATCGACAATGCCGAGATCACCCCGCACGTCAACCAGATCCTCGTCCACGCCGGCAACACACCGGCCGGCCTCATCGACTACTGCCGGGACAAGCGCATCGTGGTGGAGGCCTACTCCCCGATCGCCCACGGCGAGATCCTCGACAACCCGCAGGTCAAGAATCTCGCGGCGAAGTACGGAGTCAGCGTGCCACAACTGTGCATCCGCTACACGCTGCAGCTCGGCACCGTCTCCCTGCCCAAGACCGCGAACCCGGGCCATATGCGCTCCAACGCCGAGGTCGACTTCATGATCGAGGACGCCGACATGGACGCCCTGCGCACCCTGGACGCTCGGGACTACGGCGATTCCTCGGCCTTCCCGGTGTACAACGGGAAGTGAACAACCCCACCGTCAGGAAGGAGGAATGATGGAGAAAGTGACAGCCGGCCGGGACTCCCTCGGGGAATTCGCCCCGAAGTTCGCCGAACTCAACGACGACGTCCTCTTCGGTGAGGTGTGGAGCCGCGAGGACAAGCTTCCGGCCCGCGACCGCAGCATCGTCACCGTCACCGCGCTGATGGCGTCCGGCATCATCGACAGCTCGCTCGGATTCCACATCGAGATGGCGAAGAAGAACGGCGTCACCGCAGAGGAAATGACCGAGGTCCTCACCCATGCCGCCTTCTACGTCGGGTGGCCGAAGGCATGGGCCGCGTTCCGGGCGGCGAAGGAGGCCTACGAGGGGTGAATGTCGGTAGTGGCCGCCAGTGAGGCGAGCAGTCGCAGTTTCTCCTCGGACGCTGACCCCGGTTCCGCGGAGTAGACGTAGAGTGCCAGTCCGTCATCTGCAGTGACCTGCAGTTCCTCGAAGGCGAGAGTGAGCTCACCGACCTCCGGGTGGTGGAACCGTTTCGTCCCGGCCCCGTGGATCCTCACGTCATGCGCGGCCCACAGTTCAGCGAAGTCGGCGCTCAGCGTGGACAGCTCTCCGACGAGATCCTGTAACCCACGGTGCCCGGGATTGCGTCCGACCTCGGCGTGCATCACACCGACGCACATCCGGGCCATGGTGTTCCAGTCCGGGTAGAACTCGCGGGACGCCGGGTCGAGGAACTGGAAGCGGGCGAGGTTCGCGCGACCGGACTGCGCCCCGGATGCGTCCTTCTCCCCGAGCACGGGACGGTAGAACTCCCGGCCCAGATCGTTGACCGCGACAATATCCTGCATCTCGTCGCGGACGAAGGCTACAGCCCCGGTGATGGCGTCCACCACCCGCTCCAGGGATGCCCTGACCTGGTGCGGACGGGTGGAGCGTGACCGTCCACGCGCCGAGGTCGGGACACCGTCGGCGGCACTGGCGAGGTCGTAGAGGTGCCGGTGTTCTGCCTCGCTGAGCTGCAGGGCACGGGCGAGTGCCTCCAGAACTCCGGCGGATGCCCCGGCGATCTGTCCCCGTTCCAGTTTCGCGTAGTAGTCCACACTGATCCCGGCGAGGTGCGCGACCTCACTGCGGCGAAGACCAGGCACCCTACGGTTACCGGTGGCCGGCAGACCCGCGGCGTCCGGGGTGATGCGGGCCCGGCGGGTGGTGAGGAACTCCCGTACCTCGGCCTGCGCCGCCCGCGCGTTCTTCCTGCTGTCCATGACACCCAGCGTAGGGCGTGGCACAGGCCTCCGGCAGACCCGGACAATGCCCTGTCAGTACCTGGTTGAGGCCGGATACCGCGGATAACGTCGCAGGTAGGGGAATGAACACCATGGACTACGCACACCTCGGACGCTCCGGCCTGCTGGTCAGCAGGATCGGACCGGGCACCATGAACTCCGGGGACGCCACCCCGGAAGCGGACGCCCACAGGATTCTCGACCCCGCCGTCGACCTCGGGGTGAGCTTCATCGGGTCCGCCGATGTCTACGGTGGCCCGCAGAGTCCGGACATGGCCCAGGATTACGGAACCTCGGAGGAGATCATCGCGTCCGGCAAGATCAGCTACGTCGGATCCTCGAGCTTCGCCGGGTGGGACGTGACCGACTCCCACCTGACCGGTCGCGCCCGGGTGATCGAGCAGGAGCTCATCCCCGCCCTGGAGCACTTCCGGATCGGGCTGATCCCGTGGTCGCCACTGGCGATGGGGTGTGCCCGCCGGACGCCCCGACGCCGGCAGAACTCGACCGGATCTGGCCCGGCCCGGGCACTGCCCCACAGTCCTACGCCTGGTGAGAGTGGGCCGAGGAACGTGGGAGACACCCACCCACCGTTACTGGAAATCATTATCAGTAAGGTGGGGTCGAAGCACCGTCCACCGAAAGGCCCCCTCCATGACCCCCGTCACCGTCCTGTCCGGGTTCCTCGGATCCGGCAAGACCACCCTGCTCAACCAGGTTCTCACCGACCGTGGCGGGCGTCGCATCGCGGTGATCGTCAACGACTTCTCCGAGATCAACATCGATGCCGCCCTGATCGCCGGGGAGGGACATCTCACCCGCGGGGAGGACCGCTTCGTCGAGCTGACGAACGGCTGCATCTGCTGCACCCTGCGCGAGGACCTCGTCGATTCGGTCGGTACCCTGGCCCGCTCCGGAAAGTACGACCACATCCTCATCGAGTCCACCGGCATCTCCGAACCGATGCCCGTCGCCGCAACCTTCCAATGGCAGTGGGAGGACGGCACCCGGTTGGCGGACATCGCCCCGATCGACACGATGGTCACTCTGGTGGACGCCCGCCAGTTCCTCGACCGGATCGGCAGGCACACCCGCCTTACGGACGTCGACCGCGGCGCGACCCCGGTCGACGAACGCACCGTCGCCGACCTCCTCGTCGACCAGGTCGAGTTCGCTGACCGGATCTACGTCACCAAGTCCGATCTGGTCTCCGCCGACCGGCTGGCGGCGACGATGACGTTGGTGCGACGTATGAATCCGCGTGCGGAGGTAGACATCCTGGTCAACGGGTTGTGCCACGGCGTCAGCATCATTGACCGGATCCTCGGCGCGAACCTGTTCAGTGAGGCCACCGCACGGACCTACGAGGGGTACACCGAGGAACTGGCGAACCCCCACGCCCCGGAGACCGAGGAGTACGGCATCAGTTCAGTCGTCTTCCGCAGTGACCGTCCCCTCGACCGTGGACGTCTGCTTGAAGCATTGCGTGCCACCACCGGACTGGTCCGGTCGAAAGGATACTGCTGGCTCGCCGACCAGCTGCCCCACGCCCAGATCTGGCACCAGGCCGGTCCGGATCTGTCGATCCGGCCCGCGGCGGGCTGGCAGGAAGCCGGTCTCACACCCGGCAACGAAGTCGTGCTCATCGGAGTGGGTTTCGATGCTCCCGCCCTGCTGGAAAGGCTGCACGGCGCCATGATCACCGACGCCGAAGCCCGCGACCTCGTCCGATGAACCGCTCGAGGGTGGCCCGAGCTGAATCGCCCCGTGACATGTAGCGGCACCGACAGACATCACCTGACCAGGCGTCCCGTCAGCCACCTCTCAGAACAGGGCGGACGCCAACCTCCGTCGGGCCCGTTCCGCCGCCGACGCGCCCGGCTCCAGGAGCCGGATGACGTCAAGGACACGGACACGGAGTTGCTCGCACTCCGCCGCCGGTCGCCCTGCCGCTGAGTTGGACAAGGCTCCTGACAGCAGGTCGACCGCATCAACCGGCCTGTCATCGAGGACAAGGACATCAGCGGTACGCAGCAGATCATCGAGTGTCATCGAGGCAGTCCCTGTGACGGCGTCTCCTGCGTCGAGAAGCCGCTGTGCTCCGGCGAGCGTGGTGTAGACCGCCCGATGGTCCAGTTCCTTCGTCCGTACCAGCACACCCACTGCCACCCGCGCCTGCTGCAGCACCTGTTGCGACGCCAGGTCTGGGTACTCCGCCAGCAGCGTCTCGTAGAGCGCGACCGCACCCTCCGGGTCACCACTGCCGACCAGATCCGCCGCCTGGCGCAGCCGGGGATCGGAGGTGAGCGCCACAGAATCCGCGGCATCCGGGCCGTTGCCCGGTTTCCCTCGCACATCAGCCGCCTCGGCATCATCGACCAGAGTGTCCGGCGGCAGTCCTGCCAGCCGGTGTGCGACGCGCCCCACCACCGTCGACACCCAGTCAGCGCAGTCCACGCCGTTCTCCCCCAGACCGTCCTCCGGAGTCCAGGCTGCAATACCGGTGCCGTCGGCGACGACCTCGACGGTCGGCATCGACACCGGCCGGAACGCCGCCACGAGCCGGGGGAACCGGTCAGTATCCGCCACCGCCAGGATCCACCGCAGTCCCGCGGAGGATGCCGCCCCGGTGAGTTCCCGGCGCAGTGCCGACATTTCCGGGTCTACCGGAGAGCCGAGGATGACAACCACCGGGACCTGTGCCGACCGGGCGATGACCTCGGTGGGCAGACTCAGCGGTGTGATCGCGACGACCGGCGACACCCGCTGCGGAGCTGTCAGGGGCTCCGCGTCCGGAGCAGTCGTGGCGATGTCAGCGGCGGAGGCAGCACGGAAATCGACCGCGCCAGTGACTGCGAGGTCGCGGGCGAGGTCAGGGGCGCAGGAATCATGGGAGTGGACCATCGCGTTCCACCCTACGTCGCGGCCCCGCCTCCTGACCCCGCCTCGGACGCGGAAGAATCCTCACCGGCTGAGGTACGCACGAAAGCCCGGGAGCGTACCTCAGGAGGTGAGGATTTCTGGAAGGGGGGAGAGAGAACCCTTAGACGCCGGCCTTCTCAGCGGCGACGGCCTCCTCGACGCGCCGCTTCAGTGCGTCGAACTGGTCGAGGATCTCCTGCGGGACCTTCGGGCCGAGGAAATTGAGGTACTCGGCGTTGTCCTCGATGTCGTTGGCCCACTGGGACGCCGGCGCGGTGAGCGCCTCGCGGATGTCGGCCTCCGGCTCGGTGACGCCCTCGAGGTCCAGGTCCTCGTAGCGGGCGGTGTCCCCGACGATGGTCTCATCGGCACCGACGCGACCCTCGATACGGTCGACGATCCACTTGAGGACGCGGGAGTTCTCGCCGAAACCCGGCCACAGGAAACGGCCGTCCTCGCCACGACGGAACCAGTTGACCAGGAAAACATCCGGCATCTTGTCGCCGCCCTTCCTGCCCATCTCGATCCAGTGGGCGAGGTACTCGCCGGCGTTGTAGCCGATGAAGGGCAGCATCGCCATCGGGTCGTGGCGCAGAGTACCGACGACACCCTCCTGGGCGGCGGTCTGACCGGAGGCCAGCAGCGCACCGACCATGGTGGCGTGGTTCCAGTCATGGGTCTGGGTGACCAGCGGGACGGTATCCGCACGGCGACCACCGAAGAGGATCGCGTCGACCTTGACGCCCTTCCAGTCGTTGAACTCGGGGGCGGCGGACGGGCACTGGGCGATCGGCACGCAGTAGCGCGAGTTCGGGTGGGCGGCCTTCTCGTTGGATTCCGGGGTCCAGTCGTTGCCCTTCCAGTCGATGAGGTGGGCCGGGGCGTCGCCCATGCCCTCCCACCAGACGTCACCGTCGTCGGTCAGTGCGACGTTGGTGAACAGGGTATTGCCGGCATCCATGGTCTCCATGGCGATCGGGTTGGAGCCGTAGCTGGTGCCCGGCGCGACACCGAAGAAGCCGTTCTCCGGGTTCACGGCGTAGAGGTGGCCGTCCTCGCCGAACTTCATCCACGCGATGTCGTCACCGACGACCTCGGCCTTCCAGCCCGGGATGGTCGGGGTGATCATGGCGAGGTTGGTCTTGCCGCAGGCGGACGGGAAGGCGCCGAGGATGTGGTAGGCCTTGCCCTCCGGGCTGGTCAGCTTGAGGATGAGCATGTGCTCGGCGAGCCAGCCCTCTTCCTTCGCCATGACGGACGCGATGCGCAGCGCGAAGCACTTCTTGGCCAGGATGGCGTTTCCGCCGTAGCCGGAGCCGAAGGACCAGATCTCCTTGGTGTCCGGGAACTGGGTGATGTACTTGGTGTCGTTGCACGGCCAGGCGACGTCCTCCTGACCGGGCTCCAGCGGGGCGCCGACGGAGTGGAGGCAGCGGACGAACTCACCGGTGGCGTCGATCTTGTCGAGGGCTGCCTGGCCCATGCGGGTCATGACACCCATGGACAGCACCACGTAGGCGGAGTCGGTGAGCTGGACGCCGAGCTTGGGCTGCGGGTCGTCGATGGGACCCATGCAGAACGGCACGACGTACATCGTGCGGCCCTTCATCGCACCCTTGTAGTGCTCGGTCATCTCCTCCTTCATCGCAGCCGGCGGCGCCCAGTTGTTGGTCGGGCCGGCGCCCTCCTGCTTCTCGGAGCAGATGAAGGTGCGGGACTCCACGCGGGCGACATCGGCCGGGTTGGAGCGGGCGAGGTAGCTGTTCGGCCGCTTCTCTTCGTTGAGCTTGATCAGAGTGCCGGCGTCGACGAGCTCCTGGGACAGTCGGTCGCGTTCCTCCACAGAGCCGTCAACGAACACGACCTGCGCCGGCTCGAAAAGAGCTACCGCGTCGATGATCCACTGCAGCAGTTCCTGATTCGTGGTGGGTGCCTGGCCGACGAGCCCGGGGATGGTCATGAATTCTCCTGACAAGGGTGGTGAGTTCGCGTCTTAACCACCCCAGCCTAACCCCATTCCCCCCGTTCCACACATTCCCACCCACCGGTTGTCCAGTTATCCGTGGGCCCGGTGGGGGTGACGGGGGGTTCAGCGTCCGTGTCACCGGCTTGTCCGCCGCGCTCCCAGTGCGACCAGGAGCCGTCAAAGCCCACGACAGACAGTCGGTCGACGTGTCCGTCTCCGTCGGTGTCGGAACAGACCGCCATGCCCCGGTCGTCGGTGAGGGTCACGGCGTCCTCCGCCGCGTCCTCTCCCAGATCGTGAGACGCCGGCAGCCCGTAACTCACGTCGCCGATGTCGAGGATCAGGTGCCCGTCCGTCGCCGGATCCACCGGCTCCAGACCGTCCAGCCCGTCGAGTCCGTCGAGCCCGCCCAGATCGAACCAGTCGCCGCTCATCGCTTCGCCCCTGTCGTTTCAGCCACCACGGCGTCCGCCACCGCCGGCACCCGCAGCCGGGAGACCACCTCGGTGGCCACCGCACCCCACTGCCGACGCAGCTGCGCCGCCCCCGCCGCCCGGTCACGTTCCCGGCGTGCCCCGGCGAGCATCCGCCGACGCACCAGGGCGAGTGCCGCGGCGACGACCACACCCACGAGGACGCCGACCAGCGGCCCCGCCAGTCGACCCACCGCCACGGCGGCGGCAAGGCCCGCACCGCAGGACGCCACGAGGACCAGCAGTTCCCGTTGCCGGTCACCACCGGACACCGGTGATACCCCGGCCGGGGCCGGAGACTCCGGCAGGTGCGGCCACTCCACACCGTGTTCCAGCACGGTGCAGCGCAGCCGGGCCCGGAACAGCGCGTCAAGCCGTCCCCGACCGTCCGACGTCGCGGTGTCCCCGGACGCAGGCATGTCGGTCTCCAGCAGGTCGGACGCATGACGTTCAGCGGTGAGACGGACGGCCACCCGTACCCGGTCGATGCGGTCGGCGTCTGCCCGTCGGGCGTCGGAGACCCACCGGGGTACGTCGATCCAACGGTCCATGACCACCTCGGCGAGCCGGTCGATGTTCCTCCGGTCGGCCGCGTCACCGTCCCAGGGCACGACAGTGACGCCGGGTTCGGTCGACAGTGGAGTCTGTGACGCCGGTTCTCCCCCGCTGTAGACGACACAGCCACCCATGGCGTCGCGGACCGCACGGACGATCGCTGCGTCCTTACCGTCCTCACCGTCGTTGTCTTTCCGACCCGCTGTCACGGCGATGACGCCACCGGCGGTGTCCGGTCCCGCACCGACGACGAACCGTCGGCCGGGAACCCTCTCCTGAAGGGCCGCGGCCACGGCCACCACCTCGTCACGCTCCGGCCCGATGACGGACACGACTGTCGGTACCGCTGGTGCACTCACAGAGTTCACTGGTGCCTCCCCCTTACCGGCGTCCCCGCCGGATCGTCTGATTCTGCCGGACCAGAAAGCCGGCGTTGTTTCCCCTGCGCTGCGGTTCTGCCACAATGACAGGGATGTCTATTACTGAAAATTCCCCGGAGTCCCCGCAGGAACCGGATTCCTCCCGAGCCGCCCACCGCGGTCGGCCGCTCCAGACCGAGTTTAACGACGGTCGCGATTATCCGCGACTGGGTAGTTTCAGCTTCCGTCGCGGCACCCTCACCGACAACCAGGAGAACACCTGGGACGAGAACTGGCCCCACCTCGGCCGCGTCCTCGACGAGAATCCAGTCACCGCCGACGACCAGGTCATCGACCTCGATGACTGGTTCGGCCGCACCGGCCACGACACGATCGTCGAGATCGGTTCCGGCACCGGCACCTCCACCGCGGCAATGGCCCCGCTGGAGACAGACCACAACATCGTCGCCGTGGAGATCTACCGCCCCGGGCTGGCGAAGCTGCTCGGTTCGGTCGTCCGCGGCGACATCACCAACGTCCGCATGGTCAAGGGTGACGGCGTGGAGGTCCTGCAGCGCATGTTCGCCCCCGGCAGCCTCGCCGGGGTGCGCGTGTTCTTCCCGGACCCGTGGCCCAAGGCCCGCCATCACAAGCGCCGGATAATCCAGACCGGCACGCTGCACCTCATCGCCTCGCGACTGAAGCCCGGCGGGATCCTGCACGTCGCCACCGACCACGCCGACTACGCCGCATGGATCGACGAACTGGTCAACGCCGAGGACGACCTCGAGTACCTGGGCTGGCCGGATGATCGCGACGAGACGGTCCCGGTGCTCACCGACCGGCAGATCATCACCAAGTTCGAGGGCAAGGGCCTCGACAAGGAACATGTCATCCGCGAGTACCTCTGGCGGCGACGCTGATGGGTGCCACCTTCTCCTACTCGGAGGCACCGGAGCGCCGTCCGGTCGTCCTGCTCGTGTGGGACGCCCCGAACATCGACATGGGCCTCGGTTCGCTCCTGGGATCCCGGCCGACCGCCGCCCACCGGCCCCGGTTCGACGCGGTGGGCCGTTGGCTCATCGGCCTGGCCACCGACATCGCCGAGGAGTTCCGTGGCGATGATGACGAGGCTCTCGCCCCCGAACCCGAGGCGACGGTGTTCACCAACATCGCCCCCGGCTCCGCCGACCAGGTCCGCGGCTGGGTCGACGCCCTGCGCAATGTCGGTTTCGCCGTCTTCGCCAAACCGAAGACCAGTGACGATTCCGATGTCGACCCGGACATGCTGGACCACATCCGGCGTCGCCACGCCGAGGGCGTCCTCGACGGGCTCGTCGTAGCCAGCGCCGACGGCCGCAACTTCCGCGACCTGCTCGAAGAGCTCGCCGACGAGATCCCGGTGACCGTCCTCGGTTTCCGGGAGCACGCCCACTGGGCGGTCGACAACCCCGTCCTCGAGTTCGTGGACCTGGAGGACATCGAGGGTGTCTTCCGTGAGCCGCTGCCGCGGATCAGTCTCGACACCCTGCCTGACGGCGGTGCCTGGCTCCAGCCCTTCCGTTCCCTCAGCACCCTGCTCGGCTGATCTTCTCCGGCCACTTACGGACTTTCGCGAAAGGATTCCACGATGTTCACCAGATGGGGAGACGCCGCCTACCGCTGGCGGCGGGTGGTTCCGGTCATCGTCGTCGCGGTGATCGCGCTGCTGTACCTGCTGCTCGGGACGAAGCTCGGTGACCGGATGAGTTCCGAGGGCTGGGACGACCCGCACAGTGAGTCCACCCGCGCCGCCCAGATCGAGCAGGACGTCTTCGGACGCGACGCCTCCGGCGACGTCATCCTGCTGGTCACCCGGGACAACCCGGACGTCGACCTCAGCTCGGAGGAGGTGCGCACCGACTTCACCCGCCAGCTCAACGCGATCTCCTCGTCCCACCCGGACCAGGTCCGCCAGACCCTCAGCTACTTCGACAGCCAGCAGGCCCAGCTGATCACCGACGACGGCTCCGCCGCCTTCGCCTCGGTGTCTCTGCAGGGCGTCGAGGACGAGGTCCTGAAGAACTACCGGGAGATCGAGGACGCCCTGCACTCCATCGAGGTGCCCGGGGCGACCGTGGAGGTCGCCGGTGCCACGGCTGTCTCCGGCGCCCTCGACACCGGTATGAGCGACGACATCGCCCGCGCCGAGGTCATCGGCCTGCCGGCGGTCGCCCTGCTGCTCATCCTCGTCTTCGGTTCGGTCGTCGCGGCCTGTATGCCGCTGCTCGTCGGTGTGCTGTCGATCCTCGGGTCGATGGGTGTGCTCTCCCTGCTCGCCGACATCACCATGGTCAACACCTTCGCCCAGTCGGTGGTGACGCTGCTGGGTCTGGGCCTGGCGATCGACTACGGCCTGTTCATGGTCTCCCGCTACCGGGAGGAACTAGCCGAAGGACGCGACGTCCGCACGGCGGTGCGCAACACCACCGCGTCCGCCGGAAAGACGGTGGTCTTCTCCGCCCTGATGGTGGCCGTGGCCCTGTCGAGTCTGCTGCTGTTCCCGCAGGCCTTCCTGAAGTCCGTGGCCTACGGCGCGATCTCCGCGGTCGGACTGGCCGCCCTGCTCAGCGTGATCGTGCTGCCGAGTGTCTTCGCACTGCTCGGCCAGAACATCGACAAGTGGACACTGTTCCGCCGTGGCCGGACGAAGGAGGACACGGTCAACTCCTGGTGGGGACGCGTCCCCGCGTTCGCGATGCGGCACGCCAAGGTCCTCACCGTGGGCCTGGTGGGCGTCCTGCTGCTGCTGACCATCCCACTGGGCGGGGTGAAGTTCGGCGGCATCAACGAGACCTTCCTGCCGCCGGACGACACCACCCGCGTCGCCCAGAACCACTTCGACGGGAACTTCCCCGAGCTGCGCACCGACCCGGTCAAGCTCGTCATCCGGCAGGACGACGGTGCCTCCGCGGTCGGCCAGGTGTATCAGCAGGCCAACGCGGTCGAGGGGCTCACCGGCCAGTTCCAGGTCACCCAGCCCACGAAGGACGGGGTGACGGTGCTCTCCGCCGGTATCGCCGACCGGGACGACAATGACCGCATCGTCAACGAGCTGCGCGACATCTCCGTCGACGGGGCGGAGGTGCTGGTCGCCGGCACTCCGGCGATGGAGGTCGAGTCGATCGACGCACTGTTCGACAAGCTGCCGTGGATGCTGCTGTACATCATCGTCGCGACCTTCATCCTGCTGTCTCTGGTCTTCGGTTCGGTGATCCTGCCGGCGAAGGCCGTGATCATGAATCTGCTCGGCACCGGTGCCACCCTCGGCATCCTCACCTGGATGTTCGTCGACGGCTTCGGTGCGGACCTGTTCAACTTCTCGCCGGGTCCGCTGATGAGTCCGGTGCTGGTCCTCATCGTGGCGATCATCTACGGACTGTCCACGGACTACGAGGTCTTCCTGGTCTCGAGAATGGTGGAGGCCAGAGCCCACGGGGCGACGACGAAGGAGGCGATCCGCTTCGGCACGGCGACGACCGGCGGGATCATCACCGCCGCGGCCGCGATCATGATCGTGGTCTGCGGCGCGTTCGGGTTCTCGTCGATCGTGATGATGAAGTACATCGCCTTCGGCATGATCGCTGCCCTGGTCATCGACGCCACGATCATCCGTATGCTGCTGGTGCCCGCCCTGATGGCGCTGCTGCGCGAGGACTGCTGGTGGGCTCCGGCGTGGGTCACCCGGATCTCGGAGAAGATCGGGCACAATGAGCGGCTCGAGGGGGTGGACGCCTCGACCGCCCCGGAGTTCGACGCAGCGGACAACCGGCAGTCCGCTGGCGAGGGCTCCGAGCGGAGTTTGCGTCACACTTCTGCCGTCTCCGTGGCGACGGATGCCGGAAACGGTGACGCAGACCCGGCACCCTCCGCGTCAGAGGTCCACGAGTCCGGCGCCCACGAGGACGGCCCCGTCCCCTTCGCCGAGCTCATGGCCCGGCTGGAACGCGACCGACGCAACGACAGGAAGGGCTGACCCTGTGGCCGCTGAAGAGACGCCGGATCACCTGGAGGACTCACACGGCATCATCGTCCGGGAGACCTCCAGCTGGAAGCGCCTCAGGCTGTTCATGAAGGACTTCCGTGTCCGCGCACTGTTGACACTCGCACTTCTCGTCATCATCGCCTTCGCCGCCCGCGGCCACTACCACCTCTTCTACGACGGCTGGGAGGCCATCAAGAAGGCGAACAACTGGTACGTCGTCGCCGCCTGCGTGGCGATGGCCCTGGCCATGATCGCCCAGGCCGAGGTGATGGTCGTCCTGCTCCGGTCTGCCGGCGTGAAGGTGAAGCGCACGACCGCCAACGCCCTCGGGCTCTCGGCGAACGCCTGGTCGGCGACCTTCCCCGGTGGCCCGGCGATCTCGGCGGCGATGATCTTCCGTGAACAGCTCAAATGGGGTGCCACCCCGGTCATCGCCAGCTGGTACATGGTGCTGTCCGGCGCGCTGGCCGGCGCAGGCATGGCGATCCTCGGCTTCGGCGCGATGTTCTTCCTCAGCGCCGACGTCCACCCGTACTCCATGGCCTTCACCCTGGTCATCCTGTGCCTGCTCGCCTGGGGCATGAACTGGGTCGCGAAGCATCCGCAGAAGGTCGAGTCCGGCCTGTT
Organism: Corynebacterium sp.; assembly: GCF_022712275.1. GTDB lineage: Bacteria > Actinomycetota > Actinomycetes > Mycobacteriales > Mycobacteriaceae > Corynebacterium. The sequence goes on along the minus strand of NZ_JALAGU010000047.1, from coordinate 51,328 downwards.
GCGCGTCCTGACCTGGTTCAACCGGAAGCGCAAGGCGCCGGAGGGCCGCTGGCACGACAAGATCCGTGGCTTCTCCGACCAGCTCAGCGCCGTGGAGCTTCCCCCCACGAAACTGCTGTGGTCGGTCATCCTGTCGCTGCTCAACTGGGTCACCGAGATCCTGTGCCTGCTGTTCTGCGTCCACGCGGTCGGTGCGACCCCGTCCATCGCCGGCGTGGTGCTCGCGTTCATCACCGCGAAGCTCGTCGGCCAGGCCCAGATCACCCCCGGTGGTCTGGGACCGGTGGACGCCGCCCTGGTGGGCATGCTCGTCGGTGCGGCACAGATGGGCTCGGCGAAGGCTCTGGCAGCGGTGATCGTCTTCCGCATGATCAGCTTCCTCGGCCTGGCGATCATCGGTTGGCTGGTGTTCCTCTGGAACTTCGTCCGTGACTCGGTGGATACCCAGCACTCCCCCACGCTGCGCCAGATCGCCAGCGGGACGGCGGCGCGGGGTGAGAGCGACTCCCCCGGTGCAGACGGTAAGGACACGGCCCGGCCTCCGTCGAACTAGACTGTCGGCATGTCCAACAGAGACGCCGGAAGCACCACCGAGCCCGTCGGTCCGACCTCCGCCACGGCAGGGCTCAGCACCCGCAACGCCATCATCGCCGACGTGATCGCCGTCCTGGTCTTCGCTCTCCTGGCCCGGATCGCGCACAACTCCGATGACCTGCCGCTGTCCTTCACCGGCTGGCTCGACACGACCTGGCCCTTCCTCATCGGCGTAGCCCTGGTCTGGGGCCTTCTCGTTGCGGGACGCATCCATCCGGCCCCCGGTTCCGGCTGGGTCATCGTCGGGGTCACCTGGGTTGTCGGCATGCTCTTCTGGGCGCTGCGCCATTCGGAGATCCCGCACTGGTCCTTCATGATCGTCGCCGCGGTGATGCTCATCGTGCTGCTCATCGGGTGGCGCGTCGTGATATCCCGGGTCACCGCCCGGCACTGACCCCACCGGTCACACCACCCACCACGAAATCCAGGAACGCCGCAACCGGTGGGGCCGGTGTACCGTGCGCTGACCACACGACACCGAGTTCGCGACGTCGGCCGGTGTCCAGCGGAATAACCTGCATCTCGGGCAACTGCAGGTTGGGGTCGTCCAGCGGCAGCAGGGCCACACCCAGCCCTGCCGAGACGAGTCCCGCCACCGTAGTCAGCTCCATCGACTCGAAGACCAGGGTAGGGCGGAAGCCGGCGTCCTCACTGAGCTGGTCGAGGATCATCCGGGTGCCGAAGCCCTCCAGCATCGCGATGAAGCGCTCGTCCCGCGCCTCGCCCAGGGCGATGGTGGTACGGGGTCGCCCCGCCGTGTCCACCGACAACGGATGGCCCTCCGGGACCGCCAGTCCGAGGCCCTGCTGGGCCAGTTCCTGCCACCGCACCTGACCGGCGCGGATCTGACCGACCGGCTCCGGACCGACGAGTGCGAGGTCGGACGCACCTTCCACCACGCGGTCGATGAGCTCGCGGGCCGCGCCCTGGACCAGCTCGAAGCGGACCGTGGGATGCTCCGCACGCCAGGACCGCAGCAGGTCGGGGACCATCCAGGTGCCCAGCGAGTGCATGAATGCCAGACGGACGGTGCCTCGTTCCGGGTCGACGGCCCGGCGGACCTCCTCGACACCGTCCCACCAGGTGTCGCGGGTGCGCCGCGCGGCCGCCGCAAGGATCTCGCCCCGGTGGTTGAGCACGAGGGTGCGTCCCCGCCGGTCGAAGAGGCCGGTACCGACCTCGGCCTCCAGTCCGGCGAGCCGACGGGACAGGGAGGACTGGCTCAGGCCGGTGGCCGCGGCGGTGTCCGCCATACTCTCGGTCTCCACGAGGTCGAGGAACCATCCCAGATCATCAATGCGCATAACGGGACAGTATCCTGTGTCTGTTGCATTTTGTGGAGGAAAACCCGCGGTGCACCATGGGATCCATGACTGAGACAGGACTCTCCCCCGGCGACCCCGGCTACCGGCGCGTCATGGTCGCCGCAGCGACGGCCGGCCTGGCGTCCTTCAACGCCATGTACCTCACCCAGGCACTGCTGCCCTCGATCAGCGAGAATCTGCACGTCTCCCCCACCACCGCCGCGCTGACCGTCTCGGCGACGACCGGACTGCTCGCCGTCGCCGTCGTGCCGGTGAGCATCATCTCCGAACGGGTGGGACGCCGCCGCGTCCTCCAGGTCTCCGTCCTCGCCGCCACCGTGCTCAGCCTGGTGCTCTGCCTGGCTCCCGGTATCGGATCCCTGATCGCTCTGCGTGCCCTGCAGGGCATCGCCGTGGCCGGGGTACCGGCCGTGACGATGACCTTCCTCGCCGAGGAGATCCACCCCAACCACCTGGGCCGCGTGATGGGCCTCTACATTGCCGGCACCACCCTCGGCGGCCTGCTCGGACGCCTCATCCCCTCCTGGTTCCTGGAGATCACCGACTGGCGTGGCGCGACACTTGCCGGCGCGGCCGTTGCCTTCCTGCTCGCCGTCGTGTGCGCCTGGGCCCTGCCCGCACAGCGCAACTTCACCCCGAAGAAGATCACCCTGCGTCACGAGATCAACGCTTTCCGCCGGCACTGGAGCAACCCCCGACTGGTACCGCTGTTCATCCTGCCGTTCCTTCTCATGGGAGTCTTCGTCTCGCTGTACAACTACCTCGGGTTCCGCCTCACCGACCGGTTCGGGCTCTCGGAACTGTGGGCCGGGATGGTGTTCCTGCTGTACCTCTCCGGCACCTGGTCGTCGGCACGGGCCGGGGCGCTGGCGACGAAATACGGGTCTGGACAGGTACTCACCGGGGCATCCTTCCTCTCGGTGGTCGGACTGCTCATCGCCCTGGTCCCGAACCTGTGGGTCACCGTCGTCGGCGTCCTGATCTTCACCGCGAGCTTCTTTGCCGCCCACTCCACAGCGTCCTCGCTGGTCGGGGCACGGGCAGAGGGTGACCGGGCCGAAGCGTCCTCCACCTACGTGATGAGCTACTACCTTGGGTCGTCGATCCTGGGCTGGAGTCTCGGCCATGTCTTCGACCTGGGATGGATTCCCCTGGTTCTGGCGTTGACGGGGATACAGATCCTCGCACTGATGCTCACGATCCGGGCAGGTCAGCGCACCGTCCGCCGATAGTTACGGGGAAAATATCCACATTGCGCAAGAAAAACGTTGCGGAGCGCTAGGATGATCCGGACAGGACGAGGCGGACTGACCGCCGACACCATACTGACGGACGCCGACGGGGCGTCTACGGAGGAAACACAATGGGACATATCAAGGGCAAGCGCTTCGCCGGCATTCTCGCCGTCGGACTCCTGGCCACCGGCGGCATGGGCGTCGCCGTCGCCCAAGGCGGTATCTCCGCCAACCTGGCACTGTCCAACACCATCTTCTCACAGACTGTCACCGGCCTCGACGGTGAAGGTGTCGCCATCTTCGTCGGCAACGACAAGCTCGAGGGCGGCGACGTCGCCGTCGCGAAGCTGAAATTCAACAAGGCCAAGGTCACCGACCTGTGCATGGCCGCCCCGATCAAGCTCCCGGGCCTCGGTGAGAAGAAGTTCCAGATGAAGGTCCCGGGCCAGAACTTCAGCGCCGACAATCTCGTCATCGGTGCCCCCGGCCTCAACGGTGGCATGACCCTCACCAACCCGCAGATCGGTGTGGACGCCTCCCAGCTCGACGACAGTGCCGGCGCCGGCCAGTGGGGTATCGCCGCCGACACGATCCACGCCTTCGACCAGAAGATCAAGGCCACCTCGATCGCTGCCGACGAGCTCACCGCCGCCGGTTCCCAGGTGTCCGTCGTCGATGCGGACAAGGCCGACTGCTGATGTCCGACGCCTCCACCCCCGACACCCCGACGGACGCCAACGCGCCCGTGAACGGTGCTGAGGACCCGGCGAAGGACTCCACCGGAGAGTCCCGGTCAGAGAAACTCGAGAAGGGGAACCGCCGGTTCACCCGTTGGCGTAGGCAGCGCGCTTTCGCCGCCGGTCTCCTCATGATCATCTCCGGAGCGTGGATCCTCACCCCGGCGTACCTCGCCCTCAGCGTCTCGAACATCCAGATCCAGGTCTCCACCATCGGTGGCGTCTCGACACTGGTCATCGGCATCCTGCTCATCGTCTGCGGGCTGATGACCTGGTTCCGTGGCGAAGGGCGCATCCTCACCGGCGTGGCCGCGATGATCCTCGGTATCGTCGCCCTGCCGCAGTCCAACCTCGGCGGTTTCTTCATCGGTACCCTCCTCGCCGTGATCGGTGGCGCTCTCGCTCTGGCGTGGGTCCCCCAGTCCAAGGAGGACGCGAAGGCCGAGAAGCAGTCCAAGAAGGACAAGAAGAAGGCGAAGAAACAGGCCAAGGCCGCCGGTGGTGCCGGTGCCGCTGTCGCCGCTGTCGTCGCTGCCCTGACCGTCGGTCTGGGTTCCAGCACTCCCGACGCCAACGCCCAGCTGCCGGCACTGCCGGATCTCCAGCTGCCGACGATCCCGGGCCTGCCCGGTGGTGACAACGGCACCGGCGACGAGGGCGACGGCGAGGACCAGAGCAACAACACCCCCCGCCTGCCGTCGCTGCCGGAGATCCCGACCCCGCAGCTCCCGTCTCTGGACGGCAATGACCTCCAGGACCAGATCGACGGTGGTCTGGATGCCCTCGGCGTCGAGATCCCCGGCCTGAATGTCGCTCCCCCGGAGCCCGTCCCCGGGATGGGGACTCCGACCGGCTCCCCGTTCGTCATCCAGGCGGACACCACCGCGATGACCCCGAACATGAAGATGTCCTTCGTGACCATCGACACCCTGCAGGGGCCGAAGCAGGCGATGCGGATCGACTCTGACGAGACGGTCCTGGGCAACCTGAAGGTGCAGTTCCCGAATGCAGCGGGTGGTACCGATCTGATGCAGGACACCCGGGGCGGCACGACCACCCTGTCCGGCAACTTCCACATCTTCGTCAAGAAGGTGACGATGACCCTGGAGTTGATGGGGCAGAACACCCAGATCCCGATCACCATTGACGCGGACTGGGCACCGGAACAGATCATGGCGGAGCTCTCGAAGATCGGTCTGGGTCTGCCGGATCTGCTGTCCGAGAAGACCCGCATCCTCAACGGACGCATGGACACCTACCTGGTCATGGCTGACAAGCTCGAAGCCCCGACCACAGAAATCCATGAGTGGAAGGACTCCGGTCCCTACCACGCGATCCGGGACTGATTCTTCCCTTCCCCGGCGCCGGTGAGCCCGGCATCCTCAGTCATGAGGGTGCCGGGCTTCTCCGTGTGCGAGGTCGGTATCAGTCACATGACGCTGCCTCTGTCTCAGTTGTCCCGGTTCCGCCCCAGCCCCAGCTGTCCGGAAGTAGTGCCGGGAGGTCGCTCGGAGGGCGCAGAGCCGACTCCTCGGCGCTACTTCCGTACATGTGGGGTTCCAGGACGCGAGCCTGTACGCCTGTGAACGGAACGAAGCCCGGCACCCCCTCCCAGGAGGGGTGCCGGGCTTCGTCCAAGCAGAAGGCGGTTGGGGCCGTTCTTACTCGGCGGGGGTCTCCGGGGTCTCGGGAGCTTCCGGGGAACCGGTGTCGTCGCCCTCATCGGAGCTGCCGGCAACGGCGTCGGAGACAGAACCGATGACGTCGTCCAGCTCGATGCCGGAGTCAGCGGAGAGCTGTGCGGCGTCCGCCAGGGTAGAGCTGGAGACGGTGCCGCTGGAGAAGGCCGCGAGGACCTTGAAGAGAGTCACCCAGTCGGTCTCGGCGAGCGAGCTGATGACGTCGGCGCCGTCGGAGCCCTCAGCCTCGGGAGTCTCGGGAGTCTCCGGGGCGTCGGTGTCGTCGCCCGGGGTCTCCTCGGAGGAGCCGGAGGACGGGTCGGCGGAGCCCTCGGAGTCGGTGTCGGTGGACTCGGAGGAGGGCAGCGCGGAGCCGGAGGCGTCCGCCTCATCAGCGGTGGCGGCCGGGACAGCGAGTGCGGCAGCGGTGGCCACCGACAGCGCGGCGGCACCGGCACGACGGGTGAAACGGGAGGAAAGGGTGGAACGAGACATGTGGTGAACCGTCCTTACGAGGTAGGGGAGAAAGTTGAGGTGTGCGGATCGTGAGAGGTGTACACGGCGGATAGTCACATCCGCCGCTCACAGTAACCGCCATCCCCTACCTCGCGCTGCCCGCTGTTCCCACTGAGTGGAATGCTTCGGAGCCACCAGCGTAAAGAGCCACCTGGCCACCCCTGAATCAGACCGGGTGGCCTCCCCCGAATCGACAGGTGGCCCTCATTGCCGCAATGACTACAACGGCATGATGGTGTGCTTCTTGGGCACCTCGGGCACCTGCTTGTTCGCCAGCATCCGCAGCGACTGACGGATCCTGAGCCGGGTCTCGGCCGGGTCGATGATGGCGTCCACGTAGCCACGCTCCGCCGCCACGTAGGGGCTGGTCATGTTGGCGTTGTAGAAGTCCATGAACATCTTCTTCGCCGCCGGACGCTGCTCCTCCGGCAGGGCGGCGAGCTGGCGTCCCTGGATCATCACCGCGGCACCTTCGGCGCCCATCACGGCGATCTGTGCGGTCGGCCAGGCGAAGTTCATGTCGGCGCCGAGGTTCTTCGACCCCATCACCGCGTAGCCACCGCCGAAAGCCTTGCGGATCACCACGGTCACCTTCGGCACGGTCGACTCCACCATCGCGAAGCCGAGCTTGGCACCACGGTGGATCAGGCCGACCTTCTCCTGCTCCAGACCCGGGAGGTAACCGGGTGTGTCCACGACGAACACCAGGGGCACGTTGTAGGCGTCGCAGATGCGGATGAAACGGGTGGCCTTGTCCGCGGCGTCCGCGTCCAGGCAGCCCGCCAGCTGCATCGGCTGGTTGGCGACCACACCGACCGACCGGCCGTCCACACGGGCGAAGCCGGTGATGATGTTCTGGCCGAAGTCCGGCAGCACCTCGAGGAAGTGCTCGTCATCGAAGATGCGGGTGAGGACGTCGGTCATGTCGTAACCGGCGTTCGGGTCGTCCGGGACGACGTCGAGCAGCTCCGCATCGACATCGTTCGGCTCGTCGCCCACCGCCCAGAACTTCGGCGTCGGCTCGAAAGCCGAGGACGGAAGATGGTCGAGCAGGTCACGGACGTAGGCGAAGGCATCCGCCTCGTCTGGCGCGACGTAGCTGAGATTGCCTCGCTCGGCCTGCACCCGGGCACCACCGAGGTCCTGCATGTTGATCTTCTCACCGGTGACGGACTCGATGATCGCCGGGCCGGTGACGAACATGGTGGTCTGCTCCTCGACGCCGACGAGGAAGTCGGTCGTCGCCGGGGCGTACACCGCACCACCGGCGCAATTGCCGAGCAGCACGGAGATCTGCGGCGACTGGCCGGACAGCGGCAGCTGACGCCGGGAGATCTCGGAGTACATCGCCAGACTCATCACGGCGTCCTGGATGCGGGCTCCGCCGGAATCGTTGATGCCGACGACCGGGCACCCGATACGGGTCGCGAAGTCCATGACCTCGCACACCTTGTTGCCGAAGGTCTCGCCCACTGAACCGCCGAAGACGGTCTTGTCGTGGGAGTAGACCGCCACGGGACGCCCGTTGACCCGGCCGTAGCCGGTGACGACGCCGTCGCCGTAGGGCGCCTCGTCGTCACCGGGGGTCCGCGCCAGAGCCCCGATCTCAGTGAAGGAGCCGGGGTCCAGCAGTTCGTCGATACGCTGACGCGGGGTGGTGTGACCTGCTGCATCGCGCTTGGCCCGGGCGCGTTCACTGCCCGGGTCGAGGGACTCCTCGGTGCGGCGCTGCAGGTCCGCCAGCTTCTCCGCGGTGGAGCGCCCGGACCCGGGCGCGTAGCGGTCGGCCGGCGTCTCTGCCGTGTTGTCTGCTGAATTCTCAGTCATACTCACGTCTCCCACGCTAGCCCAGTGCGGCGGTGATCTCGTCGAGGTGCTCGACGATACCGGCACCGACGATGCCGATCGCCGGCTCATCGGGGACGCCGAGGTGGTCGCCGGCGAGCTGGACGATCTCCAGGTCGTCGACGATGCCGCCCCAGCCGCCGTCGGGAGCGATCTCGGCGAAGCTCGGCTCCAGCTCGATCGCGCCCTCGTGCATGCCCTCGGACTTGTAGAGCGTCACCGGCGCGGTGACATCCGCCCAACGGTGGAAGTCGAGGGTGTTGAGGATGCGGGTGTCGACGAAGCTGGCGCGCTGGTGCTCCAGCACACCGGCGGCCAGGCCGTGCTCGGAGGCGTCGGTGTTCTGCAGGAACATCGTCATCATCCCGATGAGCGCCTCCTCGCCCTGCTCCTCGAGCAGGTCGTGCGGGACGGGCAGCTCGATACCGTAGGTCTTGGCGGCGAAGGCGGAGTAGCGGTCCCAGCGGGCATGCATCTCCTCCTTCGTGTCCGGGGCGGGGTGCAGCGGCTGGACCAGGTCGAGCAGCTCCAGGTGACCGACGGTGACGTCGGTCTTCTCCAGTCGGTGCGCGACCTCGTAGGCCAGGGCACCACCGAAGCTCCAGCCGCCGAGGACGACGGGCAGCCCGTCGGCCAGCCGGGTGATGTCGGCGACGTAGGCCTCGGCCCGCTCGTCGAGGGTGCCTTCGAGACGCTCGACGCCGTAGACCGGCACGTCGGCGGGCATGCGACGGGTCAGCGGTTCGTATACCACCGAGGAGCCGCCGGCGGGGTGGAACATGAACACGGCGGGGCGTCGGGATCCTTCAGGACGCTCACGAAGGACGCGGATATTCCCCTCGACCTCTGTCTCCAGTGACTCTCGGGCGATGTCGGACAGCGGCTCGACGGAGTCCGCCTCCAGCACCTGCGCGACGGTGATCTCCGAACCGGAACGTTCGTTGATCCGGTCGGCGATCTTCCGGGCGGTCGCCTCGTCGATGCTGTTCAGCGGGCTGGTGACTCCGGCCGGGGCGACGCCGGTGAGTGAGGCCCAGGTACCGAAGACCATGCGCTCGGCGGCATCACGCGGGGCGACGCCGACACCCTGGGGCTCGGCGTCCTTCTCCTCCGAGGACGCTTCGGCGGGTGCTTCGGCCTTCTCAGCAGGAGCCTCGGCAGCCTCAGCAGTCTCGCCGGTGGCCTTCGCGGCGACCTGCGCCTCGACCATGGCGATGACGGAGTCCACGGACCCGTCGCGCAGTTCCTGGACGTTCAGCGGCGGCAGGTCGAAGTCGTACTCGACCCGGTTCTTGATGCGCATGCCCATCAGCGAGTCGAGACCGAGGTCGATGAGCGGCAGCTCACCGGGCAGGTCGTCGACGTCGTAGCCCATGGACTCGGAGACGATCTCCTTCAGCCGGTCGGCGACGGACTGACCGGACTCCGGGTTCCAGCGCACGGCGTCCGTGTCCACGGTCGGCAGAGCGTGGGCAGCGGCGCCGGTGTTCGCGTGCTGGGAAGCGGCAGCGGCCGGGGAGGTGGTCTCCACTGCGGATGCGGTGGGGGCCGCAGCGGCGCCGGCTGCGGCAGCCGACCCACCGGTGGTCGGAGCGAAGGCCTCACCGACGAGGGTGGACGCCCCGCCTGTGGTGTCGTTGGTGACGGCGTAGATCTGGACGTTCAGACCGCCGAGGGTGCGCTGGATGATCGTGGTGATCTCGTCACCGGCACCGCCGGTGAGTGCACCGTAGGTCTCGGTGGCACTGACCTGCGCCCCGGCAACCACCGAAGACACCGCAGCCTCGGCCAGTGCGGCGATCGAGGTGACCTCGGAGACCGGCACGGAGAAGGCGGTCCGGCCGTCCGGCAGGGAGACCTTCGCACCCGGCATGCCGCGGACCGCGCCGCCCCCGGGTCGGGCCCCGGTCCAGTGACGGTGCAGGTTCCAGTGCACGCCCGGCACCTCGGCGTAGCGCTTCGCGCCGGAGAGTCCGGGCACGTCGGACAGTTCGGCGAAGTCGATGTCGGCGCCACGGACGTAGAGCTCGGAGACGGTGGCCAGCAGGGTGTCGGCGCTGGGCTCCTTGCGCTTGAGCAGGAACATCAGCGAGGAATCACCGGCATTGTTCGCGAAGGCCGTGTTCATCATCGGCATCAGCGCCACCGGGTTCGGGGAGAACTCCACGAAGGTGCGGAAACCCGCCTCGAACTGGGCGGCGGTCGCGGCCTCGAACCACACCGGCTGACGGGTGCAGCGCACGAAGTAGTCTGCGTCGTGCGGGGCGTCCCCGGGGCGGTAGACGACACCCTTGTCGACGGTCGAGTACAGCGGCGTGTGGATCGGGTGTGCCTCGACGGTGCAGATCTCGGCATGCAGCTCACCGAGGATCGGATCGAGCATGCTGGTGTGCCCGGCACCCTTGACCTGCATCTTGCGGGCGAAGCGTCCCTCCTCCTCGAAGTGGGCGACCAGGGCGTCCACCTGGGCGGCGGGGCCACCGACGGTGGTCATGCCCGGCGCGGCGTAGACCGCCGGCTCGACGGCGGCGAACTCGGGGTGGTCGGCCTCGAACTGCGTGAGTTCCTCGACGCCGAGGTCGATGACGGCCATCGCACCGAGCTTGTCCTCGGGTAGCAGCCGCTCACCCTCGCCCATGAGACGGGCGCGGTGGCAGGCGATGCGCACGGCGTCCGCCATGGACAGGCCACCGACGGCGTAGGCTGCGGCGATCTCGCCCATGGACTGGCCGACGACGGCGGCGGGTTTCGCGCCCAGCGACTTCATGAAGTCGGTGAGGGCGATCTGGATGGCGGTGATGCCGACCTGGGCGGACTCGAGGTCGAAGTTCTGGGCGTCATCGTCGATGAGCGTCAGGAGGTCCCAGCCGGACTCCGCGCGGATGACCTCGGCGATCTCGGCGACGCGGGCGGCGAAGCGCGGCGAGAGGGCGCAGAGTTCCTTGCCCATCTTGCGGTGCTGGGAGCCGTAGCCGGAGTAGACCCACACCGTGCCCTCCCGGTCGGGGCTGTCGGCCACGCAGATGCCTGCGCCCTTCTTCCCGTTGGCGAGACGTTCGAGACCTGCGGCGGCGGTCTCGGTGTCATGGGCGAGGACGATGCCGCGGGACCGGCCGTGGTTGCGGCGGCCCAGGGTGCGGGCGGTGGCGGCGAGGTCCGCCTTCGCACCTTTCCCGGTCAGCCAGGCGGCGACGTCACCGGCGGCGGTGCGGCGGCGGGAGGGCAGCAGCCCGGAGACCGGCAGCAGCTGCGGGATGCCCTCGGCCGTCGTGTCGAACAGCGGGAGGGGGGCGGCGTCCTTCTCTGCGTCCTTCTCCCCTGCCTCAGCGGCGCCGGCCGGGTCGACGACCACGACGTGGGCGTTGGTTCCGCCGAAGCCGAAGCCGGAGACACCGGCGACGGCATGGCCGGAGTACTCGGGCCATTCGCGCGGGTCCTCGACGACCTCCAGGTGGTCACGGTCGAAGTCGATGTAGGGGTTCGGGCCGGTGAAGTTCAGCGACTGCGGCAGCATGCCGTGGCGCATGGACTCGACGACCTTGATGATGCCGGCGACACCGGCGGCGGCTTCGGTGTGGCCGAAGTTCGTCTTCGCCGAGCCGAGCAGCAGCGGGTCGGCGTTGTCACGCCCGGCGCCGAGGACGCGGCCCAGGGCACCGGCCTCAATCGGGTCACCGAGGATCGTGCCGGTGCCGTGGGCCTCGACGTAGTCGACGGTGGCCGGATCGATGCGGGCGTCCGAGTAGGCCTGACGGAGCACGTCGACCTGCGCCTCGGGGTTGGGGGCGGTCAGTCCGTTGGAGCGTCCGTCCTGGTTGACGGCGGAGCCGGCGATGACGCCGAGGATGTCGTCGCCGTCACGGCGGGCGTCCGACAGACGCTTGAGGATGAGGACGCCGGCCCCGTCGGAGCGGACGATGCCGTCGGCGTCCTCGGAGAAAGCGCGGATGCCGCCGGTCGGGCTGAGCACGCCCAGCTCGGAGAAGGCGACGGTTCCGAAGGGGTTGGCGAGGATGTTCACGCCACCGGCGACGGCGACGGACGCCTCCCCGGCACGCAGAGCGGCGACGGCGTCGTGGACCGCGACGAGAGAGGAGGAGCAGGCAGTGTCGACCGCGATCGAGGGGCCGCGGAAGTCGAAGGCGTAGGAGATACGGTTGGCGATGACGGCGGTCGAGTTGCCGGTCAGCGCGTAGGGGTGGGCCGCAGTCGGGTCGGCGGCTATGAGCATCCCGTAGTCGTTGTTCGACGTACCCATGAACACGCCGGTCCTGGTACCACGCAGGGTGTTCGCCGGGATGTGCGCGTCCTCGAGGGCCTCCCAGGTCAGCTGCAGCAGGATGCGCTGCTGGGGGTCCATGTTCGCGGCCTCGACCGGGGAGAGTCCGAAGAACTCGTTGTCGAAGGAGGCGATGTCCTGCAGGTAGCCGCCGGTGAGCTGGGCCTCGCTCATGCGGCGGACCATCTCCGGGTCGCCGTCGAACTCGCTCCACCGTCCCTCGGGCAGCTCGCCGACCCCGCTGCGTCCCTGCTCGAACAGCGTCCACATGTCACGCACGGACTCCGCGCCCGGGTAGCGGGCGGCCATGCCGACCACGGCGACCTGCCGGTCCTCCGGGTCCAGTGCCCCGGCGCCTGCCGCCACGGTGAACTCCCCGGCACCTGTGATGCCGGCGCCTGCCTGGTTGATCACGTAGGACGCCAGATCGGCGATCGTGTTGTGCTCGTAGGCGACGGTGGCGTCGAGGCTGATGCCGGTGAGCCGTTCGAGGTCACCGGACAGCACGACGACATCGCGGCTGGAGAGGCCGAACTCCTCCATGAGGCGGTCGTCGGTGATCTCCGCGGCGTCCAGACCGGTGGTCGTGGCAACCCAGTCGTGCAACCAGGCACGCATCTCCGGGACGGTGGTGGGGGCACTTGCAGGCGTGGTCGACATAAAGCGGGAGCGTCGCCTTTCTGGGCGGTGATTCGAACGGATCGGACTGGGGCGGTAGGGGTACGCAACGATCGGAAGCGGCCACCGTCGAGGTTATATCGACGGTGACCGCTGGATCGCTACATTCAGCCGGATGTACAGCATACCGGTCAGAAACTGTGGCGGGCTGTGAACGCTATGCGAAAACGCCTTCAATCCAGAGCTTGGAGGCGACGCGACGGGCGATTTTGTTGGCCGAGGACCGCGGGATGCTGCCCTGCTCGACGATGCGGACCTCGGTGGGCTGGACGCCGTGGACCGAGGTGACGGCGGAGCGCACCGCGGCGACGGCGTCGGCGTCCCCGGCGGGGTCGGCTTCCGGGTCGCGCTCGGCGATGATGATGAGTTCCTCGACATCAGCGCCGGTGTCCAGCGCGAAGGCGGCGATGACGTCCCGGAGGATCTGGTCGGTGGCCTCCTGGGCGGTGGCCTCGATGTCCTGCGGGTAGTGGTTGCGGCCGGCGATCACGACGAGGTCCTTGATACGGCCGGTGACGTAGATCTCGCCGTCGATGATGGTGGCGAGGTCGCCGGTGCGCAGCCAGTTGTCCTCCGGGAGGCCGGCGGCGGCACTGTCGTCGAGGCGGTTGGCCTCCGGCAGCTCGTTGCGGAAGGTCTCGACGGTCTCCTCGTCGCGGTCGAGGTAGCCGGCGGCGACGTTGTTGCCGTGGATCCACAGCTCGCCGACGGAGCCCAGCGGTAGTTCCTTACCGGTCTCCGGGTCGACGACCACGACGGCCTCGTTCGGGCCGGGGGCGCCGACGGAGACGATGGCCATGGCCTTGTCGGAGTCGCTCTCGGACTCCGGCAGCTCGACGATGCGTCCGGCGGAGAGCTCCTCGCGGTCGAAGACGCGCAGCAGGGGGCGGTTCTCGGTCTGCGGGGTGGAGACGAACACGGTCGCCTCGGCCAAGCCGTAGGAGGGACGCATGGCGGAGCGGACGAAACCGTAGGGGCCGAAGACATCCTGGAAGCGGTCGATGGACTGGAGGCTGACGGCCTCGGCACCGTTGATGACGCCCTCGACGTGGCTGAGGTCGACATCGGCGAGATCCTCACGCTCGGCAGGGTTCGCGTAGCGGGCGGCGAGCTCCAGGGCGAAGTTCGGCACGGCGGCGTAGACGTTGACGGCGTCCTCGCCGACAGTGCCCTTCTCGGAGAGCTGGCGGATCCAGCGGCCCGGGTCCTGGATGAAGTCGCGGGGGCTCATGATGTCCTGCGGGATGCCGAGAATCAGACAGAAGGACGCCAGGATGATGCCCATGTCGTGGTGGAAGGGCAGCCAGTTGACCAGGCGCATCGGCATCTGGAGCTGCCCGGCCTGGAAGACCTGGAGCACATTGGTGACGACGTTACGGTGGGTGAGGACCACGCCGGCCGGGGCGCGGGTGGAGCCGGAGGTGTACTGCAGGAAGGCGGGGTCCCCGGCCTTCGGGGCGAGCTCCGGGTGCTCGGCGAAGAGCGTCATCGGGTTCTCCCAGTCCTCGGCGAGCGAGTCCGGGAGGGCGTCGACGGTGAGGATGCGGGGACGCTCACCGGAGGGCAGGTCGGAGAAGTGCTTGCGCACGTCCGCCGCGGAGTTCTTGTTCGTCAGCACCACGGTCGGGGTGGAGGATGAGAGAACGGCGGTGAGGTGGGCACCGTGACCCGGCTCGGTGGGGTCGTACAGCGGCACGGGGACGGTACCGGCGTAGAGGGCGCCGACGAAGCCGATGAGGTACTCGGGGCTGTTGTTGGCCAGGATGGCGACGCGGTCGCCGGGGGTGGTGACCTGCTTCAGGCGGACGCTGACGGCCTTGATCTTCGTGTTGACCTGGGCGCGGGTCCACTCAATGACCTCACCCTCACGGGAGGAGGAGAAGTCGTGGTAACGGAAGAGCACGTCATCGGCGGTGCCCTGCATGCCGGCCAGTGCGAAGAGCATCTCGTTCATGCCCGAGAGCGTCAGCTGGTCGGGGATTCTGATGTTTCCCTTGTCGTCGTAGAACTGCTGCATCGCTGCGCTGACGTCCATGTGGTCTCCTGTGGTTCTTGTCTGGGCGGGGAGTGATCGAGTTTCTCCCAGAAACCTTAACGGTTCGCGGCGCTGAATTGTTATGGACACCGCTACAAAACGGATCTAACTGTCGATAATGTCCTTCGCCCAGTTCACGATCCACTCGGGCACGGTCGCGTCGGGGACGACATTGCCGTTGGTGGAGTACTGGGCGTGGACGCCGTTGGCTGCGATGAGGTCATTGGCGCGGGCGACGGCGTTGCCGATATCGCGCGGGGCACTGCACACCAGGTCGGCGGGGTCGCAGAACTGGTTGACGCGGTCCTGGAGTTCGCCGAAGCCCGTCGGCCTGGGGCCACGCATGGTCGCACCGGGGACGATCGGCTGGACCAGGAGGTTCACGGAGCTCAGTGCGATCTCCGCACCGATGCCCTGGACATCCGGGCTGCCGACGAGAGTGCCCTTGCCGTCTTCGCGGCGGCCGTCGGCGATGAGGGAGACGCCGGCGACGTTCGCGGCGGGGACCGGCCCGTTCCCGTTGCCGATCTCGGTGGCGAGATCACCGGTGAGGACCGCGCCCTGGCTGAATCCGGTGAGGATGAACTGCGTTCCGGGACACTCGGCGTAGGTGGCGGACATTTCCTCCACGATCCGGTCGTAGCCCTGGTTGCGGGAATCGTCGTAGCTCATCTCGCCGAGGGCGTTGATGTTGCGGAACTGTGCCGCGTACGGGAGGGTCCATACCTTCACTCCCCCGTTCGCGCCGTCGGCGGTGGCGTCTCCGCCGTAGGCCTCCTGCAGCGGGTTGGTGACACCGAGGAGCAGCGAGTTCGGGTTGGCCGTGGGGTGGACCGGGTCATCGTCGGCATTGGACTCCCAGGTACCGGGCGCGGAGATGACCTCGTAGGCCGGGCAGCTGTCCGGCTGGTCGACATCGGTGCCGGGCGTGGGCGAGGCACCGGTAGTGGTCGGACCGGGCTGGCCATCATCAGTGCGGGACATCCACTGACCGACGCCGACAATGAGGATGACGACCAGCACGATGACACCGAGAACGGTGAGAGTCTTCTTCATTGATACGACGCTACCCGTGCGGGCTGGCAGGTCGCTGGCAGGCACCCGTGATCGGGGTGGTAGTCGTGGGGCTGGTGGGTTCTAGGTATGACGCCAGGACGCGCCCTCACCCGCCCCTTTGCCGGGCTCCCCACCCCATGTCCGCGTCGTGGGGCCGCAGGATGGTCTCCGGCCGATGTCCCATCCTGCCGTCCCACGATGCCGACACCCCTCCCGTGTCGGCAACGGGGCAACTAGGAGCGGGTGACGTTCCCGGCTGCATTGACAGTCAGCGTGCCGCCCTCGAACTCCACGGACCCGGGGGCGTCGTCGATTCCGGTGTAGTCGCCCTTGATGAAGCCGAGATCACTGGACTCGTGGCCCCGTGCGGCGTAGTAGTCCCAGATCTTGCCGTGCATGATCACGTAGGTGCCGAGGTCAGAGGTGTAGATCACGCCGTTCTCGTAGTTGCGGTACCGACCGGAGGTGCCCTGCGGAGACTTGGGCGTCGTGCCCGAAGACCCCGCTTCACCGAGAGCCTCCCTGACTTCCTCGGAGAGGCCCTCGAACTTCGCGTCGATGGCGGCAGTGGTGCCGGTCTCGATGGCCTTGCCATCCTCCTCGGTCAACGTGCCGCCCTCGAAGGTCGCAGTGCCGGTCCCGAAGTAGTCACCGGTGATGAAGCCCAGCGGACCGGACTCATTGCCCTGTGCGGAGTAGGCGTCCCACACGGTACCGTGCACGATGACGTAGGTACCAAGGTGCGAGGTGTAGATGACGCCGTTCTCGTAGTTCTGGTAGCGCCCGGAGGTGCCCTGTGGGGAGGCCGGGGTCGTCCCCGAGTCCCAGGGATTGTTGTTGACCGCGGTACCGAGAGCCTCCTTCTGCTCCCGGGTCAGCGAGTCGTACTTGTTCTCGACGGCAGAATTGGACTCATCCGTGGTGATTTTGCCGTCTGCGTCCGCCCGCACGGTTCCGCCCTCGAACTCCGCCACGCGGGAACCGTCGGCGTTGATCGTCTCGTCGGAGACGAGCTTCCCCAGGTCACCGCCCTCGAAGCCCTGGCCCTTGTAGTGGTTGAAGATCGGGCCGTGATACAGGACGTAGTCACCGTAGCTCGTGGAGTAGACGACACCGTGGTCGAAGTCGTTGAACTTTCCGACGTTGTCGTACATCGTGCCGGTCGAGTTGGTCGGCCAGCCGAGCCGGGCGCGGTCGGCGGCGGGAAGGTCCTCGAAGCGCTCGGCGATGCCGCCGGCCAGCAGACGCACGGCTCCGGAGGTTTCGTCGTCTCCCGGCAACCGGACCGCAGCACCGTCCTCGAAGTCCTGGATCTGTCCGGTCTTCCCGTCGACGGTGATGTCCCGTTCCCCGGACACCGGGTAGCCGTAGGGACCGTACTCGTGGTTCGTCTTCGCCCACTCGTCGTAGACATCCATCTTCATGGTGACGGGGCCGGCGCCCTGCTGGACATTGGACCAGTAGATGAAGCCCTCCTCGAACTGCGCCCAGGCGCCGCCTCCCTTGCCCCGGGAGTCGGGCTCGACCGGCCAGCCCAGCCAGCCGGCCGGGCCACCCTCGGTACGGTACTTCGCACTGGTCCGGCCCCAGGTGGCGACAGCCTCGTCGGCACCTGCGGTCGTGTCATCGACCTCGCCACCCTTGAGGTACAGGACACCGTTGCGGTAGTCCTGAGCGGCACCGATGACCTCGCCGTCGTCGTCCTTGATTTCATAGACCTCGCTGATGCAGTCGCCGAGGTCGTAGTTGTTCTGGTTGGTCTGGTAGCGCTCAACCGCCTCAGCGAACTTGCCGGTGGACTCGCACTCCACAGCCTCATCCTCTTCCCCGAGACCGAGATACCGGGCCGCCATCGGCCAGGACTCCTTCATCTCGTGGGTCCAGTACGGCCAGATGTGGGTACCTGTCGGGCGCCACCGGGTCGTCACGTCGACGCCGGCGACCTTGGCAGCGTTGACGAAGCTCTGCGAGGTGACACGTGCCATCGACTCCATGGTCGCCGACCGCAGGTCAGCGGGAACCGACGGCAACACGCCCGGATTGTCGTGGGCGCCGGTGAACCCGTTACCGGCGGCGACGTAGATACCCATGCCCTTCATACCGCGGACCAGCAGTTTCGGATCATGCTCACGCCACTGACGGCTGTAGTACGGCCCCCACATGTCGGTGACGTCGTAGCCGGCCTCCTTGTCGATCATGCCGAAGAGCTGCGGCATGCCCACGGACGTGGTGTCCAGGTATCCGGAGAAGGACGCCATGAAGTTGAACTTGTCCGGGTGTCGGGCAGCGAGGACGGCGGCACTGGTGCCGCCCATGGACAGGCCGTTGATGCCGCGCTTGTCATTGGTGCGCCACTGGGTCTTCAGAATCGGGATGAGTTCGTCCATGAGGAAGCTCTCCCACTTGATGGGCTTACCGTCGACGTCGTTGACCCAGTCGGAGTAGAAGGTTCCGCCGCCGCCGATCGGCATGACGACGTTGACGTTCTTGTCCGAGTAGAAGCTCACGGCATCAGTCGAGTAGGACCAGGCGGATTCGTCCTCACGGCTGTACAGCGGGCCGAGCTGCCAGAGGGACGGGAAGGTCCGCTCCGGGTCCTTGTACCAGTCGCGGGCCAGGTGAATCTGGACCTGCATCGTCCTGCCCGGCATGTTCGACGAATGGATGTAGAGCTTCACCCACCGCTCGGTGATCCACTCGACCTTCTCGACGGAGGTGCCGTCGGGAAGGCCGGAGTTGTCCGGCACCGTGGTTCGCATGATGCCACGGTCCGGGGCATCACCCGGGTCCATGAAGGCCAGCGGAGAGTTCTCCGGTGCGCGGACACCACGACCCTCGTCCTGAATCTGATCAGGCGAGTCCATGAGCGCCTCTGGAGCGTCCTGCAGGGTCTGAGCGCGAGTATCGCCGACTGCCGCCGGCTCCTCGTCTGCGCCGGCAGACGGAACCGCCACCGGCACGGCGAGTGCCAGAGCAAGTGGCAGGGCGAGAACGGATCTCGGGATACGGCGAGACTTGCGGTGACGGGACTGCTGCGAGGTGGGGCGCATGGGGAACTCTTCCTGAAACGACAGCAGCAACGGCACGGAGGCCGACGCTGTGACAGATGTGACGGAAGTAAAAGTAGCACGGCGTCAAAAACCCGTCACCGACCCGATGTGCTGCACAGGCGCTGCATTGCCGCCGGATGATCCCACCGGAAGACCGGGTAGAAGGACGCCTGGCCGCCGACCGGCAGGACCAGCATGATGTTCTTGTCGCCGTACGTCGACCGGATGTCGCCACGGTTCTCCTGTAGCCAGGCGCTGGAGTACCCGCTGCCGTAGATGCCGTTGAGACCCCACAGGGACAGGGAGCAGAGAACCGGGACCGCGGCAACGGCACCGCGACGTCTTAGGTCAGGAAGTGTCAGGTTCTCCTGATGATCGTAGCGTGTTCACCCCCCTCACGGACGCTTCAGGTGACCCCGACGGTCACAACTGGCGTCCACCCCGCTTGAACATGGAATGACCAGCGCCTGGTCGGCAGCTGATCAGATCCCGATCATCCGCAGTAGTTGGCCTCTGCGGCGGCCTTGATGGCCTCAGCCACAACCTCCGGGTCCTCGTCGGTCTCGCCGAGTGCCTGCAGCTGGCCGGCGATGGCCGGGACGGCGAAGCTGTCGCGTCCCTCCTCGTTCGCCAGGCACTGCTCGTGGGCGGCGGCGATCATCTGGTCCTGCAGGACCTGGTCTCCGATGTCGATGTTCTTGCCCTTGAGCTCATCGAGGAAGGCGTCGTCCTCCTCGCCACGCACGGCGGACGCCTCGGGCAGCTCGGTGATCTCGGAGATGCCGCCGTCCCGGGCGTCGCCCGAACCGGAGTCACCGCCGTCCGAGTGCGGGTTCGGGGTCGTGGTCACGACCTCACCCGAGGTGGTCGGGTTGGCCGGCACGACCTGCGACGGGCCGGAGGACGCCGAGTCGTCGCTCTCCGCGGTGGAGGAGTCGTCACCGCAGGCCGCGAGGGCCCCGGCGGTGGCCAGCGCGAGGACGCCGGCACTCAGTGCACGGGTGGTACGGGTGGCACGGAAACGCATGAGCATCAGCCCTTGTAGTCCTTCTCGATCTTGCCGTCGACCATCCGGATCTCACCGTGCTGGAAGGTGACCTTCCGCACGCCGTTCTCCTCGGTCTCGTCGGAGGTCGGGTAGCCGAACTTGCCCTGCTCGTAGTCTTCCTCGCCCCAGGCATTGAAGATGTCGCCCCGGGAGAGGCTGTGCGCACCCGTGGAGGCAGACCAGTAGATATTGCCGCTGTCGAACTCGCTGAAGGCACCACCGTTGATCTTGTTCTCACCCGAGGTCGGGAAGCCGAGACCGGACTGCGACGGGCCGCCGTCGGCGATGTACTTCGCCGCTATGACGCCCTGGACGTAGTTCACCTTGCCGTCCTTGTTGCGGAGGATGACGCCGTTCTCGAACTTCTGCCACTGACCGCCGTCGATGTCGACTGCCGCCTCGGTCGGGAAGCCGAGCGGGCCGTTCTCCCAGTTGGTCTGGCCCCAGGAGTCGATGATGTCCTTCTTCACGGGGACAGCGCCGGTCTCCGGGGTCCAGTAGATCGCCCCGTTCTCGAAGTTCACGAAACGGCCGCGACCGTTGGCGATCGTGATCTCCTCGGAGGTCGGGTAGCCGAGCCAGGAGTCCGCGCCGCCCATCTCGGAGTAGCGGGCGCTGATCCGGCCCCAGGTGGCGTGGGCGCCGGTGGACGGCTTCCACCAGACACGACCGTTGCGGAAGTCCTGGACCTTGCCGCCGTCCTTGGCGTCGTACTCGTTGGTGATGCAGGTACCTAGCTGGCTGCTGTACTTGTCGGCGGTCTTGGCGATGTCACCGACCGGGGCACAGGTGGCGCCGGTGTCCTCGTCGGAGAGACCGAAGGTCTTGGCCATGTACGGCCAGGCCTGGGTCATCTCGTACTGCCAGTAGGGCCAGTCGTGGGTGCCGGACGGGCGGAACTTCTCGATGACCTCGACGCCGGCTTTCTTCGCGGCGGAGACGAAGGTGCGCGAGGTCAGGTTCGCCATCGCCTCAAGACCCCAGGCAGCCGGGTTCTCCGGGAATCCGGGAATCGGGCCCTCAACGTCATAGGCACCGGCGTTGCCGTTGCCGGAAGAGACGTAGACGGTGGAGTCCTTGAGCTTGTCGACCAGCTGCTTCGGGTCGTTCTCGTTCCAGCGGGCGGAACCGTAGGGGCCCCACATGTTGGTGGCGGACAGGCCGCTCGTGTCGTTGACGGCGTAGTCGATGGCCATCGGCATGCCGAAGGAGGTGGTGTCCAGGTAGCCGGAGAACGAGCCGACGAACTGGAACATGCCCGGGTTGTGGGCGGCGAGGTTCACCGCGGCGGTACCGGACATGGACAGGCCGGTCAGTGCCCGCTGCTCGTTGGTGCGCCAGCCCTCGCGGAGCACCGCAGGGAGCTCGTTGATGAGGAAGGACTCCCACTTGTAGTTGACGCCGTTCTGCTCCTTGTCCCAGTCGGTGTAGAAGGAACCGGCACCGCCGACAGGCATGACGACGTTGACGTTCTTGTCGGCGTAGTACTGCGCGATGTTGGTGGACAGCGTCCAGCCGGACTCGTCGTTGCGGGCGCGCATGCCGTCGAGGGCCCAGACGGACGGGAAGGTCTTGTCCGGCTGGTTGTACCAGTCGCGGGCCAGCAGGATCTGGACCTTCACCGGCTCGCCGGGCATGGCGGCGGAGTTGATGTAGACATTCGCCCACCGGTCGGTGAGCCACTCGACCTTCTCCACGGAGACGCCGTCGGGCAGCCCCGGAAGATCCTGCTCCTGGATGGACTGCGGGATGCGCTCCGGGACCGAATCGGGGTCGACGATGTCGCCGAAGATCGACGGGTTGGGCTGCGGGGCGTTCTCCTGGGCGGCGGCCGGGGTGGCCAGCGGCAGGGCGACGGCCACGGACAGCGGCAGGGCGAGCACGGCAGTGGTCACCCGTCGCGCGCCACGGATACCACGGGTATCACGGGCCCAGGGGGACTTCTTCGCGGCGAATGGCTTCATGTTCCGTTCTTTCCTCTTCAGGTCTCGTACATCAGGGGCCGGCGGGCCACCTGCCGCGTCCGCTCCGAGCGGGTTCCCCTCCCACTCGGAGTGTCGACGGCACGGGCCCGAACTCACCGGCGGAGGCCGGAGTGAACCGGGGGTGTGACAGGAGCCATTATGGACGCCTGCCCCGGCGTCTCAGTGCTGACACGCCAGAAGTCTAAAGTTTTAGTTGAAGGTTAGGGTCCAGAGTAACAGACCCGACGTGGCGCCAGAACCCGCACACAGAACACCAACGGATACTGTGCCCCGGGTATTACCACCCCACTCCCCCGCGTCCGACCCGGCGCGCGCTCCGCGGCACTCAGTCGAGGATGAGCAGCCAGATCGCCACATGGTGCAGCGCCGCCGCCACGACCGTCGCCGCATGGAAGACCTCGTGGAAACCGAACCACCGGTCCGAGGGATTCGGACTCTTGCGCCCGTAGACCACCGCCCCGGCCGAGTAGACCAGACCACCGACGACGATGAGAATGCCGGCGACCGCAGGCAGAACGTCCACGAAGCCGGGAAGACGCAGCACCGCGACCCAGCCGAGGACCAGGTAGACCACCACATCGACCCAGCGGGGATGGCCGATCCAGAAGATATTGAGCGCCACGGCGGCGATCGCCGCGACCCAGCACACCGGCAGTACCCACAGACCGTCCGACCAGGAGCCGAAACTGTAGACCACCACCGGCCCGTATGTGCCGGCGATGAACACGGCGATCATCGAATGGTCGGCGCGTCGCCACGCCTGCACCGTGGCCTCACTGCGCCACGGCGCGCGATGGTAGAGCGCAGAGACGGTGAACAGACCCACCAGGCAGGCGACGTAGAGCAGCGTCACCCAGGACAATGTGCCGGCGCCGTGGAGGCTGAACGCGGTGACCACCAGTGCGGTGCCGGTACCGGCGAAGTACCAGGCCGAGTTCTCGTGGAGCCGGCCTCGCAGTAGCGGACGTAGCCCCCGGTCGACGGGAGGGCGCCGCGTTCTGTGGGAGGGCCGGGAATCGGGCACCACGGGTGAGGTCATGTGCACATTCTAACGGGAACACCCCGGGGTGGTTTCCTGACAGAGGAAACCGCCCCGGGGTGCAGGTGGCCGGACAGCTCGCCCGGACCCAAGGTCAGCAGATGAGCTTGCCACCGCGGTAGCAGACGTTCAACGCATCGAGGATGGAGTTGCGCGCCTTCTGCAGCTCCGGCTTCCACAGCGTCCAGTTGTGGACTCCGATCAGCGGGTAACTCGCGGTGACATTCGCACCGGCGACCCGCGCGGCGAGCTCGTAGCGGACAGTCTGGCTTGCGGCCATCTGTTCGAGCAGGATGCCGGAGACTCCACCGATCGGGTCGTTGAAGAAGTTGGTCATGTCTTGCCCACCGTTCGGGATACCGGCACCGGAGGCCAGGTAGACCGGCATACCGCGCAGCGACGCGACGTTGAGCATCGGGTCGTTCTGGAAACGGACCGGGTCAACCGGGCTGCCCCACATGTCCCAGATGTTCGCGCCCTGGGAACCCTGGTTCATCGCGAACTGCAGGGCCAGGTACATGCCCGGCCAGGTGGTGTTGAGGTAACCGGAGAGCGAAGTGACCTGCTTGAACTGGTCACGGTGACGGCCGGCGAGGTTCAGAGCCGCTGTGGCCCCCATCGACAGGCCGACGACCGCATTGCGGTTCTTCGAGATTCCGAAGCCGCTCTGCAGCTGGTCGGGCAGCTCGCGGGTGAGGAAGGTCTCCCACTTCGGGTTCTTCGGGGTGGTGTTTCCACCGAAGTTGCCGACCCAGTCCGCGTAGAACTGCGAGGCACCACCGACCGGCATGACCACGTTCACGTCGTCGTTCTCGAAGACGTCGCCGATCCTGCCCTGCCAGGTCCAGCCGTTCCAGTCGTCACGGGCACGCAGACCGTCGAGCATGTAGACCGCGGCGTCGCTGTTGGAGCGCTTGATCTGGACCTGAATATCCTGACCCATGGCGTTCGAATAGAACCAGCAGTTCTGGATCCAGTAGTTGTAGTTGCTCCAGCTGCAACGCGGTCCCAGGATCGCCCGGTCGTCGGCGGAGGCCGCCGGGGTGGCGACGGCGGCGATTCCCAGCGCAGCGGCCACAGCGGTGATCAGGGCCACGACCTTGCGCCCCAACGAGCCGGTGGCGGACCTGTGCTTACCGGTACGTGTCGTCATCATTCTCTCTTCCTGGTGTCGGCTCCGGACCAGCGGGTGTAACCCAGGTCTGGACGGAACTCTCGTCTGTCACGGAGCCTATCGCGTCATCGGCCAGGGATGTTACCAAACGGTGACAATCCGAGCCAAAAGTTTCCCGGTGTCCGGTACGGCGGTCGCCGGGGCGGGATCAACTGACCCCGGGAATCACGTACACCGCCACGGCGATGGTGACGACCCAGATCAGGGCCAGCGCCTGGAGCGTCCGGTCCCTCAGGGCGATCTCGTCGGGGGCACCGCCCTCACCGCGGTCGACGTCCGCGGCGTACCGCAGGATCGCGACGGTGAACGGGACCATCGAGACCTGGTACCAGACCGAGGCATGGCCCGGGTGCTGCTGGCTCATGTCGAAGCCCCACAACGCGTAGAACACGACCACGGCCGTGGCCGCCATCGTCCACACGAAACGAAGGTAGGTCGGGGTGTAGCTCTCCAGTGACTTACGGATCTTCGCACCGGACCGCATCGCCAGCTTCAGCTCCGCGTAGCGCTTGCCGGCCGCCATGAACAGCGAACCGAAGGCGGCGATGAGCAGGAACCACTGGGACAGCTCGATGTCCGCGGCAACACCACCTGCCATCGTGCGCAGCATGAATCCGGAGGAGACCAGGGCGATGTCGATCACCGGCTGGTGCTTCCAACCGAAGCAGTAGCCCAGCTGCAGCGCAATGTAGATCGCGATGACGAGCGCCAGCTCCGGACCGTTGGACGCAAGGAAGCTCAGGCCGATCGACGCGACGATGAGCACCACGGCCATGACGTAGGCCAGGCTGACCGGCAGCACACCGGCGGCGATCGGGCGGAACCGCTTCGTCGGGTGCGCCCGGTCGGCGTCGACGTCACGGGCGTCGTTGATGAGGTAGATCGAGGACGCACCGAGGCAGAACACCACGAAGGCGATGACGATGTCGCGGATGACGTCGCCGTGGAAGAGCATGTCCCCACCGGCGGCGGCGGGGGCCGCGACCACGAGGACGTTCTTCACCCACTGCTTGGGGCGCAGCGCCTTGATCATGCCGTCGAGCAGGTTCTTCGGCGGCTTCGGGGTCTTGCCTTCACCGTCCTGCGAAGTCTCGGTGTGTCCCTCGGTCCACGTGGCCACCGACTCGTCGTCAAGACCCGCGGTGTGCGGTTCGGAACCAATGAACCCGCCGTCGGGGTTCTGGTTGTTCTGGCTCATCGGCCGTTCTCCTTACTGGTGCCGCCGCCGGAACATCGGGCGGCGAGCCGGTGGACAGTCTGCTCGGTCGCGACGCCCAGCGCCACCCCCGCGCACACATCGGTCGGGTAGTGGACGCCCAGCACGAGGCGGGACGCCATCATGACCGGAATCCCGGCCAGCGGTGCCTTCGACCCGGAGATCCGGGACAGGGCGACGAGTGCCGCCGCAGTCGAGGTGGCGTGCGAGGACGGGAAGCTCAGCGAGCTCGGCGTCCCCACACCCACGACGATCCGGGGATCGTGGGGACGCTTACGGCGCACGATGCGCTTGACCACCACGGACGCCGCGTGTGCGGTGAACGCGGCAGCACCCATCGCGATCCAGGCGTCCCGACCCGTGCGCGCGTCGGAGTCACCACGGTGGACGACGGCACCGGCGGTGGCGATCGCCAGCCAGCCCAGGGAGTGCTCACCGAAATGGCTGAGCCCCCGGGCGGCGGCCTGGACCGTGTGGCCGGACGGGTTCTTCACCACGGCGTCCTGCAGGGAGACGAGCAGGTCCGCTTCGTAGGCTCCGCCCCGCCATCCGCCGCGACTACTCAACGACCGACTCCGGTTCGAAGATACGGCCCCAGGCCTCGGTGCTGGTCAGCTCGGTGTGGGCGACACGGTAACGCTGCCGCATCTCGTCGAAGCGGGCCGCGACCTCCTTCTGCAGGCGAGCGGACTCCTTCGCCAGCTCCACCGCCTTGTCCCGGTCACGCTTGCGGTAGACCACGCCACGGCCGTCGGCGGTGGTCACGGTCGCACCGTCGATGCGTCCGAGCGAGAACCAGCGTGCCTCGATCGGGGGCAGGTTCACCTGTGGCACCTCGTGGTGGTGCGGATCAGCGGGACGCAGGTTGTTGCGTACCACCTTGGCCAGCGTCGTGATCTTCTTCAGCGGGTTCAGCGGGATATCGGTGAGACCGGCGGGGCCGCCGTCCGCCTTCGGCAGGGCCTGGGCGGAGGGGACGACCACGGCGTCCGGGTAGTTCTTGCGCAGCGCATTGATGCGCGGCAGCGCGGTCTCCAGGATGTCGAAGAGCTGGTCCGGGCCGGCGAGGAAGTCCTTCATCGCCTCGTTCTGGATCGCCACGGTCGAGTACTCCAGGCACATGAGGTGCTTGGCGGTCGCCTTGGTCATGGAGGCCACGATGCCCTTCGGGCTGCCCTCGTGCTGCAGGGCGGCGACGATGAGGCGGTTGCGCAGGTGGAAGTAGGCCTGCCAGTCGATGGCGTCGTCCTTGTCGGACCAGGCCATGTGCCAGATGGCGATGCCCGGCCAGGAGGCGGTCGGGAAGCCGTGGTCACGGGCGCGCAGACCGTACTCGCCGTCCTCCCACTTGATGAACAGCGGCAGCGGCTGGCCGATCGTGTCGGCGACGACCCGCGGGATCATGCACATCCACCAGCCGTTGTAGTCGGCGTCGATACGGCGGTGCAGGTCCTTGGAGTCGATCTGTTCACCGGAGGCGTTCTCGCCGTACTCACCGCGGTCACGCAGCGGGTGGTTGTAGAAGTCGTGGTCGTAGTGGGTGTGCGGCGCGGCGGTCCACATGAAGCTGCCACGGTCGATGATCTCGCCCATGGTGTGCAGGTGGGAGCGCTCCTGCAGGTTGAGCATCTGGCCACCGACGAGCATCGGGTTGGCCGCGTAGCGGGCGGCGGCCAGGGAGCGCAGGACGCTGTCCGGCTCGATGGCGATGTCATCGTCCATGTAGAGGATGAAGGGGCTGTCGGTGCCGCGCTCGGGGTGGCGGGCCTCGTACATGATGCGGGAGTAGCCGCCGGAGCCGCCGAGGTTGCCCTGGACCGGCATGCGCAGCCGGTCACCGTAGAAGGCCTCGACCTCGGCGAAGCCCTCCTCGTCCTTCGGGTGCTTCGTGCCCTGGTCGGGCATGATCAGCGCGTCCACCACGGAATCGACGACCGGGTCGGAGGAGAGGGCCTCGAGGGCGGCGACGGCGTCCGTCGGGCGGTTGAAGGTCGGGATGCCGATGGTGACGCGGGGCTCCGGAGCGGGGATCGTGTCCCCGGCGTGGCGGGTGACCTTCTCACCGGTGGCGGGGTCGGTGACGACCGCGTCGGCGACGAGAGTCTGCTCCGCGGCGTCCTCCGTGGCGTACCAGCCGGCCGCGTGGACGGTGGTCTCCGACTCACAGGTGAGGTCGAACCAGATCCAGCCGCCGTCCTCGAAGGGGGCGAGGGAGACGGTGAACTCGGCGACACCGTGGCCGTCCTCGTCCGTCTCGACGACACCGCCTGTCACCGCGATGCGGGAACCGTCGATCTTGGAGCGGTAGATGTCGATGCGGGCGTCGCCGGTGAGCTCGACACGCAACTGGACCTCGTCGAGCTGGCTCCACCGACGCCAGTAGGACGCCGGGAACCCGTTGAAGTAGGACTCGAAGCTGACCTCGGTACCCGCCGGGATGCTGGCGGAGGTACGCGACAGAGCCGTCACGCGCCCGGGGGCGGCCTCATTCTCCACGATGTACAGGGACCGGACGTCCCGCGGCTCACCACGCTTCGGCAGAATCACCCGGGCGAGACGCCGCGGGTCGAAGGTGTCGTTCGTGATGCTGTTGTCGCTGGTTGCGCTCATGTAAGTACTACGCCGGCTTCCGATAGACAGTTGTTCGCCGACGATTATCCCCTATCGGGACGCGCTCGCGTAGTCAGGCACGCGGAACCGTGCTGTGAATCACCTGTCAGAGGGGGGTCCGACCTCTTCCGTCTGCTCGTCACAACTCAAGTCCCCTACGAGGATAAGTGTTACCGGGCGTCGGTACCATAATCCGACATTTCCCCAGGTCGTGAAAAATACTACCCGCCAGAACCGGTAACGCTTTCCCGAGCCGGAGCAGCCCGAGCCCACGTCCGGTCTGGAGCCGGTGGCGGATACCGCCACAACAGACGCGAATGGTGCGACCGGAGAAAAGTGCAGGTCAGCCGAGGGTCAGGCCCAGGCCCTCGAAGTCGCTGCCGCCACAGGTGCCGAGCGTGTTGACGCAGTACCCGGCGAGAGTGTCGGAATCCAGGGGGAGGTACTGGTCGGCGAAGAGATCGTCCGTCGCATCCCCATCATCTGCTGCATCCTCACCGGACCCGGCGTCCGGCACGCCACCCGAGAGCGTCTCGCGGGCCAGGCGTGCCGCCTCCGCCCCGTCGGCGACCTCTGCCCGGTCAAAGACGGCGAAGACCGCCTTGGTCAGCACATCCTCTGCACCCGGGTTGCAGGTCGCGCCCGGCTTTCCGGTGTAGGGGTCTGCCCCGGGGATGCAGTTCCACCCCGCAGCGGTGGCGGTGGTGACAAAGGCGTCCACGTTCTCTGAGACGGCGGTCTCCCCCGGCGCATCCGACGCATCGGGCGCGAAGGGCGCATCAGGGACTGCGGACAGGTCGGCAGACGGGGAACCGTTGCCACCGTCGCCGTTGTCGCCGTTGTCGCCGTTGTCTCTGTCATCGTCATCTCCCACCGTGCAGGCGCCCAGGGTGAGCGTGGCCGCAGCGGTGACGGCGAGAACGGCACGACGGGAACGGGAGATGCGCTGGGTTTTCACGGTGTCCATTCGACCACACGTGACCAATACTGTCAGTAGCCGGACCGGAGTCGCGGTCAGAGAAAGGCTCAGGGACCGGGGACGCCCGGGACGTCGACCACGTTGCCGGAGTCCACGGTGACACCGCTCTCGTCGGTTGTGACGGCGGGTTCACCGTCGGTGGTGGCGTCATCGTCACTGTCGTCACCGTCACTGTCGTCACCGTCGCAGGCCGCGAGGCCGGGGGAAGGCGACGAGTGCCGTGGCGGCAGCAGCGGCGCGGAGGGAACGGGAACGGGTGGTCTTCCTGAGATCCAACATGGGATGAAAGACACAGCACGGCAAGGAAACAGAGCACCCCTTCAGGGAGAGTTCCACGGACGCGGGGGCTCGGGATGCCGGGATCGCAGACGATGTCCTTTTCTGCATGGGGTGGAACATCAGACCTCGTCGACGACCGGCGTCACCGGAGCCAGACCACCCTCCGCCGAGCGCGGATCCAACGGCACGATGCTGGGCGTCCCGGTCACCGGATCCGGCACCACCAGGGCACGCAGCCCGAACACCTCCTCCACCAGGTCGGGTGTCATGACGTCCGCCGGCGCACCGGTGGTCACGATCCGACCGTCGCGCATGACGATGAGGTGACCTGCGTAGCGGCACGCCTGATTCAGGTCGTGCAGCACCGTGACCACGGTCTTTCCCTCGTCGTGGAAGGTGCGCAGCAGTTCCATCAGCTCATACTGGTGGGCGATGTCGAGGAAGGTCGTCGGCTCGTCGAGCAGCATGATCGGCGTCTGCTGTGCCAGCAGCATCGCCACCCACACCCGTTGCCGCTGACCACCGGACAGTTCCGAGACCAGACGGGCCGAGAGGTTGTCGGTCCGGGTCGCGACGAGCGCCTCCTGCACCGCCCTCTCGTCCTCGGGGCTCCACTGGTGGAACAGGGACTGGTACGGGGCACGCCCACGGGCCACGAGATCCGCGACCCGGATCCCCTCCGGCGCCAGCGAGGTCTGCGGCAGCAGACCCAGCTGGCGGGCCACCTCCTTCGCGCCGTGGGACGCGATCGGCTGACCGTCGAGCAGCACCTCACCCTTCACCGGGGTAAGGACGCGGGCGACCGCGCGCAGCAGCGTCGACTTGCCGCAGCCGTTCGGGCCGATGATGGCGGTGAAGGACTCGTGGGGGATGTCCACGGTCAGGTCGGTGGAGATGATCCGCTGGTCGTAGCCGATGGTGGCGTTGCGGACCTGAAGTCGTGCGTCAGTCATTGTTCCCTTCAATTCAGCGTCGCTCATGTCGGCGTCCCGTACTGCTTGCGTGCCTCGCGGATCAGCAGCCAGATCATGTAGATACCGCCCACGCTCACGGTGAGCAGGCCGACCGGGATCGACCGGTAGAAGTGGGCGATCACCAGGGACAGGAAGTGGGCGAAGGTCAGCAGCGCCGCACCGACCGCGGCAGCACCCGGCACCGTCACACCCGGCGTCCCCGCGATGCGTCGGGCCAGTTGCGGAGCGACCAGGGAGATGAAGCTGATCGGCCCGGCCGCCGCGGTGACCAGCGCAGTCGTCGCCACGCCGACGACCATGAGCATCAGGCGGGTGCGTTCGACGTTGACGCCCTGGGTCGTGGCGGCGTCATCCCCGAGTTCCATCTGCTTGAGCGCCGGGGCGAGCAGGGCGACCAGGGCCACCACCACTGCGGCGAGGATCAGCACCGGGACCAGGGAGTTCCACGTCACCCGGTTGATCGAGCCGGCCGACCAGAAGCCGACCATCATGGCGTCCTCCACGTCCGCGCGGGTGATGAGGTAGGAGTTCAGCGATCCGAGCGTCGCCGAGACACCGATGCCCACGATGATCAGACGGAAACTCTCCACCTTCTTGTTCTTGCGCGCGAGCATGAAGACAGTGAAGGCGGTGATGACGCCACCGAGGATCGCGGCGACGGCGATGTTCCAGTACGCGGTCGTACCGATGACCAGCATGCAGATGGTGACGGCGGTGTACGAGCCGGCGTCGAAACCGATGATGTCCGGGCTACCCAGCGGGTTGCGCGTCATCGACTGGAAGATCGCGCCGCCGATACCGAGCAGAGCCCCGAAGACCACCGCGGCGATCGCCACCGGCATGCGCCATTCCACCACCACGATGCGGTGGAAGCGGGTCTCCGGTGCGCCGAAGATCGCCTTGGTGATCTGCCACGGGTTCAGCGGGTAGTCGCCCATGCCGATCGCGATGATCGCCAGGACGGCGGCCGCGAGGATGAAGGACACCGCGACGACCGCGAGGCGCACATGGATCCGGTTACTGGCCTTCGGGGTACGCACGACGATGGTGCGGTAGCCGAAGTCGACCGTCGAAACGGAGGTGTAGTCCGAGGTGTTGCGGGAGAAGCGTTCACGGATACTCACAGGCCACTCGCATTCTTCCGCCGGACCAGGGCGATGAGCACCGGGGCACCGATGACGGCGGTGAGGATGCCGACCTCGATCTCACCGGGACGCGCGATGACGCGGCCCAGCGTGTCCGCCAGCAGCACCAGGACCGGGCCGCCGAGCAGACAGTAGAAGAAGATCCAGCGTTGCTCGGGCCCCACGATCCAGCGGACCACGTGCGGGACCATCAGGCCGACGAAACCGATGCCACCGGTCAGGGCGGTCGCGCCACCGGCCAGCACGGTCACCGCGAGGATCGTGACGACACGGGTGCGCACCACCTTCGTGCCGAGGGACGCGGCGAGGTCGTCCCCCAGGGCGATGGAGTTCAGGTCGGTGGAGACCAGTACCGCCAGGACGAAGCCGAGGAGCAGGAAGGGGATGACGAAGCGGGCGTCATCCAGGGAAGTGCGGGCGACCGAACCGAGGTTCCAGTTCCGGATCGACTCGAACGTGTCCGGGTCTATGAGGGTGAGGAAGCTGGTGATGCCGCCGAACACCGCACCGAGGGCCACACCGGCGAGCACCAGGGTGGCCGGGTTCGCACCGCGGGCGCCGCCGGCCACACCGATGATGTAGACGAGAATGGTCGTTGCGGCTGCACCGATGAAGGCGAACCAGATGTACTGGGTGATCCCGGCGATGCCGAAGATGCCGACGCCGACCGTCACCGCCAGCCCTGCACCGGCGTTGACGCCGAGGATGCCGGAGTCCGCCAGCGGATTGCGGGTCAGCGCCTGGATCAGTGCACCGGCCAGGGCGAACGCCGCACCGGTGAGGATGCCGATGACGGTGCGGGGCAGTCGCTGGTCCCAGACGATCCAGGACGCCTCGTTCTCGCCGCGGTGCCAGATCACCTCCCACACGTCGGAGTAGGGGATCGGGTTCGCGCCGTTGGCCAGGCTCAGGAGGAAGGCGATGACCAGGGCTGCGGCGAGGCAGATGAGTCCGATGGTGCGTCGGGCGTAGAGGGAGGTCTGCTTCGGCGCGTGGTCGGCACCGTCGGAGACGCCGTCAGGGTTGTCGCCTGGGACGCCGCCGGAGGCACTGGTCGTCTGTTGTGTCATCTCGGCCTGTCCACTTCACTGACTCGGTTCACTGTGTCGGGGTCGGGGCACGACGGTCTGCCGCGTCTGCCGTTTCTGTGCTGTCCGTCGTGAGGGCACGTTACCCACCACTCCGCGCGTAGTGTAGCCTGCCCTCCCCACACGTAGTTGTCCGGAAGTGACAGGTTGTTGGCATGCCACCACCGCATTTCCCCTGCAGCCCCATGTCCGCATCACGCAGTCTGAGGTCGCTGGCGAGGTACCCGCAACGCCCTCAGCCTGCGTGATGCCGACTACCCGAGGCGCCCGGATCACGAGTTGGCGCGGACCACGGCACCGCCGTCGACGGCCTTCGACAGGTCGGCGAGGAAACCCTCGTCCAGCGCCCACCGGATGCTCAGCGGGCTGGGTGCGTTGGTGGCCATGGCCAGCGCCTCGTTCTCGAGGATGTAGTACCGGCCGTCCCTGATCGGCGACCACCGTGCCATCGCCGGATTCTCCAGCGTGTTCTTCGTGTACTCCGCCCCACTGGACCAGGCGACGAAAAGGTCGGCACTGAGTTTCCCGATGCTCTCCAGGCTGACGGCGCCACTGAAGTCGTCCGGCTTGTCCAGCCCCAGCTCCTTCTCCAGGTTCGGGCTGTCTACCAGACCGAACTCCCGGAGGAAGGCGACGCGCGGATCGTCGGAGACGTAGAGGCCGACCTCAGGGCCGTTGCCCTCGAAGGTCAGACCGTAGAGGAAGGACGCCCCCTTCAGGTTCGGGTACTTCGCCGCCTCGGTCGCCATGGCGTCCTCGGTCCCGGAGACGAGGTCGGCGACCTTGTCCTCCTCACCCAGGGCCTTCGCGACGACAGCGGTGAGATCCTGCCAGCTGCCGGACTTCCAGGGCGACTTCTGATATGCCACGGTCGGAGCGATTCTGCTGAGCTTCGCATACTCGTCATCGGTCACCCCCGAGTGCGGGGCGAGGATGACGTCCGGTTCCAGTGTGGCGATCTTCTCGATGTCCAGGGCGCCGTCGTCCTTGTTGGTGATCTCGGGCATGTCACCGCCGATGACGTCCTCGACCTGGTGGCGGAACCACGGGCTGAAGCCCTCCTCGTCGCCACCCCAGGTGCTGTCCACCCCGATCGGGTCGACACCGAGGGCGGCGACGATGTCATGCGTCATCCAGCCGACGGTCACGACCTTCTCCGGCTTCTCCGGGATCACCGTCTCGCCGTAGACGTGCTCCATGGTGACGGGGAAGCTCCCGTCACCGTTGCCGCCGGGTGCGGCATCCTCATCGTCATCGGATGAGCAGGCCACCGCCGCTGACAGGGTTGCCGCGGCGAGGACGGTTGCCGCCACCCGTCGCATCAGGGACGCCGGGCGTCGCAGGGTCGTTGTCGTTGTCATTAAGTCTCCTCAGGGTAGGTTCGCCTCAGATGAGACTAGTAGTGCGGGTGAGCGTCGGGACGACAAGGATCTTCGCGTACCGGACACGCCCTGACGTGCGCATACCCTGGGCTATCGTCCGTGCCCACCACCGCTGCCCGAGGAGGACACCGTGACACCATCCCGCATCACTGAACTGCGGATCCCTCCTCGCCACCCCACAGCTTTCCGGTGCCGGGTTCCACCACCCGGCGTGAGAGGCACCACGACGTCCACGAACTGCTGCGGACGACGCTCGCCTACGACGATGAGCCGACATGACGTCCGAGGCCAGGTTGCGGCTCCAGACCGTCATTCTCGCTATGCCGGAACCGGTGCCGCACCACTCATTCGACATTCCGCTGCCGCGGAGCGATGACCTCCTCGCCGTGGCCCACGAGCACTGCCTCCATCCCCGCGCACTGTCCCGACGGTTCGCCGCGGAGACCGGCCACACCTTCACCCAGTGGAGAATTCTGGCCCGGATGCACCTGGCCGTGCAGAGACTCGTCGGTGGCGGCACCGTGGTCTCCGCCATGTCCAGCCGGGACAGGATCCGGCGTGCGACCGCCGACACCCGCGGGGACGCCGGCATCCGCAGGTCGACGACCGTACCCGGCACCGATGTGAGCGGTTCCACGACCACCACCGCGTCCGGCAGCGTGGTGGCGTCCGTCCAGGAATGCAGCCGGGGAACGTCGAAGCGGACCGTGGTGAGCAGGAGACCGGTCACCGTGCCCGTCACCTAGACCGGAATTCCTGCGGCGCACGGCCGGTGATCCGCTTCAACGCCGTGGCGAAGGCACTCGGGTTGGCGTAGCCGACCCGGCGCGAGACCGTACCGACCGGAGTCCCCTCCCCCAGCAACCGCACCGCCGAGGACATCCGGGCGACGGTCCGCCACTCGCTGAAGGTCATGCCGGTGTCCGTCCGGAATACCCGCGCGATGGTGCGCCCGGAGGTGGCGAGCAGCCAGGCCCAGTCCTCGAGGGAGCGGGCGTCCTCCGGGTGCTCCAGCAGTTGTCGGGTGATCGGCTGGATCAGCGGATTGCGGGGCAGCGGCAGTTCCAGGCCCGGCGTCGCCGGCTCCGCCATGAAGTCGAGGCACAGCCGTTGGGCACGGAAACGCTGGTCACGGGATATTCCCCGGTACGCCAGCAGGATCAGCATCTCCCGGGTGGCGGTGTTCACGGTGACGTCCCGCACCGTGCCGACCACCCCCTCCCACGCGGACGGGCGGATGTAGACGGCCGTGAGCGTGCTCGTCGGGGACGTGTCCGCGGTGTGCTCCACCCCGGCGGGGACGAAGACGCCCTGGCCGAGGGTGAGGTGGTGCCGACTGCCGGTGACATCGACTTGCGCGGTGCCGCGCACGGCGAAGAACACCACATGGTGGTTGTCGTGCCGGTGCGGCCGGTCCGTGCACATCTCCGGTTCCAGGGGGCTGCGGTAGCGCAGTTCCCGCAGGGTGAGCAGGTAGTCGCCGGGGATGAGGGCGTCCGCTGCGTTTTCCAGGTCGTCCCGTGCCGACGCCTCCTCGGCGACGATGTCCGCCGCCGTCCGGTTCCCCGGGGTGCTCATCGCCGCGGTCACAGGCCGTTGCTCTCGTAGAGCTCATCGACGACCGCGATCATCTCGTCCTCGTCCCGGTCACTGTCGAAGACGTCGCGGACCTTGTCGGCGAAGTCCGGACCGAGGGCGTCATAGGCGGCACGCCACTGCTCGGAGTCGTGGATCCAGTACCCCATCGTCGTGGCCGCACCGCGGGCCAGGCCCTTGTCCTGCCGCAGGATCTTCCGGATCGCCCGGGAGGTACGCGTCTCCGTCGCCGCCCAGACGGCGTCCTGCCCGGTGATCTCCATACCGGCGAGCACCTCCGGCAGACGACTCTCCGCCACCCCGTTGCCGGAACCGGGCAGCCAGATGCACTCGACATCGTCCCTGGTCGGGGCGATCTCATAGCCCTCGGCGCGAACCTCGCACACCAGGGCGGACGCCACCCCCTCCGGCGCGGTCTCCGCAATGCGCAGGGCGGCGGGC
The DNA here is from genome assembly GCF_022712275.1 of Corynebacterium sp. Taxonomy (GTDB): domain Bacteria; phylum Actinomycetota; class Actinomycetes; order Mycobacteriales; family Mycobacteriaceae; genus Corynebacterium. The sequence goes on along the minus strand of NZ_JALAGU010000047.1, from coordinate 15,343 downwards.
AGGCCGGGTTCGTCGCAGAAGAGGACCTGCCGGGTGACATTGCCGGGGCGGGTGTAGACGTCCACCGGTGGGGTGACGCCGACCTCACCACCGGTGTCGACGGTGGTGGCCCAGGTCGTGGCGACACCGTTGCCGTGGACGACGAAGTCCACGTCGATCTCTCCGGGACGCCACGCCCGGACCGTGTAGGCGCGCATCTCGGAGGGCTCGATACCGTCGGCGTAGTCCCAGCCGCGGCCCTCCAGGGTCGGGAGGCGGACGGGGTCGGCGGGCGCGTCGGGGAAGAAGACCCGGATCCATTCGTCGCCGACGCCGGTGGTCGGGTAGTCGGCCATGTCCGGCCCGCCGAGGGTGACACGCACCATGGCGGTGCCCACACGTGTGACGGCGAGGACCTCAGCCCGGTGGATGCGGGGCGTGTAGTCGGCGGGGTACTTCTCTTCTGCGCTGGTCATGATCTGTTCTCTGCGTCTTCTCCGGTGAGTGTGGTGCGTCGACGGGCCCGTTTCCGGCACACCCGGACGCCGGGTTCAGTGAGGCAACCCTACTTGGATTTATCTTCGCGGGGCGGACAGGTGCCGTCGTGTGGCGGGCAGCAGACGCATCACCGCACGACGTGTCCGCCGGACGCCACAGCATGGCCCGATCACGCGACGACCCGCCGATAGCCTCATCGTCATGACCTTCACCAGGACCCTCCCCGCCGGCGTGGCCGCGGCGACTCTGCTCACCGTGACCGCCTGCAGTTCCGGAGACAACCCCGCCGAGGACGCCGAATGGCCCCAGCCTCTGGTCGACCGGGCCGACCAGATCGGGAGGAAGGCCGAGGCGGAGCAGAGCATCGCCGACTACAACGCCACGATCGACCGGCTCTCACCGACCGTGAGGATCGAGGGGATGACCGTCGCCGTCGTCTCACTCCAGGATGACCAGTTCGTCCTCGAGGACGAGGATCAGCCGATCGAGGTCCTCACGGACCTCGGATTCACCCTGCTCACCGATTCCGGCAACCGCGAGGCCGACGGTTCCTTCCAGTTCTACAGCCGGGAGAACCTCAACATCCTGCAGGTCGCGGACGTGATCTTCGTCCAGAACCCGGACAATGTCCTGTCCGACGACGTGCTGTGGAAGAGACTGCCGGCGGTGGTCGCGGGGAGGACCCCGCAGCTGCTCTACAACCACCGAGCCGGATTCCCGAAGGTCGGCGCGAACTTCGCCGAGTACGTCGCCGAGCAGCGCGCCGACAACAGGCGCGAGAAACGGATCATGGACGGTCGGCACCTCCGCACCGTCAAAGCGGGCGTCCGCGAGGAGTTCGAGGCAGACCTGCCGGGCACGGAGCCGTCGGTTGTCCGGCATCTCCCGGTCTGCGAGATGCAACAGCAGTTCCCGCAGGGACGCCGGGACCGTCACGGTGCGGACCGTCGTGCTGACCACCCCGGAGATCTGCGCGGTGCATGCTGTCCGTGACCAGGCATCCGGGTCGATGGACAACGCACAGAGTTGCTCCTCCTCACCGGACGGTCACGCGTGCGCTGTGCCCGCCGGGAACAGGACCGTGTGGTCGACGTGCGCGTGGTGGCTGCGTCCGCAGAGGTCGGCGTCCTGCCAGCCAACGACGGAGCCGCAGTTCGCGGGCGGTGAGCAGGTACCCCTCGGGGACGACCGGTGCGGTCAAGACCGCGTCACTTCTGCAGCGGCATGAGGATCTTCTCCTCGATCGTGTCGAGGTACGCCGTCGCAGATGCATAGTCCGTGACCTCGCCGAAGATCGGGAAGACGTGGTCGTTCTTCGTCGCCTTGAGGTTCTTGAACAGGGTATTGTCGAGGATCGCCTGGATCGAGGGGTCGATGGCACCATCGGGACGCTCCGGAATGATCACAGCATCCGCATCTCCGAGCAGGTCCCCGATCTTCTCGGTGGAGTACTCCTCCCATCCCTTGGGGAACTCACCTGTCGGCAGCGAAGGCGCCGGCTTCATCCCGACCTCCTCATAGACCGCACCGATGATCCCCGAGGGGTAGTTGATGAAGAACTTCGCGGCGTCCTCCATGGCGCCGATGGAGGCGAAGGTGTTGTCGGCGAGAACGTCCTTGTAGTCCTCCCGCAGCGTCCCGAGCCGATCCTCGTAGGCGGCCTTCGATTGCTCGAGCTTGTCCTCGGCGCCCACCGCGTCCGCCAGCATTCCGACGATCGGCTTCCAGTCGCCGCGGGTCTCCCCCTCGACGATGACGGTCGGCGCGATCTCGGAGAGCTTGTCGAAGAGCTCCTGGTCGATCTCCAGGACATCGCCGACGATGACATCCGGGTCCGCCTTCGCCACTGCCTCGATGTCCAGCTCGAAGAACTTGCCGACGGTCTCGACCGGCTCCAGGAACTCCTTCTGCTCCGCGGAGATACCGTCGCTGTAGTCGGAGTAGTCCTGCGCGGCGACCGGGGTGACGCCGAGCGACTTCAGCTGCCACGGGGTGTCGTAGGAGACCGCAACCACGCGCTCCGGGTTCTCAGGCACCTCGACATCACCGTAGGCACTGGCCACGGTGTGCGTGTCGTTGCTGTCGCTGTCATCGTCGGAACTGCAGGCGGACGCTGCAAGGACGCCGACAGTGGCGGTCAGGGCCACGGCGATCCGACGGACGCGGCGGGTCGTGAGTGGGCGAAGGGTCATGACATTCTCTCTCAGTCAGGGGTTCCGTACCGCGAGAAAGTATAGACAGGCTCACCTTTGTGTAGCGGTCAAGATCTGTCCGCTGGGTGACGAAAGGGTGGGCACGGCTGTGTCCCACCTCGTCATGGAAGGAGGTGAGGCCGATGGGGGGTTCCAGGAAACGCCGTGGCCGGTGTCGCCGGGGCAGGCTACAGTGCAGCGGACAGCACGTCGGCGATATCGTCGATCGCCCAGGCCAGGCTCAACGGAGTGGACACCGACAGCGCCAGGTTCACGTCGGAGTCCGTCATCAGCGCGGCGTGCCCGTCCCTGACCGGACCCCAGGCGGCGAAGGCACGGTCCGAACGCGACGCCGCGTCCCACTTCTCCCGGTCGGCGCCGGTCACGTACAGGTCAGCGGTGGTGGCGATCAGTTTCTCGATCGACACATTGAAGCTGGACACACCGTCCGACTCCTCAGCGAGTGCCGCGAGATCCGGCGAATCCACCAGCCCCAGCTTCTGGAGGGTCTTCACCCGCGGATCGGTGTCGGAGAAGATGACGGTCTGCCCGTCCTCCGGGAGGAACCCGTAGAGGAAGGTCTTCCCGGCGAGGTCCTCATGCTTTCCGGCGGTCTCGGCGATGCGGTCATCAAGTTCCCCGGTGACCTTCTCCGCCAGGGACGGGCGTCCGAGAGCCTCGGCCACCATGTCCAGATGGTCTTCGGCGGAGGTTCCCCACGGCTCGTCAGGGAAGGCGACCGTCGGGGCGATGTCGGAGAGCATCCTGTACTCGTCCGCGGTGATGCCGGACTGCACCGCGAGAATGAGGTCGGGGTTCTGCTTCAGGACGAACTCCGTGTTCACATCGCCGCGTTCCAGTGAGGGATCGGTGGCGGGAAGTGGGGCACCCAGGTCACTGACGGCGTCCCGGAACCAGGGGTAGAACTCCGCGCTGTCGCCCGTGCCGCCCGCGGGACCCTGCGCCACGGGTACGGTGCCGAGCTGCACCGCGAGGTCTGAGCCCGCCCACCCGACAACCACCACACGCTGGGCCTGCGACTCGATAGTGGTCTGCCCGTAGGTGTGCTGGACCGTGACGGGGAAGGCGCCGTCCTCGGCCTCCGCGAAGACGCGCTTCTCCCCGTCCGCCCCCTGACCGGAGGAGCCGCAGGCGGCGAGGCCGAACAGGGACACACAGATGACGGCCAGTACCGCGGCCAGGGCACGGACCGGAGAACGGGACGCGAGACGGTTTTCTGCGCCGGGGTGTTCGCGGCTGCTGCGGGTTACTCGGATGTCGGACACATGGACTCCTTCGTCGTCAGATGGCTGCCGGACAGACAGCACCGGAGACGCTACGGTTGACCGGCAGGGCCACGGGGGACAACGTTCTTCGCCCGGCGGACAGATTCTGTCCTGTCCGCGGTCCGCCGACAACCGGCACCCACCCCTGTCCGCCCCGCGACAGCGGTCGTCCGCCAGGCGCGTCCGGCAGGCCGTAGCGTCGGATCCATGCCCGCTCCCCCTCTGACCAGCGCACTCCCGACCACAGTCACCACCGCCGCGATCCTGCGCGCCGCCCTCACCGCCGACGGACGCGCCTGGCGCCTCAGCGCCTGCACCCTTGGCCTGATCGTCCACAGCCTCGGAGAAGCGTCCGTCCCGCTGCTCATCGGCCTCGTCATCGACCGCGCCGTCATCCCGGGCGACGTGTCCGCTCTGGTCACCTGGCTCGGCGTTCTCGGGGCGTCCTACCTGGTCATGTCGCTGAGCTACCAGCGCGCCGCGCTCGGCATGGTCCGCGTCTACGGCCACGGGGAGCATGACCTGCGCCAGCTCGCGGCGGGTCGTGTCCTGCACCCGCGCGGCACCACCGGGAAAGACCGCCCCACCGGAGAGGTCCTCTCCGTCGCCACGAATGACACGTACCAGGTCGCCGGCGTCGCCTGGTCGATCGTGCAGCAGGGTGCGACGGTCGCCGGCCTGCTCGCCGCCGCGGTCGCCCTGCTGCTCATCTCCGTACCGCTCGGGGTGGGCGTCCTCATCGGCGCGGTGGGCGTCCTCGTGCTCATGCAGCGACTGTCGCGCCCCATGTTCGCCCGCGGCCGGGCGGAGCAGAGTGCCGTCGCCGACGCCTCCGAGGTCGCCGCGGACGCCCTGTCCGGCCTGCGGATCATCCACGGGCTCGGCGCGCAGGACGAGATCAGCCGCCGCTACCGGGCAGCCAGCCGGCGGTCCCGCGACACCGCCGTCGACTCAGCCGTCTCCCTGCGCACCTACGACGCCGTCAGCGAGATCATTTCCCTGCTCTACCTGGGCATCCTCACCTTCGCCGCGGGCTGGCTGACCGTCGGGGGCCTGATCACCCCCGGTCAACTGGTCACGGTCATCGGCCTGGCGCAGTTCCTCAAGGGGTCGCTGGCGCACATCGGCACCTTCGGTGCGAACTGGGCGTACAAGCGGGCCTCGGCGGCACGGTTGAAGGACCTGCTCGCCGAGGATTTCGGGCTGCCCCCGGGAACGACCGGGGAGGACGCAGCGACGGACGCACCGCAAACCGGCTACCTCACCTGGTCGACCGGCGGAGTGCGCGTCCACGCGGTACCCGGGCAGCTCACGGGCGTCCGCGTACCGGATGCCGCATCGGCCCGGCGCGTCTCCGACCGCCTGGGTTTCCGCACCCTGCCCGACCCCGGCGAGCTGCACTTCTCAGGGTGTGACGCCCTGGCTCTCGGCCCGGACGCGTGGCGTCGGCAGGTAACCGCCCCGCCGCATGAGGCGACCATCTTCACCGGGTCACTGAGGGACAACGTGACCCTCGGGGACGGGCCGCTCGATGACGCTGTCGTCACATCCACAGCGCTGGATGACGTCATCGACCATCTCGGCTCCGCGGACGTCGAGTTGGGTGAGGGCGGGCGCCGGCTGTCCGGTGGGCAACGCCAGCGGGTGGCGCTCGCCCGGGCACTGCACACAGCGGGCCCGGTGCTGGTGCTCGATGAGCCGTTGACTGCCCTTGACCCCGTGACCTGTGGTGATGTGGCGTACGGCCTGGCTGGTCTGGTGGCGTCCACCGGCCGGGTGGTCGTGGTCGTCACCTCCGACCGGCTGCTGCTGGACGCCTGCAGCGTGATCGTGGACGCGGCGGTGACGGCATGAGCGCGCGACCGGCCGGCAGACTGCCGGAGACACGACTGCCCGAAGCCTCCGTCGCAGAGACCACCCGCGCCACCGGGGTGCTGCTGCGCCCGTACCGGGCGGGACTGTCCGCGTCGGCGGTGCTCCTCGTCGTGGGCGCGGCCGCCGGACTCGGCGTTCCCGCGCTGCAGGGACGCATCGTCGACGACGTCATCGCCGGGGCCGGGCTCACACGACTCGGGGCGACCGTCGGCCTGATTCTCCTGTGCGGCGGGTGTGCCGCTCTGTTGGTGCTGTGGGGTGGCCGGATCCTGGTCCGCGCCCTCCAGAGTGCCCTTGCTGACCTGCGCGAACAGGTGGTGGACGCCGCGGTCCGGCTGGACCCGGGACTGGTGGAGACCGCCGGGAGCGGGGACGTGGTCTCCCGGGTCACCGGGGACGTCGAATCGGTCACCGGCGCGGTCACCGAGGTCCTGCCGCGCACCACACAGGCGGTGGTGACACTGCTCGTCACCGCCGCAGGCTTCGCTGTGCTCGACCCGTGGCTGGGCCTGGCGGCACTCGTCGCACTGCCGGTGCAGCTGTTCGCCGGTCGCCGGTTCCTGCGCAGGTCACGACCTCTGTACGTGCGCCAGCAGCGGATGAACGCCGACCGTGGCCAGGCACTCATCGAGTCCGTCACGGGTGCGCCGACCGTGCGTGCCCATGCCCGGGAGGCCGGGCGGCTGGGGCTGATCGCGACCCGTAGTCTGGCGTCCGTGGAGATCGGCCGGGCGGTGACGAAGGTGCGCAATGTGTTCAACGGCGGGATCAACGTCGCCGAGTTCCTGGGGCTCGCCGCGGTTCTCGCGGTCGGGTTCCGGCAGGTTGACGCGGGCCTGCTCACCGTCGGCGCGGCGACGACCGGTGCCCTGTTCTTCCAGCGGTTCTTCGCCCCGGTGAGCGTACTGCTCGCCGGCATCGACGACCTGCAGCGTGCCGAAGTGGGGTTGTCACGCCTGGTCGGGGTACTGCGGGTGCCGGTGCGGTCCGCGGTCCCTGCCACGGACGTGCCGGAGGGCGCGGTGACTCTTGAAGGGGTCTGCTTCTCCTACCCAGGCACCACCCGGCGCGTCCTCGACGGGGTGTCCCTGGAGGTTGCTCCGCGGTCGCGGGTGGTGCTCGTCGGGGCGTCCGGGTCGGGGAAGTCGACGGTGGCGCGGCTGGTCGCCGGGTCGTTGCGTCCTGACGGGGGGTCGGTCCGGGTCGGTGGGCGGACACTGCTGGTCACCCAGGAGATCCACCGGTTCACCGGGACAGTGGCGGAGAATCTGCGGCTGGTAGCCCCGGAGGCGTCGGATGAGGAGCTGCTCGCCGCGACGGACGCGGTCGGGGCAGCGTGGGTGCGTACCGGCGGCCTGGATTCGGACGCGGTGCTCGACGAGGCGGCCGTGCAACAGTTGGCCCTGGCGAGGGTGCTGTTGGCGGACCCGCCGGTGGTGGTCCTCGACGAGGCGACGGCGCATGCGGGCACCGATGACCGGTTGGACGCCGCGGTGGACGCCGTGACCTGCGGCAGAACCTCGCTGATTGTCGCGCACCGGTTGAGTCAGGCGGCCGGGGCGGACCTGGTGGTCATGCTGGACGCGGGGCGGATCGTGGAAGCCGGTCCGCATGAGGTGCTGGTCGCCGGGGGCGGACGCTACGCGCGACTGTGGGCGGCGTGGCGGGCGCGGGCGCGGTGAGCAGCGCCGATATCCCCCGACCCCCTACTCCTCCAGCATCTGCTCCCGGACCTCCACACGGCGCACCTTGCCCAGCTGGTCCGCCGGCAGCTCGGCGAAGACCTTGAACACGCGCGGGACCTTGTAGCGGGCGAGTCCCTCACGGCAGTGGTCCTTGAGGACCTCCTCGTCCAACCGCGCGCCCTCGGCAAGCACCACACCGGCGGCGACGGTCTCGGAACCGTCCGACCGCGGCAGGCCGACCACACTGGCGGCGGCGACCGACGGATGCTCGCACAGCACCTCCTCGACCTCCTGCGGGTACACGTTGAAACCGCCGGTGACGATCATCTCCTTGATGCGCGAGACGATCTTCACGAACCCGTCGGCCTCCATCACGGCCATGTCCCCGGTCCGGAACCAGCCACCCAGACCGTCCTCGCCGGTCACGAACGCCTTCTCATTGGCGTCCTCCCGGTTGAGGTAACCGCCGAAGACCTGCGGGCCACGGACGACCAGCTCACCGGCCTCGCCGTCGGGCAGCACCACGGTCGGATCATCCTGCGAGACGACACGCACCTGCGTGTCCTGGAAAGGGACGCCGACATAGCCGGGACGCCGGGCGTCGCTCATCGGGTTGCCGATGACGATCGGGGAAGTCTCGGTGAGGCCGTAGCCCTCGACGAGGCGTCCTCCCGTGAGGTTCTCCCACCGCTTCACGACCTCCACGGGCAGGCCGGAGGCGCCGGAGAAGGACGCCCTCACACCCGAGATGTCGATACCGTCCTTCTCCGCGAGGTCCATGATCGTCTGGTACAGCGCGGGGACGCCGGGGATCCACGTCGGCTTCTGCTTCTTCATTGCGCCGGTCAGCAGCGTCTTCTCCGGGGCGGGCAGCAGCAGCACCGTGCCACCGATGAGCGGGCCGAGGGTGATGTTCATCGTCAGGCCGTAGGCGTGGAAGATCGGCAGGGCGGCGAGCATCCGCTCCGGCTCCTCGTCCTGGCCGAGGCCGGGAACCCAGTTGCGGCCCTGGATGATGTTGGCGCAGAGGTTCGCGTGGGAAAGCGCCGCACCCTTCGGGGTGCCGGTCGTGCCGGAGGTGTAGAGCACCAGGGCGGTGTCCTCCGGGGTCACCACCGCGGTCTCGATCAGAGCGCGACCCTCGGACGCCGAGGCATCCTTCACCAGGTCAGACCATTCGGTGAGCCCCTCGGTGGAGCCGGCGAGCTTGTTGCGCATCGCCTTGAGCGGCTTGACCGGGATCTTCAGCGCGGTCTGGAGGTACCAGGGCATTGAGCGGGTGATGGTCACCGGGATGATCTGCTCCAGCGGGGAGACCGTGCGCAGCTCACGGGCGACATCGACGGCCTTGTCCCAGAACACGCCGACCTTCGCGCCGTGATCCTTGAAGGCGACGGTGAGCTCACGGGCGGTGTACAGCGGGTTGTGCAGCGTGGCGGTCGCGCCGAGGGAGAGCACGGCGTAGAAGGTGATCAGCGCCTGCGGGCAGTTCGGCAGGGCGATCGCGACCCGGTCACCCTTGCGCACACCCCGGTTGTGCAGCATCGCGGCGGTCTTGTCGACCTGGCGTCCGTACTCCCCGTAGGGGACGGTGGTGCCGAAGAACGTCATCGCGGGACGCTTCGGCCAGGTCTTCACCGCATGGTCGAAGATCTCGGCGAGGGTGCGCTCGTGCCCGGCGTGATAGTCGAGCTCGGGGTTGACCCACTCCGGGTAGGCGTCCCACCAGGGGTGGTCCTTCCAGGTGGTGGACGGGTTCTTCGGGGCTTCCTGGTCGTCCGGGGTGGACGCACTGTTCTCGCTCATGCTGAGTCAGGGTACGCCGGGGGTGGTGTGCAGGGTGAGTCCCGGCGGTAACGTCGAAGCATGAGCACCTGGCTGAATCCCTATCTCAAGTTCCGCGACACCGCTGCCGAGGCCCTGGCGTTCTACCAGGAGGTCTTCGGCGGTGAACTGCAGACGCTCACCTTCGGTGCCGCCGGTGCCACCGATGACCCGGCACGGGCGGACCTGATCATGCACGGCCACCTGGAGACCGCCGACGGCTGGACCTTCATGGCCTGTGATACCGCGGAGAACGACCCCCGTGATTTCGCCGCCCCCTCCGTCGACATGTGCATCGGTGGGGATCCGGAGGAGTACGACAAGATCGCCGGCTGGTTCGTCCGCCTCGCCGAGGGCGGGAATGTGTTCCTGCCGCTCGAGAAGCAGATGTGGGGCGACTGGTTCGGACAGCTCCGTGACCGCTACGGTGTGAGCTGGATGGTGAATGTCGCCGGCGACAGCGCCCAGGGAGCGTGAAGAGTGACGGGCGCCCCGACAACGCCTGTCCCGTGGTCCGGACCAGAGTCCGCTGCGGACAGGGATGCGGCGGGGATCCGTCACCGGAGACCTGCACCCGTATCGCCGTTATGCTGGGCGCATGGGCCTGTTCAGCAAGAGTTCGAAACCTCCACCGGAGACCGTCGATGTGGATGCCCCCTTCAGTTTCCGCGTCGACGATGTGTTCACGATCACCGGCAGAGGCATTGTCTTCACCGGAACGGTGGAGTCCGGCGCTGTCACGGTCGGCGCTCCGGCGTCCCTGATCGTCGAGGACCGCATCCTGCCCGGACAGGTCAGGCACCTCGAATCCCGGAAGCGCCGGAAACCTGCCGTGCTCAGCGAGGGCGACGGGTGTGCGATCGGTCTCGCCGGCATTGAACTCGACGACCTCCCGCTCCGGCCCTACGGTGGACACATGATCCTGGACAGCAGCTCGCTGAAGGGCGCTGTGATCCGTTCCCGGCAGGCCTCCGACATCCCGCCGGCCACTGCGTGACCCGCCCTCCCCGGCCTAACCCAGCAGCGGGGCGATCTTGTTGTCGTAGGTCGACAGTGCCGCGCCGATGGCCATGTGCATGTCGAGGTACTGGTAGGTACCGAGACGCCCGCCGAAGAAGACCTTGTTCTCGGCCGTCTCGGCCTCCGCCAGCTCGCGGTAGCGCAGCAGTTTCTCGCGGTCCTCGGGGGTGTTGATCGGGTAGTAGGGCTCGTCCTCGCCCTCGGCGAAGCGGCTGAACTCCTTCATGATGACGGTCTTGTCGTCCGGGTAGTTCTTGCGCTCCGGGTGGAAGTGGCGGAATTCGTGGATGCGGGTGAAGGGGACGTCCGCGTCGTTGTAGTTCATCACCGGGGTGCCCTGGAAGTCACCGGTCTCCAGCACCTCGGTCTCGAAATCCAGGGTGCGCCAGCCGAGGTGGCCCTCGGAGTAGTCGAAGTAGAGGTCGAGCGGGCCGGTGTAGACGACCGGGGCGTCCGGGTTCTGCTCCCGCAGCTCCTCGCGGACGTCGAACCAGTCGGTGTCCAGGCGGACCTCGATGAGATCGCTCTTCGCCATGTTCTCCAGCCACGCGGTGTAGCCCTCGACGGGCAGACCCTCGTAGGTGTCGTTGAAGTAGCGGTTGTTGAAGGTGTAGCGGACGGGCAGGCGGGAGATGTTCGCCGCCGGCAGCTCCTTCGGGTCGGTCTGCCACTGCTTGGCCGTGTAGTCGCGTACGAAGGCCTCGTACAGCGGGCGGCCGATCAGGGAGATACCCTTCTCCTCGAGGTTGGCGGCGTCCTCCGGATTGAGCCCGTCGGTCTGCTCCTTGATCAGTGCCTTGGCCTCGTCCGGGGTGTAGTACCTGCCGAAGAACTGGTTGATCAGGCCCAGGCCCATGGGGAACTGGTAGGCGGTGCCGTCATGCATCGCGAAGACGCGGTGCTGGTAGTCCGTGAAGTCGGTGAACTGGTTGACGTAGTCCCAGACCTTCTTGTTGGAGGTGTGGAAGAGGTGCGCGCCGTACTTGTGGATCTCGATGCCGGTGGTGGGCTCGGCCTCGGAGTAGGCGTTGCCGCCGATGTGGCTGCGGCGCTCGACGACGAGCACCTTCTTGTTCAGCTGGCTGGCCGCACGCTCGGCGACAGTCAGTCCGTAGAATCCACTGCCGACGACAATCAGGTCATAATCGCTCATGGCCGTCCACGTTACAGGTCGCCTACCCTGGAGGGCATGAGCGACCTGCCAGCACTGCCAGCCACGATGCCCGCCGTCGCCGTGACGGAGGCGTCCCCCGTCACCGACCCGCGATGCCTCACCGATGTCGTCACCGATGTCCCGACACCCGGCCCCCGCGATCTGCTCGTCGAGGTGGCGGCGGTGTCCGTCAACCCGATCGACACGAAGATGCGGCGCCGTGCCGCAGCGGCCGTCGCCGCCGGTGAGCAGCCGGTTCTCGGGTATGACGCCGCGGGGACCGTCGTCGCCGTCGGTTCCGGGGTCGTCGGCTTCGCCGTGGGAGACACCGTGTTCTACGCCGGATCGCAGCTGCGTCCGGGCACGAACTCACGGTTCCATGCCGTCGATGAACGCATCGTCGGTCGCGCCCCGTCCTCGGTTCCCGTGGTGGACGCCGCCTCGCTCCCCCTGACCGCACTCACCGCCTGGGAGGCCTTGTTCGAGCGCCTCGGCATCGGGTTGGACTCCGGCGTCGCTTCAGGTGCACAGAACCCGGCCTCCCTGCTGGTCGTGGGTGGTGCCGGTGGCGTGCCGAGCATCATGATCCAGCTGGCGCGCGCACTGACCGGACTGACGGTCATCGCGACCGCCGGTCGTGAGGAGTCGCGGGAGTGGGTGACGCGGATGGGGGCCCACCATGTGCTGGACCACAACAAGGAGCTCGCCGGTCAGGTCGCGGCGCTGCAGAAGCCGGTCGCCGACGGTGGCACAGGGGTGCCGCCGGTGCGCTACGTATTCACCTCACAGTCGGGTGGGCGCTCCGGTGACCTCGCCGCGCTGATGGCGCCGGCGTCCCACCTGTGTCTCATCGACGATCCGGAATCCTTCGAGCTGGGCGCGTTCAAGCGCAAGTCCATCTCGGTGCACTGGGAGTCGATGTTCACGAAGGTGATCTTCGGGGACGGGGACGCCGGTGATGCCACAGTGGACCCGGCGTCCCAGGGGCGGATCCTGGACCGTATCGCCGATCTGGTGGACGCCGGGCGCATCGTCCCGACCACCGGGGAGACCCTGGCGGGCATGAACGCCGAGGCGATCGCGGACGCCCACCGTGACCTCGAGAACGGTCACGTCACCGGCAAGATCGTGGTGCGGGTGTGAGTGTGTGAGTGGCACTATGTGAGACACACTGAGCACACGACAGACAACAGCGTTTCCGCAGCACAGACCAACACTTCATTCCGGAACCCCACACTCCGGTGCTGATTCCTAATGTTGGACATTAAACATCAACAGTGTTGACACTGTCGGTATGATCCGGATCCAGTGAACGCATCCGCACAACGCTGTCGGACATGCGTGCCTTCGGCGACGACCTCACCCTCGTCGAAGTGAAGGAAGCTGCCGGAGGGCTACCGGAGAACCTGCCGGAGACCGTCTGCGCCTTCGCCAACATGCCCCAGGGCGGTACCGTGCTCCTGGGCGTGAGCCAGCGACAGAACTTCACTGTCACCGGTGCCTCCTCCCCAGTGACATGATCCAGGCGGTGACCAGCCAGACGAGGGGTTCCGTCACCCCGGCACCACACATCGAGCCGTACCCGGTGAGCGTGGACGGGCACACGGTCGTCGTCGTCGACGTCAAAGCCCTCACACCGTCACAGAAGCCCGCGGAACACAAGGGGGAGGCCTACCTCCGGCAGGCCGACGGTGACTACCGGATGAACTCCGACGACCGTCGGATGATCGAGGTCGAGGCACTGCATGATTCCGAACGCGCCGACTACGACCTCAGCGCCGTCCCCGGGACCAGCGTCGCTGACCTCGAACCGGAACTTCTGCCCCGGTACCTGGCGTCTGTCCGCGCCAGCCGCCGTCGGTTGAAGGACAAGGAAGAAGAGGACATCCTCCGGCTGCTCTCCGTGACGACGCCGACGGGCGAACTGACAACTGCGGGACTGTACGCACCGGGCCTTTATCCGCAGGGTAAACTGCCGTCCCTTGCCGTCACAGCGGCGGTCCAGCTGCCCCACGACGGCAGCGGAGCCCGTACCCGGAACCGACAGGATTTCGACGGTCCACTGCCCGCGCTCCTGGAGGAAGTTCAGGCATGGATCGTGGCGAACACCGGCACCTTGGACGTCTACCACCCTGATGGTCACATGGTCCGACGGCCCGCGTTCCCACCCAGAGCGGTCCTGGAGTTCATTACCAATGCCCTGGTCCACCGGGCACACACAGAAAGCGGTCAACCAACGCCTCCACGAAGTGGCGAAGCACCTCACCACCACCGAAGGAGCTGGCGTTATCGAAGTCGAAGGCGGCGGAATTCGCGAGGCTCTCGCTGAGACAAGGGACGCGGACCTGCACCGGCCCCGGTTCTCCGACAACGGAGTCCGGTTCACGGTCCAGTTTCGCCGAGGCCCGGTGTTCACGTCATCTGATCTGCAACGGATCTCCGAGCTGGCGCCGGATGTCCGGTTGTCCCATATCCAGAAGGTTCTGCTGCTCTCGCTGAGCGACGGAGAGCCCTGGAGCATCACCCGAATGCGCGAAGAGTTCTCACCGCTCTCCCGGACCGAAGCACAGATCCAGATCGACGGTCTGGTGAGACAGGGGCCGGTCACGGAAACTGCCACGGGGATTCACCTGACCGGAGAAAATGTACCTGCCACAGGCGCCGAATCAGACGCCGGCGAATCCCCTGCCTCACCGGAGACCCCGGCGGTAACGGAACAGGCCGGAAAGCCCGGACAGCACGATAAGGCGCGCGGTGGTGCAACCGATCAGGACGTGCTGCGGTCGATCACCAGGCACGGCCCAGCCGTGGTGGCAGCTCTGGATGCCGATGCCCCCGGTCCCGGAACCACTCACCCGCCGGTCGGCGCCCAGGCCATCGCCGACCGCGTCGGCCTGTCCGTGTCCACCACCCGATACGCGCTCAACCGGCTCATTGCTGCCGGCATCGTCGAGATGGTCGGCGGCCAGGGCCAGCACGACACCGGATACCGCCGATGCCTGGTTCAGGAGCAGTTCCTCACGGTGCACCCCAGGTGTCGTTCGCTCAGTGCTCCAGCGCCTCCGGGAACTGCCCACGGAGCTGGTCGAAGAGGCTGTCAGTGACCGCCACTGCGGTGGTGATGTGCTGGTAGAGCTGCTCATCGGTGACGCCGAAGGCGTAGTCCACGGTGTGGTTGGCGAATACACGCCCGTCCCCGTCCCCGTCGACGACCACGTACGCGTTGGGGAAGAACATCTTCTCGTTCCACGCATTGCAGGCCTCCAGCAGCTCGTCTCGGCGGTAGTCAGGTAACCAGCCGTCCCAGCATCCGGTGACAGACAACAGGTTACCGTCCTTGCCGGTGATCTCGAACCAGATGCGTCCCCCGTCCCAGCGTGAGCTGATCTCGCGGTCGCGGTCGACGGTGTAGACGACGTCGGAGGCTTCCAGGGCGTCCATCAGACGGTGGCGGGTCGGACGGCGCAGCACCATGTCCGGGATGGCTGCACCGAGGTCGTCGGTGCGGAAGTCATTGACGCCGCTGAAGTCCTGGTCAGTGTCGCTCAAGGTGGAGTCTCCTTCGTGTGGGTGCGCGGTGGCGGAACACCTCCTGTTCTACCGACCGCACCGGACACCGCTGCTCTGTGTTCGACCACCGTATTCGACCACCGCGTTCGGGTGCGCCGTTTGGGTGCAACGTGCGAGTGCGCTCCCCCGTTCACCTCGGATACATCACAGCCTATGCCGGTTCCAGACCTGAAAAGTGACTCAGCGTGTGATGTATCCGAGGTGAACGCGGACGACTCCGGAGAATGGAGTAGAGGGAACTCCGCTGCGGTACCGCGACCG
>NZ_JALAGU010000046.1 GCF_022712275.1 Corynebacterium sp. | reverse complement strand
TGGTGGGGGTGCCGGCGGGGAAATGAACGGGGGTAAATTTCCTTGGTGAACTCCGTTTCGTCCGGAAGGTGATTAGTTTGTGTCCTCTTCTCACCCTATTGTGGGTCGCTGACGTTCCGTACCACGAGAGGACATCGCATGTCTCAGAAAGACGATAACTCGGCTGTGCCGCCCGAATCCGAGGACACCGGCCCCGCCACCGGTGCCGTGACCTTCGAGGACTCCGGCAAGGAGACCCCGGTCGACGCCTCGGACGCCGTGGAAAGCGCCGCAGACGGTGACGAGATCCGCGGTAAGCGGGGCGTGGAGCGTGCCGAGAACCGGAAGAAGTTCATCGGACTGGGTGTCGGCCTCCTCCTCGCGGTGATCATCTACTTCATCTTCCCGTCCAACGGTGCCGACCTCGTCAACGACGCGTCCCCCGACGCCGAGACCCCCTACGAGCTCGACCCGATCCGGATCACCGCCGCGATCATGGTGCTCATGGGTGCCTGGTGGATGACCGGTGCCCTTCCGCTGGCCGCGACCGCCATGGTCCCGCTCGTGGCCTTCCCGATCCTCCAGGTTGCGCCGATCGCCGATGTGTCGTCGCCCTACGCTGAACCGACGATCTTCCTGTTCATGGGTGGATTCATCCTTGCTCTCGGTATCCAGCGCTGGGGCCTGCACCGCCGGCTGGCCCTCATGGTGGTCCTCGCCGTGGGTACGAAGCCGAAGCAGCTGGTGCTCGGCTTCATGATCGCGACCGGCTTCATGTCGATGTGGGTCTCGAACACCGCCACCGCCGTGGTCATGCTGCCGATCGGTATCTCCGTGCTGGCGCTGACCGCGGACAAGGTCGGTGGACACGACAAGCAGAAGAAGTTCGCCACCGCCCTGATGCTGGCCATCGCCTACTCGGCGTCCATCGGCTCCCTGGGCACAATCATCGGTACCCCGCCGAACGCCTTCCTCGCCGCCTACATGTCCGGCACCCACGGCGTCGAGATCGGCTTCGGCAAGTGGATGATGGTCGGCGTCCCGCTCGCCGTGGTCTTCACCGTCATCGCCTGGCTGGTGCTGGTCACCGTCTTCAAGCCGGAGATGAAGGAGATCCCCGGTGGTCGTGAGCTCATCAAGAAGGAGATCGACGACATGGGCAAGATGTCCCGTGCGGAGATCACCGCCGGAATCATCTTCCTCATCACGGCCATCGCCTGGATCACCATCCCGCTGCTCGCCGAGTACACCAGCTGGTGGACGATCAGCATCCCGGATGCGGCGATCGCCATGACCGCAGCACTGCTCATGTACATCGTCCCGGTCAACAATCGCGGCACACGCGTCATGGACTGGGAGCACTCCAAGGCGATCCCGTGGGATGTCCTGATCCTGTTCGGTGGCGGCCTGTCGCTGTCTGCCATGGTCACCGCGTCCGGTCTGTCGTTGTGGATCGGTGAGATGGTCAAGGGCATGGACGCCCTGCCGACCGTACTGCTGGTCTTCGCCATTGCCGCGGTCGTCCTGGCGCTGACCGAGTTCACCTCGAACACCGCCACCGCCGCGACGTTCATCCCGATCATGGGCGGTGTCGCCATCGGTATCGGCCTCACCGGTGACGGCATCATCAACGTCCTCATCCTGGTGATCCCGACCGCCCTGGCCGCCACCTGTGCCTTCATGCTGCCGGTGGCGACCCCGCCGAATGCCATCGCCTACGGCTCCGGTTACGTCAAGGCCGGCGACATGCTCAAGGGTGGTCTGTGGCTCAACCTCGTGGCCGTCTTCCTCATCACGATCACGGTGTTCGCCCTGGCTGTTCCTGTCTTCGGGCTGACGTTCGGCTGATGACGACCATGTGAGACCGGACAATGCCCGGGCTGAAAGTTTGCACCACCTGATGTGCAGCTGAAAGCCCGGGCTTGTTAGCGTCACCCGTGTGCTGAATACGAGATCCCCTGAACCGGAGAAACCCAACCCGGGGAAGGGGACTCCGCAGAGTGACGGCGCCACCGCAGCCGCCGCAGCGCGCACGACCTACGGTCGGCTCGGCTGGGTGGACGCCGCCAAGGGGCTCTGCATCCTCCTCGTCGTCGCCGGTCACGCGATCATCAACCTCAACAACAACGGCTACGCCACCGGCATCTGGGAGGAGATCAACCTCGTCATCGGCCCGGTGCGGATGCCGTTGTTCTTCCTCCTGTCCGGCCTCTTCGCTGCCAAGGCACTGTCCGAGAACTGGCGGGAGTTCGCCGACCGGCGTATCTGGGTGATGCTCTGGCTGCTCGTCCTGTGGGTGCCGATCCGGGAGATCTGGCTTGCGATGATCCCCCGCACCACGCTGGACCACAGCGGCGACATCGCCGCCCCGGCCGGGTTCGACCCGGAGAACTGGGGCCCCATGGTGGGCCGGATGCTCGAGGCTGTCCAAGGTCCGCCGAGCTACCTCTGGTTCCTCTACGCACTGGCACTGTTCGCCGTGCTGTCGAAGGCGACCCGACGCGTCCACCCCGTCATCCAGATCCTCGTCGCCGGTGCGGTCGCGATGTGCACCCCGGAACTCGACCTCGGATGGCCGTGGAACGACATCCTCCACACCTACGTCTTCTACCTGGTGGGCATGTACGCCGCCCCGTGGATCCACCGGCTGGCGCGCCTGCGCTCACTACCGGTCATCCTCGGGGCGACCGCCGTGTACACGGCCGTGGGACTGTGGATCTACAACAACAACGACCATTTCAACCTGGGGCTCAACGGACCGGTGAAGGTCTTCCTGGCGTCCGTCGGCATCATCGCGGTGATCTCCGCGGTGTCGGCGCTGGAAGGGTCGCCGCTGCTGCGTCCGCTCATCGCGGTCGGCTCCCGCACCCTGCCGGTCTTCATCATGCACATCATGGTGCTCGCGACCGTGACTTTCGTCGCCGACCTCGTGCTGTCGGGTGATCCCGGCCTGCCGCTGCAGCCGCTGATCCTGGCCGCCATTGTGGTGACGTTCTGCCTCGGCCTGCACAGACTGCTCACGTCCTGCGGTTTCGCGTGGCTGTTCCGGCGTCCGGCGTGGACGCGTCGGTGGTACCTCCGTTCGCTGGAGAAGAACACCTGATGGCTGACCGGATCATCGTCGCGTCCCCCGGTTGCCCGGAAGCCGTACCGCTGGTCGCCGCGCTCGGCGGGGAGTACGAGACCCGCTACGCCGACTAGGACGGCTTCGACAAGGACCAGGACGCGCATGAGGAGATCGACTTTTCCCTCCTCTCGTCTTCACCGCCCCCACCGGCACACTGCTGCTGGTCCGGCGGGACGGGCAGACCGTCGCCGGCGGTGGATTCTTGTACCTCGATGAGGAGACCGCCGAGATCAAGCGCGTCTGGACCTTCCCGGACCACCGGCGCCAGGGCCTGTCCCGAACCGTCATGACCGCCCTGGAGGACACCGCGTCCTGTCAACGGGCTGCGGTGGCAGCCACCCACCGGTGGCGTGACCCCCGGAGACGCGCTTGACGGGCCTGCACTGAGCAGGTCCGCCGATGGTGCCCCCGGCAGGATTCGAACCCGCGACCAGCCGGGTAGAAACCGGATGCTCTTATCCACTGAGCTACGGAGGCGCGAGACGACATATTAGCGGACGGGCACAGCGATCACCGAAGCAGGCCGACCGAAGTGCCGACGAGCGCTTCCGAATCGGAATCGGCAGATCACGCTAGTAATGTCAGGGATCATGTCCGACACGTCCGACGCTGTCACCACGTCCCCCCGCCGCATCGGGTCCCCGGTCGGCCTCTACATCGGAGCGGCGCTGCTCGCCGGTGTCGTCGCTGCGGTGATCGGGGCTGCTTTCCTGGGCCAGTCACTGGCCGCTCTCGGCCTCCCCGACCCCGGATCGGCCACGACCTGGGGACTGCCGCTGGTCCGCGGTATCGGCACCCTCGCCGCCTGTATCGGTATCGGCGGATTCCTCATGAGTGCGCTCGGTACTCCGCCCCGCAAGGACGGCTACCTGGATGTCGACGGTTTCCGGGCGTCCCGCACCGGCACCTGGGGCATGGCCGCCTGGGCGGTCTGCGCCCTGCTGATGATCCCGCTCTACCTCTCCGACGCCTCTGGCGCGCCTCTGTCCGAGACTCTGAAGCCTGACTTGTGGGGCACCGCGATCGACCAGGTCGCGACTGCCGGAGCGATGCGGTGGATCGCGATCCTCGCCGGTCTCGCCGCCGTACTCTCGCTGTTCAGCCGTAAGTGGATCTGGCAGCCGGTGTTCCTGGCCCTGTCGGTGATCTCCCTGGTCCCCATCGCCCTGGAAGGCCACTCGGCGTCCGGCGGCGACCACGACTACGGTGTGAACTCCCTGCTCTGGCACATCGTCCTCGGCGCCCTGTGGATCGGTGGTCTCGCCGCGCTGGTCGCCCACGCCGCCCGCCGTGGTCCCCACCTGCCTGAGCTGGTGAAGCGCTACTCCTGGCTGGCGATGGTGTGCATCATCGGTGTGACGGCGTCCGGCCTGATCAACGCCGCGATCCGCCTGTCCTTCTCCGAATGGTTCACGACCGACTACGGCCGCGTCATCACGCTCAAGGCCGTGCTCACCGTGATCCTCGCGGTGATCGGCTGGGCGCACCGCCGGTACACCATCCCGCAGCTTGAGGCGTCCACAGGCACGAAGGACGCCTGGTGGAAGCGTCCCTTTGTCCGCCTGGCGATCGTGGAGGTCCTCATCATGGCCGCCACCGTCGGTGTAGCTATCTCGCTGTCCCGTATCCCGCCGCCGGTGGAGTTCACCGCCGACATCTCTCCTGCGGAACTGACCCTCGGGTTCGACCTCACCGAGCCGTTCTCCGCGGCGGCCGTGTTCACCCACTGGCGTTTCGACCTGATCTTCGGTACAGGCGCACTGCTCCTGCAGGCCGTGTACCTGTGGGCGTGGCGCGTCCTGCGCAAGCGTGGTGTGGAGTGGCCGGTCAGCCGCCTGATCTGGTGGACGCTCGGCAACCTCACGCTGCTCTTCGTCACCTGCTCGGGGCTAGGGCTGTACTCCATGGCGATGTTCGCCCCGCACATGCTGCAGCACATGATGCTGACCATGCTGATCCCGGTGTTCTGGGTGCTCGGCGGGCCGATGACGCTGCTGCTGCGCGCGCTGCCGCCGGCCGGGAAGAACGGCATCCAGGGCCCGCGCGAATGGCTGGTCGTGTTCATCAACAACCCGGTCTCGCGGTTCCTCACCAACCCGGTCGTCGCCGCCGTGCAGTTCGTCATCGGGTTCTACGCCCTGTATCTCTCCGACATGTTCGAGTGGATGGCGCAGGAGCATGCCGGCCACGTTTTCATGAACATCCACTTCCTCATCTCCGGCTACCTGTTCTACTGGGTGGCCATCGGGGTGGACGCCGCCCCGCGTCAGCTCAGTCCCTTCATGAAACTGCTGATGACGCTGGCGGCGATGGCCTTCCACGCCTGGTTCGGCATCGCGATGATGCAGATGTCTGAGCCGCTTGCCGAGGCGTACTACCTGTCGCTGCAGCTGCCGTTCCCGGTCGATCTCATGGAGCAGCAGCACACCGGTGGTGCGATCGCCTGGGGACTCTCGGAGATCCCGCTGGTGCTGGTCAGCATCATGCACGGCGCGCAGTGGGCGAAGCAGGACAAGAAGGAGCAGAAGCGGTTCGACCGTAAGGCCGACCGCGACGGGGACGCCGAGCTTGAGGCCTACAATGCGATGCTCGCCGGGCTGAAGACAGGCGAGAACTCCGCCCAGGCGGAGTACTACGGTGCGGAGTACCAGGGTGACGAGGTCCAGGGCTTCATGCACTCCGATAGGGCGAAGCGGGAGTACCGGCAGAAACACCGGGAGTAAGGCGTCCTCCTTTTTGCGGGAAGCCGCAGGTGAGTGGAGGTTGTGGACAACTCTCTTCTGATTCGGGTCGAGTTGTCCACAGATTCTGGACCGGTAATCGACAGATCCTGAGCTGTGGGGGACCATCTGCGGGCACCGGGGGAGACGAGGTGGGGAACACCCTGCCGACCACCGGGAGTCGTCCGGCCGGAGCCGTGGCGCAGGTCCCGGGGCCGCGTCCCCGGGAGAGGGGGCTGATTATGGCCACACAACAGATGTCCGTGACGATGACGGGATTCGCGGCGTCGAACCCGGTCAGGAACTCGTCGATCATGAAGCTCGTGACGTTCCGCATGGCGTCCACCCCGCGGTGGAACACCAACGGCGAGTGGAAGGACGGCGGGACGCTGTTCATCGATGTCCAGTGCTGGGGGCGCCTCGGCGACCACGTGATGTCGTCCGTGGTGAGGGGCGCGCCGCTCGTCATCGCCGGACGCATGACCTCGTATTCCTTCAAGTCGGAGAACGGGCAGAAGCGGGCGGACGGCGAGCCCTTCACCGAGACCCTCTGGCGGGTCACGGCGTCCAACGTCGGGCTGGACCTCAGCCATTCGCCGTCGACGTGGTCGCTGCGAGACAAGGTGAAGGACGCCGCGGACGGCGACGCGAAGAACCCCGCCCCGGGCGAGAGCACGGGTGGGTTCGCCACCGGCCTCTCCGAACTGTCCGGTCCGGCTGCGGGCCCGACCTCCGGGCTCGGGGACGCGCAGGACGCCCGGCCGACTGCTGAGCCTGGTGTGCTGGGGACTCCGACAATCCCGACCCGCCGGCGGACCAGGGCGACGGGGAGCGGGAGCTGTCCTCCGTCGGCCATGAAACCCCGTTCTGACCGTCGCTCATCGAAATATCCGGGCAGGAATCCCGTGAACTGCTGAGTTCGCCGGATCCGTGCTCGGATATTTCGATGGAGTGGCACCCTGCCCCTACCTCGCAACGGAAGAGCCATGAACTCCGGAAGATTCTCCTCACGGGCAGACCTGCTGGCGTCGATGTCGGATGCGCAGGTGAACACAGCGGTGCGGAACGGCCGCCTCCACCGACTGGCCCACAACATCTACAGCATTGCGGAGCCGACCGACGAGCTCCGGCTGCAGGCCCTGCACGACATCCGCGGGTGGGTGTACACGGGCCGGACGGCGATCGACCTCTACCAGGGACGACCGGTGAACTGGCCGGTCGAGGCGCGGCATGCGGGCTCCGGGCGTCGGACCGCTGAGGCACACCTCAGGTCCGGCATCCCGGAACGGCTTCGTACCGGAAACGGACTGTCGCTGGTCAGCCCCCTCCAGGCGGTGATGGACGCGGCGTCCCCCGAAGAGTACGCCGGATTCCTCACCGACGCGTACCAGAGGATCGGCGCGCATGAGGCGCTGGAACGGGACCTGGCGTCGCTGGTCACAGGGCGGTCGGCGGCGCGGGAACTGCTGGCGGTCACGCCGACCGGAACGATGAGCAAGCTGGAGCAGGACGCCTTCCGCATCATCAGTGACGCCCTGACGGACCTGCCGGTCACCGTGCTGACCAACCGGATGGTCGGCAACTACTGCTTTGACGTCGTCATTCCCGAGGCGAAGGTCGCGATCGAGATCGACAGTTTCACCTACCACGCCCTCGGTGGGCAGGGGACGACCGAGCGTAGTTTCGTCAAGCAGGTGTGGAAGGACAACGAGACCGCGGACCTGGGGTGGATGGTCCGGCACTACACGCAGTTCTGCATCCGCGGCGCCGCGGACCGGGTGGCAGAGGACGTCCGAAACTGCGTCCTCCCGCGGATGTGCCGCGTCGGCGTCAGCCTGCCGGACACCACCGACGTCGGGCAGGACGCCGTGTTCACCTGGCACCCGGTCTTCCGACCCGAGCCGTGGTGCCCACCACAACCTGGCAGGGATCCGGCGGACTGACGAGTTCGCGCGATGCGTGCCGGGTTCAGGTGGGGTGGGAGGGGTGGGAGAGGGAGGAAGTTGAGGAGAGGAGAGCGGGACGTGGAGGGACGCCAGCCCCGCAGTGCGACGGCAGGGGTGTCCCCGCACAAGTCCTGTAGGGTGATGGGCTGACTGCAAAACACCCGCGAGATTCACTTGAAGGGGAACAATGGGCGAGTTCATCTACACGATGAAGAACGTACGTAGGGCTCACGGCGACAAGGTTGTCCTGGACAACGTCACCATGAGCTTCTACCCGGGAGCGAAGATCGGCGTCGTCGGACCCAACGGTGCCGGTAAGTCCTCGCTGCTGAAGATCATGGCCGGCCTCGACCACCCGTCGAACGGTGAGGCCTTCCTCGATCCGGGCGCCACCGTCGGCATCCTGCTGCAGGAGCCGCCGCTCAACGAGGAGAAGACCGTCCGCGGCAACGTCGAGGAAGGCCTCGGCGAGATCATGGACGTCAAGCGCCGGTACGAGGAGATCGCCGAGGAGATGGCGACCAACTACACCGACGAGCTCATGGAGGAGATGACCGTCCTCCAGGAGAAGATCGACGCCGCCGACGCCTGGGAGCTGGACTCCAAGATCGAGCAGGCGATGGACGCCCTGCGCTGCCCGCCGTCCGACGAGCAGGTCACCCACCTCTCCGGTGGTGAGCGTCGCCGCGTCGCCATGGCGAAGCTGCTGCTCAGCGAGCCCGACCTGCTGCTCCTCGATGAGCCGACCAACCACCTGGACGCCGAGAGTGTCCTGTGGCTGGAGAACCACCTGAAGAACTACAAGGGTGCCGTCCTCGCCGTGACCCACGACCGCTACTTCCTGGACCACGTGGCCCAGTGGATCTGTGAGGTCGACCGCGGCAAGCTGTTCCCCTACGAGGGCAACTACTCCACCTACCTGGAGACCAAGGCCCAGCGCCTCGAGGTCGCAGGCAAGAAGGACCAGAAGCTCCAGAAGCGCCTCAAGGAGGAGCTCGCCTGGGTCCGTTCCGGCGCCAAGGCCCGCCAGGCCAAGAACAAGGCCCGTCTGCAGCGCTACGAGGAGATGGCCGCCGAGGCCGAGCAGTACAAGAAGCTCGACTTCGAGGAGATCCAGATCCCGACCCCGCCGCGTCTGGGTAACCAGGTCGTGGATGTCAAGAACCTCACCAAGGGCTTCGACGGCCGCGTCCTGATCAAGGACCTGTCGTTCACCCTGCCGCGCAACGGCATCGTCGGCGTCATCGGCCCGAACGGTGTCGGTAAGTCGACGCTGTTCAAGACCATCGTCGGTCTCGAGCAGCCGGACGCCGGTGAGGTGCAGGTCGGCAAGACCGTGCAGCTGAGCTACGTCGACCAGAACCGCGAGAACATCGACCCGGAGAAGACCGTGTGGGAGGTCGTCTCCGACGGCCTCGACTACATCATCGTCGGTCAGAACGAGATGCCCTCGCGTGCGTACCTCTCAGCCTTCGGGTTCAAGGGTGCCGACCAGCAGAAGCCGTCCAAGGTGCTCTCCGGTGGTGAGCGCAACCGCCTGAACCTGGCGCTGACGCTGAAGCAGGGCGGTAATCTGATCCTGCTCGATGAGCCGACCAACGACCTCGACGTCGAGACGCTCGGTTCGCTGGAGAACGCCCTGCAGAAGTTCCCGGGCTGCGCCGTGGTGATCTCCCACGACCGCTGGTTCCTGGACCGCACCTGTACCCACATCCTCGCGTGGGAGGGCAATATCGCCGAGGGGCAGTGGTTCTGGTTCGAGGGCAACTTCGAGGACTACGAGAAGAACAAGGTCGAGCGACTCGGTCCAGATGCCGCCCGACCTGCACGGGTAACGCATCGCCGTCTCTCACGTTAGACTGTTTGTATAAACAAAACAGGCTAAAGGAGATTTGATGCCCTTCGTCGACAATGAGGCGACCGGGACCCGGTTCCACAGCACACGGGTGAACCTCCGGTGGTCGGACTTCGACCAGTTCCAGCACGTGAACAATGCCGCGTACCTGGAGTTCTCGCAGGACGCCCGGATCGACTTTGTCCGGGACGTCCTCACCGAGATGGACATCTCGGTCCCGGCGTTCATCGTCCGGTGGGCGTCCGTCGACTACCGTAAGGCCCTGTCGTCGAGCGAGACGCAGGTCGTCGTCGAGTCCTTCATGTACGAGATCGGCGAGAAGTCCTTCAAGATGCGGCAGAACATCCGCAACGCCCAGCACAGGATCGTCGCAGTGGTGGACACGGTCAATGTCGGCGTGGACATCCTCTCCGGCAAGACCCGGCCGTGGAACGAAGGTGACATCGAGGTCATCAAGATGTTCATGATCCCGGTCGAGGAGGAGGACCATTCTCCGGCCGCCGAAGCGAAGAAGGATGCTGAGGCGGACACGGGTCTCTGATCCCGACCCCGCGTGAGCGGTACGCTGGGATGCTGTGACTTCTTCGCTGTTCTCCCTGTCCGGCGGCTCTCCGGCCCCGGTCACGCTCACGCTGACCCGCCCGGGCCGCACTCAGGCGTCCACCCTGCGGCGCGTTGCCGCAGTGGTGACGCGCGTCCTGCGGATGGATTCCGGTGCGATGGTCCGGCTCGTCTCCCGGGGGGAGGACGCCACGGACCTGCTCATCGCCACCCCGTTGGGGTGCGTGGTCGCCCAGCGTATCCACGCCACCGTCTCGGAGGACGGCGCGGTGGTCTCCGCTGACCCGTTGCCGGCGCTGCTGGGGGACGCCGCGTCCGTCGACGATGAGGCTGCCATCGACCTGTCCGGCCGGATGGACATGCTCTGGGCAGGGACGCCACCCCCGGAATCCGGGTGGTCCCTGGTGGACACGATCCCGGGTGCCGACGTCCGTGAGGTCTTCGAGCAGCTCCAGTCGGAGGCGGAGGCGCACTCCGGTCCGGCGGGTCTGCCGCCGTCACTGCTGGACCAGCCGTTGCTGCGGCTGACGAGCAGGGGGCAGACGGGCATCATCGAGATCCCCGGCAGTGTCGTCGCCGCGATGGGTTCACTGGGGTTGGTGAAGGAGCCACCGGCCCAGTTGACCGACCATGACCTCATCCGGGTGAGCGTGACGGGGTCGTGGATCCGGATCGACGCGATCTTCGGCACCGCGTACCTGCCGCGTCCGGGTGGGCTGGCGCGGATTCCGACGCCCCGCTGACGGGTTCGCTGACCAGATCACTGCTCAGAGCATGTCGGCGATGAGCTTCACCGACATCACGACGATGAGCATCAGCAGGGCGATGCGCACGAAGCCGGTGCCGCGGTCCAGCACGATCTTGGCCCCGACCTGCGCGCCGAGGACATTGAAGACCGCCAGCACGATACCCAGCAGCCACAGGACGTGACCACCGGCGGCGAAGACCAGCAGGCCGCCGATGTTCGTGGCGGTGTTCACCAGCTTCGTCATCGCCAGCGACTGGATGAGCGTCCGGGACATCAGTGCGGTGAACACGATGACCAGGAACATCCCGGTTCCCGGGCCGAAGAAACCGTCGTAGGCGCCGATCAGGGCGATGAGCCCGAGCCCCAGGGCGAGTCGACCACGGGTAAGGCGGGGTGTGGCGTCCTCCCCGGAGGACGCCGTATCGCGTCCGAAGGAGGGACGAAGCGCGACGAAGACACCGACCGCCAGCATGAGGACGACCACCACGGGACGCAGCACGTCGCTGCTCACGGCGGACGCCATGAGGGCGCCAGCGGCGGAACACAGGCCGGCCAGGGGAGCGCAGAGCCGCACGGCCCGCCAGTCGATCCGCACGGTGCGCACCATGCGCAGCCCGGCACTCGCGGTACCGAAGACGGCGGTGAACTTGTTCGTCCCCAGGGCGACCTGGGCGGGCAGGCCCGGGGCGCAGGCGAGGATCAGGGGGATGAGGACCAGTCCGCCGCCACCGATGACGGCGTCCACCCCGCCGGCCAGCACGGCACCGAGCACGAGGATGAGCAGGCCGACAGGGGAGAGGTCGGAGCCTGGTGCGACCAGGTCGAGGAGGTCGGACACCTCAGGCCCGGTTGATGAGCATGTCGGCGACGCGCACCATGTGGTCCCACACGGCCTCGCGGGCCGGACCGGGCAGTTCGGTGTCACTGACGGTGCCCAGGGCGTCCGCCATGATCGTCAGCCAGTGCTCGCGGGCCTCGGGGGTCACCGCGAAGTGCATGTGCCGCATCCGCAGACGGGGGTGTCCGCGCTGCTCGTTGAAGGTCTGCGGCCCTCCCCAGTACTGCACGAGGAACCAGCGCAGCCGGTCCTCGGCGCCCTCGAGATCATCGGCGGGGTACATCGGCCCGAGCACGGGGTCGCCGGGGATGCGCTGGTAGAACTCGTGGACGATCTTCCGGAACGTGTCCTCGCCGACCATGTCGTAGAGACTCTTCGTCGGCTGCACCTGCGGCTGCCCGGCGGACTGCGGAGTCTGTGCAGGCTGCCGGGGCTGGCGGCGGGGTTCGCCGGGGACCGGGGAGATGGGGATCGTCATGACTCCCAGCCTAACCGGCGTCCTGTGTCGCGTCCTACCGGTGTCCTACAGGGCGTCGAAGGCACGGGCCGCGGCGGCCCGCTCGGCGCGGGAGACACCCTCGGCGAGGACGCGGCGCAGCCCCGCAGGGGTTGCACCGTCGTCGGCGAGCGCCTTGACGTCGGCCAGGACTGTGGGTCCGGACCAGGAGGGGAAGAGCCCCTCACAGTTGCGCAGTGCCATCTCGGAGGAGAGCGAGTTCCACATGTCCACGACCCGGTCGACGTACTCGGTGCCGAAGGGGGCGAGCAGGTCGTCCTGGCCGACGTGGCCGAAGCCGGCGATGCGGTAGCGCAGACCGAGGTTGGACTGCTCGGCGCCGTGCTGGGTGAGCACGTCCCAGTTGTCCCGCTTGACGGTGGAGACCGGCAGGGCGGTGCGGGCCCGCAGCGCGTTCATCGCGCCGGAGGAGGTGGGGTCCTCGGACTCCTCGATGGCGATGAGTGCCTCGGACTCCTCCTCATTGAGCACACCGGCGGTGCCGACGAGGGCGGTGAGCAGTCGCCAACGCAGATCGTGGTCGACGGTGAACCCGGGCAGCAGGGAGTCGGCGGAGACGCCGTCCTCCAGGCCCAGCAGGCCGCGGATCCACTCGGTGGACGCCTCGGTCTGCGCGGAGTTGGTGTACGCACGGACGAAGGCGAGGCGCGCCTGGCCGTCGGTTGCCTCGGCGCCGGCGCGGAAGGCGCCGAGCAGGGTGCGGCGTCCTTCCTCCTTCCAGTCGTCGGCGACGTAGTTCTCGACCGCCGAGATCGCCTGGGCGAGGACCTGCTCGAGGACGCCGAGCTGGTCCTCGGCGGCGGCGCCCCGGGCGACGAGGGCCACGAAGTCGCGGGCCTTCATCTGTGCGTTGCGGGTGGCCTGCCAGGCCGCGGACCAGATGAGGACGCGGGCCATCGGGTCGGTGATGCGGGCGATGTTGGACACGGCGAAAGCCAGGGAATCGGCGTCGAGGTCGACGAAGCCGTAGGCGAGGTCGTCGTCATTGACGATGACGAGGTCCGCCACCGGGTCGCCGACGAGGTCGGGCACCTCGGTGCGCTCACCGTCGACATCGAGCTCGACGCGGCGGCGCAGTTCGACGGTGGGGGCGGTGCCGGCGTCGTCGAGCTCTCCGACGAGGTCGTAGAGGCCCACGGCGAGGCGGTGGGTGCGGGTCTCCCCGGCACCGGGCTGTGCACCGGACTGGGTGACGGCGAAGGAGGTGTAGAGCGAGCCCGGGGCACCTTCGCCCTCGGTGGTGAAGTCCGTGCCGAGGGTGTTGATGCCGGTGGTCTTCAGCCACTGGTTCGCCCAGTCGGACAGGTCGCGGCCGGAGGCCTTCTCCAGCGCTCCGAGGAGGTCGTCGAAGGTGGCGTTGGCGAAGGCGTGGTTGACGAAGTGGGCGCGGATGCCGGCGAAGAAGGGCTCCAGGCCGACGTAGGCGGCGAGCTGCTTGAGTACCGAGGCGCCCTTGGCGTAGGTGATGCCGTCGAAGTTGGCGTCCACCTCGACGAGGTCGTTGGCGCCGGAGAACACCGGGTGGGTGCTCGGCAGCTGGTCCTGGCCGTAGGCCCAGGACTTCTCCTTGGAGTTGAAGGTCACCCAGGCGGTGGTGTGCTCGGTGGCGTGGGTCTGGGCCATGGCCGAGGACCAGGTGGCGAAGGACTCGTTGAGCCACAGGTCATCCCACCACTGCATGGTCACCAGGTCGCCGAACCACATGTGGGCGAGTTCGTGGAGGATCGTGTCCGCGCGGCGTTCGTACTCGTAGTGGGACGCGGCGGAGCGGAAGACGTACTCGTCACGGATGGTGACGCAGCCGGCGTTCTCCATTGCACCCATGTTGTACTCGGGGCAGAAGATCTGGTCGTACTTGTGGAACGGGTAGGCGACACCGAAGTTCGCGGCGTAGTAGTCGAAGCCGGACTTGGTGACGTCGAAGATGACGTCGGCGTCGAGGTACTCGGCGAGGGACTTTCGGACGAAGATGCCCAGCGGGATGGTGACGTCCTCGGCGGGGACCAGGCGGGTGTCGGTGACACCCTCGGTCTCCGGGGTGGGCAGAGGACGCCCGGTCCACTCGTCGGTGACGTGCTCCCACGGGCCGACGCAGAAGGCGATGAGGTAGGTCGAGAGCGGGTAGTCGACCGTGGCGGTGTGCACGGCGACGCCGTCGACGTCGGCGCCGAGTTCACCGGAGACGCCGACGGTGTTGTTGGTGACGACGGTCCAGTTGTCCGGGGTCTTCACGGCGACCTCGTAGGTGGCCTTGATGTCCGGCTGGTCGAAGCAGGCGAAGACCCGCTTGGCGTCCGCCGCCTCGAACTGGGTGTACATGTACACCTCGTTGTCGGCGGGGTCGGTGAAGCGGTGGAGGCCTTCGCCGGTGGTGGAGTACACGGCGTCCGCGGTGACGGTGAGGTCGTGGTGGCCGACGGTGAGGTCGAGCTGGAGGCCCTTCTCCTCGTCGTATGCACCGGCGTCCGTGAGTGGGACGGCGGTGGAGGTGATGTCGGTGCCGTCGAGGACCACCGAGGTGACGGTGTCTGCCCGCAGGTCGAGGAAGGTGGAGCCGTCGGCGGAGGCGGCGAAGGTGATCGCCGTCGTCGACGGGAAGGTGCGGTGTGCGGAGTCGCCGCCGGAGGTGAGGTCGAGGTCGATGACGTAGTGGACGTCACTGATCAGTGCCGAGCGCTCAGCGGCCTCGGCGCGGGTGAGGTTGGTTGAACTCATGGAAGCCGAGTCTAACCGTCGGGTGGTACACCCGCGCGGCACTGCCTCGTCCCGCGTAGGATCGGCGCACATGAGCACACCAGTCACCATGTACTTTGATGCGACCTGTCCCTTTGCCTGGGTCACCAGCCGGTGGCTCAAGGAGGTGGAGAAGGTCCGCGACATCGACCTCAGCTACTCGCCGATGAGCCTGGCGGTCCTCAATGAAGGACGCGATGAGCTGCCCGAGGACTACCGCAACGCGATGGAGGCGGCCTGGGGTCCGGCCCTGGTCGCCGCTGCGCTGCAGCTCAAGGACCCGTCGAAGGTGGACGCCTACTACACGGCGATCGGCACGCTGATCCACGACAAGGGCGAGGGCCACAAGCAGGGGGCCGGCGCGTATGACGGGCTGATCGCGTCTGCGCTGTCCGAGGCGGGGGCGGACGCCTCCTACCTGGACTACGCCCACAAGCGTGGTTCTGAGGACGGCTCGGTCGAGGCCGATCTGCGCGCGTTCCAGGACAAGGCGATGGAGAAGGTCGGCAATGACGTCGGCACCCCGGTCGTCGAGCTGGGCGGGCACGCCTTCTTCGGGCCGGTCATCACGCGCGTGCCGAAGGGCGAGGAGGCCGGCGCGCTGTTCGACGCGGCCGTGACCCTCGGCAGCTACGAGCACTTCTTCGAACTCAAGCGCTCCCGCACCGAGGACCCGGACGCCACGGCGTAGGTGGTCGCCGGGGCTCCCGGGGAAGTGGGGGGTACCGGGGCAGTCCATGGCGGCGTCTTTCAGGGGAAAGGGAAGGGGCCCGGCACCGGGGCTCGGTCCGCTGACCTCCCGTGCCAAGGTGTACATGAAGTGAATGAACCTGCAGGTGACAGTGTCGGGTCCGGGAACGAACGCTCCGGGTCGGGGATCGGAAGTTCCGGGAGGCGGTTCCCATAAGTTTCACTGGTGACATGACTTCACTTAGGATACTGTTTGCCGTAGTGCGCCGGAGAGTTCCGGGGAACGCACCACATTTCCTTCATCAGATCCCCAAGGAGAAAACACATGGGCTCTCTCGACAGCATCACTGACTTCACCGACCTCATTCACATCCTCGTTGGCCTGCTCAAGGGTGACGCTTCAGTCCTGAGCACCGATGGATCCATCGCCGGCAGCTTCGGCGGCGAGGGTCTCGGATCCTCGACCGGGGAGTAGCGCCATGGGTGATCTCCTGTCGCTGCTCGGTGAACTCAAGGACATCCTCACAGCCGTCCTGGCCGGAAACGGTGGAGAGGTGCTGAGCACTGAAGGGTCGCTCGCCGGCAGCTCCGGCGCCGGTGAGGTCGCCGGTAGCGGCCTTGGATCGGTGATGGGTTCGCTCGGTATCGACGAAGACACTGTCGGTGAGATCCCCACCAACTGGTGGAACTGATCGCGGCCGGTTCCTGATCAGCGCCGCGGCCCCGGGGTTTCCTCCGGGGTCGTTCTGTATCGGGGGCGGGAACCTGACCACTGCATTGGGTTCCCGCCCTTATGGCATTCCCCCGGAACCTTTCCGATACACTCACTGACATGCGTATCTACCTCGGCGCCGATCACGCCGGATTCGACATGAAGAACCTCATCGCCGACCATCTCAAGGCCAAGGACGGCATCGAGGTCATCGACTGCGGTGCCCACACCTACGACGCCGAGGACGACTACCCCGCCTACTGCATCGAGGCAGCTAAGCGGACCGTCGCCGACGAAGGCTCCCTGGGCATCGTGCTCGGCGGCTCCGGCAACGGCGAGCAGATCGCCGCGAACAAGGTCCCCGGCGCCCGCTGTGCCCTGGCCTGGTCCGTGGAGACCGCCAAGCTCGCCCGTGAGCACAACAACGCCCAGCTCATCGGTCTCGGTGGCCGGATGCACTCCGAAGAGGACGCCCTGGCCATCGTCGATGCCTTCATCGCCCAGGCATGGTCCGAGGCCGAGCGTCACCAGCGCCGCATCGACATCCTCGCCGAGTACGAGAGGACCGGCGTGGCCCCCGCCCTCCCGGAGGCCTGATTCTTCTCTGACTCCCACGACCCCCCCTGTCAGCCTTCGCGGCGACGGGGGTTTCTCTTTTCTGCCCACTCAGACACCTCATCGGCGTCCCACAGCGTCAGGCCGTGGACCTTCGTGACCGGCTCGGGAGCGCGTCCCCGGGTCGCATAGCTCGTGAAAGTTCCCCTGGCGGTTCCGGAGAAGTCGGCGCACTGCTGAGCGGTCCACAGTTCGTGGCCGGTGTCCGCGTCCATTATTTTCGGTCTCATACATTCAGAGTCTACTGAAAATCCGCCGGTCAGCCGCAAGTGCGGTCGGACCTCAATGCGTCTATGGTCGGGTCCATGGCACGTACTTATGCAGAACAGCTCGTCGACGCCCTCGAAGCACAGGGCGTCCGACGCATCTTCGGTCTTGTCGGCGACAGCCTCAACCCCATCGTTGACGCCGTCAAGCGCAGCAGCATCGAATGGTTCCACGTCCGCAACGAGGAAGCCGCCGCCTTCGCCGCGGGTGCGGAGTCTCTCGTCACCGGCCAACTGGCGGTCTGTGCAGGCTCCTGCGGTCCGGGAAACACCCACCTCATCCAGGGTCTCTATGACGCACACCGTAACGGCGGGAAGGTCCTGGCCATCGCCAGCCACATTCCGTCCCAGTTCATCGGCTCCCACTACTTCCAGGAGACCCATCCCGAGGCCATCTTCCAGGAGTGCTCCGGCTACTGCGAGATGGTGAACTCCGCCGCCCAGGGCGCGACCGTCCTCCATCACGCCATCCAGTCGACGATGGCCGGAAACGGCGTCTCCGTCCTCGTCATCCCCGGCGACATCGCCGGCGACCGGGCCGTCGGATCCCCGCAGCTGAACTCGGAGATCTCCGTCGAGAAGCCGGTCGTCCACCCTGCCGCCGGCGAGCTCAAGGCTCTGGCCGAGGCGATCAACAAGGCCGACAAGGTCACCATCTTCGGTGGCGCGGGCTGCGCCGGTGCCCGCGACCAGGTCTTCGCGCTCGCCGGCCACATCAAGGCCCCGGTCGGTCACGCCTACGGGGGCAAGGAGTTCCTCCACTACGACAACCCCTATGACGTCGGCATGTCAGGCCTGCTCGGTTACGGCGCCTGTTCCGAGGCTTTCGAGGACGCCGACCTCCTCATCCTGCTGGGCACGGACTTCCCCTACACGGAGTTCCTGCCCCGGGACACCGACACCGCCCAGATCGACATCAAGGGCCGCAACATCGGACGCCGCACCACCGTGAAGTACCCGGTCACCGGTGACGTCGCCGCCACCATCGACGATCTGCTCCCGCTGCTCGACGAGAAGACCGACGTGTCCTTCCTCGAGCGGATGCTGAAGCGCCAGGCGTCCAACCTGGAACACGTGGTCGCGGCGTACACGAAGAACATCGAGAAGCACACCCCGATCCACCCGGAGTACCTCACCTACGTCCTCGACGAGCTCGCCGACGAGGACGCCGTGTTCACCGCCGACACCGGCATGTGCAACGTGTGGCATGCGCGGTACATCACGCCCAACGGGAAGCGGCAGCTCCAGGCGTCCTTCCGGCACGGGACGATGGCGAACGCCCTGCCGCAGGCGATCGGTGCCTCCGCCGCGAGTGAGGGGAAGCGTCAGGTCGTCGCGATGTGCGGCGACGGCGGGCTCGGCATGCTCATGGGCGAGCTGCTCACCGTCAAACTGCACCAGGTGCCGCTGAAGGCGATCGTCTACAACAATTCCACCCTCGGCATGGTGAAGCTGGAGATGCTGGTCAAGGGTCTGCCGGACTTCGGTACCGACCATGAGAAGGTGAACTACGCCGACATTGCCGAGGCCTGCGGCATCAAGTCCTTCCGCATCGAGGACCCGAAGGATGTCCGTCGCGTCCTGGCTGAGGCGCTGGCCTACGACGGCCCGGTGCTCGTCGACGTGGTCACCGACCCGAACGCGCTGTCCATCCCGCCGGAGATCTCGCTGGAACAGGTCGCCGGATTCACCCGGGCCGCCACCAGGACCGTGCTCGAAGGTGGCGTGGGCAAGATGCTGAACCTGGCGAAGTCCAACCTGCGCAACATTCCGCGTCCCTCCGGCTTCAAGGGCCTGTAGGGCACAACCATGACGCCACAGGTGCCCCGGGTTTGCATCCTGAGGGCACCGGTGGTGTATGGTCAGTGACGGATTCCCGGTAGCCGGGAGACCGCAGGGGAATGTCGTATAGTGGCTAATACCTCAGCCTTCCAAGCTGAAGACGCGGGTTCGATTCCCGTCATTCCCTCCACGTGAGACCCCGACCGGACGGTCGGGGTCCATGTTGTTTCGTGGGTAGGGGAGCGGTATCCACGGTAGTGTTCCGCTGCGTGAATCTCTACCTCCGACTTCTCACCACCGTGCTCCGCGGCCGGTTCCTGCCGCGTCTGAGCCCCTGGGACACCAACGTCAAGCCGATGCGCGTCCTGCCGAACGACCTGGACCTGCTGGGCCACATGAACAACGGCCGCTACCCGACGGTGCTCGACCTCGGACGCATCGAGCAGATGTACCGCAGCCGGATCCGTCAGGAGACGCAGGCACACGGCGCGTACTTCGTCGTTGCCGCACTCACCATCAACTACCGCCGGTCCCTGCTGCCGTGGCAGCGCTACGAGATCCGCACCCGCTTCCTCGGCGCGACGAAGTACGGCACCTTCGTCGAGCAGGTCTTCGTCGGTGTCGGTCAGCACGAGGGCGAGGTCTACGCCCACGCCGTGGTCCAGCTGCGTGCCTTGAAGAAGAAGGGAGGCTCGCTGTCGGACGCCGAACTGGCCGAGATCTTCGGCCCCGCCCCTGACGGCCGCGTCGTGCCCGAGTGGGTCATCCGGTGGGCGGAGGACAACCGCGAGGCGGCGAAGGTCGCACGGTAACAGCACCCCACCGTTGCCCTGCTCATCCGGCACCCCGTAACATCTGGCAGGTGGTACCGCCGGTGTGACCGGGGGTGCCGGAGATCCGGGATATGGCGCAGTTTGGTAGCGCACTCGCTTTGGGAGCGAGGGGTCGTGGGTTCAAATCCCGCTATCCCGACGGATGCCGTCGCGATGGTCGCCGCGTGCACGGCTCACACCGCAGGATCCTGTCAGGAAACTGCGGTGACGGACCCCGGCGACCGCCGTCGACGGTCGCACGATAAAATCGGTCACGACCGATGCCGGTGGCCGTGATGTACAGGCCGACCCGGATGCCGCACAACGGTGCGGCGAGGGTCAGGGAACCGGACGCCACCGCGTCCCCGGATCCCGCCGGACGATGAACAACACCAGACAAGAACACACAGGAGTGTGCACCCGTGAAGAGCTCCGTTGAATCGCTGAGCGCAACCCGCGTCAAGCTCACCGTCGAGGTCCCCTTCGACGAACTGAAGCCCGAGTTCGACAACGCCTTCAAGAACCTGGCGCAGCAGGTTTCGCTGCCCGGTTTCCGAAAGGGCAAGGTCCCCGCGAAGATCCTGGAGGCCCGCCTGGGCCGCCCGGCGATCCTCAACGAGGTGCTCAACGACATGCTGCCGAGCCGTTACGGCGAGGCTGTGCAGGAGCATGACCTCAAGGTCCTCGGCCAGCCGGACATCGACATCGCCGAGCTCGAGGACAACGACCACGTCACCTTCACCGCCGAGGTCGACGTCCGCCCGGAGATCGAGGTCCCCGACTTCGCCGGCATCTCCGTCGAGATCGACGCCGTCGAGGCCGACGCCGAGGCCGTAGACCACGAGCTCGGCCACCTGCAGGCCCGCTTCGGCACCCTGAAGCCGGTCGATCGCGCCGTCGCCGACGGTGACTTCATC
Source organism: Corynebacterium sp. (assembly GCF_022712275.1). Classification (GTDB taxonomy): domain Bacteria; phylum Actinomycetota; class Actinomycetes; order Mycobacteriales; family Mycobacteriaceae; genus Corynebacterium. The sequence continues at coordinate 28,364 of NZ_JALAGU010000046.1, read as the reverse complement.
TCCATCGACATGGCCGCCACCATCGACGGCGAGGCTGTCGACGAGGCCACCACCGAGGGCCTGTCCTACGAGGTCGGCTCCGGCTCCCTCGTCGAGGGTCTCGACGAGGCCGTCATCGGCCTGTCCGAGGGCGATACCAAGGAGTTCACCTCCAAGCTGGTTGCCGGTGAGCACGCCGACGAGGACGCCGAGGTCTCCGTGACCGTCAAGTCCGTCAAGGAGCGCGAGCTCCCGGAGCTGGACGACGACTTCGCCCAGCTCGCCTCCGAGTTCGACACCGTCGAGGAGCTCCGCGAATCCCTCAAGGGCCAGGTCGAGGAGCAGCTCAAGGGCCAGCAGGCCACCGACATCCGCGACAAGGTCCTCGCCGCCGCTCTCGGGCAGACCGAGGTCCCGCTGCCGGAGTCCGTGGTCCAGGAGCAGGTCGACGGCCAGATGCAGCAGCTGCTGAGCCAGTTCGGTGGTGACGAGAAGGTCCTCGAGCAGATGCTCGCCGCCCAGGACATCACCCGCGACAAGTTCGAGGAGGACGCCCGCGAGGCCGCCGAGGATTCGGTCCGCACCCAGCTCTTCCTCGACTCCCTGGCGGACATCGAGAAGCCGGAGGTCTCCCAGCAGGAGCTCACCGACCACATCATGTTCACCGCGCAGCGCTACGGCATGGACCCGAACCAGTTCGTCATGCAGCTGCAGCAGTCCGGTCAGATCGCCAACCTCTTCGCCGACGTCCGTCGCGGCAAGGCCCTGGCCCTGAACATCTGCAAGGTCACCGTCACCGACTCCAAGGGCACCTCGGTGGACCCGAAGGAGTTCTTCGGTGAGGAGGCCGGCGAGGCTGAGGTCGAGGTCGAGGCCACCGACGCCGAGTAGTACCCGCTGAATCACCCGTACCGGGCGATTCACGCCGGGTGTCCACGCAGAGGACGCCGTACCTGTTGGTGCGGCGTCCTTCTGTATGTCCCTGTATGTCCGGTGGGACGCCGGGGCGGGCCGTGAGGCCGTACACGATCATGACGGATCGGGCGGTTGCGTTGTCTGCTGAGAGGGGATCCGTCACGATCGTGTACGGCGACCCACGGCCCCGGGGCCACCCGTGCGCTGACAGCGAACAGGGCCGGGGGACGCGGGCGCACCTCCGGTGCGTTGACTACTGTGGAGCCCAGTTACTCCACAAATCACACCCCGGTCACCCGTGTGGGCCTCCGGGGTAACACCTTGAGCGAGGAGCCTCAGTGAGCATGAACGATATGTCGGCCGGACAGGCGCTGCGTACCGCGCAGATGAGCGCCGCGTCGGGGATGAACCTCAATGACTCTGTCTTCGAGCGCCTGCTGCGCGAGCGGATCATCTTCCTGGGAACCCAGGTCGACGATGAGATCGCCAACAAGCTCTGCGCGCAGATCCTGCTGCTCAGTGCGGAGGACCCGGAGAAGGACATCAAGCTGTACATCAACTCCCCGGGTGGTTCGGTGACCGCCGGTATGGCCATCTTCGACACGATGCAGTACTCGACCTGCGATGTCGCCACATACGGCATGGGTCTGGCTGCGTCGATGGGACAGTTCCTGCTGTCTGCCGGGGCCCAGGGCAAGCGTTACGCGCTGCCGCACGCCCGGATCATGATGCACCAGCCGTCGGCCGGCGTCGGCGGTACCGCCGCGGACATCGCCATCCAGGCGGAACAGTTCGCGCAGACCAAGAAGGAGATGGCCGAGCTCATCGCCGAGCACACCGGCCAGCCTCTGGAGCAGATCCAGAAGGACTCGGACCGCGACCGCTGGTTCACCGCCCGGCAGGCGCTGGAGTACGGCTTCGTGGACCACGTCATCGGCGCTGCCGCGAAGGAGAAGTAGGAAGATGGGAATCGAGAACATGACAGGTTTCACGCACGCCAGCGAACTGACCGGTGTAGCTTCCGGGGGCCGGCTCCCGCAGTCCCGCTACATCCTCCCCTCCTTCGTCGAGCATTCCTCGTTCGGAGCCAAGGAGTCCAACCCCTACAACAAGCTCTTCGAGGAGCGCATCATCTTCCTGGGCACCCAGGTCGATGACGCCTCCGCGAACGACATCATGGCTCAGCTTCTGGTCCTCGAGGGTCTCGACCCTGACCGGGACATCACCATGTACATCAACTCCCCGGGCGGTTCCTTCACCTCTCTGATGGCGATCTACGACACGATGCAGTACGTCCGCCCGGACATCGTCACCGTCTGTCTCGGTCAGGCCGCGTCCGCCGCCGCCGTGCTGCTCGCCGCCGGTACCCCCGGTAAGCGCGCCGCGTTGCCGAACTCGCGTGTCCTGATCCACCAGCCGGCGACCCAGGGTACCCAGGGGCAGGTCTCCGACCTGGAGATCCAGGCCAACGAGATCGAGCGCATGCGCCGCCTCATGGAGGAGACGCTGTCCCGCCACACCGGTCAGACCGCCGAGCAGGTCCGGATCGACACCGACCGCGACAAGTTCCTCACCGCCGACGAGGCGAAGGAGTACGGCATCATCGACCAGGTCTTCGAGTACCGGAAGCTCTCGGCACAGAAGTAGTATCTCCGGAAATACAATAACCCGTACGCTACCCCCTTTTCCTTGACCCGGATTCACCGGGAAAGAAAAGGTGCAGCGTACGGGTTGTTTTTTTTGATGTAGGAGTTCGCACAACGAACGCTTTGGCGTGGAGCGCACACGATCGTAGAGTGAGAGCCACATCACTTGTCGTCGTCACCTGTAGTCGATCAGCGCAGAGAAGGTACCGGACATGATCCCCATCAGCAACGCCACCGTCGACGGGTCCTTTGCCCCGCTGCATTTCCCGGAGTACCGCACCACGGTGCTGCGGAACCCGAGCAACGACCTGCTCATGGTGCCGCAGCGGCTCGGCGAGCTCAGCGGCCCGGTCTTCGGCGCCGCCGATCTGCGCGGTGAAGACAACGACCTGACCAAGGTCAACGGGGGAGAGGCCATCGGTCAGCGCATCTTCGTCCACGGCCGCGTCACCGGCGAGGACGGTCGCCCCGTCCCCGAAACCCTCATCGAGGTCTGGCAGGCCAACTCCGCCGGCCGCTACCGCCACAAGAACGATTCCTGGCCCGCCCCGCTCGACCCCCACTTCAACGGTGTCGGCCGTACCCTGACGGACAAGGACGGCAACTACAGCTTCTACACCGTCCAGCCCGGCTGCTACCCGTGGGGCAACCACCACAACGCCTGGCGTCCGGCCCACATCCACTTCTCCCTGTTCGGCCGCCAGTTCACCGAGCGTCTCGTCACCCAGATGTACTTCCCCAGTGACCCGATGTTCTTCCAGGACCCCATCTACAACTCGGTCCCCGCCGGCGCCCGCGAGCGCATGATCTCGGTCTTCGACTACGACGAGACCCGTGAGAACTACGCCATGGGCTTCAGGTTCGACATCGCCCTGCGCGGCCGCAACGCCACCCCCTTCGAGTAGAGGAGACAGAACCATGATCGACAGCGACCCCAACGGCCCCTTCCGCTACCCTGTCTCCGACATCCGGGACCAGGATGAGGCGACCCCGGGCATCATGCCCTCCCAGACCGTCGGCCCCTACGTCCACATCGGCCTGACCTGGCCGGGTGCCGAGAACATGGTCGAGGAAGGCACCGACGGCGCGGTCGAGGTGACCTTCCAGGTCACCGACGGTGCCGGGCACCTCATCAAGGACGCCATGATCGAGATCTGGCAGGCCGGATCCGACGGCGTCTACCCCTCGCCGCTGGATCCCCGTGCCGGTGAGGACGCCGGACGTGAGGGCTTCCGGGGCCTCGGCCGCGGCATGTGCGACAGCGAGACCGGTCTGGTCACCTTCCGTACCGTCCGCCCGGGTGCCGTACCTGCCCCGGACGGTGGCACCGAGGCCCCGCATCTGAAGGTCGGCGTCTTCGCCCGCGGCATGCTCGAGCGCCTCTACACCCGGCTGTACTTCCCGGAGCAGTCCGAGGCCAATGACGCCGATCCTGTGCTCAACGCTGTTCCCGTGGAGCGCCGCGACCTGCTCGTGGCGTCCACCGTCGACGGCGATGCCGACAGCTACCGGATGGACATCGTCATGCAGCACGAGGACGCCACCCGCGAAACCCCCTTCTTCGCCCTGTGAGCCGGTCCATGGACCTCAGCCGATCCACCTACGGGGACCACGCGGCCGGGCGCACCGACGCTGCCGTACTGGTCTCCGATGACGCCTTCCTTGCCCGGATGGTCGATGTCGAGGTGGCCCTCACCCTGGCCGCCGGCGACGCCGGTGCGGTCGAGGGGACCACCGCGGCACAGGTCGCCGAGCTCCTCGCCGGTGCCACCATGGACGCCGCGGAGATCGGCGAGGCCGCCGTCTCCGGCGGTAATCCGGCGATCCCGCTGGTCAGGCAGCTCAAGGCCGTGGTCAACGACGCCGGCCTGCCGGTCGCCGCCGTGCACGTCGGCGCCACCAGCCAGGACATCATCGACACCGCCCTGGTGCTCTGCCTGCGAGATGCCCTCGGTGTCACTCTGGCGACCCTCGACGTTCTCACCGGCACCCTCGCCGACCTCGCCGCCCGCGAGCGAAGCACCGCGACCATCGGCCGGACGCTGGGTCAGCAGGCCGTCCCGACGACCTTCGGCCTCACCGCCGCCGGGTGGCTCCAGCAGCTGGACGCAGCGATGACCGACCTCACCCGCGCCGTCGGTCTACTGCCCGTGCAGTACGCCGGGGCGGCGGGCAACCTCGCGGCGTCCTCCCCGGCGGGCCTGCGGATCCACCGGGCGCTCGCAGAGCGGCTGGGCCTGCCCGTGACCCCCGTGGTCTGGCACACCGACCGCACCCCGGTAGCCCGACTCGGCAGCACGCTGGCGCTGGTCGCCGGAACAGTCCGCAAGATCGCCGGTGACGTGGTCTTCCTCTCCGCCACCGAGATCGGGGAACTTCGCGAGGCCGCCCCGGGCGGGTCCTCGGCCATGCCGCACAAGGCCAACCCGGCCGGTGCGGTCGCCGCCGACGGTTACGCCCGCCGCGCCGTCGGCTACGCCGGCACGCTGTTCGAGGCCATGGACGGCCGCATGCAGCGCGCCGCCGGCGCCTGGCACGCCGAATGGCAGACTGTCCGTGATCTCGCCGTCGTCACCGACAACGCGGTCACCCGACTGGCCGCCAGCCTCGACGGCATCACCGTCGACCGGGAAGCCATGGCCCGCAACCTGCAGTTCACCGGGGGAGCGGTGCTCGCCGAGGCACTGTCCGGCATCGTCGGACGCGCCGCGGTGGACTCCGCCGTCGCCGAGGGACGGCTGGGCGGCCTCATCGAGGACGCCCGCCGCGACCACGGTTTCAGCCCCGACCCCGCCGACCACACCGGCCACGCCGCCGAGATGGTCGACCTCATCCTCGCAGACCATTCGCGCAGACCACAGGAGCAGCAATGACCGACGACGCCTACGAGACCGGACGCCGCGCCGCCCACGACACCGGCATGGCGAACCGCCGTGCCGTGCTCGGCGACGCCCACGTCGACCGCTCGATCGCCAAGACCACCCCGGTCACCGCGAAGTTCCAGGACTTCATCACCCGCACCGCCTGGGGTGATGTGTGGGAGCGTCCCGGACTCGACCACACGCAGCGTCGGCTGTTGACGATCGGCGTCCTCACCGCGGTGGGCAACCACGGCGAACTGGACATGCATATCCGCGCGGCCCTGCGCGCCGGTGTCTCCGCGGACACGATCGGCGAAGTCATGCTGCATACCGCCCTGTACGCGGGTGTCCCGAACTCCAACCACGGTTTCGCGCTGCTCGACGCCGCCGTCGCCGAAGCCGCCGAATCCGCCGAATCCGCCGAATCCGCCGAATCCGCTGAAACACAGAAAGAAGGGAAGAAATGATGGCCAGCGTGAACCACACTCCGGTCGCCGTGATCGGTGCCGGCCCCGCCGGACTCATGCTCTCCCACCTGCTGCACCAGCGCGGCGTGGATTCCGTCGTCTTCGAGGCCCGTTCCCGCGAGACCGTCGAGGCCACCGTCCGCGCCGGCGTCCTCGAGCAGGGCACCATGCGACTGATGCGTGAGACCGGCCTCGGTGAACGGATGGACCGTGAGGCCGACATCGACGAGGCGATCGACATCTCCGTCGACGGTAGGCGTATCCGCATCGAGCTGACCGAACTCACCGGGTACAACATGGCCGTCTACCCGCAGCACGAGGTGCTCATCGACCTCATCGCACAGCGGGAGAAGGACAACGGCACCGTCCTGTTCAACACCCGGGTCGACGATGTCACCGGCTACGACGATGACATCGTGACCGTCAGCTACACCGGCCCCGACGGCGCACACGAGACCCTCACCTGCGACTACGTTGTGGTCGCCGACGGTTCCGCCTCGCTGTGGCGCGGTCCGGTGACCGAGGTCGCCGGTGGTGCCCGTTACCGCCACGAGTACCCGTACGCGTGGTTCGGCATCCTGGTCAATGCCCCGCAGACCCAGAAGGAACTGATCTACGCCAACCACGATGACGGCTTCGCCCTGATCTCCACCCGCTCGGAGACAGTCCAGCGCTACTACCTGCAGTGCGACCCGGAGGACACCGTCGAGATGTGGTCGGATGACCGCATCTGGCAGGCTCTGCACACCCGAGTCGACAGCGACGGGCTCACCGTCTCCGGGGGCGAGATCTTCGACAAGGCCGTGCTCCGGTTCCGCTCAGCGGTGACCGCCCCGATGCAGCGCGGCCGCCTCTTCCTCGCCGGCGATGCCGCCCACACCGTCCCGCCGACCGGTGCGAAGGGTCTCAACCTGGCCGTCGCCGATGTCGTCGCCCTGGTCCCGGGCCTGGTCCACGCCCTCGACGGCGATGACAGGCGGCTGCAGGGATACACCGAGCTGGCCCTGCCGCGAGTGTGGAAGGCCCAGCACTTCTCCTTCTGGATGTCCTCGATGCTGCACCACTCGTCGAAGGCCAGTCCCTTCGAGGCGCAGCGCCGCAAGGCCGAGCTGTCCGCCGTTCTCGGTTCGGAGGCAGGACGCCGCTTCCTCGCCCAGCAGTACGTCGGTGCCGACCTGCCTGACTTCCGGATCTGAGGCCGCTGAGGCCACCGCCGCTGCCGGACTGCCCTGCACCACCACCCCATCGATCTCGGCGGGGAGTCCCTGCTGCACGTCATCGAGGGGTTCGGCCACGGTTTCCTCAACCCCGGCGACGTCATGGAGCTGGGCCCGGGGGTGGTGTTTGACGACGGGCGGCTGGAGCGTGAGCCGGACGCCGCCTTCACCAGTGACAACCAGGGGATTTCCGACACCGCCGGCGAGTTCCCGCTGTCCCGTGTCGCCCTGCCGGGTGGCTCACAGAGCCCCTTCCTCACGACGCCGGGCCATTCCTTCCTCCACGTCCTCGGCGGCGAGCTGCGGATCTGGTTCGAGGGTGAGCTGCACCGCGTCGTCGCCGGTGACTCTGTGAACGTTCCCGCGAAAACGCCCTTCTCGATCCGGGCGGACGCCGTGGGGAACTCGTTCTACCGGTACTTCACCGACGAGTGGCTCCACCAGCTCGCCGGGGAACACGTGGTCGGCACCGCCAGCCACATCTTCTCCCGCACCCCGCAGCACACGGTGGGCGACCTGTTCAGCCGCGAGCTGGCGGCGTCCCTCGGCGTGACCGTCACGGACACCGCCTACACCGGTGTCGAGCCGGCCCCGCCCGTCCGGCTCCCCGCCGGCGAGCAGGCCTTCGTCACCAAGGCCGGACGCGGCGACCGCTACGAGACCTACCAGCAGGTCAACTCCTACCCGGTGCGTTCGCGGAACAACGGCGAACAACACCTCCATGATGGGCATCCTCACCCCACCGGTCTTCGAGAAGTTCTTCGGGTACATGAACGACCCGACCGACGCCTACGTGCAGCAGGAGGGCGGCGAGTTCTACTTCCCGGCCGAGGGCTTCGGCCGGGCGCGTGTGGAACTCGATCTCGTCGTCGCCGGCCCGCCGCCCGGAGCTCCGGGTCAGCAGCTGGTCTGGTTCGCAGGCTGCGAGCGGGGGAGCCGGTCGAGGGCCCCGGCGAAGTAGTCCTCGATGACCGGGCGTTCCTGCTCGGCCAGGGTGGCGTCGAGTGCCCGGAACCGGTCACCGGCGATGCCGCCCGGCCAGTCCGTCGGGAGCAGGGCATCGGGCAACTGGGGGTCGGCACGGGTCAGTGTGAGCCATTCGGCGTGCAGCTGCAGCCGGGTGACCAGTGCATCCACCGGGTCGGTCGGTGCAGCGTCCACAGCATCCCCGTCCCACCGGGCGAGGAAGTCGCGGAAGCCGGTGTCGACCCGGTCGAGGTCGAAGGGTTCGACCAGCTGTGCGTCGGTGGTGGGGGCACAGGGGTGGCCGTAGATGACGACCGGGGGAGACGGGGTCGAAGCTGCGTCATCCGGGGCGTCCGGACCGGCCAGGGCGTCCTGCCCGAGGATCTCGGTGACCTCATGCCGGCCCGGTGCGACCCACAGTCCGTCGGAGGTGCGGGCGAACCCGGCCCAGGTCAGCTGTGAGCCGATGCGGTGACGCAGTTTCCGGTGACTCTCCGGCACGGTGAGGTTGACGAAGGTCCAGCGGCCGTCCCAGGCGTCCTCCCGCCAGCGGTGGAACATCTTGGTGCGTCCGCCCTCGAGGACGGCGCGGCCGTGGTCCGTGGGGGAGTAGAAGGTGCGCCGGCCCTCCTTGTGGCGGGCGATGAGGCCGCGGGTGGTGACGCGCTGCAGGACCGAGCGGGCGGCGGGTTCTGCCACTCCGAGTCGTCCCAGGACGTGGACGACGGAGGTGCCGCTCACCGGGCGGTCGGTGTCGAGCTGGTGGAGGCCGACGAGGGACATCAGCAGTGACTGCGGCTGCAGGGAGGCGGGTGCGGGCGGGGCGGCGGTCATGGCACTCAACTCTACGAAATGGTGGGGCTGTGATGCATCCTACACTATTAGGCTGCATCATGTTGACGCAACAGCGAGGTATTGCATAGTATCGGCACAGCAACAGAGCTTCCGTACAGAAAACAGTTCCCGTCCCAGAACAGTGAGGTATCCCATGGCTTCCGTGGACACACCATCCTCCGCCGGGCCCGGCCCGTCCCTGCACCCCAGCCTCGCCCGGCTGTCCGAGGAGCAGGCGGCCAAGTACGGCTCCCGCCCTGCGGTGATCTTCGAGGACCGTGAGTACAGCTACGCCGAGGTCCACCGCCGCGTCCTCGTCCGGGCGGCCCGACTGCGCAGCTGGGGCATCGGCAAGGGTGACCGTGTGGCCTACCTGGGCTCCAACCACCCCGGTCTGGTCTCCGCCCTGCTCGCCTGTCTCCGGACCGGCGCGATCTTCATCCCGCTGAACTGGCGCCTCGCACCGGCCGAGCTCGACCACCAGCTCGCCGCCGCCGACGTGAGCGTCCTCATCGTCGCCCCGGAACACGAGGCCCTGGCGGACGCCACCACCGTGCCGGTAGAACGCCACCCGTTGCAGTGGGAGGCGGTCACCGACGCCGACCTCGCGAACCCTCCGTCTCTCGCCGAGATCGCCGCGGACGCCCCCGAGGGCAGTCACGTCGAGGAGGGCCTCACCGCCGAGGATCCCGCCTTCATCCTCTTCACCTCCGGCACCACCGGCCATGCCAAGGGCGCTGTCCTGCACCACGGCAACATCATCTGGAACGCCTTCAACATCATTCTTGACACGGACATGTCGGCCAAGGACGTCACCCTGGCGTCCGCCCCGCTGTTCCACGTCGCCGCACTCAACCAGCAGGTGATGACCAGCTACATCCGTGGCGCGACCACCGTCTTCCTGCCGAAGTGGCAGGCGGACGAGGTCTTCGACAACGTCGGGAAGTACGGGGTGACCTGGCTCTTCGGCGTCACCACGATGTTCGCCGACCTGGTGGACTCGCCGCGCTGGGAGTCTGCCGACCTGTCCACCCTGCGCTTCGTGAACTCCGGCGGCGCTCCGATCCCGGTGAAGCTCATCAACGACTTCCTGGAGCGCGGCATCGCCTTCTGCCAGGGTTACGGTCTCACCGAGACCGCCCCCGGCGCGACCTTCCTCACCGCAGAGGACGCTCTGCGCAAGCCCGGATCCGCCGGCCGTGCCGTGCCCTTCGCCGACGTGAAGGTCGTCGGTGCCGACGGTGGTCAGCTGCCCCCGGGGGAGCGGGGCGAGATCCTCGTCCGCGGCCCGAACGTCATCAAGTCCTACTGGGACAACGAGACCGCCACCCGCGAGGCCTTCCACGCCGACGGCTGGTTCCGCACCGGTGACATCGGCTACATGGACGACGAGGACTACCTCTACATCGTCGACCGGATCAAGGACATGTACATCTCCGGCGGTGAGAACGTCTATCCCGCCGAGGTCGAGGAGGTGCTCTTCGGCCACCCGGATGTCGGCGAGGTCGCCGTCGTCGCCGACCCTGACCACCGCTGGGGCGAGGTCGGCCACGCCTATGTCGTGGCGAAGCCCGGGTCGGAGCCGATTCCCGAGGACATCATCAGTTACGCCACCCAGCGCCTGGCGAAGTACAAGGTGCCGAAGATCGTCACCTTCCTCGATGACCTGCCCCGCACCGGCTCCGGCAAGGTACACAAGCCGAAACTGCGCGGCTCCGGCCCGCTGGGCGCGCACAGCGCGCACAGCGCACACAGCGCACACGGCACCGACAGCAACGACTGACCGACAGAACCACAGGAGAAACCCCATGACCACGGTCACGCCCCTGCCGTCCGGCCCCCTGCCGGAGACCCTCGAGCTCACCGTCGACGGCACCGTCGCCACGCTCACCCTCAACCGCCCTGAGAAGCGCAACGCCCTCGACGACGGCACCGTCCTCGCCCTCGGCGAGTTCTTCCGCACCCTTCCCACCGGGCACCCGGACGTGAAGGCCGTCGTGCTCACAGCGGCCGGCCCGCACTTCTGCGCCGGCCTGGACCTGTCCGAACTCTCCGAGCGGGACGCTGTGGGCGGGCTCCACCACTCCCGGATGTGGCACGCCGCGATGAACCAGATAGCCGAGTCCGCCGTCCCCGTCGTCGTCGTGCTCACCGGTGCCGTCGTCGGCGGTGGCCTGGAGCTGGCCACCGCCGCCCACCTACGCGTCGCAGACTCGACCACCTTCTTCGCCCTGCCCGAGGGCAGCCGTGGCCTGTTCGTCGGCGGTGGCGCCTCGGTCCGCGTCCCTCGGCTGATCGGGGTGAACCGGATGCAGGACATGATGCTCACCGGCCGCGTCCTCGACGCCGAGGAAGGCGAGCGTGTCGGCCTGGCGAACTACCTCGTCGCCGAGGGCGAGGGGGTGGAGAAGGCCCGCGCACTCGCCGAGCGGATCGCCGAGAACTCCCCGGTCACCAACTACGCGGTGACCCAGGCGCTGCCCCGGATCGTCGAGTCCGGCAAGGACGAGGGATACATGCTCGAATCCCTCATGGCCGCCGTTGCGCAGTCGTCCGCCGAGGCCAAGGAGCGGATGCAGGACTTCCTCTCCGGCTCCGGCCCGAAGGTGAGGAACTAGCCATGGCACAGATCCTCCGCGACGTCCCCGCCGATGCCGTCTCCACCAGCCGCATCGGCCACTACCTGACCTGGCTCAACGCCGAACGGGGCCACAACTTCACCGGCTGGGACGACCTCTACGCCTGGTCGGTCACCGAGATCGAGGACTTCTGGGAGTCCGTCTGGGACTGGTTCGGTATCCAGGCGCACAGCCCGTACACCGCCGTCCTCGAGTCCCGTGCCATGCCGCACGCGAACTGGTTCCCCGGTGCGACCCTCAACTACGCCGAGCACTCCCTAGGCACCGCGGAGCAGGTCGACCGGGTCGCCGTCACCGCCGTCTCCCAGTCCCGCGACGAGTTCACCCTCACCTTCGGTGAACTGCGCGCCGAGGTCGCCCGCGTCGCCGCAGGGCTGAAGGACCTCGGGGTAGGACGCGGCGACCGGGTCGTCGGCTACCTGCCTAACCAGCCCGAAGCGCTCGTCGCCTTCCTCGCCACCGCCAGCCTGGGTGCGATCTGGGCGGCCTGCGCCCCCGAGTTCGGCACCCGCAGCGTGGTCGACCGGTTCTCCCAGGTCGAGCCGAAGGTCCTCTTCGCCGTCGCCGGGTACCGCTACGGCACCAAGGACATCGTCCGCGACGACGAGGTCGCCGAGGTCGTTGACGCCCTGCCGGCCCTTCAGGCCGTCGTCCCGGTGACCTACGGTGACTTCTCGCTGCGCTCCGACCTGCGGGACCGGTTCTCCGACCACCTCACCGTCTCCGACTACACCGACCTCGGCGCCGGTTCCTCCGGAGACACGCCCCTCACCTTCGCCGCCGTTCCCTTCGACGAGCCGCTGGTCATCCTCTTCTCCTCCGGCACCACCGGTAAGCCTAAGGCCATCGTCCACGGCCACGGCGGCATCCTCCTGGAGACCCTCAAGTGCTCCGGGCTGCAGCTCGACCTCGGCCCGGACGACGTCTTCTGCTGGTTCTCCACCACCGCGTGGATGATGTGGAACACCCTGGTCGGTGCGCTGGTCCTCGGTTCCGCCATCGTCATGATCGACGGCAACCCGAACTTCCCCGACGACCGCGAACTCTGGCGCGTCGCCGAGCGCACCCGCGCCACCGTCTTCGGTATGGCGCCCGGCGGGATCATGGCCGCGGTGAAGTCCGGCTTCGATCCGGCGTCCGAACTCGACCTCTCCACCGTCAAGGAGATCTGCTCGGCCGGCGCGCCGCTGCCCGCCGCCGGTTACGGGTGGGTCGTGGACACCTTCGGTCACGGCGTCCTGCTCAATGTGGGCTGCGGCGGCACCGACGTGTGCACCGGCATCCTCCACGCCACCCCGCTGACCCCGGTCTACGGCGGTGAGATGTCCTCGGCCAGCCTCGGCTTCGCCGCCAAGGCCTTCGACAGTGACGGCAATGAAGTCTTCGACGAGACCGGTGAGCTGGTCATCACCGAGCCCGTGCCGTCGATGCCGGTGACCTTCTGGGGCGCCGACGGTGAGCAGCGCTACCGGGACGCCTACTTCGACAAGTTCCCCGGCGTGTGGCGTCACGGCGACTGGGCCCGTTTCGACTCCGCCGGCGGCGTCGTCGTCACCGGACGCTCGGACGCGACCCTCAACCGTGGTGGTGTCCGCCTGGGCACCGCCGACTTCTACACCGTGGTGGACGCGCTGCCCGGGGTGAAGGACTGCCTGGTCATCCACCTGGAGGATCCGGACGGTGGCATGGGGAAGCTGGTGCTGTTCGTCCAAACTGACGACGGTGTGGAGCTCGATGACGCGATGGTCGCCACGATCCGCACCGAACTGCGCACTGAACTGTCCCCGCGTCACATCCCCGACCAGGTCGTCGGCATTTCCGCGGTCCCGCTGGGCCGCACCGGCAAGAAGCTCGAAGTGCCGGTCAAGCGCATCGTGCAGGGCGCAGACCCCGCGTCCGTGGTGACGCCGGGTTCGCTGGCCGAGCCGCACTCCCTCGACGACATCGTCGCCTACGCTGCGGCGTCACAGGAGGTTGACGCATGAGCGCGATGAACACCGCCGTGATCGGCACCGGCGTCATCGGTGCGGCATGGGCCTCGGCATTCCTCACCGCCGGTTATGACGTCACCGCCTGGGACCCCGCCGAGGGAGCCGAGGAGCGGCTGCACGACCAGATCGCGAAGAACCTCGCCGTCACCGACCGGCTGCGGGACGGGACCGTGGAGACGCCGCCCCGCGGCGTCCTGCGCTTCGCGGAGACCCTGGCCGACGCGGTGGCCGGGGCGTCCTTCATCCAGGAGTCCGGCCCCGAGCGCCTCGACCTCAAGCAGGACCTGCTCGCCCAGATCGACGCCGCGGCCCCGGCCGAGGCACTCATCGCCAGCTCCACCTCCGGGTTCGGGCCGTCGTCCCTCGCAGCGTCTGCCACGGCCCACCCCGGGCGGATCGTCGTCGGCCACCCGTTCAATCCCGCACACCTCGTGCCGCTGGTGGAACTCGTGCCCGGACGTGACACCCCGGCCGACGCCGTCGACCGCGGCCTCGCCTTCTACCGGGAGGTCGGCAAGAAGCCGATCCTCGTGCGCGCCGAACTGCCCGGCCACGTCACCAACCGGCTGCAGGCCGCTCTGTGGCAGGAGGCCTACTCCCTGGTGCAGCGTGGGGTGGCGAGTGTGGCGGACATCGACACCGCCATCGCCTACGGCCCCGGCCTGCGCTGGTCGGTGCTCGGGCCCCTGGCACTGCAGCACCTGTCGGGTGGTCCCGGCGGAATGCGTCACCTGCTCGAACACCTCGGCCCGCCGCAGGAGGTGTGGATGCACGACCTGCAGAAAGTGCACCTCGATGACGGGCTCACCGACACCCTGGTCGCCGGGGTAGACGCTGAACTCGACGGCCGTGACCCCGCAGCCATGGCGGAGCAGCGCGACGAGATGCTCGTCCGCCTGCTCGCGCTCAAGGCCGAATTCCCCGATCTCCGATAACGACAGAGGAAGACACGAAGATGACGTACACCCCGGCCATCGACACCGAGAAGATTGTCGCACTCGACGTGCACACCCACGTCGAGGCGGACGGTCATGGAGAGCGCTGCCACACCTCCCTGGACCAGGAACTGCTCGACGCCTCCGCCGACTACTTCCGCGCCCCGGTCCCGCGCACCCCGACGGTCTCCGACCTGGCGTCCCACTACCGGGAACGGAACATGGCTGCGGTGGTCTTCACCGTGGACGCCACCACCGCACTCGGCGGGCACGAAGGTGTCTCCAGCGAGGAGATCGCCGAGCAGTGCGCCGAGAACAATGACGTGCTCATTCCGTTCGGCTCCGTCGACCCGCTGCAGCCCAGGGAGGCGGTGGCGAAGATCCGGACGCTGGCGCGGGACTACGGCGTCCGCGGCCTGAAGTTCCACCCCAGTCTGCAGGGGTTCGACCCCAGTGGCCGGACCTGCTACCCGCTGTACGAGGCAGCGACGGAGGAGGGGCTGGTGTGCCTGTTCCACACCGGTCAGACCGGCATCGGTGCCGGACTGCCGGGTGGACGCGGCATCAAGCTGCGCTACTCCGATCCGATGCTGCTCGATGACGTCGCCGCGGACTTCCCGGACCTCACGATGATCCTCGCGCATCCTTCGGTGCCGTGGGTCGACAGTTCGATCTCCATCGCCACGCACAAGGCGAACGTGTACATCGACCTGTCCGGGTGGTCGCCGACGTACTTCCCACCGCAGCTGACCCGGGTCATCGGGACGGTGCTGCGCGAGAAGACCCTGTTCGGCTCCGACTTCCCGCTGATCACACCGGACCGGTGGATCGACGACTTCGACAAGCTCGGGATCCGCGAGGAGGCCATCCCGCTGATCATGAAGGACAACGCGGTGAAGGTTCTGGGTCTGTAGGCGGCGGTCGTCGGCAGTCGTCGGCAGTCGTCGGCACAGTCACCCCTGGAAACCACCCCCGTCGCCATGGACATGGTGGCGGGGGTGGTTTTCTTCGCTGGTCGAAGGTGAATCAACGGGGCGAAGTCGTTCGTTATGCGAACCCATTTGCGCACAGTGAACGCCCGGTTACGGTGTTCCATGCAACACATCACCGGGATGCCGTGCGCTGCTTCACAGTCCACCGGATCCCTCCGCGAGAGGAGAAGACCATGTCAACGGCGACTCAACGTGATGCGCGGGACGCTGCACCGTCCGGCCGTTCCGGCGGGGCAGGCAGGGACGGTACCGTCCGTCGACGCAGCACCGTCGGCGTCGTCGTCCTGTGCTGGCTGGCTGTCCTGCTCGACGGGTTCGACCTCGTGGTGCTCGGCACGACCGTCCCGTCGATGCTCGACGACACCGACTGGTCCCTCAGCGGGTCTCAGGCCACGATGATCACCACCATCGGTCTGGTTGGAATGACCATCGGCGCACTGACTATCGGCGCGCTGACCGACCGGCTCGGCCGGCGTCGCGTCCTGACCCTCTCGGTCCTCGGGTTCTCCGTCTTCACCCTCGGTCTCGGGGTTCCGATAGGGGTCGCCGGTTTCGCTGTCCTGCGCTTTCTCGGCGGTGTCGCTCTCGGCGGGGCCCTGCCCACCGCGATCTCCCTGGTCACCGAGTTCCGGCCGCACGGTAAGGCGGGCTCGGCATCCACCACGGTGATGACCGGCTACCACGTCGGTGCTGTGCTCACCGCGCTGCTCGCCATGTTCCTCATCGATGCCGCCGGCTGGCACGCCATGTTCATCGCCGGTGCGGTCCCGGGCATCGTTCTCGCGGCAGTCCTGTGGTACTTCCTGCCGGAATCCCCGCACTACCTGCGTCTCGTCGGTCGGACTGACGAGGCTGACCGGATCGCGGAGTCCTACGGCCTGTCTACCGGGGACGCCATCGACGCCACCCTCGGTGAGGAGGCCACCGGGCACAACGCGGTCGCCACGCTGCTGTCGCCGGCCTTCCGTCGCAACTCCCTGGCGATCTGGGGCACCTCCTTCATGGGCCTGCTGCTGGTCTACGGACTGAACACCTGGCTGCCGCAGATCATGCGCGAGGCCGACTACGACCTCGGCAGCTCCCTGAGCTTCCTGCTCGTCGCGAACGTCGGTGCGGTCGTCGGCCTGGTCCTCGCCGGTGCGGTCTCCGACCGCTGGTCTCCACGGAAGACCTCGGTACTGTGGTTCGTGGCCTCTGCGGTGTTCCTCGCCCTGCTCGCCGTGCGGATGCCGCTCGTCGCCATCTACGTCGCCCTGTTCCTCACCGGTGTCTTCGTCTTCAGCTCCCAGGTGCTGGTCTACGCCTTCACCGGTGAGAATCACCCGGCGTCGGTGCGTGCCACCGCGATGGGCTTCTCCGCCGGTATCGGACGCCTCGGTGCGATCACCGGCCCGATCCTCGGCGGGACGCTCTCCTCAGCCGGGGTGGCCTACCCCTGGGGCTTCTTCGCCTTCGCCGCGGTGGGTCTGGCGGGTGCGGTGATCTTCTCCTTCAGTCGGACGCTGAACGAGCGCTAGTCCGTCGCTCTGCGTCAGATGACCCCGGTCGGGAATACCCCGGCCGGGGTTTCGTCATGGACAGGTGGTCGGGAGCGTCTGCCATCAGCACGGAAAGCATCGCAAGTACCCCCGGTTGCCACCCCTTTTTGCATTGCTTTGTGGGGTGGTGGTGGATCTGTGCAGGTCACGGCGATTGATGTTGCAGGGAATGTTCATCAGGAGAACACGTTTCCACATCATGAACCACCTTCTAGCATGAGGTGCACGTCACATTGCCGACGTGTCGTCGATGAACTCACACAGTCCGCCGGCGGCACCCCGAACAGACAGGGACATGACGATGACACTCACAACCGACCACCAGGACAACCAGGACCCCACGGTCCCGACCGGCGGCGCATCCCGCAGTTCCGTCCAGCGTGGACCCACCCGTCGCAGTGCCGGCTGGGTCATCGCCCTGTGCTGGATCGTCGTCATGCTCGACGGCTTCGACCTCGTCGTTCTCGGCGCGGCGCTGCCGGCGATGCTCGATGACACCGCCCTGGGGCTCACCGGCTCACAGGCCACCATGCTCACCACCGTCGGTCTGGTCGGCCTGGCGATCGGTGGACTCACCATCGGCACCTTGACGGACAAGATCGGCCGACGCCGCGTCCTCGTGCTCTCCGTCTTCGGCTTCTCGCTGTTCACCCTGTTCCTCGCGCTGCCGGTCGGTGTCTTCCTCTTCGCCGCCTTCCGGTTCATCTCCGGCATCTTCCTCGGTGGCGCGCTGCCCACCGCGATTTCCATGGTCGGCGAATTCAGCCGACGGGGGAAGACCGGATCGGCTACGACCACGGTCATGACCGGCTACCACATCGGTGCCGTCGCGACCGCCCTGCTGGCCATGTTCCTCATCGACGCCGCCGGCTGGCACGCCATGTTCATCGCCGGCGCCGTGCCGGGCCTCATCCTCGGCGTCGTGCTGCTGAAGGCTCTGCCGGAGTCGCCGCACTTCCTGCGTTCCGTGGACCGCGACGCCGAGGCCGACCGCATCGCCGCCACCTACGACCTCGCCACTGATGACGCCATCGATGCCACCCACGGTCAGGAAGCCACTGACCACAACACCGTCCGCGCTCTGCTCGCCCCGGCGTTCCGCCGCAACACCGCCGCCATCTGGGGTGCTTCCTTTATGGGCCTGCTGCTGGTCTACGGACTGAACACCTGGCTGCCGCAGATCATGCGCGAGGCCGACTATGATCTCGGCAGCTCCCTGAGCTTCCTCCTGGTGCTCAATCTCGGCGCCATCGTCGGCCTGTTCCTGGCCGGACATGTCGCTGACCGCTGGTCCCCGCGCAGGACCTCGGTGCTGTGGTTCACCGTGGGCGCGGTCTTCCTCGCCCTGCTCGCGGTGAAGATGCCGCTCATCGTGATCTACGCCGTCATCTTCCTCACCGGTGTCTTCGTCTTCAGCTCCCAGGTGCTGGTCTACGCCTTCGTCTCCGAGAACCACCCGTCCTCGATCCGGGCGACGGCCATGGGCTTCGCCTCCGGTGTCGGACGCCTGGGCGCGATCGCCGGCCCGCTGGTTTCCGGCACCCTGGTCTCCGCCGGTCTGGCCTACCCCTGGGGCTTCTTTGTCTTCGCCATTGTCGGTCTGGCCGGTGCACTGATCTTCTTCACCAGCCGCACCCTGAACCACAGCAGCCAGGACAAGGTGGTCAGCCAGAGCTGACCCCTCCGTCGGGTACAGAATCCTTCGGGTGCAGAAGTAGTGCCGGGGAGTCGGTCTCAATCAATGAGACCGACTCCCCGGCACTACTTCCGGACATGAGGGTCCGGAGCGTGGGTCTGCCGACGGGAGAGACCGACCCGCCGACCGATCAGTCGAGGGGGACTCCGTCGAGGGCCATGCCGATGTGTTCGGCGAGCAGTCGGGTGACCTCGTCGGGACGTTCGACGGTGGGGACGTGGGCGCCGGGGTCCAGGACCTCTGCCCGGGCCTCGGGCACGGCGTCCGCGATGGACTGCAGGATCTCCGGGGGAGTGGACGGGTCGGTGGACCCGGCGACGGTGAGCGTCGGCACGGCGATCTGTGGCAGTCGGTCGGCGAAGTCCCACCGGCCCAGTGCCTCACTGCACAGGGCGTAGCCCTCGTCGTTGACGCTGCGGATCATCCGGCGGTACGCCTCAGTGGAGGCCGGGTGCGCCTTACGCCAGCCTTCGGTGAACCACTTCTCCACGGTGCCGTCGGCGAGGCTGCCGGTGCCGTTCGCGCGGACCCCGGCGGCCCGGTCGAACCAGGACTGCGGCTCGCCGAACTTCGGGGCGGTGCACAGCAGGGTCAGGGACAGGACACGGTTCTTCGCCCGACCGGCTGCGAGATGCTGGGCGACCGCGCCGCCGAGGGACAGTCCGGCCAGGTGGAAGGACGCCACCCCCAGTCGGTCGAGGGTCTTGAGCAGGTCAGTGGCGATGTCGGCGACGGTGTAGCGCGCGGTGTCGCCGGTGGGCACCGGGGAACCGCCGTGACCGGGGTGGTCCACGGCGATGACGCGGGCGTCGGCGGACAGGGCGTCCATCTGCGGCAACCACATGTCGGTGGTGGAACCGATGGAGCCGGTGAGGACGATGACGGGGGCGTCGGTCCGGCCGGAGCGGGGACCGACGGAGACGGAGTTCAGGATCATGGTCTCTTCCTTACACGTATCTACACGGCGCGGTCGATGACGGCGGCGAGGCCCTGGCCACCGCCGATGCACATGGTGGCCAGACCCAGATCGCCACCGGAGCGGGAGAGCTCGTGGCACAGCGTGACGAGCAGGCGGGCGCCGGTCGCTCCGACCGGGTGGCCCAGGGAGATGCCGGAGCCGGAGGGGTTGAGGCGGGGATCCGAAGGGTCGAGGTCCCACTCGGAGAGCACGGCGAGGACCTGCGCGGCGAAGGCCTCGTTGAGCTCGATGATGTCGAGGTCGTCGAGGGTCAGTCCCAGCCGGGACAGGACCTTGGCGGTCGCCGGTACCGGGCCCACACCCATGGTCTCCGGAGCGACACCGGCCACCGCCCAGCCACGCAGCCGGGCGGCAGGTGTCAGTCCCAGTTCGGCGGCTTTCGCACGGGTGGTGACGATGAGGGCGGCGGCGCCGTCGTTCTGACCGGAGGCGTTACCGGCGGTGACCGTGGCGTCCTCGTCCTGACGGGCCCGGACCGGACGCAGCCCGGCGAGCTTCTCGACGGTGGTGCCGGGGCGCGGGTGCTCGTCGGTGGTGACGGTGATCTCCGGGTCCTTACGGCGACGGCCGGGCACGGTGACCGGCACGATCTCCTCGTCGAAGAGGCCCTGCTCCTGGGCGGCGACGGCGCGCTGCTGGGAGCGGGCGGCCAGGGCGTCCTGCGCCTCACGTGACAGGGAGTACTGCTCACGGAGGTTCTCGGCGGTCTCGATCATGCCGCCGGGGATCGGGTGGTTGCGTCCGCCCGCGGTCTCGCGGCCCTGGGCCAGACGGTCGTGGAGCACCAGGTCGCCGCCCTTGACCCCCCAGCGGATCGAGCCGTCGACGGTGTACTCGGTGGTGGACATGGACTCCGCGCCACCGGCGATGACCAGGTCGGCGGCACCGCAGGCGACGTGGGCGGCGGCGGTGACGACGGCCTGCAGGCCGGAACCGCAGCGACGGTCGAGCTGCATGCCGGGGACCGTCTCGCCGAGGCCGGCGTCCAGGGCGACGACGCGGCCGAGTGCGGGGGCACCACCGGCGGGGGACGCCTGGCCGAGGATGACATCGTCGATGTCCTCAGCAGAGACGCCGGAGCGTTCGACGACCGCCTTGACGACGGTGGACGCCAGGTCCTGGACGGGGATGCCGGAGAAGACTCCGCCGTAGGCGCCGACCGGGGTGCGCAGCGGGGTGCACAGGACGATGTCGGAGTCGGCGGGGGAGGGGACGCGGGAGTCGGTCATCGGGGTGCCTTTCTGGTGGGTGATCAGTGGGTGAGCGCGTAGTCGGTGGAGATGAGGTCCGCGGTGCGCATGACCGCGGGAAGGAAGGTGCGGTGCAGTTCGGCGACATCGTGGACCGAGGTCTGAGTGGAGATGTTCACTGCGGCGACGACGGTGCCGTCGTAGTCGGTCACCGGAGCGGCGACGGAGCGCAGACCGGGTTCGAGTTCCTGGTCGACGATGCACCAGCCCTGGTCACGGACCTTGGCGATCTCCTCGCGCAACCGGTCCTCGTCGACGAGAGTGCCGGGGGCGAGCGCCTCGAGCTGGACCTTCGAGAAGTAGTCGTCAAGGGTGGCGGCGTCCATCCCGGCGAGCAGGACCCGTCCCATGGAGGTCGCCCAGGCGGGGAAGCGGGTACCGACGGTGATGTCGACGCGCATGATCCGGCGGACCGGGACACGCGAGATGTAGACGATGTCCGTGCCGTCGAGGACGGACAGGGAGCTGGATTCATCGACGGACCGGGAGAGGTCGTCGAGACGGGGCCGGGCGACGGAGACCAGCGGCTGGGAGGTGAGGTAGCTGAAGCCGATCTCGAGGACACGCGGGGTGAGCCAGAACTCCCGGCCGTCGGTACCGGCGTAGCCGATCGCCACGAGGGTGTGGAGGAACCTGCGGGCCGTCGCGCGGGCGAGCCCTGAGGCGGTGGCGACCTCGGCGAGGGTCTGGTGGGGCGTCTCGGCGGAGAAGGTGCGGAGGACGTCGAGGCCACGGACGAAGGACTGGACGGCGCCGGTGTCGCCGGACGATGCTGTAGGGCTCACGGGGGTTCTCCCTGCTCGGGGGCGAAAAATGTTCGCACAGCGGACAAATGTGCGTTTTATGAACTCCAGTGTACTGTCATTCCCATGCTTGACAAAACATGTGCATCGGTCGAGGACGCCGTCGCCGACATCTGCGACGGTGCGTCGCTGTCCGTCGGCGGTTTCGGCCTCGTCGGAATCCCCGCCCTGCTCATCGAGGCCGTCCGGCAACTCGGCCCGAAGGATCTCACGGTCATCTCCAACAACTGCGGCACCGACGGCTTCGGCCTCGGCACCCTGCTGGAGGATCGGCTGATCTCCCGGACCATCGGCTCCTACATCGGGTCGAACAGGATCTACGCCGCCCAGTATCTCAGCGGTGAGCTCTCCGTGGAGTTCACGCCGCAGGGGACCCTGGCCGAGCGGATGCGCGCCGGCGGTGCGGGCATCCCTGCCTTCTACACGAAGGCCGGCGTCGGCACGGAGCTGGCCACCGGTGGTCTGCCGGTGCGCTACAACACCGACGGTACCCCCGCCGAGCTGTCCCCACCGAAGGAGTCCCGCGTGTTCGACGGCGAGGAGTACATCCTCGAGAGTGCGATCCGCTCCGACTTCGGGCTGGTCCACGCCCACATCGGTGACCGCAAGGGAAACCTCGTCTTCAAGGAGACCGCCCGCAACTTCAACCCCGAGGCGGCCCAGTGCGCCCGGGTCGCCGTCGCCCAGGTCGAGCAACTCGTCGATGAGCTGGATCCCGACCAGGTCCACCTGCCCGGCATCTATGTCGACCGGGTGGTTGTCGTCGGTCCGCAGGAGACCGGCATCGAGAACCGCACCACCCGCCCCGCGCAGTCCGCCCCGACCGGAACAGAGGAGCTCTCATGACCTGGGACCGCAACCGGATGGCCGCCCGTGTGGCCGCCGAACTGAGTGACGGACAGTACGTCAACCTGGGCATAGGCATGCCGACCCTTGTCCCCGGGCACCTGCCGGAGGGCATCGAGGTCATGCTCCACTCCGAGAACGGCGTCCTCGGCGTCGGCCCGTACCCCACCGAGGACGAGGTCGATCCGGAGCTGATCAACGCCGGCAAGGAGACCATCACCGTCGTGCCAGGGGCGAGCTTTTTCAGTTCCTCGGAATCCTTCGGGATGATCCGGTCGAAGTCCATCGACGTCGCCGTCCTCGGAGCAATGGAGATCTCCCAGTTCGGTGACCTCGCCAACTGGATGGTGCCGGGCAAGATGGTCCGCGGCATGGGCGGTGCGATGGATCTGGTCCACGGTGCGGAGAAGATCATCGTCATGACCGAGCACCTCACCAAGAAGGGGGCGCCGAAGATCGTCGAGCAGTGCTCGCTGCCGCTGACCGGTGCGAAATGCGTGGACCTCATCGTCAGCTCCCACGGCGTCTTCGAGGTTGATCCAGTGACCGGGTTGACCCTCGTCGAGTGCGCTGACGGTGTCACCGTCGACGAGCTCCGCGAGCTCACGGCCGCGCCGTTCGCTCTCGCACCCGCACTCGTCAACGCCTGAGGCTGACCAGGCAGGATCAGAACACGATCGTGTGATTCCCGGTGCGGATCACCCGGTCCTGCGCGTGCCAGGACACGGCACGCGAGAGCACGGAACGCTCAACCTCCGCACCCCGCTGACGCAGGTCGGTGACGGAATCGGCGTGGGTGACGCGCACCGTGTCCTGTTCGATGATCGGGCCCTCGTCGAGGTCCTCGGTGACGTAGTGGGCGGTCGCGCCGATGAGCTTCACGCCACGCTCCCAGGCGCGGCGGTAGGGGTCCGCGCCGACGAACGCCGGCAGGAACGAGTGGTGGATGTTGATCACCGGGACGCCGAGCTTCTCCAGGAAGTCATTCGAGATGATCTGCATGTACCGGGCGAGGACGACGAAATCGACGTTGCCCTTGAGCAGCCGCAGGATCTCCGCCTCCGACTCGCTCTTGTCCGGTCCCTTCTGGGAGGGCACGTGGAAGAAGGGGACGCCGAAGGACCGGACATCCTCGGCCGTGGTGGTGTGGTTGGAGATCACCATGGGGACGGTGACCGGCAGATCACCACGACGATGACGCCACAGCAGGTCCAGCAGGCAGTGGTCACCCGACGAGGTGAGGATCGCCATCCGCTTCGGCACGGAGCGGTCGCTGAGTGACCACTGCATGCCGTAGGGGGCTAGGGTCTCGGCGAGGTCGGCCTGGATGTCCTCCAACGCCGTGACGAGATTGTCGCGGTGGAAGACGATGCGCTGGAAGAAGTCCCCGTCCTGGTCGTTGCTGGAGTACTGGTCCAGGGCGGTGATGTTGCCGCCGTTGCGGGTGATCACGGCGGAGACGTGGGAGACGATGCCGGGCTGGTCAGGGCCGTGGACGATGAGGCAGGCCTGGTCGATCAGGGAGGGGATGGACGGTCCTGTCATGCCGGACGTGCTCACTTCGGGTTCCTAACGGTACGGGGGTTGGTCGTACGTGTCGTACGGGGTGTCCCCTCAGTATGCCGTCCAGTGCTCCCGCAGTGCGTCACCGACCTGCCCCGGCAGCTCGACCGGCAGCAGATGTGCCCCGGGGAGGACCAGATGACGCACCGCTGTGGGGATGACCTCATTCATCTGCGCCAGGGTCGCCGGGGGACAGGTGGGGTCCTGTTCACCGGCCAGCGTGAGGGTGGGTGCCGTGATCTGCCCCAGCAGTTCCTGACCGTTGAAGGTGGACAGGGCGTCGCACGCCCCGGCGTAGCCTTCGATGCTGGTCCGGGTGATCATCTCCTGGACCGCGAGCGCGGTGCCGGGCCGGGTGCGCCGGAAGTCCCCGGTCAGCCAGCGGGGGACCGTACCCACGGACAGTTCCCGCAGCGTGATGATCCCCCGGCTGCGCACTGCGAGAGCCTTGGTCTCCCAGTCCTCGGGGGCCCCGAAGGACGGGGCGGTGCACATCAGGGTCAGGGTGCGGACGCGCTGCGGGGCGTGTGCCGCGATGTGCTGGGCGACAGCGCCGCCGATCGACAGCCCGACGAGATCGACGGCGCCGGTGCCGAGGGTGTCGAGGGTGTCGCAGACGTCCGAGGCCAGATCGGCGATCGTGGTCGGGCCGGCCGGTACCGCCGGCCGACCCCCGGCGTCCTCGTCATCGACGGTCTCCGACCTGCCGGGCAGCGCGTCGGGCAGCGGGGACGCCCCGTGGCCGCGGTGGTCCAGGGCGATGAGACGGAAAGACTCCCCGTCCGGGATGCCGCTGACGGCGTCCTGGAGGGGAGTCCACATGTCCACGGAGGAGCCGAGCGCGCCGAGCAGGACGACGGAGCGGGCGTCCGGACCTTCGTGGCCGGTGATCCGGGAATGCAGGATGGTCATGGCGACCAGCCTACGGAAAAGCGGGGGTGGAGCCGGGCAGACCACCGGACTGACTACCCGGCGGAGGAGGCTGCGGAGGCCTCCGGGGCGGCCGCGGATGAGCAGCGGGAAGATCTCGCCGACGATGACCCAGGTCAGCGGCGCCCAGGTGAAGGTGTAGAAGGCGACGTAGATGCAGAGGAAGCCCACGATCATCATCGGGTCGGCGTCCGACCACAGGCTGTTGATCACGGCGGGCAGCAGGATGGACAGGCCCATGACGGTGCCGTCGAGCAACAGGAGTGTCTTACGGCTGAACTGTCGGCGACCGCGAGATCTGGTGCCCCACCGGCTCCCAGCGCCTCTACGGTCCCCGGGACCCTCGACCAGGTCGCCGAGCAGTCCCGTGTCATCGCCGAGCGGCTTGACGCCTCCGACGACACTCCCGTGAAGATCGTCTGGAAGCCGGTGCTCACAGACTCCGACAACATCCTGTCCGCCATCCTCGAGGCCGGTGCACAGGACAACGTCGTCGGCGTCATCACCTGGATGCACACGTTCTCCCCGGCAAAGATGTGGATCCGCGGCCTCAAGGCCCTGTGCAAGCCGCTGCTGCATCTGCACACCCGGGCCGACGAGCAGATCCCGTGGAGCTCCATCGACATGGACTTCATGAACCTCAACCAGGCCGCCCACGGTGACCGCCACGACTCCCTGTGGTGGAACGCCGTGTAGCAGCGCGTCTCCCAGGGGTTCTGATCCTGAGGGGTACACTCGAGCGGAGCTGACCGGTCCGCTGTGCCCCTCTTCTCCGGGGGAGTACCGCCGGACCGGCCCGACGAGTCAGATGAGCCCCGACGAGATCACAGGAGTGGCCCGAGACCATGGCGTCAATGCAGGAAAGCGGCGAGCTGCTGAAGTGCTCGTTCTGCGGCAAGAGCCAGAAGCAGGTACGGAAGCTGATCGCCGGCCCCGGCGTGTACATCTGCGACGAGTGCATCGAGCTGTGCAACGAGATCATCGACGAGGAGCTCTCCGCCGGCGGCGGTGACGTGGACACCACCGATCTGCCGCACCCGGCCGCCATCACCCGCTTCCTCGACGAGTACGTCATCGGTCAGGATGACGCCAAGCGCACCCTCGCCGTCGCCGTCTACAACCACTACAAGCGGACCCGGGCCGAGTCCTCCGACGCCACCGCCCGCCGCTCCGACGACGAGGTCGAACTCTCCAAGTCGAACATCCTCATGCTGGGCCCCACCGGCTCCGGCAAGACCTACCTCGCCCAGTCCCTGGCCCGGATGCTGGACGTCCCCTTCGCCATCGCGGACGCCACCAGCCTCACCGAGGCCGGCTACGTCGGTGAGGACGTGGAGAACATCCTCCTCAAGCTCCTGCAGGCCGCCGACTTCGATGTCGCCCGCGCCCAGCAGGGCATCATCTACGTCGACGAGCTCGACAAGATCTCCCGGAAATCCGAGAACCCGTCGATCACCCGCGACGTCTCCGGTGAAGGCGTGCAGCAGGCGCTGCTGAAGATCCTCGAGGGCACGGTCGCCGCCGTTCCTCCGCAGGGGGGACGCAAGCACCCGAACCAGGAGTTCATCCAGTTCGACACGAAGAACGTCCTGTTCATCGTGTCCGGCGCCTTCGCCGGCCTGGAGAAGGTCATCTCCGACCGTCGCGGGAAGAAGGGCGTGGGCTTCGGCGCGGAGATCCGCGGCAAGGCCGACGAGGAGAAGGACCCCTTCCGGTTCGTCGAGCCGGAGGACCTGGTGAAGTTCGGTCTCATCCCCGAGCTCATCGGCCGTCTTCCCGTCATCACGCACGTCGGTCACCTCGACTCCGACGCCCTGGTGCAGATCCTCACCGAGCCGAAGAACTCCCTGGTGCGTCAGTACCAGCGCCTCTTCGAGATGGACGGGGTCCGCCTGAGCTTCGAGGAGGACGCCCTCCTCGCCATCGCCGAGAAGGCCCTGGAACGGGGGACCGGTGCCCGTGGTCTGCGGTCGATCGTCGAGTCGATCCTGCTGCCGGTGATGTTCTCCATCCCAGACGACACCGGTACCGGAGAGGTCATCATCACCGGCGACAGCGTGCGTACCGGCGCTGACCCGCAGCTGCTGACCCACGAAGAGGTCGCCGAGCGCGAGCAGCGCTCCGCCTGACGACGGGGCGGGGACTGAGAGGCTCAGTCGTCGTAGAGCGAGCTCAGTCCGTCGTCAGCGGTGTTCACGTCGTCGTCCGCGCCTTCCCGGTAATCCAGGTAGTCGAGGAAGCCGGGTTCAGTGTCCACGGCGACACCGCTCCACGGCGTCACCGGCACCGGACCCGTCTCTTCCCCCTCCTCGGTGGGCGGAGTCGTCGCGGCGTCCTCCTCCCCGGTCGCGGTACTGTCACCGTCCCCGGCGGAGTACAGCGACGCCGAGACAGAACCCGGTGTCATGACTGTGGGGGAGGCGTGGGTGTAGGAACTGCCCTGGTCGGTCGGCATCGACGTGGTGAGGAACGCCAGGACCGTGTCGCAGGCCAGCATCTCCAGCCCGTCGACGGTCGGACCGTAGTCCACGTCGGTGGCGTAGTGGCCGTGGAAGGTCGAACCCTGGGCAGCGGGGAAGGTACACAGTGAGGTGATGAGGACGTAGACGTCCTCGGCGGAGATCCCAGGCCGGAAGGCCCCGAAATCCTGGCCGCGCATCAGCACCCGGTCTATCTGGAGCACCACCGGGGAGGACTCGAGGGTTTCGGGGCGCCCCGTCACGTGGGCGTGGCCCTGGATGTTCTCGGTGAGGATCAGCCGCACGGCGTCCGGGTGGGCGCGGTGGCGCCGGTAGGCGGTGCGTACCAGTGCCCGGACCGCCTCGGCGGGGGAGTAGTCCTCGACGTCCATGTCGGACGGTCGGGGCCACACCAGCCGGAAAGCATAGCGCAGTGCCTCGTCGTAGAGCCCTTCGACATCGGAGAGCAACGGGTGGTCCGCCGGCACCCCGGCGCCGACGGCGATGTCACCGGTGTTCGCCTGCAGGCCGGACCGGACCAGTTCGGGCAGGGCGGTGTCGAGGATCAGCCGGTACTCGTCGATCGAGCAGCCGTAGCGGCGGAAGGTGTCGGGGAGGACCTCGAGGCGTGCGGCGACATCGTTCCAGTCGGAATCGTCGGTGATGACCGGAGTTGCGGGGTGCAGCGTCATGCCGGGCGTTCCTTCCTGGGGTGGGCGATCCGGGCTTTCGGGGGTGAGACGGAAGTTGTTTTCACCCCCGTACTGACTGGCGTCCTGATGAATACGGGCAAATACCAGCCTAGAAGGTCTACTACAGACGGTGGATACACCCGACCCGGTGTCAACCTAACAGGGG
>NZ_JALAGU010000045.1 GCF_022712275.1 Corynebacterium sp. | reverse complement strand
TGACGGGCACACCGTCACCACCGTGCCGACCGGGCCGATGGCCACGGCGATCACGACCTTCGACCAGTCCCTGGCCCGCAAAGTCGCCGCCCGGGCCGAACATAACGAAGCCCGCGAACAGTGGAGAGCGACCACCCGCACGGCACTCGAGAAGGTTCCGTTCTGAGCCGGCTAGACCGTGATCAACGTCCTGATCGACCGGTAGGGATCTTTGGCCTCAGTATCAGACTCACCGAGGAGACTGAACACCCGCGACGACCGCTGATCACCGAACGGTTCCCACCCGGGCTCCTCACCACGGGCGAAAGACAGCACCGAGGAGCGGTAGCGCGCGCCGAGGTCGGTGAGTCTCTCCTGTGTGCCTGGGCCACAGGTGGATTCCACGAGCTTGCGACCGACATCCAGCGTCCCGAAGAGCATCGGCAGCTCGCCGCAGTGCTGCGCGTCGATCCGTTCGCCCTGCCACTGTCCACCGCGGAACTCGCACGACCACACCCGGTCACCCGGCATCGCCTCCAGCAGCGCCGAGGCCCACCGGCGGATCATCGTGTCGCCGACCGTCCGACCCATCGGACGGTCAACATCGACATACCGACACCACCCCGCCAGCTTCCGTCGTGGCACCCCGAGCAGCCGCATTCCCGGCACCATCACCCACGACGGCAGGCCCAGTCGCGCGACCATCCGGTCGAGTTGCATCACCCCGGGGAAGCGGATGAACTCGTCCTCCATCGTCGAAACCATGAGCGGCACCTCCCTCAGCTCGTCGAGGTCGACGGGCCCCGGTCCCAGTGCGCAGTCTGTTGAGTAGATCAGCGACATCCGCCGGTACGCCCGCGTGCACCGTGCCGTACTCAGCCGGCTCACCCTCTCCCGTGTCAGCCGCGACCCCAGACAGAGACACGCGACCGCGCGGCGCACCGACCATCCGACTCGTGGCAGGATCCGCGGCAGACCAGGGGAGAGGACCATTGCGCGGTGGAACAGGTCATCTGCCCGCCGGTCGGTGAGCAGTTTCATCACCAGTCCACCACCGGCGGACTGCCCGACGAGGGTGACATTCGAGGCGTCCCCGCCGACCTGCGACACGGCGTCCTGAATCCACCGCAGCTGATGGACCAGGTCATCGACGCCGCGGAAGGACCCGGGCTCGTCCTCACAGAGGGGCAGAAAGCCCTCCAGGCACATCCGGTAGTTCAATGTCACGACCACGCACCCCGCTGCGGCCAACGTCGAACCGTCGTACCAGCCGTCGTCGCCGTGTCCCTCCTCGTAGCGTCCGCCGTGGATCCACGCGATCACCGGCAGATCCCCTTCCGGCGAGGCGTCCTGCGGGGCGAAGACCGAGACGGTGGTGGGAAGGCGCAGGTCGCGGCGCTCCCGGGCGTCCGCGCAGGACAGCACCCCGTCCCATGGTTCCGGCGGCTCCGGCTCGCCGAAATGGTGCGTGTGAGCCACCGGCACCGCGCGGAACACGGACACCCCGTCACGCGAGGATCCGGACACACGGCCGTACGGGGTGGTGAACTGAGGAGGGAGGGGCTGTGTCATGGCGACCACTCTAGGGGCCCCGGTTACGCTGGGGCGTATGAATCCGCTGCTCGAACCCTCCGTGCTTGACCATGAACTCCCTGACTTCGCCGCGATCGACGTCGCCGACCTGGTCCCCACCTTCCGGACCGCCCTCGACGACCATGACGCCGAGATTGCCGCGATCACCGCCCTCTCTGACGCCCCCACCTGGGAGAACACGATGGATGCGCTCGAGGTGTCCGGCCAGATGCTGCAGCGCGTCCTGGCGATCATCTTCAACTACGCCGGCACCGACGCCACTGACGAGGTCATCGCTGTCGAGGAGACAGTCGCCCCGGAGCTCTCCGCCCACTGGACCCGCATCCTGCTCAACCGGGATCTCTACGAGCGCGTGCAGGCCATGCCCGCGCAGCCGGAGGGCAGTGAGAATGAGGCGCTGCTGGCGCACTGGCTGCGGACTTTGCGTCGCGGCGGTGCGGACCTGGACGACGCCGGACGCGAGGAACTGTCCACCATCGACACCCGGCTCGCCGAACTGTCCACCCGGTTCGGCCGCAACCTCATGACCTCCACCGCCGACCGTGCGGTGCTGGTCACCGACGAGCAGCGGCTCACCGGGCTCAGCGCGGCGAAGAAGGCCCAGCTCCGGGAGGACGCCGCCTCCGAAGGGAAGGAAGGGTGGCTGATCCGCCTGGGTCTGCCCAGCGTGCAGCCGATCCTCGAGGATCTGGCGGATGCCGACCTGCGCCGCGAGGTCGCCGCGGCGTCGCGGGCGCGCGGCACCGGCAACAACAGTGACATCGTTCTCGAGACCGCGCGGCTGCGGGCCCGCCGGGCGGAGTTGCTCGGGTTCGCGAGCCATGCGGACTTCGTCATCGCCGAGGAGACCGCCCGGACCGTTGAGGCGGTAGACGACCTGCTGGACACGGTGACGCCCGCTGCAGTGGACAACGCCCACGGCGAGTACAAGCGTGCCCTGGACCTTGCACACGTCAACGGTGAGGACGTCTGTGACCTGGGCGAGTCTGACTGGCCGTACTGGGCGGGGAAGCTGCGGGCCGAGGATCTCGCGGTGGACACCGCCGAACTGAAGAAGTACTTTCCACTGTCGCAGGTGCTCCGCGACGGTGTGTTCTTCGCCGCGGAACGGCTCTACGGGATCCGGGTGACTCCGCGCACGGATCTTGTCGGCTACCACCCCGATGTGCAGGTCTGGGAGGTGGCTGAAGCGGACGGTACCGCGATCGGCCTGCTGCTCACCGACCTTTTCGCCCGGTCCACGAAGCGTGGTGGGGCGTGGATGAGCAGCTTCGTCGACCAGAACAACCTCATCGGGCAGAACCCGGTCGTCGTCAATGTGCTCAACATCGCGAAGCCTGCCGAGGGGGAGGAGGCGCTGCTCAGCCTCGACGAGGTCACCACCCTCTTCCACGAGTTCGGCCACGGCCTGCACGGGCTGCTCTCCGATGTCCGGTACCCGAGCCTGTCCGGCACGAATGTGCCGCGTGACTTCGTGGAGTTCCCCAGCCAGATCAACGAGAACTGGGCGCTGGAGCCGGAGGTGCTGGCGAACTACGCCCGCCATGTCGACACCGGTGAGCAGCTGTCGCCGGAGCTCGTCGCCGCGGTGACCGCCGAGGCCCGGTGGGGGCAGGGCTTCGCGACGACGGAGTACCTCGCAGCCTGCCGGGTCGACCTGGCCTGGCACCGGCTGACCACCGCGCAGGCCGGGCAGGTGACCGATGTGGCGGAGTTCGAGCGACAGGCGCTGGAGGATGCCGGGCTCGCGGTACCGGGACTGGCACCGCGCTATTCGTCGACGTACTTCAACCACATATTCGCCGGCGGTTACTCCGCGGACTACTGGAGCTACCTGTGGGCCGAGGTCCTTGACGCCGACGGATTCCAGGGTTTCGTCGACACCGATGCGGCGGGAACTGAACACCCGGATGCCGATGACGTCCGTTTCGCCGGTGACCGGTTCCGTCGGATGATCCTGTCCCGCGGCGCGACAATCGACTACGACGACGCCTTCTGGATGTTCCGTGGTCAGCAACGCAGTGTGGAGCCGTTGCTGCGTCGTCGGGGACTGTCGGGTTCGCGGGGCTGACCGGGTAGGATCAGCCGGGTGACGGACGGATTCGAACAGTGGGTGGTCAGCCTGCCGGTGTGGTTCCAGACGCCGCTGGTCCTGGTGGCGTTGGCCCTGGTGGCGCTGGCGGTCGCCGCAGCTCTGCTGTGGGTCCTGTTCCGCGTCCTGCCACGGGATGACTCCGAGCACCGGGTGTTCGGGGAACACGGGGGAGGAGGTGACGCGGAGTGAAGCAGCATTCACGGGTGCGACAAGCTCTTGTACTCCTTATTATTTTCCTTGTAATAGTTTGGTTGGCAACTGTAATTTTCTGATATCAGTTCCGTGATTTTCCCCCACGGCCGCCTTTCGACCGGTATGTTCACATACCGTTGGATAATTAATGTGTCACGAGCCACACTCAGACACTGAATGTAAGGAGAGACATGCAGGAGTACTCCTCGGAGGCCTTGTACACGATCGGTGAGAACGAGACCTGTCTGACCGTGCTGCGGGAGAACACCCGCCGCCGTCCGCAGACGGTCCTCTACAGCCGGCCCCGGAAGTTCGAGTGGGTCGACGTGCGCGCCGACGAATTCCTCCGCGAGGTGTACGGCGTGGCCAAGGGCCTCATCGCCAACGGCGTCGGGCAGGGGGACCGCGTCGTCCTCATGTCGGACACCCGCTACGAGTGGAACCTCTTCGACTTCGCGATCATGGCCGCCGGCGCCGTGTCCGTGCCGGTCTACCCCTCGTCGTCCACGTCGCAGTGCGAGTGGATCGTCGAGGACTCCGGAGCGACGATCGGCATCGCCGAGAAGTCCGGCCACGCCACCCGGCTGAACACCTTCGTCCATGCGTCCGCACCGGCCGAGGGCGCGCACCTGGACCGGGTGCTTTCGATCACCGACGGCGCCGTCGAGACCCTCATCGCCGAAGGCAAGGACATCTCCGACGACGAGATCGAGGCCCGTATCGCCGCGACGAAGTCCTCCGACGTCGCCTCGCTCGTCTACACCTCCGGTACCACCGGCCGGCCCAAGGGCTGCCGTCTGCTGCACTCGAACTGGCTCGGCGAGGCACGTGCCATTCTCACCAACCCCATCGGCGGCATCGCCGTCGAAGGCAACCGTGCACTGACCTTCCTGCCGCTGGCCCACGTCCTTGCCCGCGCCGTGTCCCTCGCCGTCACCCTCGGCGGCGCGTCCCAGTCCCACTGGTCCGAGATGTCCACCCTCGTCCCGGAGTTCTCCCGCGCCGAGCCGCACGTTATCCTCGGTGTCCCCCGCGTCTTCGAGAAGGTGCACGCCGGTGTGAAGTCCAAAGCCGTCGACGGCGGCGGCATCGGAGCGAAGATCTTCCCGCTCGCCGAGAAGACCGCCGTGGAGTACTCCAAGGCCCTGGACGGCGGACAGGGCCCCGGTGTGCTGCTCAAGGCCAGGCGCGCACTGTTCGACAAGCTCGTCTACGGCAAGGTCCGCGCCGCCCTGGGAGGCTCCCTGCAGTACTGCATTTCCGGCGGTTCCGCGCTGAACCCGGAGCTCATGCACTTCTTCCGGGGCATCGGCGTGCGGATCTACGAGGGCTACGGCATGACCGAGACCACCGCGGCCATCGCGGTGAACTTCGAGCCGGACAACATCATCGGCACCGTCGGCAGGCCTGTCGGCGGGAACACCGTCCGCATCGCCGAGGACGGCGAGATCCTCATGAAGGGCACCGTCGTCTTCGACGGCTACTGGAACAACGAGGAGGCGACGAAGGACAGCTTCGACGAGGAAGGCTTCCTCAGGTCCGGTGACCTCGGCGCGCTGCTGCCCACCGGCCACCTGAAGATCACCGGCCGTAAGAAGGAGATCATCGTCACCGCCGGCGGCAAGAACATCTCCCCGGGGCCACTCGAGGACATCCTCCGGTCCGCCCCGCTGATCTCCCAGGCCATGGGCGTCGGCGACGACCAGAAGTTCGTCGGCTGCCTCATCACCCTCGACGAGGAGGCCCTCCCCGCCTGGAAGAAGCGTAACAACGTCCCGGAGAACACCGGCGTCCCCGAACTGGCGAAGAACCCGGTGCTGCGTGCCGAGATCCAGGACGCCATCAACGAGGCGAACGAGACCGTGTCCCATGCCGAGGGGATCAAGAAGTTCCGCATCTGCGCCCGTGACTTCACCGAGGAAGACGGTGAGATGACCCCGTCGATGAAGGTCAAGCGCTTCGTGGTCTCCCAGCACTTCGCCGACGACATCGCCTGGATCTACAACTCCCACTGACACACCTTTCACACGCGTCCCACCCCGGCCCCGCCTCCCGGTGCCGGGGTGTCCGCTGTCCTATGGTTGTCACGTTCGATCACCGGCAGGACCCCGACGAGAGGAGACCGACGTGCATGATGCCGCGCGCCTGCGTCTCCGCGACCTCACCCAGGGGGTGTACGACATCGGCGACGAGATCGCGGAAGGCATCGACAACGTCGCGGCAGCCATGACGGACTGGGACACAGAACTCGTCGACGACTGCATTCACGAGCTGTCCGATGCCGTCGAGCAGGGTCGCGGCGAGGTCCGCCAGTACCTCGCGGAGATCAACGGACTGCGCCAGGCGTTCGTCTCCGGCGTGAACTCCGGGACCCTCTCGGCGTCTCTGTCGGCCCCGGAGGGCAACTACTTCCACCCGGGGCGAACCCTCTCCTTCCTCCACCCGCACCAGGACCCGCCGCCGGCACCGTCGGTCGCGCCGACCAGCCCGGTCGTCAGCACCGCCACGCTGCGGATGGCGCTGCGTCGGAGAAACACCGAGCTTGCCGCGGATCTCGCCGAGCTGGCGGAGTGGGTCGTCGCGCAGACCAGGGAGGCGGTCGAGTACCAGAGCGTGCTGCTGCCGCAGTCCTTCGCCCGGTCGTGGACGCAGACCCGCGAGACCGTCGCAGCCTGGAAGCGTGAGGTGGTCGGCGACCACCCCGTCCTCGTCGCCGAGATGCGCGGCGAGGCCCCGCCGGAGTTCCTCGCTGAGCGTGCCCGGGTCGAGCGGGTCCTGGCCAGGGTCCGGGCCCGGCGTCGGCGCTCCGCGGCCGGGTGAGTACCCTCGACCCCCGTGGACACCGGCCTGTACATTCACGTCCCGTTCTGCACCACCCGCTGCGGATACTGTGACTTCAACACCTACACCCCCGGCGAGGACGGCACCTCGTCAGTCGGGACGTACCTCGACGCCCTGGAGGCCGAGCTTGACCGGGCCGCCGCGGAGTGGGACCGGCCGGGACCGCCGTCCACTGTCTTCCTCGGCGGTGGAACACCGTCGCTGCTGGGGGCGGACGGTCTGACCCGCGTCCTGGGTGCGGTACGACGCAGCCTCGGCCTGGCGCCCGGTGCGGAGGTCACCACCGAATCGAATCCGGAATCGACCTCCCCGGAGTTCTTCACCGCCCTGCTTGACGCGGGGTACACCCGGATCTCGCTGGGCATGCAGTCGGCGTCCGCCCATGTCCTCAAGGTGCTGGAACGCAACCACACCCCGGGCCGGGCGACCGCCGCGGCGACCGAGGCCCTGACCGCCGGATTCGACCACGTCAACCTCGACCTCATCTACGGCACCCCGACCGAGACCGACGATGACCTGCGACGCAGTATCGACGCCGCCCTGTCGACCGGAGTGGACCACATCTCCGCCTACTCGCTCATCGTCGAGGACGGGACCGCGATGGCACGCAAGGTACGCAAGGGACAGCTCCCCGCCCCGGACGAGGACGTCTACGCCGACCGCTACGAGATGATCGACGCCGCCCTGCAGGACGCGGGCCTGGGCTGGTACGAGGTCTCCAACTGGTCGAGGCCGGGCGGGGAGTGCCGGCACAACCTCGTCTACTGGCGTGGCGGGCAGTGGTGGGGAGCCGGCCCCGGCGCCCACGGTTGCGTCCGGCTGCACGGCCGGAACGGCATCACCCGCCTGGTCAATGCGAAACTGCCGCGCCGTTACGCCGAGGCCCTGGCGTCCGGCAACTCCCCGGTGGTCAAGACAGAACCGCTCAGTGAGGCCGACGTGCACACCGAACGCATCATGACCGGCCTCCGGTTGGCTGAGGGACTGCCGGACGAGATGGTCGCCCACGCGCCCCAGGCCGTCGCCCGGCACGTCGGGTTCGGTCTGCTGGAGCAGGTCGACGGACGGACGCGGTTGACCGGTGCGGGGCGCCTGCTGGCCGACGGCATCATCACCGACATCCTCGTCGAAGAGGACGACTGAGACGACTAGACTGTCGGGCATGGCGAAAGTGAGCACGGCGGATCAACGGCGCAGCGAGGTCCTGCGGGCCATCGTCGCCGACTTCATCTCCACCCAGGAACCGGTGGGGTCGAAGGCGCTGGTGGACAGGCACAGCCTCGGGGTCTCCTCGGCGACGGTACGCAATGACATGGCGGTGCTGGAGTCCGAGGGGTTCATCACCCAGCAGCACACCAGCTCGGGACGGATCCCCACCGAGAAGGCCTACCGGGTCTTCGTCGACGGCATCCACCGGATCAAGCCGCTGAGCCCGCCGGAGCGCCGGGCCGTCCTCAGTTTCCTCGAGGACGGGGTGGACATGGAGGACGTGCTGCGCCGCAGTGTGCAGCTGCTCGCCCAACTCACCCGCCAGGTCGCTGTCGCCCAGCTGCCCGACCTGCGGCGTGGCAGGGTCAAGCACTGCGAGGTCGTGCAGCTCGCGGACACCCGTCTGCTGCTCGTGCTCATCACGGACACCGGGCAGGTCGACCAGCGCAACGTAGACCTGGCGACCGCCCTGTCGGCCGAGGACCTGCCGCGGCTGCGGGATCTCATCAACAGCACACTCGTAGGTCACACCCTCGACGACGCCTCCGCGGAGATCGCCGCGATGGCCGCCGGCGATGACCCGCGCGTTCCCGCCGGACTGCAGGACGCCGCCCTGACCTGTGCCGCTGTCCTGGTGGACACCCTGCTCAACCGGCCGAATGACCGGCTGGTCATCGCCGGAACGCCGAATATCGTGCGGGTCGGGGAGCTCGAGGGCGTCCTCGATGCACTGGAAGAGCAGGTCGTGGTGCTGCGGCTGCTGTCCGGCGTCCGCGACCTCGGTGACCTCAGCGTCAACGTCACCATCGGTGAGGAGAACGCGACCGCCGAACTGCAGTCTGCGACGGTGGTCTCGACCGGGTACGGGTCGCGCGAGGCGGTGCTCGGCGCCATGGGTGTGTTGGGGCCGACGTACCTGGACTACCCTGGGACAATCAGTTCGGTGCATGCGGTCGCCCACTATGTGAGCAGGATTCTGGCGGGGGAGTAGAATGCCTGCCGAGAACCACAACTGAGAACGTAAAGGAAGCAGTATTCCCTTGGCTCGTGACTACTACGCCGTCCTCGGTGTCGAGCATGACGCGACGGACGCCGAGATCAAGAAGGCCTACCGTCGACTCGCCCGCAAGTACCACCCGGACGTGAACCCCTCCGAGGAAGCCGCGGAGAAGTTCCGCGAGGCGTCCGTCGCGCAGGAAGTCCTGACCGACCCCGAGAAGCGACGCATCGTCGACGCCGGCGGAGACCCCCAGGACCCCGGCTACGGCCGCGGCGCCCCCGGTGGCTTCGGCGGTGGTGGCTTCGGTGACATCTTCGACGCCTTCTTCGGCGGCGGAGCGACCGGCGGCGGACCCCGGGCCTCCCGCGTGCGTCCCGGCAATGACGCGCTGCTGCGCATGGAGCTCACGCTGGAGGAGTGCTTCAGCGGCGTCCAGCGTGAGGTTACGGTGGACACCGCCGTGCTCTGCGACGTCTGCGACGGTACCGGCTCGAAGACGAAGGCCGACCCGGACACCTGCCCGACCTGTCAGGGGCAGGGTCAGGTCATGGAGGTCCAACAGTCCATCCTCGGCCGCGTCCAGGTGGCGCGGGCCTGCCCACGGTGCCAGGGCACCGGCGAGATCATCCCGGACCCGTGTGAGGAGTGCGCCGGCGACGGCCGGGTCAAGGCCCGCCGCGACATCCCGGTGAACATCCCCGCCGGTATCCGCGACGGCATGCGCATCCGCATGTCCGGCAAGGGTGAGGTCGGCCCCGGCGGTGGACCCGCCGGCGACCTCTACGTCGAGGTCCATGTCGCCGAGCACCCGTGCTTCGTGCGCGAGGACGATGACCTGCACGTCACCGTCCACGTCCCGATGGTGGACGCCGCCCTGGGCACCAGTGTCGACGTGGAGATGCTGGACGGGTCGACCTCCACGGTCGCCGTCGACCCCGGCACCCAGCCGGAGGCCGTGGTCCGCGTCAAGGGTGCCGGTATGCCGCATCTGCGCCGGGATGGACACGGGCACCTCATCGCGCATGTCGATGTCACGGTGCCCACCGACCTCGACAAGCGCTCCCGTGAGCTCCTCGAGGAACTGCAGAACCGGTCCGGCGAGACCGCCGGGGTGCGTACCACCGAGAATGAGCGGGCCGGTGGCCTGTTCTCCCGGCTGCGCGGGAAGTTCGGCAGGTAACCGTGACTGATCCCGTCTTCCTCGTCCCGGACCTCGCCGACCAGCTGGAACGGGTCGGGGAGGCAGGACAGTTCACACTGCCCGCCGCCGAGGCGAAGCACGCCGCCGTCAAGCGGATCCGCACCGGGGAACCGGTGGTGCTCACAGACGGGAACGGTCTGGGGGTCAGCGCCGCCTTCGGTACCGCGGACACTGTGGCAGGCGTCGGTGTGTTGCCGGCCCGGTCGCCGCGGCCGCGGGTAACCGTGGTGCAGGCGATCCCGAAGTCCGAGCGTTCCGAACTTGCCGTCGACCTGGCGGTGCAGGCGGGGGCGGACCGGATCATCCCGTGGCAGTCCGACCGTTGCATCGCGAAGTGGGACGGCAAACCCGGTAAAGCCGAGAAGGCCCGGGCGAAGTGGGAGGCTGTGGCCGTCTCCGCGATGAAGCAGTCCCGTCGGCTCGACGGGGCACATGTCGGTGACCTGCTCACCGATATCGACGATCTGGCGGACGTGCTGGCCGACCGGCCGTGGCCGGAGCCGGTCGAGAGCATCCTGACTCTGGTCCTGCACGAGGAGGCGGCCACCCCGCTGGCGCAGCTGGACCTCGACGTCGACGAGATCGTCCTCGTCATCGGGCCCGAGGGCGGCGTCTCGCCGCGTGAGGCGGAGATCGGGCAGCCGGTCGTCCTGGGGCCGGAAGTGTACCGGACCGCCAGTGCCGCCGCCGTCGCCCTCGGCGCGATCGGAGTGCTCACCACGCGGTGGGCACGATAGACTGCAACAGTCAGAGAAAGTACACAGGAGAAATGTGAAGCAACCACCGAGGCGTATCGCCTCCACCACGGTCGAACTCGACCCGGACACCGCACAGGCCGTCGCCGGCACCGCCGACGAGAATCTGCGCATCATCGAGGACCATGTCGCCGCCGACCTGCTGAGCCGCGGCAACCACGTCACCCTGCGCGGCGAGGCCGCCCAGGTGTCCCGCGCCCGCCGCGTCCTGCGGGAACTCGAGTCCATGGCCTCCCGTGGGCACGTCATCACCCCCGATCTCACCCGCCGCGCCGTCGACCTCGTCGACGACGATGAGCCGGAGACCATGCCGGTGACCACGGCCACGACCCTGACCAGCATTGCGGGGGACGCCATCGTCACCCGTCGGGGTCGGTCAGTGCGCCCGAAGTCCCAGGGCCAGCGCGACTACGTCGATGCCGTCGACCGGTCGACCGTCGTCGTCGGTGTCGGCCCTGCCGGTACCGGTAAG
Organism: Corynebacterium sp.; assembly: GCF_022712275.1. Lineage (GTDB taxonomy): Bacteria > Actinomycetota > Actinomycetes > Mycobacteriales > Mycobacteriaceae > Corynebacterium. The sequence goes on along the minus strand of NZ_JALAGU010000045.1, from coordinate 42,262 downwards.
ACCTACCTCGCCGTCGCCAAGGCCGTCCAGGCCCTGCAGAAGCGCGAGGTGACCCGCATCATCCTCACCCGCCCCGCGGTGGAGGCGGGGGAGAAGCTGGGCTTCCTGCCGGGCACCCTCGGCGAGAAGATCGACCCCTACCTGCGTCCACTGTACGACGCCCTGGGCGACATGCTTGACCCGGAGGCCGTGCCGAAGCTCATCGAGTCCGGCGTCATCGAGATCGCTCCGCTGGCGTACATGCGCGGCCGAACCCTCAACGGTGCCTTCGTCATCCTCGACGAGGCGCAGAACACCACCCCGGCGCAGATGAAGATGTTCCTCACCCGGCTCGGTTTCGGCTCGAAGATCGTTGTCACCGGTGACCTGTCCCAGGTCGACCTGCCCCGTCACCAGGTCAGCGGCCTGACTGTGGCGAGGCAGGTGCTGTCGGGTATCGACGGGGTCACCGTCACCCAGTTCGACAGTTCCGACGTGGTCCGCCACCACCTGGTCGGACGCATCATCGAGGCCTACGACCTGTTCGAGGCGGAGCAGGAAGGAGACGAGGTATGAGCATCGAGGTCTACAACGAGTCCGGCATGGGCGAGGTGAACGAGGAGGAGCTCATCGATGTCGCCCGCTTCGCCCTGTGGAGCCTGGACGTCCACTCCAGCGCGGAACTCTCGATCCACATCGTGGACCTGGAGACCATCGCTGACCTGCACCTGCGCTGGCTCGACCTGCCCGGCCCGACCGACGTGATGAGCTTCCCGATGGATGAGCTCACCCCGGGCTGGGGACGCAAGGACGGTCCGCCGCCGGGACCCGGAGTGCTCGGCGACATCATGCTGTGCCCCGAGTTCGCCCAGGGGCAGGCGAACAAGGCCGGCCACCCGCTGGCCCATGAGCTCGACCTGCTCACCGTGCACGGCGTCCTCCATCTTCTCGGTTTCGACCATGTCGTGCCGGAGGAGGAGCAGCGCATGTTCGCGCTGCAGAACGAGATCCTCGCCAACTGGTACGACTCCCAGGAGGAACGGGGCGTGAGCTTCGCACCGAAGCCCACCGGAGCCGGGGCGTTCCCGACCGCCGCGGAGAGAGACGATTCCGCCGACTCATGACCGGTCTCACCCTTGTCGTCCTGCTCGCCGTCGCCGCCGTGGTGGTGCCGGTGGCCGGCGTGGTCTCCTCGGTGGAGACCGCGCTCGCGCAGCTCTCGGTCGCCCGCGTCGAGTCGCTCGTCAAGGATGAACGCCCCGGGGCGGCCCGGCTGCAGCGGGTCATCGACAACCGACCCGACCACATCAACCTCCTGGTGCTCATCCGCACCGTGCTGGAGGCCGGTGCCGCGGTCCTGGTGACCATCGTCGCCGAGGACCTCATCGAGCCCACGGGATGGGCCGTCGCCGTGGCGGTGGTCGTGGCGTCCCTGCTGATCTACGTCATTGTCGGCGTCATCTCGCGGACTGCGGGACGCCGCAACCCCTACTCCCTGTCGCTGAAGGCGGCGCCGGTGCTGCTGGTGTCGGCGAAGATCCTGTCACCGTTCTCCCGGCTGCTCATCCGTGTCGGTGGCCTGTTCGCAGGTGGTGGTGCACTGAAGGCAGGCCCGTTCGCCTCGGAGATCGAGCTGCGCGAAGCCGTGGACATCGCCTCGGAGCGCGGTGTCGTGGAGGTCGACGAGCAGAAGATGATCCAGTCCGTCTTCGACCTGGGGACCACGACCGCGCGTGCGGTGATGGTGCCGCGGCCGGAGATGGTGTGGATCGAGCAGCACAAGTCCGCCGACCAGGCGACGCGGCTGTGCATCCGGTCCGGACTGTCGCGTGTGCCGGTGGTCGGGGAGAGCGTCGACGACGTCGTCGGCGTGGTGTACCTCAAGGACCTCGTCACCGCGACCTTCGATGCCCCGGCCGAGCAGCGTTCGGCTCCGGTCAGCGAGCTCATGCGTGCGCCGTTCTTCGTTCCGGACTCCCGGATGCTGGCCGACCTGCTGGAGGACATGCAGCGCGACCAGATCCACATCGCCGTGCTGGTCGACGAGTACGGCGGAACCTCGGGGCTGGTGAGCATCGAGGACATCCTCGAGGAGATCGTCGGTGAGATCAGCGACGAGTACGACAGCGACGATGTCGGCGATGTCGAGGACCTCGGCCCCGGCGAGTTCCGAGTGGTCCCGTGGCTCAGTCTCGACGACCTGCGGAAGCTCTACGAGGACACCGGTGTGGAGTTCGACGAGGAGGAGTACGAGGATGTCGAGACCGTTGCCGGTCTCGTGGCCTTCGAACTCGACCGCGTCCCGCTGCCGGGCGCGGAGGTCGATGTCGCCGGACTGCACCTCGTGTGTGAGGGTGGTCGGGACCGACGTGGCAGGATCAAGGTACGCACCATTGTGGTGACCGGGCCGGTACGGTCCGAGGAGAGTGACGACATCAGCGTGAACAGCGCGACAGGCACAGACAACGGAGCAACCGATGAGCAGTGACAGTTTCGACTTCCCCGAGATCCCGGAGGACCTGCCGGACGCTGCCGCGGCACCGGTCGACTTCAGTGCGCCGGAGGGTTTCCGCAGCGGCTTCGTGAGCTTCGTGGGCCGGCCGAACACCGGCAAGTCCACGCTGACCAATGCCCTGGTCGGTGAGAAGATCGCCATCACCGCCGATCAGCCGGAGACGACCCGGCACCCGATCCGCGGCATCGTCCACCGGCCGGACTCCCAGGTCATCGTCGTCGACACCCCGGGTCTGCACCGGCCGCGCACCCTGCTCGGTGAGCGACTCAACGAGGTTGTCAAGGAGACCTACGCCGACGTCGACGTCATCGGCCTGTGTATCCCCGCCGACGAGAAGATCGGACCCGGTGACCGCTGGATCCTCGACGCGGTGCGGGCCTCGGCACCGAAGACCCCGGTCATCGGCATCGTCACCAAGCTCGACAAGGCGTCCAAGGACCAGGTCGGCGCACAGCTCATGGAGCTGCACGATCTGCTGGACGGAGGTGAGGTCATCCCGGTCTCCGCCAAGGAGCAGGTGCAGCTGGACGTCCTGCTCGACGTCATCACCGGGCAGCTGCCGGAGGGCCCGAAGTTCTACCCCGACGACCACATCACCGACGATGACCGCGACACCCGCATGTCCGAGCTGATCCGCGAGGCCGCCCTGTCCGGCCTGCACGACGAGCTGCCGCACTCGGTGGCCGTGCAGATCGACGAGGTCTTCCCCTCCGAGGAGCGCGAGGGCGTCCTCGAGGTCCACGCCGTGATCTTCCTCGAGCGGGAGGGCCAGAAGCGGATCCTCCGTGGCAAGGACAACCGTCGGTGGGGCCGGATCATCCACAACTCGCGGAAGTCGCTCATCGATCTGCTGGGTCAGAATGTCTTCCTCGACCTGCGGATGAAGGTCGCGAAGAACTGGCAGTCCGACCCGAAGCAGCTCGGCAAGCTCGGGTTCTGACCACGATGCTGTAAGACGGGGTTCCTTGTTGCGATTGGCTGGGTATCAGCTAGATTCTATTCTGACAGTATTTCCTCGTCAGAAAAGAAGGGACGGGCTATGACAAACCCCGAAAATCAGTCAGGCAATTCAGAGGGCTCCGAGGGCAACGGGCAGTGGGGGCTGGATCCTCGGACCGGTCAGTACCCGCAGTATCCCGAATACCAGCAGTACGCCCAGTATCAGCCAGGGTACGGTGGTTACCCCGGAGTGCAGTCGGGGGGCGGCCAGGACAGATTCTGGGGTGCTCTGTTCGATTTCAGCTTCACCAAATACGCAACTCCGTCGATCATCAAGTTCGCCTACGTCCTGGGTTTTGCTTTCATTGCCCTGGTGTGGGCGATCTATGCGCTGGTCGTCATAGTCGGCTTGGCGAACGAGATCGGTGCAGGGGGCGCGTTCCTCGGTCTCGTCATCGCCGCTGTCCTCACTCTGGGAGCATTGTTCACCCTGATGACCATGCGAATGATGCTCGAATTCTACCTGTCGAATATCCGAATTGCTCAGGCGGCGCAGAATATCGACCAGCGCACCGCGCGCCGCGAGGCAGGGAACTAGACTGGGATTCATGTCACGTGCGCCTCGTCCCAACTACCGGGACGAGGCCTTCGTCGTCCGTACCCATGACCTGGGTGAGGCCGACCAGATCATCGTCCTGCTCACCCGTCACCACGGCATCGTACGTGGGGTGGCCAAGGGGGTGCGCCGGACGAAGTCGCGGTTCGGTGCCCGGCTCGACCGGTTCTGCCGGGTGGACGTGCTGATCTATCCGGGCCGCAACCGGGCGAAGACCGACGGTGGTCTGGCGACCCTGTCCGACACTGCCGCAGTGCGAACCTACGCGCCGGCGATCGTCGCGGACGTCGACCGGTACTACGCCGCGGTGGCGATGCTGGAGATCGCCGAACTGACGGTCCGTGGGGACTACGGGGAGGGGGAGGACGCCACCCGGACCTTCGACCTGCTGGACGCTGCACTGTCGGACCTCGCGGTCTCGCCAATGCCACCCCGGACCCAGGCGGACCGGCTGGTGCTGCAGGTGCTGGAGGTCGCCGGTTGGGCTCCCTCCCTGGTGGACTGCGCCCAGTGCGGGGCGGTCGGACCGCACCGGGCGTTCCACCCGCACGCCGGAGGAGCGGTGTGCGTGCGCTGCCGGCCGCCGGGGGCCGTGGAGCCCGATCCCGCGGCGGTGCGTGCGCTGTGGTGGCTGGCGCACGGGCGGGTCACGTCGGTGGCCGAACTGGCGGCATCGCCAGGGGGAACGCAGATCCTGGCGTCCTCCCACCGGCTGCTGCTGGCACACACCAGGTACCAGACGGAGAGCGGCTGTCCGGCCTACGCGGCCCTGTAGACTCAGGTGCCGTGAATGCCTCCGAGTCGCGCCCCGAGATCCCCGCCGAACTGATTCCCCGCCACATCGCCCTGGTGATGGACGGTAACGGCAGGTGGGCAACGCAGCAGGGGCTGCCGCGCACCGAGGGGCACAAGCGGGGCGAGGCCGTGCTCATGGACATGGTCGACGAGTGCCTGGAGCTGGGGGTGGACGTGCTCAGTGCCTACGCCTTCTCCACGGAGAACTGGCGGCGCAGCGCCGACGAGGTGCGCTTCCTCATGGGCTTCAACCGGGACGTGCTGCGGCGGCGCCGGGACGAGCTGGACGCCAAGGGTGTGCGCGTGCGGTGGGCAGGGCGGCGTCCCCGCCTGTGGCGGTCGGTGATCTCGGAGCTGGAGAAGGCCGAGGAACAGACGAAGGACAACACGAAGATGACCCTCGTGATGTGTGTGAACTACGGCGGACGCGCCGAGCTGACGGACGCCGCCCGGGCGATCGCCGGTGATGTCGCCGCCGGGAAGCTGAAGCCCCGTGAAGTCAACGAGAAGGTCGTCGAGAACTACCTCGATGAGCCGGGCCTGCCGGACGTCGACCTGTTCCTGCGTCCCTCCGGAGAGCAGCGCATCTCGAACTTCCTGCTGTGGCAGTCCGCCTACGCCGAGATGGTGTACCAGGACGTGCTGTTCCCGGACTACACGCGGGCGGACCTGAAGGACGCCGTGTACGAGTACGCGCGGCGTGACCGACGCTTCGGAGGTGTGAAATGACGGAGCCGGAGAGTCAGCCCACGAAACAGGAACTCAGGCGGTGGCGCCGTTACCTCGCCGATGAGCGTGCCGAGGGGGCGGTGTACCGCGAGCTCGCCCGGAAGAAGACCGGTGAGGAGCGCGAGATCCTGCTCGGTATCGCGGAGGCGGAGTCGCGCCACGAGCAGTACTGGCGGGACAGGCTGGGCGACGAGGTCGGGCTGCCGCTGCGTGCCAGCCTGCGCACCCGGATGACCGCGTGGATGGCCCGGCGGTTCGGGTCTGTGTTCGTCCTGGCGCTCATGCAGTCCGCCGAGGACCGCAACAACTACCTCACGGACTCCGAGCGCAGCGATGAACTGGCGACGATGGCCGCCGACGAGAAGATCCACGCCGAGATCGTCCGTGGACTGGCGACGCGTGGCCGCTCGCGGATGTCCGGTGACTTCCGGGCGGCGATCTTCGGTGCGAATGACGGCCTGGTCTCCAACTTCGCCCTTGTGCTGGGCATGTACGGCGCAGGGGCGGGGCAGTCGACGATGCTCGCCGCCGGTATCGCCGGCCTGCTCTCCGGTGCGCTGTCGATGGCGGCCGGGGAGTACGTGTCGGTGACCTCCCAGAAGGAGCTGCTGGACGCGTCCATCCCGGACCCGGGGACGAAGGAGGCGCTGCCGAAGTTGGACGTGGAGCGCAACGAGCTGGAACTGGTCTACCGGGCCCGCGGCATGGAACCGGAGGAGGCGCAGCAGAAGGCGCACCTCGTCTTCGAGCGGATGAGTGACGTCAACGACGCCCTTGCCGTGGACACCGACGGTGAGGCTGAGGCGGAGGTGCCCCGGGTCGAGATCGAGCAGGGCGGGTCCGGTCTGTCTGCGGCCCTGTCGAGCTTCCTGTGTTTCGCGGGAGGATCGGTGATCCCGGTGCTGCCGCTGATCTTCGGCATGACCGGGCTGGGCTCGATGGTGGTGGCCGCGGTGCTCGTCGGTATCGCGCTGCTGTGTACCGGTGCTCTGGTGGGCCTGCTGTCCGGGAAGCCCCCGCTGATGCGCGCGCTGCGTCAGCTGGCGATCGGTCTGGGGGCGGCGGCCGTGACCTTCGCGCTGGGCAGCGTCTTCGACGTCGCTACCGGTTAGCGCAGTCCGGGCACAGACCGAAGACATCGGCGGTGTGGCCGGTGACGGTGAACCCGTGTTCCGCAGCGACCGTGGCGGCCCAGGACTCGACCGGTCCGCCGTCGATCTCGACGGTCTTGCGGCAGGAGGTGCAGACCAGGTGGTGATGGTGGTGGTCGGTGGTGCAGCTGCGGTAGAGCATCTCCCCGGAATCGTCCTGGAGAGTATCGACCATGCCTGCCGCAGTGAGCTGCTGGAGGGTGCGGTACACCGTGGTCAGGCCCACTTTACGGCCGTCGGTGGTGAGGGCGGAGTGGATGTCCTGGGCGCTGGTGAAACTGGTCAGTTCAGCGAGTGCCTCGACCACCGCGGTGCGCTGTTTCGTGGTGCGTTGACCGATGCGGGGGAGGGCGCCTGTGGTGTCTCGTGCGGTGTCCATGATGACCCCACCCTAACCCCCGCACGATGTATTTGACAGACATCACGGGGGAACGTAGATTAGTGGCAGTTCCCCGGTCGCGGGCGTTAACCCCCCCCAACGCCCGCGGCCACTTTACGGGGGACAAGGCCCCATCCTTTCGAGGACAGCGTGGCCGGGGCCCGCGATAATCCCCCCCAACTTCGCGGGCCCTTTTTTAATGCCTTCTTCCGGTGGGTACCCCGGGAAGTGGCTTCGGCGTGGAACCCCGGTAGGATGGTCCTGATTATCCACCGTGAGCCTCTCGAGGAGCGTGCCGAAACACATGGCGTCCAGCAGCATCGATACCGTCGTCAACCTCTGTAAGCGCAGAGGCCTGGTCTTCCCGGCCGGCGAGATCTACGGCGGTACCCGCTCCGCCTGGGACTACGGCCCCCTGGGTGTGGAGCTCAAGGAGAACATCAAGCGTCAGTGGTGGCGTCACATGGTGACCTCCCGCAAGGATGTCGTCGGTGTGGACACCTCCGTCATCCAGCCGCGTCAGGTCTGGGAAGCCTCCGGTCACGTCGAGGTCTTCACCGACCCGCTGGTCGAGTCCCTCTACACCCACAAGCGCTACCGCGCCGACCACCTCCTCGAGGCCTACGAGGAGAAGCACGGCCACGAGGCCCCCAACGGCCTGGCGGACATCAACGACCCGGAGACCGGCCAGCCCGGCAAGTGGACTGAGCCGAAGGCCTTCTCCGGTCTGCTGAAGACCTACCTGGGTCCGGTGGACGACAAGGAGGGTCTGCACTACCTGCGTCCGGAGACCGCCCAGGGCATCTTCATCAACTTCAAGAACGTCATGGGTGCGTCCCGGCAGAAGCCGCCGTTCGGTATCGCGAACACGGGTAAGTCCTTCCGCAACGAGATCACCCCGGGCAACTTCATCTTCCGTACCCGCGAGTTCGAGCAGATGGAGATGGAGTTCTTCGTCAAGCCGGGTGAGGACGAGGAATGGCACCAGCAGTGGATCGACGACCGGTACAACTGGTATGTCAACCTGGGCATCGACCCGGAGAACCTGCGTCTTTTCGAGCACCCGACCGAGAAGCTGTCCCACTACTCCAAGCGCACCGTGGACGTGGAGTACGCCTTCGGTTTCCAGGGTTCCAGGTGGGGTGAGCTGGAGGGCATCGCCAACCGCACCGACTACGACCTGAAGACCCACATGGAGCACTCCGGTGAGGACCTGTCGTTCTTCGACCAGGCCACCGGCGAGCGCTGGATCCCCTACGTCATCGAGCCGGCCGCCGGCCTGGGCCGCGCCATGATGGCCTTCCTGGTGGACGCCTACTCCGAGGACGAGGCCCCGAACACCAAGGGCGGCGTCGACAAGCGTGTCGTGCTGCGCCTGGACCGTCGGCTGTCCCCGGTGAAGGTCGCCGTGCTCCCGTTGTCCAAGAAGGAGACGCTGACCCCGACAGCCGAGAAGATCGCCGACGATCTCCGCGCGCTGTGGAACGTCGACTACGACACCTCCGGTGCCATCGGTCGCCGCTACCGTCGCCAGGACGAGATCGGTACCCCGTTCTGCGTCACCGTCGACTTCGACACCCTCGAGGACAATGCGGTGACCGTGCGGGAGCGCGACACGATGAGCCAGGAGCGCGTCAGCCTCGACAAGCTGCAGAGCTACCTCGCTGCCGAGCTCGCCGGCTGCTAGTCCGGACAAGACATGCCGAATCCGGACATCCGCTGGACCGCGCCGTCGGACGGTCACACCTTCCCGATCTACGCCGGTGCTGTCGCTGACATGGAGCGGGTCGGTGAGTTCTGTGTCGAACGTGACACAGCCACCCTCCGTTTCGCCGGGGACACCTGGCAGCTGGAGGCCGGCAAGCAGCCGGTGATGCGTGCAACGACTTCGCCGGATACCGGTTCCCAGGTCTTCACCGCCACCGGGGACGCCGAGACTTTCGGCCGGTCGAAGAACGTGCTCTGCACGGTCGACCGTCACCAGGTCGTGGTGCACCAGGAGTCACGCAAGGAGTTCATCATCCTCGACGCCAGTGGTAAGGGCGGTCCGGGGCAGGAGGAACTGGACCTTGCCGCGGCAACGAAGATCGGCCAGTTCAAGTCCGAGTCCGGGGCGATGAAGAACATCCACGTGCAGTTCGAGGGTGCGGGTCAGTCCCTTCCCCTGGACGCGCAGGTGTTCGTCTCCTGGGTGGCGCGGCACATGATGGAGTCCCGGGTGATCTCCTCGACCTGGGCGATCACGGTCTTCCTGGTCATCCTCATCCCGCTGATCCTGCTGTACTTCATCGGGGTGCTGTAGGGGCTGGCCGTCCCCTTGACCTGCCGACACGAGGTTTTGTCAGTTTGCTCGGGCGAACGCTGGTAAGACTTCCGGCTCCTCCCGGAAAGGGGAGGAGCCGGGCAGCGGGGAGGGGGTCAGAAGCCGCCGAAGTCGCCACCGCCGCCGAAGTCTCCGCCACCACCGCCGCCTCCGAATCCTCCGCCGCCGAAGCCGCCCCCGAAACCACCGTGGCCGCTGAGCAGGGAACCGAGGACGATGCCGGTGACCATCGACCCGGCACCGGAGCCGCCACGGTAGTTGTTGTTTCGACGGGTGTAGTCGTCGATGTCCTTCTGCGCGTGCTGGGCAGCCTGGGAAGCGATGTTGTTGGCTTGCTGGGCGGCACGGAAGGCGTCCTTCGGGCGGGTGTCGCGCATCCGTCGGGCGTCGCCGAGGGCCTGCCCTGCTGACTGGGCCAGGGAACGGGCGGTCACGCCGACCATGGAGCCACGGGTGTGGATCGTGTCCTCCACACTCTGCAGCCGCGCGGTGGCGTCGGCGACGGTGCGGTCGACCATGGCAACGGTGCGCTCGAAGGAGTTGCGGGCACCGCGGGCCTCGTCGATCTGGATGTCGAGCTCACCGTCAGCCTCGAGGAGAGCCGAGTAGGTGCCCAGCGGGTCCTGGGAGCCGCGGGACCGGGCATCGGCCAGGGCGGTCTTCGCTTTCTCCACGGCGGCGGCAAGGGCGGTGCGGTCGATCTCCGCGTTGCTGGCGGCGTGTTCGGTGGCCTCGGTGATCTCACCGTCGACCTCGTCGATGAGGGACTCGAGGTTGGACTGGGCCTCACGCAGCTGGACCTCAGCGCGGTCGACACTGTCGAGCTGGCTGGCTGCCTGGTTCATGGCCATTCGTGCGGCGCGGGCGGCGTCCACCAGTTCGCCCTGCTGGCCGGGAGGGAGGTTCAGCAGTTCACGGGCACGGCTGAGTGCTTCCTCCGCCTGGGTGATCTCGGCGTCCGCGATGTCCGGGTTGTCGATGACCGACGACAGAAGAGCCGGATCGACGCGGGAGGTCAGGGACTCCAGCGTGGCGCGGGCACGGGGGACACGGGTGCGCAGGTCGACGGTCTCCCGGAAGAGCTTGTCGACGATCTCGGGGGCGTTGATGAGCTTCTCACGCAGGGTGGCGAAGCGCTCCGCCTGCTCGTTGAGGTTCTTGTCGGCGGTGCCGCAGTTGGCGATGATGCCGATGAGAATGTCACGCTCCTCGGCCTCGTCGCGGACCAGGCCGTTGGCGAGACGCTGGTGGTCGCCGTAGGCCTGGGAGAGGGTGCGCTGGGAAGAATCAAGCGCCTTCCGCAACTCCCGGGTGCGCTCGGCACCGAACTCGGACTCGGCGGTGGTGAGTTCCTGGGCTCCCTTGCGGATGGACTCGTCGGTGGACTGCAGCTCTTCGGCAGCGACAATGCGCAGTGCGTGGGTGGGCTGCTGGGCCAGGTCGGAGGAGTCACCCGGAGTGATGGACCGTGTGGTCTCGACCTCGGCGGCTTCGTCCTTGCGCCGCTTCTTCTTCGACCAGACCAGGGCGCCACCGCCACCGACGGCGAGGACACCCACTCCGCCCCACAGCCAGGCGGAGGAACTGCTGTCGGACTCATCGGCGATGACCTTGGCGACTGCTTTGCCGCCGTCGAACCATCCGTCGCCCATATTGCTCTTGATGGCGGAGTTGACGTCTTCGGTCACAGAGTCCGGGACGTTCGCACCAGGCGCAGTACCGTAAGTCCTGTCAATGGTGTTGATGACAATGACAAGGCCGTTGGAGATGCCGAGCTCGGACTGGAGTTGCGGGGCAAGGGTCTCCGGGTCCTCGTCGGCCGTGTACACCAGGTACCCCTTCACCCCGGTCTCGGCAGGTCCCTTGGCGAGCAGTTCCGAGATCTCGGACGCCTCGTCGTCGGAGAGCACACCGGCCTCATCGACGACCTGTGAGTCCAGGGTGATGCCTGTGTCCGTCGCGGTCTGGGCGAGCACCGTCGTCTCCGCGCCGGCGGCCGGGGCGAGGGCGGCGCTGAATCCGGCCGCCCCCAGGCCGGCGAGACCGGCGATCGCGAGGGACGCCACGAAGCGTCGTGAACGTCGGTCACCCGACGCGGAAGGGAAAGGAGAATTCACAGCGCACATACGTACAACAATAACCGGATTCGGACCTGCCGGTGCGTAGAGTTGTCTGCATGACTGTGTGGAAGAACCTGGGAAGTGCCGTGGGTGCCGGAATCCGCGGACTCCTGTACATGATCGTCGGCACCATCGTGGTGGCGCTGGTCATCACCCTGGTCACCGCAGGTCACGTCTGGGCCTACGCTCGACAGGACGACCGGAGTGAGGCGGACACGATCCTCGTCCTCGGCGCTGCCCAGTACAACGGCACCCCGTCGAACTGGTTCGCCGCCCGGCTCGACCATGCCGCCGATCTCTACAACGACGGTGTCGCCCCGCGGATCGTCACCGTCGGTGGCAAGCTCGACGGCGACAACTACACCGAGGCCGAGGCGGGGGCGATGTACCTGGAGGACAAGGGCGTCCCGGCGTCCGACATCTCCACCATCGACCACGGCTCCGACACCCTCGAGTCCGCTGAGCTCTTCGGCGACGAGGCTGAGGACCAGGACTGGGAGAGTGCCGTCGTCGTCACCGACCCGGCGCACTCACTGCGTGCCACGGACATGGTCCGCGACCAGGGGGTCAGCGCGCACGCCTCGCCGACCCGGACCGGCCCGGCGGTCTCCGGGCGCGAGTCCCAGCTCGACAGCATCCTCCACGAGACCGGCGGACTGCTGTACTACCGCGTCACCCGTAACGGTGGCGGTGACTACACGGTGAAGGAGTGACGGGGAGTTTCATGGAACGCTACGGATACACCGCCCGCGATCTGGCCCGCTACCTGCCGACCCCAGCCAAGCACCTCGGGGTCGCCGGCTCACTGCCCGACGGCCGGGAGGACTTCGACCGTGACCGGGCCCGTGTCCTGCACAGCGCCGCACTGCGTCGGCTGGCGGACAAGACCCAGGTCGTCGGACCGGGGGAGGGGGACACCCCCCGCACCCGGCTGACCCACTCCCTGGAGGTCGGGCAGATCTCCCGCGGCATCGGCACCGCCCTCGGCATGGACCCGGACCTGTGTGAACTCGCCGGGCTGACCCACGACATCGGCCACCCGCCCTACGGGCACAACGGGGAGACGGCACTGGACGTCGTCGCCGCAGGCTGCGGCGGGTTCGAGGGCAATGCACAGACCCTGCGCATCCTCGTTCGCCTGGAGCCGAAGGTCCTCGGGGTCGACGGGGCCAGTCACGGCCTCAATCTCACCCGCGCCAGCCTCGACGCCGCCGCAAAGTACCCCTGGGGTCCGGTGGACGCCGCGGGGAACCGTCGCCGCAAGTACTCCTGCTACGCCGAGGACCTGGAGGTCTTCACCTGGGTGCGCGAGGGCGCCCCGGACGGCCGCCGCGCCATGGAGGCCCAGGTCATGGACTGGGCGGATGACGTCGCCTATTCCGTCCACGACGTGGAGGACGGTATCCTGTCAGGACGTATCACCCTCGGCGTCCTCTGGGATCTCGTGGAACTCGCCGCCCTGGCGGAGAAGGGTGCCGCCGCCTTCGGTGGCGACCCCGCCGAACTGCTGGAGGCCGCTGACCGGCTCCGGGAGATGGACCTCGTCGCCCGGGCCGCGGATTTCCGTGGCGGGTTGCAGGATCTCGTGTCGCTCAAGGCTCTGACCAGTGAACTGGTGAGCCGGTACGTCACCGCCGTGGTCACCGCGACCCGGGCGGCGTACCCGGGTACCGGCGGGCTGGGACGCTACTCCGCGGAGCTGGTCATCCCCGCCCCGGTGGTGGCGGAGGTGACGCTGCTGAAGTCGGTGGCGGTGCTCTACGTCATGGACGAGAAGCGGCACCTGGCCAACCAGGACCGGCAGCGTGACCGGATCTACCGGGTCGCCGGGTACCTGGCGGCCGGCGCCCCGGGGACGCTCGACCCGGTGTTCCGCGCCTGGTGGACTGAGGCGGACAGTGATTCTGACCGGCAGCGCGTGATTGTCGACCAGGTGGCGTCCTACACGGAATCGCGGTTGGAGCGGGTCGACCGGTTGGCGTGCGCCGAGAGCGCGGCCTGGGGTTAGGCCTCGTCAGTCCTCTGCGTCCGGGATGGAGCAGAAGGACTCGTAGTGGTCATCGGTGTAGTACCAGACGTCCGGATCGGTGTCCGAGCCGCCGCCGACGACGATGCGCCGGGCGCCACGGTGGTTGATGCCGGGGGTGTCCACCGTGTACTCGCGGTAGTAGCTGGAGTTCTGGGCCGGCAGCACAGATTCGTAGTTGCCGAAGTGCTTGCCATCGTGCTCGGCATGGTCGAACGGGCCGCCGTCGAGGATCAGGTCGATGACTTCGTCGGCCTGCTCCGGCAGGGTGTCCACGGCGCAGGAGTCGCCGGAAGATGCCGCCGAGGACGCCTGATTGTCGTCTGAGTCGTCGCCACCGGTGGCGGCGTCCACCCCGAAGTAGCTGGCGGCGAGGACGACGACCGCGCCGACGATGCTGCCGAGGACGGTCTTTTTCTTCCCGGATTCTCCTGTGCTCACGGTGAACAGTGAATCACACCGCGGACTTCACCACTGTCAGCGGCAGGCGCAGAGCGCCCGGGGCGGACGCGGGGACGACCGGGCTGTGCGGTTCGACCGCATCCACGCGCCGGTAGTTGCCGATGATCCCGTCCTGGGTCGGACGCGGGTCCGCTTCGCCTTTGTTGGGCCACAAGGCTGCGGCGCGTTCCGCGTTCGCTGAGATCGACAGTGACGGGTTCACGCCCGGGTTCGCGGTGATGGAGGAGCCGTCGGTGACGAACATCGACGGGTAGTTCCACACCCGGTGATAGGGGTCGACCACGCCGGTGTGCGGGGTGTCGGAGATGGTGCAGCCACCGAGGAAGTGGGCGGTGAGCGGGATGTTGAAGACCTCCGGCCACACGCCACCGGCGACGGCCTTGTCGAAGTGGGCGGCACCGCGCCGGGTGGCCTCGTTGCCCTCGGGGATCCAGGACGGGTTCGGCTCTCCTTCACCCTGCCGGCTGGTGAGCAGGCGCAGCGGCCCGAGTTTCTTCAGGCTGGTGGTCAGGGAGTTGTCGCGGGCCTGCATGACCAGGTTGATCATGGTGCGCTCCGACCAACCGCGCAGGTCGAGCACCAGCTTCACGGCCTTCGGGTTCTTCGCGAGCTGGCGGAGGAACTCGACCCAGCGGGGCCACTTCGTGTCGCCGTCGGTGTTCAGGGTCTGCAACATGCCCATGGCATTGGAACCGATGCCGTAGCGGACCGGTTCGATGTGGGTGTCCGGGGCGGGCCAGTAGCTCGAGGTGATGGCGACACCCTTGTGGAAGTCGTATTCCGGCTCCTTCTTCCACAGACCGACACCCAGCAGGGCCTCGGAGTTGGTGCGGGTGAGTTCACCGAGGTGGTCGGAGAGATGCGGCAGGTTGCCGTCCTCCTTCTGGCGGTGCAGCAGGTTCTGGGTGCCCCAGGTGCCGGCGGCCATGATGAGGTAGTCGCTGGTGAAGGTGCGGGTCTTCGTCCGTCCGAACACCGGACCGGTACGGGTGACGGTGATCTCCCAGCCGGGTTCGTCATCGGCGCCGAGTTTGCGCACCGAGGTCACCGTGGAACGGTCGTGAACCTCGGTACCGGCCTTCTCCGCGAGGTAGAGGTAGTTCTTCAGCAGGGTGTTCTTCGCACCGTGCCGGCAGCCGGTCATGCACTCGCCGCACTCGGTGCAGGCGGTGCGCTCCGGGCCCACACCACCGAAGTAGGGGTCGGCGACGGTCTCGCCCTCCTCACCCTCCAGACCGACCTTCTTACCGAAGAAGACGCCGACCGGGGTCATCCGGAAGGTGTCGCCGGCACCCATCTCCTCGGCGACCTGCTTGGACAGCTTGTCCGCCGGGGTGACGGTCGGGTTGGTCACCACGCCGAGCATCCTGCGGGCCTGCTCGTAGTAGGGGGTGAGTTCGTCCTCCCAGTCGGTGATGTGGTCCCAGGCAGGGGAGTGGAAGTAGTTCTCGCCCGGCTTGTAGAGGGTGTTGGCGTAGTTCAGGGAACCTCCGCCGACACCGGCACCGGCGAGGATCATGGCGTCCTTGAGCAGGTGGACGCGTTGGATGCCGTAGAAGCCGAGCTTCGGGGCCCAGAGGAAGTCCTTGAGGTGCCAGGAGTTCTTCGCGAAGTCCTTGTCCTCGAAGCGGCGTCCTGCCTCGATGACGCCGACGGAGTAGCCCTTCTCCGTCAGCCGCAGGGCGGAGACGGATCCGCCGAAGCCGGAGCCGACGATGAGGACGTCATAGTGCGTGGCTGATGAAGCCATGGGTGGTCATCCCTTTCGGTGCCGATGTGCCCGGGAGTCACTCCGGGCACGGTCGGCAGTGTTTCTGCAGTTGTGGTCAAGTCGTGGATGTTCACAAAAGCTTAGGGTTTCGGAGATGCCGTCGTGGCGATACGGGAAGATACGGGAAGATACGGGAAGATCCAGTGGCCTACGATGGTCCGCATGGCACGAGGACGCATTCCGGACACCGACATCGCCGCGATCCGGGAGCAGACCCCGATCGAGGAGGTCGTCGGCGAGTACGTCCAGCTCACCCCGGGCGGTGTGGATTCGATGAAGGGGCTCAGCCCGTTCAAGGACGAGAAGACACCGTCATTCCACGTGCGTCCGAACAAGGGCTACTTCCACTGCTTCGCGACCGGCGAGGGCGGGGACGTCTTCAGCTTCCTCATGAAGATGGAGCACGTCACCTTCCCCGAGGCTGTCGAGCAGTGTGCCGAGCGGATCGGCTACCACATCAACTACGAGGGCGGCGGCCCGGTGAACCGGGTCGAACCGGGCACCCGGCAGCGGCTCATCGCCGCGAACCGGGCGGCCCAGGAGTTCTACCGCGCCCGGTTCCTCGACACGGACAGCAAGGACCCGGGCGCGGAGAAGGCCCGCGCGATGCTGCGCGACCGTGGCTTCAGCGACGAGCTCGTCGAACAGTTCGGCTGCGGCTACGCCCCCGACGGCTGGGACACACTGACGAAGGTTCTGCTGCGCCGCGGGTTCAGCTTCAAGGAGCTGGAGGACGCCGGCCTGTCGCGGATGGGCAACCGTGGCCCCATCGACCGCTTCCACCGCCGGCTGCTGTGGCCGATCCGGAACTCCGCCGGGGACGTCATCGGTTTCGGTGCCCGCAAGCTCTTCGAGGACGACAAGCTCGGCAAGTACATGAACACGCCCGAGACGCTGCTGTACAAGAAGTCGAAGGTGCTCTTCGGTCTGGACCGTGCGAAGAAGTCGATCAGTGCCGACCACCAGGCGGTGGTGGTGGAGGGCTACACCGACGTCATGGCGCTGCATGCCGCCGGGGTGACCACGGCCGTGGCCGCCTGCGGTACCGCCTTCGGTGAGGAGCACCTGCAGATGTTGCGCCGGTTCATGCTCGACGACCAGTTCTTCCGCGGCGAGATCATCTACACCTTCGACGGTGACGAGGCCGGTCAGAAGGCCGCGATGCGTGCCTTCGAGGGCGACCAGAAGTTCACCGGACGCAGCTACGTCGCGGTCGCGCCCGACGGCATGGACCCCTGTGACCTGCGCATGGAGCGCGGGGACGCCGCGGTGCGCGAGATGGTCGCCTCCCGGATCCCCATGTTCGAGTTCGTCATCCGCACCATCATCCGCGGCTATGACACCCACCACGTCGACGGTCGGGTGGATGCCCTGCGCCGGGTGGTGCCGGTGCTCGCCGGCATCCGGGATGACGCCCTGCGCGACGAGTACGCGCGCCAGGCGTCCGGATGGCTGTCCTGGTCTGACCCCTCCGAGGTCGTCAACCAGGTGCGCAAGGCAGCCCGGAACTCCGGCCACCGTGATGCGGTGCCCGAACTGCGGGAGGGGCTGGCCCGGGCGAACCGTCGGGCCGCGGCCGAGCAGACCCAGGCGACGGATGCCCCGGTCTCACTGCTGCAGCGACCCGACCCGGAGGACGTGTACCTGCGCCCGGTCCGGGAGGTGCTCAAGTTGATGCTCCAGGAGCCGGGGCTGGTCGGCAAGGACGCCGACGGACTGCTCACCGACAGTTTCGAGCATCCCACCTACATGGCCGTGGCCGCTGCGATCCAGGACGCCGGGGGTGTCGGGTCGGTGACCGCCGGCGGTGCCGGATGGCTGGACGCGGTGAGCGCGGCGACGAAGGACCCGATGTGTCGGGCCGTGATCAGTGAGCTGGCGGTGGAGGAACCGCGGTGCCGTGCCGAGCGGCTGCCGTTCTACGCCCGGGCCGTGGTGGCGCGGATGGAGGAACGGTGGGTCGGTGCCGAGATCGCCGAGTTGAAGTCACGGATGCAGCGTATGCGTCCGGACCTGGGTGCGGCGGAGAAGAAGGAGTACAACGCCACCTTCGCCGATCTCATGGCGCTGGAGAAATATCGCCGTACACTGCAGGAGCAGGCCCAGAGTTACGGCGAACTGGGGGAGTGAGCGGTAGGTTCTAGCGGCGGTTGCCGTGGCCGTCCTGGTCCTGGACACGTCGGCCCTTGGTGTCCTTCATTCGTCGGCTGTCGGAAGTGATGACGCGGTCCTCCTCGTGGTCGACGAGATCGTCCTCGAGGAGGGCGTCGTTCGCGGTGAGGGAGGACCGGGAGCTGCCCTTGAGGTCGCGGACCTCGCGCATCCGCGGTTCCGGATCGAGGCGGTCGGCCAGGGCCTTGCGGCCGGCAGTGACGGCCTTGCGGGTGACGGGGGAGTTGATCACGGCCTCGTAGCCGCCGCGGATCTGTTCGAAGCGGCGGCGTCCTGCCTTGGTTCCGAAGACGTAGCCGGCTGCTGCTCCGATGACGAGTTGGATCATGGCGTCCACCCTATCGCAGTGGCGGACACGTCACGGGCTTCGCCGGTAATCTGGTTCCTTGAGTGGCGGCAGACCGTGAATCACGGTTTACTGTCAGTGAACGTTGCTGAAAACGATCCCGCACCACCCCTGAGAGAGGACCCGATCACCCGTGAGCACCACCGTCAAGGGCGTTATCGCCCGTGAGAAGAACGCTGCCGTCGAACTTGTGGACGTCGTCGTCCCCGACCCCGGCGCACACGACGTCATCGTGAGGATCCAGAGCTGCGGCGTCTGCCACACCGACCTCGCGTACCGCAACGGCGGCATCGGCGACAACTACCCCTACCTGCTCGGACATGAGGCTGCCGGCATCGTCGAGACCGTCGGTTCCGGGGTCTCCCACGTGGAGGTGGGGGACTTCGTCGTGCTCAACTGGCGCGCGGTCTGCGGCGAGTGTCGCGCCTGCAAGAAGGGCGAGCCGAAGTACTGCTTCGCCACGTTCAACGCCTCGCAGCCGATGACCCTGGCTGACGGCACCGAGCTGGAGGCCGCGCTCGGTATCGGCGCCTTCATCGAGAAGACCATCGTCCACGAGGGGCAGTGCACCAAGGTCAACCCGGAGGCTGACCCCTCCGCCGTCGGGCTGCTGGGCTGTGGCGTCATGGCCGGCCTCGGTGCCGCGGTGAACACCGGCGAGATCAGGCGCGGCGAGTCCGTCGCCGTCATCGGCTGTGGTGGCGTGGGCATGGCCGCCGTCGCCGGCGCGAAGCTGGCCGGGGCGACAACCATCATCGCCATCGACGTCTCCGACGAGAAGCTCGAGCGGGCGAAGGAGTTCGGCGCCACACATGTCATCAACTCCGCGTCCCTGCCGGGCGATGCCTCCGCCGAGGGCGAGGACCAGCCGGTCGTACAGGCCGTCTACGAGATCTGCGGTGGTATCGGCACCGATGTCGTGGTGGACGCCGTGGGCGTGCCCGCCACCTACAATCAGGCTTTCTACCTGCGCGATCTGGCAGGACGCGTGGTTCTCGTCGGTGTGCCGACGCCGGGCATGGAGCTCAACCTCCCGCTGCCCGATGTCTTCGGACGTGGCGGCTCGCTGAAGTCCGCCTGGTACGGCGACTGCCTGCCAGAGCGGGACTTCCCGCTCTACACCGACCTCTACCTGCAGGGACGCTTCCCACTGGGTGACTTCGTCGATGAGCGGATCAGCATCGACGCCGTTGAGGAGGCCTTCGAGACGATGAAGGCCGGCAAGGTCCTGCGGTCGGTGGTGGAACTGTGAGTACCGCGTCAGAGTCCGGCCTGCGCATCGACCGCGTCGTCACCCACGGCGTCTTCGCTCTCGACGGCGGTCAGTGGGAAGTCGACAACAATATCTGGATCGTCGGTGACGACGACGAGGTGATTGTCGTGGACGCCGCCCATGACGCCGACGCCATCGTCAACGCCGTCGACGGTCGGAAGGTCCGTGGGGTGATCTGCACTCACGCACACAACGACCACATCACCGTGGCCCCGGAACTGGCCGAGCGGCTGGACACGCAGATCTACGTCCACCCCGGCGACCAGATGCTGTGGGACGAGACCCATCCGGGGGTCGGCCACGCTGACCTGGCTGACGGGGAGAAGTTCTCCGTCGCGGGCACTACACTGCGGGTCATCAACACACCCGGGCACTCGCCGGGATCCTGCTGCCTGTATCTGCCGGAGGCTAAGGTGCTGCTCAGCGGCGACACCCTCTTCGCCGGTGGACCCGGTGCGACGGGCCGGTCGTTCAGTGACTTCGGCACCATCATCGACTCGATCAAGGGGTCGCTGCTGACCCTGCCGGGCGACACCGAGGTCTACACGGGCCACGGGGACGTCACCTCGATCGGCGCTGAAGCACCGCACCTCGAGGAATGGATTGCCCGGGGTCACTAGGAACGCCGGTTGTCACTGATACCCCATGGGGGTATATATCGGTACATGGCTACCGGCGACATGAACCTTCAGGACATTGACCTCCTCGCAGCATCGGCCACGGGGAATCCCGTGGGCGGCTGCGGGTGCGGATGCTCCAGTGAGCCCGCGGAGAACGGGTACACGCCGGAGAAGAAACGCTACCTCGCCCGGCTCAAGCGGATCGAGGGCCAGGTGCGTGGGGTACACCGCATGGTCGACGAGGACGAGTACTGCATCGACGTCCTCACCCAGATCTCCGCGGTGCAGTCCGCGCTCAAGGGCGTGGCCCTGGCGCTGCTCGACGACCACATGCAGCACTGCGTGCTCCACGCCGCGCAGCAGGGTGGGGACGAGGCCGTGGAGAAACTCGACGAGGTCTCCGCAGCCGTCGCGCGGCTGGTGAAGTAGGGCAGAACCCTAACCCATCTGCGCGGCGCAGGTGGAGGTCCAACCTGAGGTGCCGTCGGTGAAGAACGTGGTGCCCGTTTCATGGATCGACGGGTCGCCACAGCTGGAGATCTCCTTGTCGAGCACGTGCGGGGAATCCACGCTCGGGGCACCGGTGAAGCCGATCACGGGGTCCGGGTCATACTGCTCGACCTCCGGCGTCGGCTGGGCCTCCGGGGTGTAGGCGTCGGCCTCCGGCTCGACGGCGGCTGCATCCGGCGCATCAGTGGGCTCCGGTTCCTTGGCGGTCGTGGAGGGCTTCTCGCCGAGCTTGTCGAGGCGGATGAAGGCGGTGTCTTCCCCGTCAGAGGTGTTCGAGAGGAAGTTGAAGGAGAGCGCCTCACGGTCTTCCGGGATCTCGAAGATCCAGGTCATCTCACTGTCGAACCCGGATCCGAGGTCAGCGTTGCATGCGGGGTTTCCCGGGATCTCGTAGAGACTCTTTATGGGCTGGTAGAGGGCTTCGCGGTCGGTCTGGAGTACCGCATCCACATATCCACCGGTACTGCGGCAGGTCAGGTCCATGTCGCGGTTCGTGTCATTGGTGACGGTGGTCTCGACGACGACGAACTTG
Organism: Corynebacterium sp.; assembly: GCF_022712275.1. Classification (GTDB taxonomy): domain Bacteria; phylum Actinomycetota; class Actinomycetes; order Mycobacteriales; family Mycobacteriaceae; genus Corynebacterium. Next base: position 21,004 of record NZ_JALAGU010000045.1, on the reverse strand, counting down.
CCTTTGTCCCTGGCTGTCACTTCCTCAGACGGACGCTCCTGCCCGGTGGTCCAGGAACCGTCCGTGTACTGCCGGATGGTGTCCGTCTCGTAGGCCGCGTTGACAGTCACGGTGGCGCCGTCGCCCTTGACCGGAGTGCCCATGCCGGGAATCGATTCGGTGGTGGACGTGGTGGATTCTCCAACGTCGCCGGAATCGTCGGAGGTACAGCCGGCGGCAAGTGCGCCGGTCAGGATCACCGCGCCGATGAGCGCGGACAGGCGGGATGTCATAGGTTCTCCTCAGTCGTGTGGGTGTCGACCTCGCCATCGGGGGTCAACCGGAGAAGAATCTAGTGCGCGGGCAGGACAGGGGTGGTTCCAGGGGTGAACGGACGTTCGACCGCTACACCACCCGCACCGCGGCAGTGCCTTCGAAAGGTGTCACCTGACCGGTGACGCCTCTGGCGTCCCCGCGAAGCTTGACCAGATAGTCGCCGGGCTCGGCCCCTGAGGTGTCCCAGTCGACCGTGGTGCGCACCCCGCTGACATCGCGGGCGAAAGTGAGCAGGGTCGACCAGGACGAGTCGTCGGCCACGACTGTCCCGTCGGCCTTGGTGACCAGAAGGTAGCCGTCCTCCAGGCGGACATTGTTGTTCGGGTTCGCTCCGGCGAAGACCACGGATGCTGTCTCACCTCGCGACACGTCACCCCCACCGGAAAGTACGTCGCCGAAGCGTCGTCCCGGCCACTCGATGTCCGGCGGCGCCAGCGCTGCGGGGGAGTCCGGGATGACGCCGGTGAGATCCCCGGCCGGCTGCCCGGTATCGACTTTCTCGTCAGAGGACAGGGCCCGGGCCAGCCGGTCGACGGTCTGCAGTGCCGCGGGCAGGGTGTAGCGGCCGAAGGCGGTCGCACCACCCTCGTAGTCCTGCTGCAGGTACTCCTCCGGGGTAGTCATGTAGTGGCCGTACCCGCAGCTGTAGCCCTGCACGACCACGCCGTTCTCCGGCACACCCATCGCGGACCCCACGGTCTGCCGGATGCGGCGTCCTGCGGTGATTGTCGGCTCGAAGCCCAGGGAGACCACGACCAGTCCACCGATGCGCCACACGCTGAAGATGTGGCGCTGCTGGATCATCCCGTCGACGTAGCCCATCGGCAGGAGCATGTCCTTGGGTTCGTGGACCTTGCGGACGTCCTCGGGGATCGGCGCGATCTGGTTGAGCTGGTGCACCCACGGCGACCCGCCGCGCTCGCCCTCGTTGAACCCGATGTCGAAATCCAGGCCGCCGCCGTCCTCCTGGCTCGACGCGGCGAAGGCGGACCCCAGGACCGCCGGGCCCGTCGCGCCGGGCTTACCGTCCGGCGTCCACTTCCCGTCGACCTGGACGCGGTCCATGTCGACCCACTGCGCCCGTCCGGCGACTCCGGAGCCCTCCACGCGGGTGCCGCCGGTGGACGTCGTGGCGGACGCCTGACGTTCGCCGAGGATCCGTGCGCTGGCCTTCTCGTCGGCGCCACCGGGACCGGAGTGGGGGACCAGGCCCATGTTCGGGGTGATATCGCCGGGCGTGCCCTGGGCGAAGACGGCGATGAACGGGGCGTTATCGAGGCTGCGGTGGTCCACCCCGGCATCGGTCTCCACCGACCAGGCGGCGTAGCCCTTGTTGTCGCCGGAGATATGGTGGATCTCAGGGCCGAACGCGGTGCCGTGGACGGAGTACCAGTTCACCAGCCCGACCGCGGAACCGTTGCGCGTGATGTGGAGGGTCACGGAGGTGCGGTCGATACCGCCGGGGTTGGCGTCCTTGTCCTCCTGCGGATTGCGCTCGAAGGCGAGGTGCGAGCGGTTCGCGCCGACCTCGTCCAGCTCGGTGCTGGTGAGCGTGAGCTCGGCCGGGCCGACGGTGTCGTGAGCGCGGATGATCGAGCGGACGATGCCGGTGACCTGGGCCTCGAAAGTCACCGGACGGAAGCCCATGGAGACCAGGTCGACCATGGCGTGCCCGGAGCGTCCGCCCGGACCGACGTGGGTGTGGGTGGCCTGCAGGACGACATTGTCCGCCCGGTAGGTGTCACCGTAGGTCTGCTGCAGGCGCCGGACGACCTCGAGGAAGACAGACTGGAACATCAGCGGCGTATCGACGGTGACCATGCAGACCCGGTCCCCGGTGGACCCGTCGACGTAGATGACGGCCCGGGAGAACAGCCGTTGGCGGATGCCTGCGGTGGTCTGTTCGGCGACCGCGTAGCCGTCCATACCGGCGCCCAGGGGCTCACCGGTGGTGTCTGCGATACCAAGGCCGACATCGATCCCTGCATCGCCTGAACTCCCGGGAGATTCGGCGGCAGCGGTGGGGGAGAAGCCCGGGAAGCGGGAACTCCACAGGACGGTGCCACCGGCCAAGGCCATGCCGGCGAGGACGCTTCGACGCGAGACGTTTTCAGGCATGAAAAGAGATTAAACCCGGGTTCGAAGTTCCGCAGGAGAAACTGCGAGATGCCTGGTCAGGCCGGGCAACCGCCGGAGCTGTGTCGTCCGGGTCATCCAGGTCCCGGGTCACCGGCGGGGTTGTGTTCTTCAGTGTGCGCCGACGCCAGATGACGCCAGATGACGCCAGATGACCAGGCCGACTCCGAAGATGTACATCGTGACGCTGAAGAGTCTGGCCGGGGCGGCGATCTCCGTGGAGCTGATCACGGACAGGGCGATCTTGTCCTCCACGGGCCGCTTCAGCAGTGCGCCGACGATCCATCCGGTGGTCATGACCAGAGCGTTGAAGATGAGGACGGCCAATCCGATGTCCTTCAGCGATGACCTTCAGCAGCGGTCCGAGTTTGTCGCCGAGGTCGATGATCAGGAAGGTGAACACGCCCACCAGCACGACGACACCGATGACGGCGATGATCTTCTCGAGCCGGGCGGCGACGTCCGGCGCCTTCGCCTTGATGACCGTGCCGATGGCCCCACCCGGCGAAACGGTGATGACGCCGACGTCCCCGGTGTGTCCTCGAAGAGTCGCACGGTGATCCATACCCACAGGGGCATGGTGGCCATCACGAGGATCGGGGCGATGACGGTGAGCACGATCGACAGCGGGACGTTGCTCTTGGCCAGATAGGTGAAGAGGTTGGTGGTGACTCCACCGGGGGCCGCGGCCAAGAGCATGAGTCCGACCGCGAGGACGGGCGAGAGATTGAGGATGAGGGGCGGGTGCCAGGGCGATCAGAGGGACGACCACCACCTGACCGGCGATTCCCCAGGTGACGGTGGCGGTCGAGCTGACGCTGCCTCTGAACTGCGTGGATGTGAGGGCTGAGGCCGATGCCCACCATGATCACGGCGAGTCCGAGTGGTGACAACTGTGCGGAGATGCCGACTTGCGTGCTGGTCTCCCTGCTGTAGTGAGCAACGTCTATCCGTTGTTTCCCGGGGGTCTACGGTGAGGCCGGGTTCAGTTGTGGTGTTTCGGGAAGAAATGTGCATGGGATTGTGGGGGGTGGCCTTCACCGGGTCGGGACGCGAAGAGGGGGGCGTCCTCCGCACTGTGGCGGAGGACGCCCCCTCGGCTGGTGGGGCCAGCGGGGCTCGAACCCGCGACCAACGGATTATGAGTCCATTCTGAGTCTCCTGGGGCACGTCCAGTAGGACGTAAAAGTGCCCCGACTACGCGAACTAGGCGTAATCGGGGCCACTTGGCTCCAGGGCGGACCTACCACAGACCACCCGAGCAGCATCTCGAACTGAAACGAGATGCGATATGCGGCCGATGCCCGCACGCCCCCACTCTAGCGGTCCGACAGGACACCGCTCTACCCGAGAGTCCTCCGGGTCCCCGGCGACAACCGGACGCGGCGCGAAGCGCCGCCTTGGTACCACTGAAATAGAAGAGCAGCAGCAGGTCACCGACGGTGAGTACCGCCGAGGTCTGTGGCTAGCTCAGGAGGCAATGTGGTCGGTCACCAAGAATAAGACGCTTGCCGGCTGTCACCGTTGGCGTGCTCCGGGTGCTGCGAACGCGATTGTGCAGTGGCGTGGTGAGGGGTCGGCCCGCTGGGCGTCTCTTCAGGACAGTCACTCGGTGTGGGGCTCTCCGGTGTCAGCGGCGAGCATCCAGGGACTACGCACAGCGGAGACGACGACGGCGATCCAGAACTGGACGAAAACGCCCGGTCACAGCGTTATTTTCCTGACACTCACACTCCGGCATCGGAAGGGGCAGGCACTCAAGACTCTGTGGGATGCCCTCTCGTACTGCTGGCGTGGTGTAACGGGTACGGCGGCGTGGCGTGGTGGTGCCCGGTCCCAGGGGGACAAGGTCAACTTCGGCATTGAGCACTGGGTGCGGTCTGTCGAGGTTACGCACGGTATACACGGGTGGCACGTCCATATCCACGCTCTACTACTGACTACTCGTCGGCTCGGAGGCCTCGAACTTGTGCAGCTCCGCCAGAGGCTCTTCGGTCGCTGGTCAGCGGCTGCTGAGCGTAAAGGGCTGGCTGCCCCCTCAGACAAGCATGGGGTCGATCTTCGCCAGGCTGCGACAACCCAGGACGCGGAGAATATCGCCTCCTACGTGGCAAAGGGGGTTACAGCGGAGAGCCTCGGTGCGGAGATGTCCGGTGGTCTCGGCAAGATTGGTCGAAGGAGGTCTAGTCGAACCCCGTTCCAGATTCTCGTGGACATCGGGGAGGCTCGGCATGCAGGTCAGACCCCCGCAAAGGAGGACGTGGCGCTCTGGCATGAGTGGGAGAAGGGGTCGCGCGGTCGACGTCAGATGACCTGGTCCCAGGGCGCGAAAGACACGCTCGGCATTGCGGACCTGACCGATGAAGAACTCGTGGAGGCTGGTGAGGACCAGGTGGAGTCCTGGACCGTGGCTGAAGTGGCTCCTGAGCAGTGGAGGAAGGTGCAGAGCAACGTCGAGGTGCGCCTGGAAGTGGTAGAGGCACTCGCGAAGGCCTCTACCCCCAACGAAGCAATGCGGGTCAGCCATGAGGTTCTGAGCCGGTTGGGTATCGAGCACACCGTCGTGATGGTGTCGGATACGGAGGTCGAGGAGAGGCTGGAAGACCGTGAGGTCACCTCGGCTGGTCGTGTGTGGTCTCGGATGGAGCGGGAGCGGATGTGGCGTGAAGGACTGCGCAGAAAACTGCTTCGGGGTACCGAGGCGCGACGCTCTCAGACGCGAAAGCACGAAGCGCCGCTGACGCTCTTCTGAGGGGGCACGGGCGTGACGGACGGACGCCAAGAGGGTCGAAACGCAACCTCACAAGTGTGATATTAATCACATTATGTGGCGAAAGGCATCGATCTGTGCCTTGTCGGTTAGTTGGAACTCTACAGAAAGTCAGAAATAGTGTCAATATTTGCGTTGGCGAGAGGTGGGAAAGAGAAATGCTGACCCACCAGCACATTTACCTACACGGGGGTCTGATCGGTGTATGCGAAAGTGCAGATTGCGGATCATCTGATAATGACAGCTCTACAGAGAACGCCTTTTTATGTCAACTTTGCGCAGGTCAGGGTGGCCGAGTGAGCCGCTTGAATCGCTCTCTTCTCATGCTACGGTGATGTCATCAGGGTAATGATACTGGAAATGATAAAGCACCTGAAACTGACCCGTTCATCGTTCATGTATGTAGGAGAGAGAGTATGAAAGAGCTTTTCAAGAGTCCTCGAGCGGGACTGAGCGACACTTTGCAGATGGACGTTTTTCCCACCCTCACCTCTGCCCACTCAGTGACCCTCTATCCCGAGGACGCGAGACTCTCCATGGTGATCATCATGCAGATTTGCGGTGTCATCCACGAGGGTGGCTCGGTAACTTGCCAGGCGGGCGACGAGGATTATTCCGGCTATGAGCCTGGCACATTCGACAGTGTTCCCGAGCTGCGCTTCACCGCGCCCAGCATGGAGGCCGCAGAGGAGGAGCTGATGAGCCGTATCGGTGACCTTTTCGGACAGCGATTCAGCGAATCGGGTGATCGGGAGCGCGAGATCATCTACGGACTGACCGGCGGGGCGTAGCCGAGGAGAAAACAGAATCTAACGGAAATATTACTTAGGGCAGCGTGGTTGCCCGCGCTGCCAAGATCGCACTTACACACAAATCACAAAAGAAGGAGAATGAAATGGCAATCGAGAAGATCACTTCGGTTATTGCATCTACCGATGACTGGACCATGAGCACCGCAGGAGTCGCGCCCACCATGAAGCGCGGCGATGACGGGAAATTCTACCAGCAGAACAACGACGCCGGTGAGGGTCGATGGACGATCACCCTGATGGTTCAGCGCCCAGGGTCGACCACCCTTGAGCAGCTTGACGTCAAGGTCTGGGGGTGCAAGAGCCGAGCTTCACCGCAGGTGAGATGGTTCGGTTTGTCGGCGACCGGGCAGTTGTCCACTCCTGGGGCATGCAGTCCGGCAATCGGGTCCGGTCCGGACTGTGGTTCGAGATCGACGGTGTGGAGGCCGCTTAATGGCGCACCTCAGATTCGGATCATCGATCCAGGAAGTCCCCACGACGGCTTGGCTGGACACGCCTATTGCCGTGCGTGATGCGATCGACCGACGCACGACCTGCTGGGGCGTTGTCGCGGATGCTGCGTTCATTCCTGACTCTGAGCACTACGTTGCTGTTGTTCCTGGTATGGGAATTCGTGCAGCTGCGTCCAGTTACGACCGAGTTGTCGTCGTCGTACGACGGGAGGCTCGCCGAATCCTCGGCTATGAGGAAGGTCGACCACTGCCGGTGTACCTACGGTTCTCGGCAGAGTCGGCCGACTATGACCGTGTCTACCAGTATTTCTACAGTGAAGAAGGAGAATAAAGAAAATGAGTTCTGATATCAGGAATCGCTATTCTGTGAGTGACGACGTTGCGAGTCACTTCTACATCGAGAGGGCGGATTCGTCTGATGAAGTGTGCCGAATGAGCCTCGATGAGTACCTCGCCATGTCCAAAAACGGCGCGTTTGTCAGCGTTCCTCACCGCGCTGAGCTGGTCTGTCCCTGCATTGACGGGGAGTACTCGGGGTGGTCTGCTCTGTACGCCTGGCAGGGCGAGTATCTCAGGGAAGAAATCATGTCGATCAACGAGGCTGCCGGTGACATCACCCAGGGGGCGGCTCGGCGGGAGTGGCTGTTGGGGGAAGACGCGGCATTCCAGTTCCTGGTCGTCGTGAGGGACCGGTCTGGCCGTCCTGTCGTGGTCCGGTTCGGTTCCACGGACCTGGGTGAGGGCGACACCGGGGATGTCATGCTCGGCTTGGCTCTCGAAGAGGCAATCGAGAACCCCACGTCCTCCTCGCGTCGCACTGCGGAGCGTCTGATGGCGGGCTGGACGACACTCAATTTTGAGCGCGATGATCGACGGCTGAGCGTCAAAGGGCAGGAGATTCGTCTGGACGCCCAGACCTTCGTCCTGGCGCTGGAAGCGGCGGGCCCCTACGGAGACCTTGCCCGTGCGATCCGTGATGAGCAGTACTCGGGCCGGGAAGCGCTGAAGCGATGCGCACGTGAGTACATGGTTCGCACCGGCATTCGTCCCCTTGGGCAGGCTGCCTGATGTCCGCCACCGGTAACCCCTACGACCGGTATAGGCAGCTCGGGGGCTCGTCCTCAGTGGATCGGCCATCCGAGTATGACGCGTGGGTATCTGAGGTCGATAGACAGTCGCACCGTCAGATGCGGGAGGACGGGCGTCTCCCGTCCCCGTTCCGGCCCGGTTCTGTCCCCTGGGTTCTGTACAACGGTGCGCGGGCGTCCTGGTTCGTCCTCCGGAATGCGTGGGTGACGTTGCTGTGGATCGTAGCGATCACCCTTCTCGGGTCTCCGGTCCTGGCTCTCGCGGTGCTCACCGTCCTGGCGTGGCCTGTGGTTCTCGTCATTGATCGCCAGCGATCTCGATCGAGTGCCCTGTACCGTGCATTCCTTCGTGTTTCCCCGGTGGTGGGGGATGCTCGTCGACTGTGGTTGACGCTACGCCGTAGACGTACCGTCGCCGAAGGGAACGACCTTCTCCGGGCGTTCAAGATGATCGGTCCGACCGACGAGACCATTTACGACTCCTATGTCGACGAGGTGACTGGTATCTGGTTCTTTGATGTTCCAGTGGCCGGTGCGACGGAGGAGGCGGTGGAGGCGAAGATCCTGGCGGGTCTGCCCATCGTGGGCGCAGCGGACTTTGAACTGCGCCGCATCACGAATTCTGCCTGGGAGGTGGACTTCTTCCCGAAGGTCCGCAAGACCGCTCTGGATGAGCCTCGGACGATCACTGTTCCTCCGGAGGTGGACTGGGAGAGGATGTCCGTTGCTGCCTTTTATGACGAGTGTGGCAAGGCGCAGTTCCTGTCTTTGTCAGGGACATCGGGAACGCTTGTTGGCGGTCTCCCCGGTGGGGGTAAAACCGCGTTCATCACTGAGTTCCTGGCACCACTGCTGGTCGATAACCGTGTGAGGGTCACCGTCGCAGACGGGAAGGCCGGCGCAGACTTCGACAGTGTGCGGGACTACCTGGACTGTTACTGGGCTGATGACGAGGACTTCGACGGGATGATCAGCCTGTTGGAGTCGAAGCAGGCGGTCATGCGTGAGCGGATCAAGACGAACAAGGCGCTGACCGGTGAGTCGAACTTCTGGAACTCGCCGATCACCCCGCAACGTCCTGTCGAACTGATCGTTATCGACGAGGTCCAGACCTGGACAGAGAAGACGGGGCGTCCGAAGGCGGAGAAGGAGAAGATGGAGCGTATCGAAGCGCTGATCCGTGACCTGGTCAAGCGCGGGCGCTCCGCTGGCATGCACGTGATGTTGTCCACGCAGAAGCCAGATGCTTCGACAATCAATACGGGAATTCGAGACTTGTGTGGCCGTCGAGTCTGCTTCAGGGTGACTACGCCGGAGATGCAAACGATGATCCTGGGGGCGGTGCCGGAGGATGCCGCGTCGCCGACGATGATCCCGGCGGACCGGATCGGCGGCTGCGTGATCGGTTCGGACTCAGGCCAACTGGTTCAGGCTAGGACGTTGTACTTCCCGGAGCGATCGCTGGAGGCGTATTTGGCAGCTCATGGCACGAGGAAGCAGTCTCTCCCGGAGGTCGGTGCAGATGAGGACGTGCCTGGGGAGTTTGAGGGTGGACCTGGTTTGTAACCCCGGTTGACTGGTGTGCCGCTCGGCTCCCGAGCTTGCGAGGGTGCCGCCGGGGCGACGACTGCGAGCGGCCGCCGGGAGCGTAGTGGGAGGCGGACGTGAGTGGGAGGAGTCCCGGCTCTCCCCTCCAAGGTGTTTTCACCCGATGGGGCAGGGTCTGTACCTCCCGGCTGGCCGTCAGTGGCGCACAGAGTGACAGGGCTAGGGATCGATGTATTTGAAGGCAACCGGACGAAGTCCGGGCGGCAGCCCCTTCGGGGGCAAGGAGAGGACTGATGGATGATGAGTGATCGGATGAATGTCAGTGGCCCGTTGGTGTCGACCAGCACAGTGGCGGAGTACATGGGGTGCAGTCCTGAGACAGTGAGGCGCATGTTCGATACCGATCGACAGTTCGACGATGCGCCCCGTCCGGTGAAGCTCTCGACGGGGACGAGGGCACGCCTGCGCTGGCGCATGGAGGACATCGTTCGCTGGGTGGAGGAGCAGGTTGCTCCTGAGCACAGGCTGGATGAGGCTACGTCGAAGCATTCGCCACGCCCTTCTCGAACCCGTTATGCAGATCAGACCTGGTGATTCGGTGAGTATCGAGAAGCGCGTGTCGGAACTGACCAGCAAGGTGTCGTGGCGTGTCATCATCTGGGTCGGCGGGAAGCCGGCACTGTCGCAGACCTTCCATCGGTACAAGGATGCACAGGAGTTCGAGCGGGACCAGAAGCGCCGATTGGAACGTGGAGAGGGTCTTCTTGATCTTGCGGGGTCGAAGAAGACGGTCGCGTGGTGGGCTGACCGCTTCACCGACTTGCGGGGTGATGTAGCACCGTCCACGTCGAAGCGTGAGGACTCTCTGCTGCGGACTCATGTCCTACCCGAGTTCGGGAACCTCCCGGTCCGGATGATCGTTCGGTCCAAGGTTCAGGGGTGGGTCAACGATCTGTCGACCAGACGCTCACCGAGTACCGCTCGGTTGGCTCTCGGTGTTCTGCGCAGTGTCCTGAATGTCGCGGTCAATGACCATGCGCTCGCGGTGAACCCTGTCGAGAACATCATTGTTCACGGTGTGAGGCCGGGCAAGCCCAGGGTTTTGACTCCTCAGCAGATCGCCTCGCTGGTCTCGGAGGTGGGAACCGCCCAGGACGAGGCACTGGTCCTCGTTCTCGCGTACTTGGGTTTGCGCTGGGGTGAGGCCACCGCAGTGGTCTGGTCCGACTTCGGCAAGGACGGGTTCGTTGTCAGGATCGACAAGGCGTTCCGCCTGGGGGAGCAGACCTCGGTGGAACTAGGGCCGACGAAGACCCACCAGCATCGTCTGGTCCCCGTCCCTGCGTTCGTGCGTCAACGGCTCCTGGACCTCTGGTCCACTCGGTTCGAGAGCGGATCACCGGTCACCGAATGGCCGGCAGTCGGCAAGCACGGTCAGCGCAAGGTATTCGTGACCTCGACCGGTACCGGACTGAGCAACCAGAACTTCCGCAACAGAGTGCTCACCCCGGCCTGCAAGCGGGCAGGCATCATCCCGCCGGTCACCCCGCACCAACTCCGGGACTCCTACGCTTCCCTGTCTGTCGCGTCCGGTGTGTCCATTGCGGCACTGTCCGCCAACCTGGGGCACAGTACCCCGACGACCACGCTGAGGCACTACGTGGACGCTCTTCCTGCCGAGAGGGAACAGGTGGCGGTATCCTTGAATGCATTGGCCGCGGATGCGGCGCTGCGGGGCCCTGCTTCCCTACCACTACCCGAGGACTCGGGCGGAAGTAGCAAGTTGACCGCAGAACACCAGCAAGATTCCAACTGAAAACCGATGCTGATCAGGTATGGCAAGTTTGGTGGGGCCACCGGGGCTCGAACCCGGGACCAACGGATTATGAGTCCGCGGCTCTAACCGACTGAGCTATAGCCCCGCGGCACAGTGTAGCGGGCTGTCCGGGCGGGGGGGCACTGTGGTGGGACAAGGTGGGCGCGGGGACGGTGCGGGAAGGACGCGGCGATGGTGGACGTGGCTGGAAATGTGCTGTGACGTGCTGACTTGTGGGGCTACGAGGGGTCTGTGTAGAGTACATTCTCGTTGAACGGGCCAAGCCGGGCCCCGCAAAACGCCTTCCCCCTTAGCTCAATGGCAGAGCATTCGACTGTTAATCGAAGGGTTACTGGTTCGAGTCCAGTAGGGGGAGCATATTGATCCCCGTCACCTGCACTTCAGGCGACGGGGTTTTGTCGTGCGTGGGGCATTGTCGGACGGACTCTGTACTGGTGAGGGGGACGACCGTCCGGCCATAGAACCCCAGTGACGGGTGAGGTGCATGGGGCCTATATGAGTCTCTGTGACTCGCGGATCCTTTCGGGGACGACGGGCGACTGGCTTTCGGTGTCTCATGGCGGCCGGGACGGGAAGCCCGACAGGTGTCTTGCAGCGGATTTGCCTCCCCATGATCGGGGGTAGTGAGGTACTTGAAAGTATCAGATCTGCGACTGGGAGAAACAGATAATTCCACAACAGTGATAGTTTCACCTATTTACAAATACGCAGGTCGCAGAGCATGTGGTTTGTAAGTGGATGGTTAGTGTAGGGTAACTATCGCAAGACTGTTGTGAACATATAATGCAGTTGGGATAATTATCTCATGCTGGGGCACTGCGGGATTCTGGACAAGGGGATTAGTAACCGGTAGTTTCGTTTGCGGGTCCGAAAAGCGGTCCTGTGCACGACTTAATACCACGAATCAAGAGGAGCTCAACATGCTTACCGCCCTTCAGGAAATCCTTTCCACCGTCGCCGCCGCCATCGTTTCGGTCTTCGAGACCGTCGTCGGTTCCCTGGGTTAAGAGCCTCGGGGGGAGAGGTTGAGCCTCTCTCGATGGCAGTCCCCTTCCGCTTCGGCGGTGGGGGATTCTTCTATGTCTGCTGCCGGCGACAGTAAATGTCGTGGTCGCTACGAAGTTGCAGTTGGCGGCCCGGATCAGCTTCAGAAGTGCTATTGGCGTGGGGTGATCCGGGGCGGGTGAAGTTGCCCCCGTGTATGGGGTGTCAGAAAACCATCTTTACTGTAGTGGCTATTCCGGTAGTGTCAAACACGCTGTAATCACGGCCCGGGAATTAATGAATGGTGAATGCAGGTAGAATGCGGAAACGCTGGAGTGCTGCCATATTGTGACACTACTTACGGGATGTTTGCTGACTGGTATTACGTTATTTCCGCTGGTCCCGGGCGCGAAAGATCGGCTGTTCGGGACTTGTGGGGTCGGAAAGTCCTGACCTGTATTCATTTCCAGAGCCACACCGAGCAGCTTCGAAGACCATTTCCGGTCTTATGCACGACTTTCACCCACACTCACTCATGAGGAGTACAACATGCTTTCCGCTCTCATTACCATCATCTCCGTCGTTGCCAACACCATCAGCACGGTCTTCCTGACTGCTCTCGGCTCCATTCTCTAGTCTGCAGAGCCCCACAGCTCTCGCTGACCAGCGCGAGATCGACCCCCTTCTGCAGCGGCAGAAGGGGGTGTTTCCATGTCTGACCCTCGTGACTCTTGTGGCCTGACCACCGGCGTAGCGTGGAACGCGTCAACACACACCCGTCACGCAGGAGTCAGCTCATGGCGTCCCAACGCCCCACCCCGTCCGCACTCAAGCGCAGGTTCCCACCGGTCAAGGACCTCATGGAACTCATGCAGTTCGAGAAGCCCACTCTCGACATCACCGGACGGAAGATCTCCAAAGCCACCAGCGTCTGGGAACTCCGCCAGATCGCCAAGCGTCGCACCCCGAAAGCCCCCTTCGACTACGTCGACGGTGCCGCAGAGAACGAGATCTCCCTCCACCGGGCCCGCATGGCCTACCGGGACCTCGAATTCAATCCCGGTGTCCTGCGCGACGTCACCGCCGCCGACCTCTCCACCGAGGTGTTCGGGAAGAAGATCACCATGCCTGTGGGCCTGGCACCCACCGGCTTCACCCGTATGATGCAGACCGAGGGCGAGTACGCCGGCTCGGCCGCTGCCGCGGACAAGGGTATCCCCTTCTGCCTGTCGACCATGGGCACAGCATCCCTCGAAGATGTCGCCACCCACACCCCCGACGGCGACAACTGGTTCCAACTCTACCTCTGGAAGGACCGCGAGGCTTCCAAGGACCTGGTACAGCGCGCCTGGGCCGCCGGCTACCGGAACCTCATCGTCACCGTGGACACCGCCATTGCCGGTGCACGACTCCGGGACACCCGCAACGGCTTCTCCATCCCACCCCAGCTCACCTGGAAGACCGTCCTCGACGCCTCCTACCGTCCCGCCTGGTGGTTCAACTTCCTCACGACCGAACAGCTGTCCTTTGCGTCGCTGTCCCGCAGCTCAGGAACCGTCGCCGAACTCGTGAACCGCATGTTCGACCCCTCCCTCACCTTCGAGGACATCGACTGGATCCGCGACATGTGGCCCGGCAACCTCATCGCCAAGGGTCTGCAGACCGTCGACGACTCCCGTCGCGTCCTCGACCACGGCGCAGACGGCATTATCCTGTCCAATCACGGCGGACGCCAGCTCGACCGCGCCCCCGTCCCGCTCCACCTGCTGCCCAAGGTCCGCAAGGCCCTCGGCGACGACGTCACCATCGGCGTGGACACCGGCATCATGGACGGCGCCGACATCATCGCCGCCGTCGCCCTCGGCGCGGACTTCACCCTCGTCGGCCGGGCCTACATGTACGGCCTCATGGCCGGCGGTCAGCGCGGCGTGGCCCGCATGCTCGACATCCTCGAAGACCAGGCCCGACGCACTATGCGACTGTGCGGCGTGAACAGCATCGGCGACCTCACCCCCGAGCACGTCACGCAGACGACCAGCCAGGCAGCCTCCGGATACTGGGTCTAGGTCAGCGACTCCCACAGACGGGCATTGAACCCGTCCCACCGCTGCTTCGCCCAGTCACCGAAGTCGCGGTCGGTGAGCACCACCGCCGCCGTGCCGGACGGCCGGTGGAACCAGAGAAACGTGCCGGCCTGGCCGAAGTGCCCGGCGACATCCGCCGGCATCTCCGCGGGCAACCAGTGGGGTGACTTCTGCCCGTGCAGCTCGAATCCCAGCCCCCAGGGGCACGGACGCTGCCGGCCGTAGCCCGGCACCACGCCGTCCAATTCCGGGAACTGACTGGTCAGGGCCTCCGCCCACAGTGCCTCCGGCACCAGGGTGGGAAAGAGGAACTCCGAGGCCAACCGCGACAGGGCGTCCACCGACCCACGGAACCCGTGGCCCGCCGAACCCTCGATGACCAACTCCGCCTCAGCGATCCCCAACGGCTCACACACCGCGTCACGGACATAGGATGCGAAGTCCATCCCGACCTCCGTGACGGACGCCGTCACCAGGTCGGCGAGAATCTCGAAACCGGCCGAGGAGTAGATCCGCCGCGTCCGGGCGTCCTTTTCCCGGTCACGGCCATGGAAACCCACCCCGGAGGCGTGGGACAGCAGCTCGCGGACTGTGGCGTCCTGCGGGCCGTCGACGTCATGGCCGGTGGTGACCGCGACATCGCCGACCATGTCCTCGAGACTGAAGCAGCCCTCCGAGACAGCGACCAGGACCGCATAGGCACTGATCAGCTTGCTCACACTGGCGAGATCGAACACATGGTGCTGGTCACCGGTCGTCGCGACAGGGTCTACTGCGCTGCCCCCGGAACGCAGCACCGCTGCGGCGACGGTCCCGACCGGCCAGTCGCCGGTCTCCGCGAGGACGTCGCTCGGCTGTGTCATGCCGGGGAGGGGCCCTTCGGATTCTCGGCAAGGTCGACCAGGTCACTGACGGTCTTTGCGGACCATATGTCCTCATCCTCGATGCGCACCCGCAGGGCGTCCTCCATCTTCACCGAGATCTCTATGAGCGAGACCGAACTCAGGTCGAGATCCGCAGTGAGATCGGACTCCGCGGTCACGACCTCCTTGTCGACCCCCGAGACATCCTCGATGATCCGGGCGATCCGGCCCAGCGTGGTCACGTCCTCGACGGCGTCTGCGGCACGCTCCGACTGATCGTCGGAACTGCCACCGCCGAGCGCCCTGGCGAGTTTCTCCTGGGCCTCACGCGAGATCTCCACGGGTCACGGACCTTCCTGTCGGGGGTGGGGAACTGCCCCGCCACCGGCGGGGAACATACCCGCCGATACTAGCAACACCGTCGTACGGCGACGGCGGGGGTCAGGCCTTCGTCGGATCGTTGAGGTTGAAATCCTCCGCGGCCTTCTTCACCGTCTCCCAGGAGAGCTGGTGGTCACGGGCCAGCGCGGACAGCACCGCGACGACCACGGACTCGGCGTCCGAGTTGAAGAAGCGGCGGGCGGCGGCACGGGTGTCGGAGAACCCGAAACCGTCGCAGCCCAGAGTGGTGTACTCACCCGGGACGTAGGGGCGGATCATCTCCGGCACTGACCGGGTGAAGTCGGTGACACCGATGAACGGCCCCTTCGCGTCCTCCAGGACCTGGGTGACATAGGGCTTCGGGATCACACCGTCCGGGTGCCGCAGCTCGTCGAGGTCCAGGTCGCGGCCCTCGCGGGCGAGTTCGGCCCACGCCGGCACGGAGTACAGGGCGGCGTTGACGTCGAACTGCTCGCGCAGGATCGTCTTCGCCCGGATCGCCTCGGTCATCCCCACACCCGAGGCGAGGATCGTGGCCTGCAGGTCGGACGTGGGGGCGTCGCCGGCGTCTCCGGTGGAGTTCGCACCGGTACCGACCAGCTTGTCGGCAGGGGAGTAGAGGTAGATGCCCTTGAGCAGTCCCTCGACATCGAGGTCCGCCGGTGCGGCAGGCTGCTCGACCGGCTCGTTGTAGACGGTGAGGTAGTAGATGACGTTCTCACCCTTGCCGTCCGGGCCGGACCCCTCGCCGTACATGCGGCGGATACCGTCGCGGACGATGTGGGCGACCTCGTAGCCGAACGCCGGGTCCCAGGAGACCACCGAGGGGTTGGTGGAGGAGAGCACAGGAGAGTGGCCGTCCATGTGCTGCAGACCCTCACCCGACAGGGTGGTGGCACCCGAGGTCGCGCCGATGAGGAAACCGCGGGCCATCTGGTCGGCGGCGGCCCAGATCGAGTCACCCGTGCGCTGGAAGCCGAACATCGCGTAGAAGATGTACAGCGGGATCATGACCTCGCCGTGGGTGGCGTAGGAGGTGCCGGCGGCGATGAACTCGGCGACCGAACCCGCCTCGTTGATGCCCTCGTGCATGATGTGGCCGTCCGTGGCCTCCTTGTAGGAGAGCATGAGGTCGGCATCCACCGGCGTGTAGTTCTGGCCGTGCGGGTTGTAGATCTTCAGCGTCGGGAACCAGGAGTCCATGCCGAAGGTACGGGCCTCGTCCGGGATGATCGGCACGAGCCGCTTCTGGATCTCCGGGTCCTCCATGAGCTCCTTGAGCGTGCGCACCAGGGCCATGGTCGTGGCGACCTTCTGCTTACCGGAACCCTTGAGGACCGGCTGCATCACGGAGACGTCCGGGACAGTCAGCGGGGTGTAGGTCGTGCGGCGCTCAGGGAGGAATCCGCCGAGGGCCTTCCGGCGCTCCAGCATGTACTGGATCTCGGGGGAATCCGGACCCGGGTTGTAGTACGGCGGGAGCTTCGGGTTCGCCTCGAGTTCCTCGTCGGAGATCGGGATCTCCTGCTTGTCGCGGAAAAGCTTGAGGTCGTCGAGGGTCAGCTTCTTCATCTGGTGGGTCGCATTGCGTCCCTCGAAGTTGTGGCCCAGGCCGTAGCCCTTGATGGTGTGGGCCAGGATGACGGTCGGCTGATCCTTCGTCTCCATGGCGCGCTGGTAGGCGGCGTAGATCTTGCGGTAGTCGTGACCGCCGCGGCGCAGGGCGAAGATCTCCTCGTCGGTCATGTCCTCGACGAGCTTGGCGGTCTCGGGGTCCTTGTTGAAGAAGAACTCGCGGACGTAGGCGCCGTCCTTGCCCTTGAAGGTCTGGTAGTCACCGTCAGTGGTGGTGTTCATGACGTTGACCAGGTGACCGTCCTGGTCCTTCTCCAGCAGTCGGTCCCACTCTCGGGCCCAGACGACCTTGATGACGTTCCAGCCGGCACCGCGGAAGAAGCTCTCCAGCTCCTGGATGATCTTCGTGTTGCCGCGGACCGGGCCGTCGAGGCGCTGCAGGTTGCAGTTCACCACGAAGGTCAGGTTGTCCAGGTTGTTCACCGCAGCCTGCTGGATGAGGCCACGGGCCTCCGGCTCATCCATCTCACCGTCGCCGAGGAACGCCCAGACATGCTGGTCGGAGGTGTCCTTGATGCCCCGGTCGTTGAGGTATTTGTTGAACCGTGCCTGGTAGATCGCGTCCATCGGGCCCAGGCCCATCGACACGGTCGGGAACTCCCAGAACTCCGGCATGTCGTGCGGGTGCGGGTAGGAGGGCATCCCGTGCTCCGGGTTGGACTTCTCCTGGCGGAAGCCGTCCATGTCCTCCTCGGAGAGACGTCCCTCGAGGAAAGCGCGGGCGTACATGCCGGGGGAGGCGTGGCCCTGGAAGAAGATGTGGTCGCCGCCGCCCGGGTGGTCCTTGCCGCGGAAGAAGTGGTTGAAGCCGACCTCGTAGAGCGCGGCGGCGGAGGCATAGGTGGAGATGTGGCCACCGACACCGATGCCGGGTCGCTGGGCGCGGTGCACCATGATCGCGGAGTTCCACCGCATCCAGCGCCGGTAGCGCTTCTCCATCGCCTCATCACCGGGGAACTCCGGCTCCATCGAGGTGGGGATGGTGTTGACGTAGTCGGTTGACAGCAGCGGCGGCAGCGACACGCGCTGGGCAGACGCCCGCTCCAGCATCCTCAGCATCAGGTAGCGGGCGCGGTCGGGGCCTGCCTCGGAGAGCAGACCGTCGAGGGAGTCCATCCACTCCTGGGTCTCATCGGGGTCGGCGTCCTTGAGGTAGGACGCGACACCGTCGCGGATATTGCCGAAGTGGCTGTCGTGGGCGGGACTCATGGCGTTCCTCCTGGTTTGCGGAATCTGTGGGCGTCCCCGGGGCACAGCGGTGGTGGCCGTGGGGATGCACTCCTCCCGATACTAACCCCGCCGGGGACGTTCGGTTCGGGGGAGAAAACTCGGGGGTGGTGCGGTCTGTATTCGTGCTGCTCTGGTGCGGCACCGTCTGATCCCCTACTATTCAGTGCCAGAGCATGTTGCATTACACCCCCGGTGACGCCGGGAAACGAGGAAAGGTCAGGGACATAGCAGTGGGAGACGCCGCAGGGGCGACGGTGGGCAGTGACAACGACTGGGCTGAGCTCATGGATGTCACCGCAGGTCAGATCATCCAGGAACTCGGTTGGGACGAGGACGCCGACAGCGGAATCAGTGAATCGCTCGAGGACGTCATCGGCGGTCAGCTGCTTGACGAAGAGACCGACGAGATGGTCGACGTGGTTCTGCTGTGGTGGCGTAGTGAGGACGGCGACCTGGTCGACGGCCTGGTGGACGCCACCCGCAGTCTGGGGGACACCGGGCGGATCTGGCTGCTGACCCCCGCCGCCGGCACCGACGGTACGGTCGAGCCCGGCGAGATCGCCGAGTCCGCGCAGGTCGCCGGCCTGGTGCAGACGACCTCCACCCGTCTCGGCTCCTGGCAGGGGGCCTGTCTGGTGGCCCGCGGCGCGAAGCGCTAGAGTCTCGGGGGTCCGGTTCCCGGGGAATACCGGTTCGCGCACTTAGCTCAGCTGGAAGAGCAGCTGGTTTACACCCAGCAGGTCGGCGGTTCGAACCCGTCAGTGCGCACCAGGATTGACCAGCCAATACAGGCCCTCACTGAGTCTGTGGCGGCTGGTCTTTCTCGTTTGATGCCCCATCTGTGCCCCATTCCTCCGTGAGTAGACGGGTCATGGCGACACCCAACGACTGCACATCATCGGGGAACCACTCGCCGTATGTGTCCAACGTCATCTTCGCGCTGCTATGCCCCATCGCCTGCTGCAGCGTTTTCGGGTTCGCCCCTGACCGGATCGCCAGCGAAGCGAACGTGTGCCGCATCTGGTGGGGCGTGTAGCCCTCGAAACCCGCCGAGGTAGCCGCAGTATCAAACCAGTCCCTTCGGGCGTTCCTGTAGCGCAGGAGAGTGCCTGACGGGGTAGTGAAGACCAGGGCGTCCGGTGACTTACCGACGAGAGAGTCCCTCAGCTCGTCCGCGAGCTCGTCAGCGAGGGGGACAAACCGCTTCTTCCCATACTTCGGCAGGGAGTCGTACCATCCCCGCTCCGTCTCCTGCTTCTGCCGACACACGTAGATGTGTTTCTTCTCACTGACGACGTCCCGGACCTGGAGACCGACGACCTCGCCCCACCGGAGGCCCGCGAGACCCATCGCCATGACCGCCGGCCGGTAGTGCCCTGCTGCATCCGCCATCGCCTGCAGCTGCTTCGGCATCATCGGCGTGATGTCCTCGACCTCCACCCGGGGGAGATCCACCCCGGCCGCGGGGTTCTTCACGATCCACCCGTCATCGACTGCCCGGACGAAAACCGCGTGGAGCACCGCGTGGTCGTTGGTGACGGTCTTCGGCGCGTACTCCTCGATCGCCGAAGCGACCCAGGCGCGGACCGTCGCCTTCGTCACGTCCCGGACGTAGGTCTTACCGATCTTCCCGGTCTTCTCGATCCTCGCCAGCGCTTGGTCATAGGCGCGGTGGGTCTTCGGGGCGATGTTCAGCTTCGTCTTCAGCCACGCCTTGCCGGCGTCATTGACGGTGACGCGGCCGGCGTCGACGGGCCGGTACTCGCCGCGGCCCATGGCGACGCGGTTGTGCGCCTCCCAGTCGCGGGCGTCCCGCTTCGTCTTGAACCCTCCCTTTGTCCTCGACTCGCGGGCAGGGTCCCGGTACTTGATCTTGAAGCGGGTGCCGGCCTTCGTCTCATAGGGGATCGGCTCAGCCATCGTTGTCTTCTGGGTCCTCGGTCTCGTGTTGCTGCTGCTCTCGGGTGATTAGCCCGTTTGCAATGGTCAGCAACATGTCAATGTCTTCCGTGCCCATTGGGGTCCTCAGCTTGTCGACCGTCTGCAGAGCCCGATACTGGTACCGCCACCGGAGGCCGGAGTGGGTACCGATGGCATCCTCGATCCACTCCGGAAGGTTCGGGGGGAGTCGGAAGTTCCGTGCGATGACCTCGATTGCAGTCGCATTCGGGTGGAAAGAGTCGCCGATGATGTCTTGCGGTGCGACGTCACGGAAGGTGCCATCTTCGTCGAAGATCCGAGGAGTTAGGAGCGCTGCCGCCGATGTGTCGGTGAAGGTTGCGAGTACGACCAGCTCGTCGACATCAATCCTCCGGGCCCCTTTTTCCATCTGTGAGATGACGCTGTGGGACATGGGGTGGCCGTTTCGGGTCATGTCTTCCGCGAGGCTTCGCAGTGTGTGTCCAGCCTTCTTGCGGTAGAAGGCGATGTTCTGACCGACCATCCGGGCGGTGGGTAAGGGGGCCTGGTTCTTCGTCTTGCTGCTCTCTGGTGCCATAACCGAACCGTACCAGGGTCACTTGCCAACCAAAGAGGTGTGATCTAAACTCGCCGTCATCAAACCACATGGTTTGAAAACACGACCGCGCAAGCGTCATTAGAGCACCAGGAGGTAGCTTTGTCGGACCTGCTTAATCCCGACCAGTTGGGGGAGCGGTGGGGAAAGTCCCGCCAGTCCCTCGCCAGCATGCGATTCCGCGGCGACGGGCCGAAGTACCTGAAGATCGGCAAATCTGTCTTCTACCGCATCGAGGACGTCACGGCTTACGAGGAGTCCCAGATCCGCACTCGTACCGACGACCACCCCCAGGAGGTCGCCTGATGATGGGTTTCCCGCTCGACGAGACCTTCTACTGCCCCGCCCCAAGCC
>NZ_JALAGU010000044.1 GCF_022712275.1 Corynebacterium sp. | reverse complement strand
TCACGCCCGGTCCCTTTCCGAACCCGGAAGCTAAGCCTGCCTGCGCCGATGGTACTGCACCTGGGAGGGTGTGGGAGAGTAGGACGCCGCCGGCATTCATCGTGATATTGAGGAGTGGGAGAACGATCTTCGGATTGTTCTTCCACTCTTCTTTTTTGTGCGTGTGTCGGGGGTCGGGTCTGGTCGGTCATCTTGTGGGGTGGTCGGCCGGGCCCGGCCCCTTTTTTTGTGTACCCGGATGGTGCCTGGGGGGTGTGGGGTTGTGTGGGCGTGGTGCGGAGCGGGGTCGGTGTCCGTCAGAACTCGTCATGGATCGGGAGAACCCGGTAGTTCGTCGGATCTGTACCGGGTTGTGGTGTGGCGGTCGATCGACCGCGCCTCCTGACCGCGGTGGTGTTGGCCGCAGTGGGCCGAACGTGGAGGTGTGGGCGGTCAGCTCGTGTACGAGCTCGCGAAGTGATGCGGTTCGCCGCTCAGGGGATCAGTGAAGGACAGTTCCCGGGCGGTCAGGCCCATGGGGCGGGAGAAGTCCTCATCTTCGACCGCCGGCACGTAGGGCAGGGGAGCGGTCTGGTCGTACAGTGCCCGGTCTGAGATGTCGGAGTATATCGGGTCGTCCAGGATCGGCGTCCCGAACAACCTCATGTTCACCCGCAACTGGTGGGTGCGGCCTGTATGGGGCTGCAGCGTCCACACCAGCTTCGAGTCATCTCTGTCGTGGGAACGGATCCCGATGACAGCGGTATCACTGTTGGCGTTCCCCTCGGCGACGTAGGTCGCGAGATGCCCGCGGTCCTTGAGCAGTCGGTGGCGTAGGACCCACGGTTCAGCAACGCCCGGTGCAGGCAGCGTTGACGCAGGGCTACCGAAGTGCAGCGCACCAGCGGGAACGTCCACCCGCGACAGGTCATTCCATTCCGGAGGACGCCGCGTCACCGCCTCATAGGTCTTCTGTACGAGCCGGCGCTCAAAGAGCTGCTGGTACGCGCCGCGGACCTCGCGACGCACCGTAAACAGCAGGATGCCCCGCGTCAGACGGTCAAGACGGTGCACCGGAGACAGATCGTCGACGCCGAACTGGCGCCGTGCGCGCACGACCGCCGTTTCCGTGATGTGCCGACCACGGGGCAGTGTCGACATGAACGGTGGCTTGTCGGCGACGAGGATGTTCTCGTCCCGGTACAGGAGGTGCATCTCACCGGGCACCGGACGTTCCGGGGCAGGACGGCGGTAGAACCAGATGAAGGTGCCCCCGGCCACCGTGTCCGCCGGCTGAAGTACCGTGCCGTCGTCGAGCCGGACCTCCCCGCGACGGAAGCGCTCGTACAACGCAGTCTCGTCGTCCGTGGGGTCGTGGTGGTGCTGGGTCTCGATGAGATGGCGAACCGCCGCCGCAGCTGCCGTCGCCGACTCCACCCTCACCCGGGAGGGGTTGAGGCCGTCTACTACTGGTAGCGGAGGGTTTCGCAGGATAAGCTCCTCAGTTATGGATTTGAACTTGATTATCGCACTGGTCAACCAGTTCATGGGCACCAGCATCGGCGGCTCCGTGGTCGGCTCGGCCCAGACCGCCTTCGGCTTCTTCTTCCCCGCCAACTCCCCTGCCATTTCCTGACGGGAACACGAGGTCAACCAACCCACCCGCGGATCAGTGCTGGTCACTGCACCCTCCGGGTGGGTCACTTCCGGTTTACCCCATTGCGGGGGTGAGGATGCGTCCCATTTGTGACCGAAAAGGGGGATACTAGGGGGTGCCGGGAAGTAAAACCCACGAAGACAAGGATGGAACCCATGTCGGACACCAAGATCACCGCTGACAATGCGATCGTCGTCGCCGTCGACGGCTCCGAGGCCAGTGCCACCGCCGTGGCCTGGGCTGCGAACGCCGCCACCAAGCGTGGAGCTTCGCTGAAGCTCGTCACCGCCTACACCATGCCCCAGTTCATGTACGCCGACGGCATGGTTCCGCCGCAGGAACTCTACGACGAGCTTGAGGCGGAGGCGCTGGAGAAGATCAACAACGCCCGCGAGCAGGTCGCAGCGTTCAACCCTGATCTCGTGGTCGGCCACATCATCGTCGAGGGCACCCCCATCGACATGCTCCTCGAGCTCTCCGAGAGCGCTGACATCATCGTCATGGGTTCCCGTGGCCTCGGCGGACTGTCCGGCCTGGTCCTCGGCTCGGTGTCTTCGGCCGTCGTCTCGCACGCCGCCTGCCCGGTCGTCGTCATCCGCAAGGACAACAACGTCACCACCGACACCAAGTACGGCCCCGTCTCCGTCGGTGTGGACGGCTCCGAGATCTCCCGCAAGGCCCTCGAGTACGCCTTCCGTGAGGCGGACGCCCGCAAGGCCCCGCTCCGTGCCGTCCACAGCTGGGCGGACCAGGAACTTCAGACCAGCCTGGTCGGCCTCAGTGCCATGCAGAGCCAGATCGACGCGATCGCCGCACAGGAGCGCGAGATGCTCTCCAAGGAGCTCGCCCCGTTCCGCGAGGAGTACCCGGACGTCGAGATCGAGGAGGTTCTTTCCCGTGACCGTCCGATCCAGGTGCTGAAGGACGCCGCCGAGGGCTCCCAGCTCCTCGTGCTGGGTTCCCACGGTCGCGGTGGATTCCGCGGCATGCTCCTCGGCTCCACCTCGCGTGCTCTGCTGCAGTACGCTCCGTGCCCGATGATGGTCGTCCGCCCGAACTCCCGCTAGGAGGACCGGGAGGACGCCCTCCTCACACCGGCACCCGGAGGCCTCACCTCGCCCGCAAGCCACATATGGACTGTTCTGTCTGTCGTGTAGGCTTGTCCGGGAAAGGTGGGGCCTTTCCGGTCCCCCACCCCGCTGAGATCCAGGAGAAATACTGATGACGAACTCCGCTCCGACGACCAAGGACGGCGACGGTACCCCGGTCTCCGCCGCAGGTACGTCGGCACGGAAGTCATCCTCCCGCAGTTCCGCGAAGTCCGCGTCCTCCCGTCGGCGAAACCGCCCGGGCCCGCGCCAGCGGCTGTTGGAGAGCGCCACGCAGCTGTTCACCACCGAGGGCATCCGTGTCATCGGCATTGACCGGATCCTGCGGGACGCCGACGTCGCGAAGGCCAGTCTCTATTCCCTTTTCGGGTCGAAGGACAACCTCGTCGTCGCCTATATCGAGGAGCTCGACCAGGACTGGCGTCGTCGCTGGGAGGAGATGTGCGCCGACCGTCCGAAGCCGGAGGACCGCATTCTCGCCTTCTTCGACATGGCCATCGCAGATGAGCCGCAGGAGAACTTCCGCGGCTCCCACTTCCAGAATGCGGCGAGTGAGTACCCGCGTCCGGACACCGACAGCGAGCACCGTATCCGCCAGGCTGCACTGGAGCACCGCCGGTGGTGTCGTGACACGATGGCGGACCTGCTGACCGAGAAGTTCGGTTACGCCTCCCGCACTCTCGCCGACCAGCTCATCGTCTTTCTCGACGGTGGTATCGCCGGGTCGAAGATGAGCCGCACCGTCTCTCCCCTGGAGACCGCCCGTGAACTGGCGAAGCAGCTGCTCTACACGGCACCGATGATGTACAGCATCTGACTTACTGAGCCCCGGTCAGTCGATCCGGTGTCGGCCACCGGGGCCCTCGTCCGGATCCTCCACTGTCTCCACTGCCTCCGTAGTTTCCTCGACGGGGGCAGTCTCCGTTGTCTCCTCCCCGAACGCCGCGTCCTCGACAGGCGCAGCGTCCTCGTCGTCTTCCGCAGGTGCCCCGGCCGGCAGGTCCTTCGACTTCTTCGCGACCCGCAGCTGCTTACGCCGTGCCCCGACGTCCCTGCGGTGGGCGAGGAACTCCTCCGAGTACGGCGCCTTCCGGTCCATGACCAACTGGAGCGCCACGTTCTGGGCGATCGTCCACAGGTTGTTCATCACCCAGTAGCACATGATCGCCACGGGGGCCGGGCCGGCGAGACCGAAGGCCAGCGGGAAGATGAGCATCACCGGTACCAGGAGGATCATGAACTTGAACAGGCCACGGGCGACGGCACTGTCCTCGTCCAGGGTCATCCAGTTCCGCTTGAGTGAGTACGCCATATTCGAGGTCGTCAGCACCGACGCGATGAGACACAGCGGCAGTGCGATGTGGAAGACCTCGGAGGAGGAGGTCCCGAGGAACTCGAACCGCTCATCGGTCATCACCGAGTACGCGGGCAGCGGCACACCGAAGACCTCGGCCTGCAGGAACTGTCCCACATCTGTACCGTTCAGGGCGCCGATGCTCTGGTGGGTGCCGTTCTCCAGGTCGGTCGGCCGCGAGACGGTCAGCAGAATCCGGTACAGGCCGAGGAAGAAGGGGATCTGGATCAGCGACGGGATACAGCCGTCACGCATCCGGTAGCCGCCGTCCTGCTGCAGCTTCTTGCGCTTCCCCATCTTCTCGCGGATCTTGTCGCGGTCCTTCACCCCCCTGTACTCGACCTCGAGTGCGTGCATCGCCGGGCGCAGGTTGATCAGCATCCGGGACGAGTAGAGCGCCCGGTACGCGAACGGCAGGAGGATCAGGCGCACCGTCACCACCAGAAGAACGATCGTCAGCGGCCATGATGAGATGGCGTCCATGCCCAGCCAGGTGAGGAAGACATGCCACGCCTTCATGACCAGGGATACGGGGTACTCGATGAGCTGCACGCTACGAGGATACCTTTGCCGTCTGTACTTCCCCTGCGTCCCCGGCCCGAAGCCCCTGGACTCCCCCTGCGTACCCAGGACAGGCTACGGTATGTCCCATGCATACAGTGTCGGGCCCGGGGACGGGAGTCTTCCGCGGTTCCCCGGTGATCAGGGGGTCGCTGGGACTCGCTCTCGCACTGCTCCTCGTGGTCACCGTGTGGGCCGCGGCGGGCCGGGAGGACGATTCCCTCACCCTCGTGGTCGTCCTGGTCGTCCCTTTCTCTGTCGTCGCGGCCAGTGGCCTGATGCGGCCGTTCCCGGTCGAGTCGCCGCACCGCTACGGCTGGCTGGCCGTCCTCACGCTGCTCTGGATCGCCCTGGCGTCACAGGAGGCCACCGCGTCCTATCTGGCCCTCGTCCTGTTCGTCCTCTATCTTCTGCTGCTGCCCGCGCCCTGGGGGGCGGTCGCGACCGGCGTGGTCACCGCGTTGGCGGTGATGCTCTCTGCGGCGGTCGCCGGCCCGAGCACCGGTGCGATCCTCGGGCCGGTCCTGTCCGGTGTCGCGGCGATCGCCATCGCGATGGTCGTGCGGAGCATGTCCGCGGTCAGTGAGAGTCGCCGCCAGCTCATCGACGAGTTGGTGCGGACCCGTGGCCTGCTCGCCGAGTCGGAGCGTCAGGCGGGCATCATCACCGAGCGCGAGCGTCTGGCCCACGAGATCCATGACACGGTCGCCCAGGGGCTCTCCAGTATCCAGATGCTGCTCCACGCCGCCGAACGCGACATTCCCGAGGAGTCGACCGCCCTGGACCGGGTGCACCTTGCCCGCTCCACGGCTGCCCGCAGCCTCCGGGAGACCCGGGCGATCATCGCCGCCCTGCAGCCCGACGATCTCCAGGAGGGATCACTCCCGGAGGCACTGCGTCGGCTGGCGGCGTCCGCGGGCAGTGACGACCTCGACCTCAGTGTCGACATCGAGGACGCCACGAGCGGGCGTGGTGACGGCCCAGACCTGCCGATGCGGGTGGAGGCGGGGCTGCTGCGTATCGCGCAGTCCGCGGTGTCCAATGTCCGCCAGCACTCCGGGGCCGACAGGGCGCGGATCACGCTGACGGTGGAGCCGGGGTCAGTGCGTCTCGACATCGTCGACGACGGCTGTGGGTTCGACTGGGACGCGGTGGACAACAGTGCCGCCGAGCGCGCCGGGGAGGGCCACATCGGCCTGTCGGCGATGGCCCACCGGGCTCGGAGCCTCGGCGGGACGCTGGAGATCGAGTCGACACCGGACGGCGGGACAGCCGTCGTGGTGAGCGTGCCGCGCGGAACCGTGGTGAGTGAAGATACAGGAGAATCAGAATGATCAGGGTACTTCTCGCCGATGACCACGCTATTGTCCGAATGGGGCTGCGTGCCGTTCTCGACAGTGAAGAGGACATCACCATTATCGGTGAGGCGGACACCGCCGATGACGCGGTCCGTGCCGTGGAGAATGCCGGCCCGGACATTGACGTGGTGCTCATGGATCTGCGCTTCGGCCCCGGACAGTCCGGTCGGGAACTGGAGACCGGGGCAACTGCCACCGCCCGTATCCGGGAACTCCCGGATCCACCGAATGTGCTCGTGGTCACGAATTACGATACCGATGTCGACATTCTCGGGGCCATTGAGGCCGGTGCGGTGGGTTATCTCCTCAAGGACGCCCCACCGGCGGAACTCATTTCCGCGGTCCGTGCTGCGGCGACCGGGGCGACGGCAATGTCCGGGTCGGTGGCGACCCGTCTGATGCACCGGGAAGAGGAACCGGCGAATGCGCTGACCAGCCGGGAACTCGAGGTTCTCCAGTTGGTCGCGGACGGGCGGAGTAACCGTGAAATAGGTGCCGCCCTGTTTCTTTCCGAGGCGACGGTGAAATCGCATCTCGTGCACATCAACACGAAACTCGGCGTCCGCTCCCGTACCTCTGCAGTGGCGGCGGCCCGGGAAGCGGGAATGCTCTGACCTGCCGGGAAGCGGCGGTCTATCAGTCGTCGATCAGCGGTCGGAGGGGTTGGCCTGCTCGTAGGCGGAGATGATCTCGTGGGAGATCTGGCCGCGGGCGGACACGGTGTGCCCGTTGTCGCGGGCCCACTCGCGGATACGCTTGTTGCGGCTCGGGTCGGACTTCGGAGCAGCGGAACCGGTGGCGCGGGAGCGGTTGGAACGGGTCTTCGCGACCTTGGTGGCGACCTTGAGGTACGGCTCCAGATCAACGGCGAACTTGAGTGCGTTGTCCTCGGACAGGTCCAGGGTGTAATCCGAACCGGCGTAGGAGAACTCGACGACGTTCACGGCGTCCGCGCTGAGGGCGGTACCGTCCAGATCGTCGAAGAACTGGGTGACTTCACGACGTGCCATGGTGATAATCCTTTACTCGTTCATGCAGATGGACGCTGATGGATGCTGATGGATGCTGATGCTTCTGGTGAGCGAGTGTAACCCATATAGAACGGGCCGCGCGAATATCTGCCCTGTCAATTCGCTGAATGTCGACGCGGGAAAACTAACGTCGGCACTGTTGACGTGAATTATGCGGCGTCGAGCCTGGCGTCCAGGAGATCAAGTTCCGTGGACACAGCGGCGAACTCGGCTTCGGAGGACGCGGATTTCAGCCTCGTCTCCAGCGTCCGCAGCTTTCCGTTGATTTCCTTCTCCACGGAATCCGGGACATTGGTCGCACCGGCACGGTTACGCAGATCCGCGATACGTGCGCGCTGGACAGCGTCATGCCCCGGGGCGGTGGCGCCGGCGCCGAAACCGCCGAGCAGCGAAGAGATGCCCTGACCGGACGGGGTGGACCCCAGCTTCGCGACGGCACGGTAGGCCAGCGGTGCGGCGACCGGGATCACCACGCGGGCGGCACTCACCCAGCCGAGCACCTTACCTGCGGTGACGCGCTTGGACTTGGCCTGCGCGACCAGGGCCTTCGCA
The DNA here is from genome assembly GCF_022712275.1 of Corynebacterium sp. Lineage (GTDB taxonomy): Bacteria > Actinomycetota > Actinomycetes > Mycobacteriales > Mycobacteriaceae > Corynebacterium. The sequence continues at coordinate 24,003 of NZ_JALAGU010000044.1, read as the reverse complement.
GACTCGAGATCCTTCTTGTCCTGTCGCTTCGCGGCCTTGTCGTCGATGGCGCGGATCTTCCCGGCAGTCTTCTGCAGGTACTTTTCCCGGGCCTTGTCCGCTTTTGCGGTGGCCTTCGCCGTCTCTTTCGCCTGGACCTTCGCCGCCTTGTACGCCGCCTTCTTCTCGTGGCGCCTACGGCGGATAGAACTGACAACTCCCATGTGAAAGGTCTCCTGTACCTGCTGTGGAACGTACTGCGGTGCCGACCGGTGACCGCGTGTGTTTCTGGTGGACCACTCTAGCCAATAGGATGGGACCTATTGTGACGAACCACCTTCTGCCGGTCACACCGGTGACTCCAGCAGACCTCACCGGTTGCCGCCGCCGCAGTATTCTGCTGCGCGCCGCGACCGGAGGACGCGTCACCCCTGAACTCTCCCTGACCGCCAGGGCGGACCGTCAGGCCCACCGGCAACGCGCGGCCCTGCGCCGTGCCGCCGTGGCCTCGGCCCTGCCCACCGTCGCCCGTCAAGGTGACCGGGTGACGTTCAGCCGCATCGACGTCGTCGACGACGGCACCGCCGAGGAGCAGACCCTGGAGGCCCTCGCCGCCGGCGTCCGCGTCATCACCGGGGCCCGCCTCGCGGACGATGCCCTGGCCTGTGACGTCGACCTGCTGGTCCGGCTCGACGACGGTGCGGGGATCAGCGGGTCCACTGTGTACATGCCGGTGACCGTCACCGCGCACACCACCGCGCGTCGGGCGAAAGGCGCGGCGGAGAAGAACAGTGTCCGCGTGGTGGACGTCGCAGCTCTCGGTCTGTCCACACCGGTCGTCGCCCCACTGAAGCACCGCAGCAACGCCGTCGACTCCCAGAAGGTCGCCGTCGCCCATGTCCTGCTCGACCGGCTCGGTCTGGCGTCCGGGGACGTCGGGTTCATCGGTGGCGGCGCCGGAGGGACCACCGGGGTCGGCGGTTACGCCCGGTGCGTCGTCATCCCCGCCGACCGCGTCCTCGACGGCCTGGAACGTGCCCTCGAGGCACCGGTCCCGGCCCACCCGGTGCGCGTCCGCGAGTGCCTCGGCTGCGAGTTCCACAACCACTGCCGGCGCGAGCTCGTCGACAGCGGCGACCTCAGCCTCATGCTCCCCGGCGACCGGGGCCGGCAGTGGCGCGAACTCGGCGTCCACACCCTGCCGGATCTCGCCGCCCTCGCCGACCGGCCTGCGGAACTGTCGACGCTTCCCGGGGTCAACCGGGAGGACCCCGCCCTGGCGGCCGCCTGGATGGCCGGGGTGGAGTTCCTGCGTAGACCGCTGCGCCGGTGGATCACGGGCCCTGACCTGTGGTGCGGTCATGCCTTCCGCATGCCCGGACACCTCGGCGACGGCGAACTGCCGATGGCCGCGGAGATCGGGGACGCCGTGGAGATCGACGTCGACATGGAGGCCCACCCTTCGCGCGGCACGTTCCTCTGGGGCACCTTCGACGGCTCCGAGTACCGGCCATTCACCGACTTCAGTCGCGACGGTGACGAGGGGGAGCACGTCGCCCGCTACTGGACCTGGCTCATGGCCCGCCGCCGAGCCGCACATGACTCCTACCGCGTCTTCCGCGCCTACTGCTACTCCCAGCAGGGCGAGAACCACTGGATGCGCAGCTATGCGACCCGGTTCGGCGGACGCGAGTACGCGCCGGGCATCGTCATGCCGACCCTCGCCGACGTCAACGCCTTCCTCAACTCGCCCGAATGGGTCGACGTCTTCGCCCTGGTCAAGACCGCACTGGCGGCGAACGGGTCACTGGGACTGAAGTCCGTGGCGAAGCTCGCCGGTTTCACCTTCAGCCAGGAGGATGTCGACGGCCGGGCAGCGGTCGACCTCTTCGAGATCGCGGTGGGGGACGTCGACGGGGATGACGGGTCGGACGCCGGTGCGCGTGCCGAGGCGTCCTCCCGTGCCCGGCGTACCCTGGAGCGTTACAACGCCGACGACTGCTACGCACCTGCCGCGGTGCGTCGTTGGCTGCGGCTCGGGGCACCCGGTGTTCCGCCGCTGGAGTACTGAGAAAGGACGGGACAACCGTGGATTTCCTGCAACGACTGATGGCCATGAACTCGTCCGGGCCGTTTCACGCGGAACGGCCGGACAGCGAGACCGCGCTCAAGGGCGGACACCAACCCGTACTGACCGATCCGAAGCCCCACACGGTGCTGGGGACGCCGGTCACCGGCCCGTGGAAGCCCGGCCAGCAGCACATCGTTCTGGGCCTGGGGTGTTTCTGGGGTGCGGAGAAGCTGCTGTGGCAGATCGACGGGGTGGAGGCCACGTCGGTGGGCTACGCAGGCGGTTACACACCCAACCCGACCTACCGTGAGGTGTGCACCGGGCGGACCGGGCACTCCGAGGTCGTCGATGTGGTCTGGGATCCGTCGGCGGTCTCGCTCGAGTCGGTCCTCAGGGTGGCCCTCGAAAACCACGACCCGACCCAGGGCGACCGGCAGGGCAATGACGTGGGCTCGCAGTACCGCTCGGTGATCTACCCCGTCGGGACGCCGGAGGAGGTCGCCGCGCAGGTCGAGATCGCCCGGTCGGTGGTCTCCTCCTACGGGGAGCGGCTGAAGGACGCCGGCTACGGTGACATCACCACAGAGATCGTGCCGCTGGCCGAGACGCCGGCGGGAGAGTACTACCTGGCCGAGGACGAGCACCAGCAGTATCTCGACAAGAACCCGGACGGCTACTGCCCGGTCCACGCCACCGGCGTCACCTGCGGGTAGTCGTCTTCTGCCGGTGGGGTCACCGGTAGAGGTCCTCCCGGCCGATGGGGGCGACCGTTGCGTCCAGGACGGTCACCAGGTCTGCGGGGGTGAGCTCGACGTCGAAGCCGCGGCGTCCGCCGGAGACGAGGAGGGTCTCCTCGGACGCGGCGCCGTCGTCCAGCACCGTGGCCAGGCGCTTCTTCTGGCCCAGCGGGCTGATGCCGCCGACGACGTAGCCGGTGGAGCGCTCGGCGGCCTTCGGGTCCGCCATGGTCGCCTTCTTCGCCCCGAAGGCCGAGGCGGCGGCCTTGAGGTCGAGCATCATCGTTACCGGGACGACGGTGACCCCCATACGTCCGTCGTGCGGGCCGCCGTCGAGTTCGACGAGGAGAGTCTTGCAGATCTGCTGTGCCGGCATGTCGAGTGCTGCGGCAGCCTCGTCCCCGTAGTCCGCGACCTCGGGATCGTGCTCGAAGGTGCGGACGGTGAAGTCGACACCGGCCTTTTCGAGTGCGAGCACGGCGGGCGTGGCCCCGTGCTGTTTCTTCCTGTCCTTCTTGCTCACCCTCGCCAGCCTAGCGGCGGACGCGTGGTGCGGGTACGGCCCGACCGGTTGGTCCGGGCGTACCAGACCAACCGGTCGAGTCGTAGCCGCGTCTGGGGTTGTGGCCGGGTTGTGCCCACCCACACATGCGACACGGGCGCCTCACGGTGGTTCCGGGGATGGAAACCACCCTGAGACGCCCGTGTCAGGACCTCACAGAGGAGTCGGTGACGACTCTCCGTACAACCGCCTGGAGCGGTCCGGCGCTACAGAACTGCGGGAACTGCTACGCCTTGGCGGCGGCGAAGCGCTCGGCGACGTCGTCCCAGTTGAAGACGTTCCAGACGGCCTTGACGTAGTCGGCCTTGACGTTCTTGTACTGGAGGTAGAAGGCGTGCTCCCACATGTCCAGCATGAGCAGCGGGGTGAAGTTCACCGAGGTGTTGCCCTGCTGGTCGGTCAGCTGCTCGACGATGAGGCGGCCGGCGATGTGGTCGTAGCCCAGGACGGCCCAGCCGGAGCCCTGCAGGCCCAGGGCGGCACCGTTGAAGTTCGCCTGGAACTTCTCGAAGGAACCGAAGTCACGGTTGATGGCCTCGGCCAGCTCGCCGGTGGGCTCGCCGCCACCGTTCGGGGAGAGGTTCTTCCAGAAGATGGAGTGGTTGGTGTGGCCACCGAGGTTGAAGGCGAGGTTCTTGGACAGCGCACGGACGGTGTCCGGGTTGCCGCCCTCTTCGCGGGCCTTCTCGAGGGCCTCCAGAGCGGCGTTGGCGCCGGCGACGTAGGTCGCGTGGTGCTTGTCGTGGTGGAGTGTCATGATCTCGGCGGAGATGTGCGGCTCCAGCGCATCGTAGGCGTAAGGGAGCTCGGGAAGTTCGTACACGGCCATGTTTCGTGGTCCTTTCGTCATAACGTCTGTTACGGCGTCCAGTGTGGCCCGAAATTCCGAACTGTGCAATGGTCAGCAATTCGAAAAAGAAAGTTCAAGGAATTGAACTTTGTGGGCAAAGTGACATTCTCCACCCCGTTCGCCCGGGCATGCCGCGGCTATCCTTGAACCTGAAACCACCACCTCAACGGAAGGACCGCGCCATGACCACCACCGGCGCCACCGCCCCGGCCGGCATTCCGGCCACGAAGATCGTCCTCGTCGGCGCCGGCGATGTCGGCGTCGCCTACGCCTTCGCCCTGATCAACCAGGGTCTCTGCGACCGCTTCGTCCTCATCGACCTCGACGAGAAGAGGACCTGGGGCCAGGTCCAGGACCTCAACCACGCCGTCCCCTGGTCCAACCACCGCACCGTCATCACCCAGGGTGACTACGCCGACTGTGCGGACGCCGACATCGTCTGCATCTGCGCCGGCGCTGCCCAGAAGCCCGGCGAAACCCGACTGGATCTCGTCGAAAAGAACGTCGGGATTTTCCGGGGCATTGTCGGTTCTGTCCGTGATTCCGGATTCGACGGTATCTACCTTGTCGCGTCCAATCCGGTGGACATCCTCAGCTACGTCACCTGGAAGGTGTCCGGGCTGCCCTCCCGCCGCGTCATCGGTTCCGGCACGGTGCTGGACACCGCCCGACTCCGCTGGGCGCTCGGTAACCACTTCGACATCGCCCCGACGTCGGTCCACGCCTACGTCATCGGCGAGCACGGGGACACCGAGCTGCCCGTCTGGTCGGTGGGTTCGGTCGCCGGCGTCCCGCTGTCGACCCGCCTCGCCGCCGCCGGTGGCACCGAGGCCGCCGACCGGATCTTCGCGCAGACCAGGGACGCCGCCTACGGGATCATCAAGGCCAAGGGGTCGACCAGCTTCGGCATCGGCCAGGGCCTGGCCCGGATCACCGCGGCCGTCCTCGGCAACGAGGATGTCGCCCTACCGGTGTCCACGCTGGTCGACGGTATCTACGGCCGGGAAGGACGCCGTCCCGTCTACATCGGCACTCCCGCCGTCATCGCACGCGACGGCGTCCGCGAAGCCGTTGAACTGCCGTTGGACGCCACGGAGAGCGACCAGTTCGCCCACTCCGCTGACACTCTAGAACAGGTCATGGAGGGCGCCGGCGTCTTCGACCTCTAGCGCGGATCCGGCGCCGAACTAGAGTCCGAGGAACCGCTTGATCAGCGGAATCTCCTCGCGGGCCTGCGCCAGGCCGGCCTCGTAGGTCTCCGCGAGTTCGTTGAGCTTCCGGGTGCCGTTGCCGATCGGCATCCGGTGCGGCGCGAAGATGTAGGCCCGGCCCAGCCGCTCCTGTTCGAAGATCCAGTCGCGGGTGCGGTTGTAGCGCATGTGCCGGTCACGCATAGAATCCACCAGCGCCGGGTACTGCGGGAACCACCGGTTCACCGCCCAGGCGAGCTTCGTCGCCTTCTTCCGGTAGGAGCGCGTCCTCGTCATGATGACCAGGAAACGGTCGAAGCCCTCCATCTCGCGTGCGGAGTCGATGGGGATGCCACCGGTCGGCCCGAAGGCACCGTCGAAGAAGATCTCCCCGCCGATCCGCGTCGGTGGCATGAGCACCGGCAGCGACGCCGAGGCGCGGGCGTGGAGCAGGAAGTCGTCCAACCCGGTCATGTCTGCCTTGCTCCAGTGGACGGTCTCGCCGGTGCGACCGTTGAATCCGGAGATGCGGAAGTTGCCGGGATTGGCCTTCATGGCGGTCCAGTCCGGGGCCATACGCCGGTCCTCGATACGGGCGGTGCCGCTGAAGAGGTACTTCGTGTTGAAGAATCCGTCGCCGCGCAGGAAAGGTCGGATGCCGCCGAACAGCGGGTCGCCGGGGAAGACCGTGTAGTAGTCGCGGGCGAGTTCGGGTTCGTGGGAGAGGTAGGTCGCCACGTGCACCGCGGAGCCCGAGTTTCCGTAGGTCCAGTCGAAGGAGATCCCCGCTTCGACCAGTGCCTGCACCATCGCGCAGGAGAAGGCGGACCGCATCGCCCCGCCCTCGAACACCAGCGCCGTATCGCTGACCGAGGGGAGTGGGGTACCGACTGCCGGGTTTTCTGCCACGGAAGTCAGCCTACCGTGACCGCGGTGCCTGCCGTGACTACCGTGTGAAGCGTGAAGATCATCGCGCACCGCGGCGCCAGCGGATACCACCCGGAAATGACGCAGGACGCCTACGAGACCGCCTTCGCGCTCGGTGCGGACGGAGTGGAGTGCGATATCCAGCTCACCGCCGACGGGGTGGCGGTCTGCCTCCATGACCCGACGGTCGACCGCACCTCCGACGGCACCGGCGCGGTGAACACGAAGACCCTCGCCGAGCTGCGGGAACTGAACTTCGGCACAGTCGAGCGTCCGCAACGGATCCTCACCCTGGCAGAGTTGCTGGGGCTGGTGAAGGACGCACAGCGGCCCGACGGGCGGCACGACTACCGCCCGGAGATCTTCGTGGAGACCAAGCGCCTCGACACCTTCGCCGAGCGCCGCGGCCAGCTGGAACACGCCCTGCAGAGCGACCTCGTGGCGGCGGGCCTGGCTGAGGAGACGGCCACCGGCCCGGGCGCGGACCTGGTCCACCTCATCTCCTTCGACCCCGGCTCCCTGGCCCGGTTCCGGAAGATCAACCCGGGGATCCACCGCGTGTACCTGCGCAAGGAGTACACCGGCTGGAAGGTGGTCCGTCATCTGGAGCCGGCGTGTGTCGCCCAGTCCCCGGGTTTCGCCGTGACCCGGGCACGCACCGCACCGCAGGGACTGGGGGACGCGCCGTCCAACACCTACCTCTACACGCTGAACACTCCGGGGAACGTCCGGTGGGCGCAGCGTCACGACATCGGGTGGATCGCCACGGACTTCCCGGACCGGGCCCGCGGGTGGTGCGAGGGGGCGACCCGTTCCGGAGCCTGAGCCGCTGACATACACTGGCCGGGTGGCCAAGAAGAAGAAGAACGAAGAAGTCCTGCCCGAGGGCATGAGCCGCCGCCAGGCGAAGCTCGCCCGCCGCGCTGCCGAGCGCGCCGCCTTTGCGCGCGACCCCCGCCCCTACGACGGCTTCGCGGCCGAGGCCGACCTCGTCGCGATGCAGGAGTTCGTCCCCTCGGCGCACTTCCTCGCCGAGACGGTGGCGGACGCCGCGTTCCCCCGCCCGGTGCGCATCGTCACCGTGCTGCCGGGTGCCGTCGCCGCCCTGGTCCGCCCGGAGGAGGAGGGTGGTGAGGCACTCGTCGCCCTGCAGACTGCCCAGCGTGGCAACAACCCGAACCGCGACCTCGCCTTCACCCTGAACTGGGTGAAGGACGCCGCGCCGGGTGCCTCCCTGGAGACCGGTGTCGCCGACGGCTCCGAGCCGGCGCTGGACACCCTGCTCGTCAAGGACCAGACCCCGATCATCGACGTCGCCGAGGACTTCAACTGGTGGCTCACCGAGGACCAGCAGTCCAATCCGACCGTGCAGCAGACCCTGCAGCAGGCCAATGACTCGGTCCTGCCGTCCGAGCGCATCGACGCCCCGGTCACCGGTGCCGCCTGGTGGATCGACCCGGGAGAGAAGGCCCACATCCGCTGGATCCGCCCTGAGACCGAGAATGTGCTGCTGCCGGCCCTGGCCCGCGTGCACGCCGCCGGTGAGCTGAACCTCGGCGAGGACACCCGCTTCGCCGGTGTCTTCCGCACCCACGGCCTGCTCGTCCCGGTCTTCGACCTGGACAACTCGGTCACCGCACCGGAGTTCGCCGCCCCGCTGGAGAAGCTGGACGCCAAGCTCGCCGCCGCCCTCGACGAGCTCGCAGGTTCCGGTGATGCCGCCCAGCTCACCGCCGAGGAGCAGAAGTCGAAGCAGACGATCATCGCCCGCGAGGTCACGATCCGCTGACCGCGGGGTCACGATCCGCTGACCGCGGGGTCACGATCCGCGAGAACCGTGTAGAAACGGTGTCATGGCTGATACCGCATTCTCCGGAACCCCCGCCCACACCGTCGGCGATCTCCCCGCCGTCGGTGCCGCGGCGCCCGCTTTCACCACCGTCAACGCTGACCTGCAGGATGTCTCGCTGACAGACTTCGCCGGCAAGCGCGTGATCCTCAACATCTTCCCGTCGGTCGACACCGGCGTGTGCGCGAACTCCGAGCGTGAGTTCAACAAGCGCGCCACCGGCCTGGACAACACAGTCGTCGTCTCGGTCTCCAAGGACCTCCCCTTCGCCTTGGGCCGCTTCTGCGCCGCCGAGGGCATCGAGAACGTCACCGCGACCTCGTCGTTCCGCTCCTCCTTCAGTGAGGACTACGGCGTGCGTCTGCTGGATTCCCCGCTGGCTGGTGTGCTGGCCCGGGCCGTCGTCGTCATCGACACCGACGGCACCGTGCTCCACACCGAGCTGGTCCCCGAGATCACCACCGAGCCCGACTACGACGCCGCCCTCGCGGCGCTCTAGTCAGCTCAGCTCCCCCCTCCCGGAACTGCCCGGCGCAGCTGTCAGCACCGCTCAGCGCATCGTCGAGAACAGTTCCTCTGCGGCAGCGTCGTCCCACAGGACGACGCTGCCGGCGTCTGTGTCGGCGAAACCGCCGACCGGGACGGTCTGCTGCTCGGAACCGCGGACCAGACCCAGTCCCAGCGACGCCAGGTGCCACACATGGTCCCCGTTGTCCACGGTCACGGCATCCGTCAGGTTGCTGATCAGGGGGAAGGCCCGGAACGGGTTGATCATCGTCGAGAGGGACCCGACCTTCTTGATCACCGCGGTGAGGAACTCACGCTGGCGCTCGACCCGGTCGAGGTCACCGTTGGCCGAGGTGTAGCGGGTACGCACGTAGCCCAGCGCGGTCGGTCCGTCCATCTCCTGGCAGCCGGCCTCGACGTTCAGGCCGGCCATCGGGTCGTCGATGGGCTCCTTGGGACACAGGGTGACGCCACCGACGGCGTCCACGATCCCGGCGAAGCCGGCGAATCCGAGCTCCATGTAGTGGTCGATACGCATGCCCGTGTTCTGCTCGACGGTCTGCTGCAGCAGCTGCGGACCGCCGTAGGAGAAGGCGGAGTTGATCTTGTCCATGCCGTAGCCGGGGACCTCCACGTAGGAGTCGCGCGGGATGGAGACCATCGTCGGCTTGCCACCGAAGGACGGGACGTGGACGACGATGATCGTGTCGGTGCGCTGGCCGCCTTCGGAGAGGTCACCGGCGGCGTAGCGTTCACCGTCCTCCTCGGAGAGACCTTCGCGGGAGTCGGAGCCGACGAGCAGCCAGTTCGTGCCCTTGGTGTTGCCGGTGGAGGAGTCGGTGAGTGCGTCGATCCGGTTGAGGCTGGAATCGACCCACCACGCTGTACCGCCGATGATGACGACGATCACCAGCAGGAGGACGCCGAGGATGCGTCCGATGCGCGGGCGACGGCGCTTCTTCTTCTGACGCGGTGCCCGGGATGGGGTCTGGCGGGGCGGCTGGCCCCGCTGTTCCGGGCGCTGCATCGGTGGCATCGGCTGTTGCGCCGGATCGCGTGGCGGGTACTGGTCGCGGTAGGGCGGCTGGCCCTGCTGCTGGTTCTCGGCCCGCCGGTACTGCGGCGGCGCGGGCTGGCCACCGGAGCTCTGCTGTGAGGGGGAATCCCCGTACATCCGAGTGCTGTTGTCCGTGGGTTGTGAGGGGGGTTGTGAGGGGGGTTGTGCGGGCGGCTGTGCCCCGGAGCGTTCGTGGCGACCCCGCGGCTGGTCCTGTCCTGCCTCCCCGCCGGTCCCGGCGTTACCGGGGCGGGCCTCGGGTCGCCGCGGCACCGGGTTGCCGAACCGGTCGCGCAGGACGCGCCCGAGGTGGTCCCGGGCGTAGTTGTCGCTTCCGTCGTTCGGTCGGGGAGGTTGAGTCATGGAGGACAGCATAACGAAGGGGCCGGGGGAGCTGATCATCCTCGGGGATGAGATGAGTCCGGTTCGGTCCCCGCGGTGAACGCCGATACTCTTGTGTCTATGAGTGATGAGACCCTGGGCCTGCTGGCCGGTGTACTGGCGGTAGTCGCGGCATGGATCGTCTTCGCGATGGTCCGGGCGGCGGCGCAGGGGCATCTGTCGCGGGACAGCGGCTTCGGCCTGGTCACGCCGACCGTGAAGAAGACCGACGCGACCTGGGCTGCCGGTCACGAGGCTGCGCTGCCGGTCGCCAGGAAGACCATCGCCGTGACCGCGGTTGTGTGGTTGGTCGCCCTGGTCATCGGCCTGATCGTGCAGGCGGACTGGGCCGGCTATCTCGGTCTGGTGCCCTACCTCGCGGTGGTCTGTGGCTTCGTGCCGATGGTCAAGGCGGCGAACTCGGCGGCCGTCGAGGCGGCGAAGAAGGGCTCGCGGGGCAAGAAGAAGCGGAAGCGCTGACAGCGGCACAACCACGTCCGACACACGCGGCAGATACAGCGGAGCCGCAGGTGCCGGTCCCTCTCAGTACCGGGCGCCTGCGGCTCCGTCGTTCCCGACACCACCGGAGTCACCGTCCTCGCCACGGTGAACACCGGCATCACGACCGGACCGGATCACGCAGGTCGGCCGGGGTGTCGGGGCCCTCTCAGGACGCCGCCCCCTCAGTGGCTGACGTCCATGCGAAGAACTCTAGGACCCGGTACTGGCGTAGCCATGACACCGACGTCCGGGTTCGCGGATGATTCGCTGTCAGTCCGGTGCGTGCACGCTGGCAGGGGGATGCACCGGTCCGGCCCATGCGCGGCGCCCCGTTCACCTCAGATACATCACACGCTGTGCTACTTTTCCGGCCCGGATGCGGCACGGGCTGTGATGTATCTGAGGTGAACGGGGCGGGGTCCGGGCGGACTGGGTGCTACAACCCCGGCACCCCGCCGAGGACCTGGTAGCCCACGAAGGCGACGGTGTCGATCAGTCCGTGCGCGATGACCAGCGGCCACACCCGACCGGTCCGCCAGAAGAAGAACACGAACACCAGCCCCATGACGATGTTTCCCAGCCCGGCGGAATAGCCCTGGTAGAGGTGGTAGCTCCCACGCAGGACCGATGAGGCGACGAACACCCACACCCACGGCACCTGCAGCTGCCGCAGCCGGGACACCAGCCACGCGACCACGATGAACTCCTCAGCGAAGCCGTTCGCCCAGGCGTTGATGACCAGCAGCAGGACATCGCCGACCGAGGAGTCCAGGCCCGAGGCCATGACCTGCTTCGACAGGTTGAGCTGCACCGCCACCACATAGAACACCAGCCCCGGCAGCCCGATCAGTGCCGCCAGGCCGACTCCCGGTAACACATCGCGCCGGGAAGGACGCAGCGGCGAGATCCCCGTCAACCACACCGGCACATGCCGGAGCAGCAGGAACACCGCCAGTCCGCCCCAGGCGAGCAGCACCCCGGAACTGATGAGCTGGAACAGGGGGTCCAGCCAGGCCAGTGAGGACTTCTGGGCGTTGAGGGTGGTGGTCTGCTTGTTGAGCCGGGTCGGCGTCGTCGCGGACTCGAGCAGCCGTAGTGCCGCCCGCACGCCTGAGGTACCGAAGGTGACGGCCAGGACAAGGGCGATCTCCCAGCGCAGGGCCCGGCGGTCGGCGTACGCGGTCACCGGCTCCGGCTGTACCGGGGAGGGTGCGGCCAACCACCGGCGGACGCGACCCTGGTCAGTGGTCATGTGTGCGCCCGTCTCCGTGGGAGTGCCCGTGGGAGTGCCCGGCCACGACCGGCCGGTACCGCAGGGCCTCGATGTTGCCCGGCTCGGCCACCACGAACCCGGATACGTCAGCGTCCCCGGAACCGGTCATCCGCGCCACGGCGTCCTGCAGATGGGCGCCGAGCGCGAGCAGCGTCGCGGTGTCCGCCCGGTCGCCGACGGCACCCAGGTGTACCGAGACCGGCCACTGCCCGGGTGCGGGGGTGACGAGCGGCACCGACAGTGCGGCCCAACCGGTGAGATTCCACAGGGTCGCCCACGGCGTCCACGCGGTCTGCGCGAGGAAATCGAGCCGGTGCGACCCGGCCAATGCCAGAGACGAGAATGCGCCGACCGGTGGCGGCGCGCAGGCCAGCGTCGGGGTGACGACCACGTCCACGTCCGGCCAGGCGCGTTCGATGTCCCCGGGCAGGACGCGCAGGGACGCCGCGGCGTCCTCGATATCGGACACCGCCAACGACCGGCCCTGTTCCTTGAGCCACCCGGGCATCGGGCCCAGCGGATCGGGCAGGCCCACGCACCGGGCGGCCATGATGCGGGAGAAGACCGTGAACCGCTCCACCGGGTACGGGGTCTCGACCGGAACAATCCCGCTGACCTGCGGGTGGGTCACCAACAACGCGGCGGACGCGGTGGTGGCCGTGGCGATCCGCGGGTCCACCGCCGTCGGCCCGGCCTGCCCCGGATCCCCGTGGAAGGGGACCGTGGACATGCCCAGGCGCAGGCCCGGGCGCACCGGGGCCGTGGAGGCTACATCGTAGGCCCGCGCCGTGAGCGCGAGGTCACGGGCGATGAAGCCCTGCGCCGCCGGGTTCGGCAGTGCTCCGGACCCGAAGACCCGGTGCGCCGGTTTCAGCCCGGGCAGACCGACCGCCGCCGCCGGCACCCGGATCGACCCGCCGCCGTCATTGGCGTGGGCGATGTCGACGATCCCGCGGGCGACCGCCACCGCCGCCCCGGAGGAGGACCCACCGGTCGTCATCCTCGGATCGACCGGGTTCACCGGTCCCGGACCGCCACCGACCAGGCCAGGTTCGGTGTAGACGGTGGCGCCGTACTCGGCGGTGACCGAGGCGCCGACCAGCGAGGCCCCGGTGGCGAGCAGGCTGCGGACGGTGGAGTCGTGCTCGTCGGAGACGTCCTCGTGGGCGGGGCTGCCGAACCCGGTGGTCTCCCCGGCGACCCGCTGCAGGTCCTTGACCAGCACCTCCGTGCCGTGCAGCGTTCCGGTGTTCTCCGCACAGCTGCTGGTGTGCGGGGTGTCGTACAACCGGGCGACCCCCAGCTCGGCGGCACTGAGCCCGGTCGACGCGGCGACGGCGGCCAGGCGTGCGGCGGTGGTGGTCGGTGTTCCGGGCGTTCCCATGGTGACCCAGCGTAGCGCTCGCCCAGGTAGGTTGATGGGCATGACCACCGTCGCTTTCCTCGGGCCCAGGGGCACCTTCACCGAACAGGCTGTCCTCGACTTCACGACCGCCGGGCATCTGCCGGCGGACGCCGACCACATCACCGTCACCTCTCCGGCGGTCGCCCTGGACATGGTGCGTTCCGGGGAGGCGGACGTCGCCTGCGTCGCCCTGGAATCCAGTGTCGACGGCCCGGTGACCCAGACCTTCGACGCTTTCACCGTCGGTTCTGAACTGCAGATCGTGCGGGAACATGATGTGCCCGTCGCCTTCCAGTTGCTCGTCCGACCGGGTACGACGCTGGCCGACGTGAGGACGCTGACCTGCCATCCGGTGGCGTACAACCAGACGGCGAACTGGCGTGGGGTCACATTGCCGGACGTCACCTTCGTCGCGGCGTCCTCCAATGGTTCCGGGGCCACCGCCGTCGCCGCCGGGGAGGTGGACGCCGCCCTCGCGCCCGCCCGCGCCGGGGAGCTCAACGGGTTGGAGACCCTCGCCGACGGCATCAACGACCTGCCGGATGCCCGCACCAGGTTCGTGCTGGTCACCAGGCCGCAGACCCCGCCGGCCCGGACCGGCAACGACCGCACCGCGATCGTGCTGCGGGTACCGAATGAGCCGGCGTCGCTGGTGATGGCACTGATGGAGCTGGCGACGCGCCGGGTGGACATGTCTCGGATCGAGTCGCGGCCCACCCGGGAGAAGGCCGGCACGTACAACTTCCATGTCGAGGTCGCCGGGCACATCGATGATCCGGCCGTGGCCGAGGCACTTGCCGGGCTGTACCGCTACGCCGAGCGGTTCCGGTACCTGGGGTCCTGGCCGCAGGAGGGCTGGGTCGGCGGGGTGAACGGGCCGTCCGGGTCGATGCCGCCGGACTACACGGAGTCGAGGGCGTGGATCGAGTCGCGGACGAAGGGGGAGCCGTACGCATGACCCGGCTGCTGCTGATCCGTCACGGACAGACGACGTCGAATGTCTCCCACTCGCTGGACACGAATCTGCCCGGTGCCGCATTGACAGAACTGGGCAGGTCACAGGCCTACGCCGCCGGTGAACTCATCGCGGGGGAGTACGGAGCGCAGGACGCTTCAGGGGTCGGTCTGACCCTGGCGTCCTCCCAGGCGTTGCGGGCGCAGCAGACCGCGAAGGGGATCGTCGAGGGTGCCGCCGGGGCCGGGCTGGTGCTGCCGACGCCGGACGCGTGGCCGGGGATCTCTGAGATCCCGGCCGGTGACTACGAGATGCGCAGTGATCCCGAGGCCCAGTACAACTACCACCGGTTCTTCGGCGAGTGGCTGGGTGGGTCGCTGGATCTGGCGATGCCCGGGGCGCTGACCGGACGTGAGGTGGTCAGCCGCTACCTCGACACACTGCTGCCGCAGCTGGTCACGGCGCAGTCGACGGGCTCTGATCTGGCGGTGGTGAGCCACGGAGCGGTGATCCGTCTGGTGGCCGGGTTCCTCGGCAGGGTCGAGCCGGAGTGGGCGGTGCGCTCGCTGCTGCCGAACACCTCCCGGGTGGAACTGGAGGTGCCGGAACTGGGACCGGGGGCTTCGTTGCCGTCAACCGCCCTGCCGACGCTTCCCACGACGGACGCCCCGATGCTCCACACGGCGGCGTGGGTTCCGGAGAAGGACGTGGCATCGAGATTTGTCGGAGAAACTCTGACCGACGTCATTTCCGCTGGTTGGAAGGTTACTGAGTGGGGCGGGCACGGAGAACCTCCCCGGTTAACATAGGTCACTTAGTTATATCTTCCGCTGGTTTCCGCTACGGTCGATCGGGCTCGACCATAGGAAGGAACCATTGTGGCTAACAATGCACCCTCCACGACGCCGATCGAGGCGAGCGACATTCACGTCGTGGACCAGTCAAAGATGAAGAAGGCGCTGCGCGCCACACTGCTCGGGAACTTCATGGAGTGGTACGACATCGGAGTCTTCTCCTATGTCATGACCTACATCACCTTCCACTTCTTCCCGCTGCCCTCGCCGTGGGACGGGCTGGCGAGCTTCGCCACCCTCGCGGTGACATTCCTCGTCCGCCCCCTCGGCGGACTGATCCTCGGGCCCATCGGGGACCGGGTGGGACGCAAGGCGATCCTCGCGTTCACGATCATCATGATGTCCGCAGGCACGTTCCTCATCGGCTGCCTCCCGACCTACCAGCAGATCGGGATCGTGGCCCCGGTCCTGCTGATCCTGCTGAAGTTCGTCCAGGGCTTCTCCACCGGCGGTGAGTACGCCGGCGCGGCGACGTTCATCGCCGAATACTCCTCGGACAAGCGCCGCGGTTTCTGGGGGTCCTTCCTGGATCTCGGCTCCTACCTGGGCTTCGCCGCTGCGGCGGCGCTGGTCTCGGTGCTGGAGGTCGTGACGACGGACGCCCAGATGGAGTCCTGGGGCTGGCGCGTCGCCTTCTGGGTCGCGCTGCCGCTGGGCCTGACCGGCCTGTACATGCGCTCCAATATCGAGGAGTCGCAGGCCTTCGAGGCCGTGCAGGAGAGCCGTGAGGAGCGCGTCGGTGACACTGTCGACGCGTCCTCCCAGGATGGCGAGGACGCCGCCACCGCGGCGTCCGGCGGCAATGACACGAGCCTGATGGGGCAGGTCAGCTACCTGATCCGTCACTTCTGGCCGGAGATCCTCATGGGATCCGCGCTCGTCATGTGTGCGCAGGTCGTCGGTTACGCACTGACGACGTTCATGCCGACCTACCTCACCGACACCCTCGGCTACGACACTGTCCACGGCAATGCGCTGCTGGTGCCGGTGCTGATCATCGTCTCCATCGGACTGCCGTTGTTCGGTTCGCTGTCCGACCGGATAGGACGCCGCCCGGTGATGATCACCGGCTGCGTGGTCGGTGTGGTGTGCGCGATCCCGGCTTTCGCGCTGATGATGATGGACCACGTGTGGTCCACGCTGGCGGGCCTGATGATCATCGGTGTGATCATGATGTTCCAGGTCTCGATCCAGGCCTCGGCCCTGCCGTCACTGTTCCCGACAGCCAGCCGGTACACAGCGATGGGCCTGATGTTCAACGTCGCGGTCGCGCTGTTCGGTGGTACCACCGGCTTCGTCATCACCGCGCTGCAGAACCTCATCGGTTCTGACTTCGCCGGCGCGTACTACATCATGTTCGCCTGCATTGTCGGCGGCATCGGCGTGTACTTCATGCGGGAGTCTGCGGGACGCAACCTGCTGGGCTCCATGCCGGTCGTCGACGAGGAGCATGAGGTCACCGAGGTTCTCGAGAGTCTTGAGACCAACGAGAAGTACGACCTCGACACCATGCCGATCGAGGGTGCCGAGGCTGTGGGCGCCCAGGTCTGACCTGCGGGACCTGTCTTGCCGGCAACTAGCGCAGGGCCGGTGCGGGGCCCGGGGGCCCAACGCATACTCAGCGCATGACGTCACTCTCTTCAGGTTCATTTCACCCTCCCGTCGCTGCGGTATCTGTGGCGGCCGCAGTCTCCCTGGGGAGTTGCAGTTCCGCAGGCGGAGCGGAGAAGGCGTCTGCGACATCGTCCGCGTCGCCGGCATCGCGGTGGAGCAGCTCGGAGTGAAATCCGGGATCACGGCGGTCGGGCACTGCGACCCGTTGAGTATCGTCTTCGCTGGTGGGAAGCCGTCCTATCGGTACCATTCATCGATCACGGGCAAGGAGCTGACGATGCCTCTGACCAGTGACACCCTGGATGACGCTCACCGGGTGGCGGTGTCCTGACGGTCCGGGCCACAGTGACCGAGGAAGGACGGAAGGCGAGCGATAGCCCGTTCCTGGTCCAGGATGACTCCACCGACCTCTACATCTACCGTCCCTGACGGGGTGGAGGGCCCGACATGAAGGGCGCCCGGGTCTAACCCCAACCGAGTTCGTGGAGCCGGGCGTCGTCGATGCCGAAGTGGTGTCCGATTTCGTGGACGACGGTGATGGCGACCTGCTCCACCAGCTCATCGTGGTCGCGGCACCAGTCGCACAGGGCGCCCCGGTAAATGCTGATCTTGTCCGGCAGGTACGTCGGCCATTCGACGGAGCGCTCGGTGAGTGCGACCCCGTGATACAGGCCGAGGAGGGTGGGGTCTTCCTCGTTGCGGTCCTCGACGACGATGGCGACGTTGTTCAGGCTGTTGAGGAGTTTCCGGGGGATCATGTCGAGTCCCCGGTCGACGAGTTCCTCGAATTCTTCGTCGGTGACCTCGACCATGGGGAGCCTCCGGAGTGCTGGTGTTGGGGTGGATGTACCGCGGGTTCAGTTGCTGGGGCCGAGTGTAGTTGCGGCGGGTTCCTGCGGTGGGACGCGGTGGGGTGCGACAGCAAGGTTGCGACGCAGCGTGTGGGGAGGCGACAGTGATGAAGAAGCGCTGAGAGTTACACGGGGTAATTCACGGGGCTAAGTATGGGTGAACGAGTCGGAAGAGTCATCGGTCGCGGCGTCCTGGCCGTCGGGAGTAACTGGGCGGTGCAGTATGCCGTCCCGCTCGCAGTGGCAGCGCTCCTCCTTCTGCTGCTGGTCCAGGACGTCGCGACCCGTGCGAGTCCCGAGGACGCCGACAGCCGGATTCCGACCGCTCCAGGAACCGTGTGGCCCCTGTCGGTCGGCGGGAAACTCATGCAGCTCGCTCCGGCGGTGATCCTCATGCTCGCGACGTTCGGATTCGGCATGTGGGCATCCGGCCAGGACCAGTCCGCCAGGCAGTTCCCAGACCGGGTCCCCCGGGACCCCTACCGCCGCGGGTTCCGCGTCGGCTGCGGCTCCGGCGGGTTGCCGTCAATGGTGAAATCGCCGCGCACGTCACCGGCCAGGTCAGCGAAGCCCGCGTCGTCGCCTTCGCGTCCCTTCGTCAGTGCACAGTTCACCGTGCGCGAGCCGGCGTTCCAGGAGTCCTCCGCGATCGAGGTCCAGAACGGGGCCAGCGTCGACTGGTACAGCGCCTCGTCTCCGGCGTCCCCGCCACCCAGGTAATCGACCGCCGCCGCCTGGCATATTCCGGCCAGCCACTTGTTCTGGTCGTCCACGGTCGGCCATGCGCCGTCGAAGTTGTCGCCCAGGTTCACGACCTTCGTCACCTGCCACGAATGCGGCTGCTCACACGGTACCTCGGTCGCCGTGTTCCCGTTGGCACGGACGCAGGCGTCCACCTCCGAGAAGCGTGACTGGTCTGAACCGGCGGCCACACCGGTGACCTCCTCGGCGGTGCCGTCGGCGTCCGTCTCCATGACGCCGCAGAGCATCGTGCGGTCACCCTCGGCCCAGCCCTCCGCCGGCGGCAGGATCGGCGAGATCGTGTACCGGCCGTTCGGGTCCAGCTTCCCGCCCATGTACTCCGTCACCGGGCCGGTGCACACCTCCGCGGTCAGCTGCGCCTGGCGCTCCAGATCCGGCTGCGGGGCGTCCTCCCCGAACTCACTGGTCGGGTACTGCGACAGGTCCTCCCTGGTCGCGACCTCGAAGCGGTGCGGCTGCGCGCAGTCCACCGTGACGATGTCGCGCGTCACTTCCCCATCCTGCGTCCAGTTCAGGCAGCTGCCCTCGTCCGCGTCGGTGAAGGACGCCGGCTCGGACGCGACATCGTTCTTCTCCGGGACAACCGGGCTGGACCCGTCCGGGCTGACGACCGCGTACATCGCCGCTGCCACGCCACCGCACAGGGCGGCGACGAGCACGGTCTTCAGGACGCGGCGACGGCGCGGATGTAGTGGACGCTCAGCGGACTCAGTCTGCGCAACCGGCTCAGCGGACCCAGTCTGCTCAGTCTGCTCAGGACGCTCAGGGGACGGCGAGGGCGTTTCAGAGGACATGCTGACCATTGTGTCACGTCGGTGCCGCTAAGCTGGTCGTCATGATTGATCTGAAGTTCCTCCGGGAGAACCCTGACGTCGTCCGAGATTCACAGCGCACCCGTGGCGAGGACCCGTCGCTGGTCGACCAGCTCCTGGAGGCCGATCAGCGCCGACGCGACCTCATCGCCGCCGCGGACACCTCCCGTAGCGAGGCCAAGGCCTACTCCAGGTCCATGGGCACGCAGATGAAGGACGCCACCCCTGAGGAGCGTGAGCAGCTCAAGGCCAAGGGCAAGGAGCTCGCCGAGGCCGTCAGGAAGATCGAGGCCGACGAGAAGATCGCCGAGCAGGACGTCCACGACCTCCAGTTCAAGATCTCCAATATCGTCACCGGTGCCCCGGCCGGTGGCGAGGACGATTTCGTCGTCCTTGAACACATCGGCACCCCGCGCGAGTTCGACTTCGAGCCCAAGGACCACCTGGAACTCGGCGAGTCCCTCGGCCTGATCGACATGGAGCGCGGTGCCAAGGTCTCCGGCGCCCGCTTCTACTTCCTCACCGGCGACGGTGCCCTGCTCCAACTCGCCATGCTGCAGCTCGCCGCCCGAAAGGCCGTCGAGCACGGCTTCCAGCTCATGATCCCGCCGGTGCTCGTGCGCCCCGAGATCATGGCCGGCACCGGCTTCCTCGGCGCCCACGCCGACGAGATCTACCACCTCGACGAGGACGACCTCTTCCTCGTCGGCACCTCCGAGGTGGCTCTTGCCGGCTACCACTCCGACGAGATCATCGACCTCTCCGAGGGGCCGGTGAAGTACGCCGGCTGGTCCTCCTGCTTCCGCCGTGAGGCCGGTTCCTACGGCAAGGACACCCGCGGCATCCTCCGCGTCCACCAGTTCGACAAGGTCGAGATGTTCGTCTACGCCAAGCCGGAGGACGCCGAGGAGATCCACCAGCAGCTGCTGGCCATGGAGAAGGACATGCTCGCCGCCGTCGAGGTGCCCTACCGCGTCATCGACGTCGCCGGCGGTGACCTGGGCTCCTCCGCGTCCCGCAAGTTCGACACCGAGGCCTGGGTCCCGACCCAGAACACCTACCGCGAGCTGACCTCCACCTCGAACTGCACCACTTTCCAGGCGCGGCGCCTCAAGACCCGCTACCGTGACGAGAACGGCAAGGCTCAGACCGCCGCCACGCTCAACGGCACCCTGGCCACCACCCGGTGGCTCGTCGCGATCCTCGAGAACAACCAGCAGGCCGACGGCTCCGTCGTCGTCCCCGAGGCACTGCGCCCGTTCATCGGCAAGGACGTCCTGACACCCAAGAGCAAGTAGAACCGAAGACGTAGAAGAGGTAGAGACACTCCATGGCATTCAAGCTGCCCCGCGACCACTTCTGGCTCCCCAAGGGTTTCACTGTCCTCCCCGAGGTGCCGGACACCCCGCCGCACCCGGAGTCGCGGGAACCGTTCTACGGCCGGCTCATCATCCCCTTCGCGAAGCTGTGGATGCGCCGGATGCAGCACCTCAACGTGGAGATCCAGCACCCGGAGCGTATCCCCGCCACCGGTGGTGCGGTCCTGGCGGTCAACCACACCGGCTACTGGGACTTCGTCTTCGGCGGCATCCCCGCCGCCTACCAGGGTGGACGCCTCGTCCGCTTCATGGCGAAGAAGGAGATCTGGGACAACCCCGTCGCCGGCCCCGCGATGAGCGGATGCAAGCACATCCCCGTGGACCGCGCCGATGGTGCGGCGTCCGTCAAGGAGGCGACCGAGCGCGCCGCCGGTGGTGAACTCATCGGCATCTTCCCGGAGGCCACGATCTCCCGCTCCTTCGAGATCAAGGAGGTCAAGGACGGTGCCGCGCGCATCGCACACGAGGCCGGCGTCCCGCTGATCCCCGTGGTGATCTGGGGTTCGCAGCGGATCTGGACGAAGGGACGCAAACCGATCTGGCGGCTGAAGAGTGCCGACCTCATCGTCTCCGTCCGGGAACCCGTCGAGGTCACCGAGGACGCGAAGGCTTCCGCGCAGCGTCTGCACGACGCGATGGCCACCGGCCTCGATGAGGTGCGCGCCCGCTACGACGAGCTCTACGGTCCCTTCCCGGAAGGGGAGAACTGGATGCCGGTGTCCCTCGGCGGCTCCGCTCCGTCGTTGGAGGAGGCCACGGTCAAGGACCGGGAGGACGCCCGGAAGCGCCGCGAGGAGCGGGCCGCCCGTGAGGCCGGGAAGGCGTCGAAGCCGGAACCGGAGAAGAAGCCACTGTGGAAGAAACTGCTGAAGCGTTGACCGCCGCCCCGTCACTGATCATCAGTGACCTCGACGGCACCCTGCTGACCTCCGCGGACCGGGTCTCACCCCGCACCCGGGAGGTCATCGGCAGAGCCGTCGCCTCCGGTGCGCGGTTCATCCTCGCCTCCGGACGGCCGGCGCGGTGGATGCTGCCGGTCGTCGAACAGCTGGCCATCACCCCGGTGTGCGTCTGCGCCAACGGGGCCGTGGTCTATGACGCGGCCACCGACCGCATCACCTACGCCGCCGAGCTGGCACCCGCGGTCCTGCGCCGGGTGACCCGCGGGATTCTCGAGGCCACCGCCGCCCCGCTGGCCCGGATGGGCCTGGGGCCGGTGAGTTTCGCCGTGGAGCGCACCGGGACCAGCGCCTTCGACCGGGCGTCGGAGCTTTTCGCGGTGGAGCCCGCGTATCCGCACGCCTGGGTCACCGACGAACACGCCGTGGAGACCCGTGATGTGCTGCTGTCGAAGCCCGCGGTGAAGCTGCTGGTCCGGCACGAGAGCATGCTTTCCGCCGACATGTTCGAGCTGGTCAACCCGGTCGTCGACCCGACGGACGCCCACGTGACCTGGTCTTTCCACGGTGGCCTGCTGGAGGTCAACGTCCCGGGTGTCACCAAGTTGTCGGGGCTGGCCCATGCGCTGGGGGACGCCTCGGGATCGGACGTCGGTGCGGATGCCGTGCCGGACATCGACCCCACGACGGTCGTGGCCTTCGGTGACATGCCCAATGATCTGGCGATGCTGCGTTGGGCGGGGCACGGTTTCGCGATGGGGAACGCGGTGGACGAGGTGGCCGCCGCCACTGACCACCAGACCGCGTCCAATGACGAGGACGGCGTGGCGCGGGTCCTCGAGCGCTGGTTCTGAGACCGGGCCTCCCGCGATCACGTCCCCACTCCCGCGTTCACCTCAGATACATCACACACCGTGCTGTTTTCCAGGGCGGAAAGCGACACAGCGTGAGTTGTATTCCGGGTGAACAGCCGGTCTGCCCGGGCACCCCGGTCAGCATGCGGTGGTGGCGATGGCCGCCGCCATGTCACGGTGGGCCCCTGCCATACCTCGTCCGGCAGTCCGGAGAAGGCATCGAGGTGTGCGGTCCGGGACCGCATCTCGGCCTCCCACCGTTCCGGGTCGATGCTGGGCAGGGTGGCCAGGTCAGCGTCCGGAATGTCCAGGCCGGTGAGGTCGAGTTCACCGGCGGTGGGGACAACACCCACCGGAGTCCGCGTCCCGCTCACCGAACCCTCGCGACAGGTGAGCAACCAGAGCAGCACCCGCAGGTTCTCCCGGAAGCCGGGCCACAGGTAGCGGCCGGTCTCGGGTTCGCGCTGGAACCAGTTGACGTGGGCGAAGGTCGGCGGCTCGGTGACACGGCCGAGCACGTCGAGCCAGTGCTGCGCGTACCGTCCCTCCGGATAGGAGAGGAAGGGGCGCATGGACATCGGGTCGTAGCGCAGCTGGCCGTCGACACCTTCGGCGGCGAAGGTCGCCTCCGCGCCGAGGGTCAGACCGTCGTAGACGCCGGCCGCACTACCGTCGACCACGCGGGGTCAGTGGCTCACGGTCCCGGGTCCGGCCACCGAAGATGACCAGGTCCACGGGAACGCCGGCGGCATCCCCGGCATCCGGGGCCAGGGTGGTGACATTGGCGAGCGTGGTGGTGAACCGGCTGTTGGGGTGGGCCCTCGGGGTCGTCCTTCCGGTCGGCGGGACGCTCGGCGATGAGCTCGCCGGTCCAGTCCCGCCACCCGGTGACGTCCGCCGGCGGGGCGGGGGTCCGGCCCTCCCACCAGACCTCCTCGGTGAGCTCGTTGTAGGCCACGTCGGTGAAGATCGTGCCGGTGCCGGGGTGGATCGCCTCGATCGCCAGGTTCGTCTTGTCGGACGCGCTGGGGAAACCGCCGACGACGTGCCGTGTCTTCCCGGTGACGGTGTCCTCGATACCGAGCAGCATGAACTGTTCGGCGGGGAACTCCCCGGACCGCCAACCGTCGTAGGACGCCAGGCGCAGGCCGTGGGCGATCTTTCCGAGCAGGGCGTTGCCGCCGTAGGCGGAGCCGAAGTGGATGATGGTCCGCTCGTCGGTGAGCTCCACGCCGAGGGCGTGCGGCGACAGGGGGGCTGCCGGGCACGGCCATGAGGTAGGGGACGACGTACATCGTCCTGCCTTCGGACGCCCCGGTCAGACGGGGGAGGAGCTCGGCTTTCACCTCGTCGGCGGGACGCCAGTTGTTGTAGACGCCGGCGTGGGCTTCGCCGATGAGCCGGGCATCGTCGGAGGCGTCGATGACCTCGATACGGGCGGGGCGGGTGACGGAGGTCCAGTGTGTGACGAACTCACGGACAGTGTCGGGCAGGGTGTCCGGGACAGTGGGCGCGCCGAGTAGCAGTCTCCACGGTCACCGGGTAGCCGACGGCTTCCCGGCCACTCGGGCCGACAGCACACCAGTCAGAAGGGCCCCGCACTGATCCGAGGATCGGTGCGGGGCCCTTCTGCGCGTCAGCGGGGAGCTCATGATGTCGGCGACACGCAGTGTCAGGTCGTTCCGACTGAGGTCAGAACGACCTCAGGATGCGTGATGCGGACACTGCCGAGCG
>NZ_JALAGU010000043.1 GCF_022712275.1 Corynebacterium sp. | reverse complement strand
CCCCCCCCTCCCCGCCCCCCGCGGGCGGGCCCCCGGGGGCCCTGTGTGATCGGTTTCCAAGATTTCTGACTGCAGGATAATGAGTTTTCCGTAGATTTTGCTGGGTGGAGTTCTGTCCCGCTCGCCGAAGGGGAAATATTCGGAAGTAGAGTGACTGAGAACCAAACCGCTGGCAATGATTTTCCCTCGATTTCTTCGGCTTGCTCTGGTGATCTTGGGGCTGTTGCGGATGACGGGCCTGAGTATCTGGAGATGATTATTAGGTATCCGGGAGAATAGAGTTCAATTATGCGCCTGATGGCGATTGTCTTGAGCGTTGGACTGGGGAAGAGCGGATTGATTGGCTTCCCGGCACCATTGCTTTGAATTCTGCTGAGAAGATGGGCTTCTGGGCAAGCTGATTGGTTGCGATCCTGGTGGAACCGATCTGGTGGGTGATCGTTATGCTGGTGGGCCTCATGACACTTCTGGTCTGGGCAGCGTTCACTGCCTGCGCGTCGGTCCGTATCGGGGAGGGAAGCATCGACGTCGCTGGTCCGTCCTATCGTCGCAGCATCCCTGTCGACGAGATCGTTGAGGTGTCCTTCCACCGTGAGGACGCCTCGGACCACAGCCTGCTCAACTGGGCGGTCGTCGGGAAGGCGTCCTCACCTGCCGGTGTGCGCCTGAGCCTCGGTGGGATGCTCGCAGCACAGATCCTCACGACGGGTGGGGACAACTGCAAGGTCTTCTTCGCGTCGAGGGGCACCGCGGACGCATGCGTGGCTGCTGTCTCAGCGGTCGGTGGTCACCGTACCCTGGACACATGACTGGATCAGCTGGTGAGAACACCGTCTTCTCGGTGCGTCCGTCGCCGGCGATGAAAGCCATCCCGTTCGCGGTGGTGGCGCCGGCGATCCTGCTGGCGTTTGTGGTCCGGGAACCGGCCGTCCAGCTGATCGTCGTGGTGGTTCTGCTCTTCGTGGTCTGGGCGGCGGTCGGTCCACGGTTGACCGTCAGCGTGGGGAAGGAGACCGTCGACGTGGCCGGCACATTCTACCGGCGCAGCATTTCCGTGGGACAGATCGACTCCGTGACGGTCGCCCCGGATGACGGCATGAACCACGGCCTGCTCAACTGGCCGGTCACCGGAAAGGCGACATCGCCGGACGGCGTCCGTCTGAATCTCGGGGGCAGTGCTGCGCTGCAGATCAGGACGACAGCGTGGGAGCGTTACAACGTCGTCTTCGTGACCAATGCCGACGCACTGGCCTGCCGGGACGCGATCATCACGGTATCGCACATATAACAGGACCAGCGTCATCCCAGCGGTGTGAGGACACCGACCTTCCACCCACCGTCCACCCGGATCAGCTGGTACATGTTGCGCTCGCCGGAGATGACATCGTCGGGACCGTCGTACCCGAACTCGACCACCACCCAGATGCTGTGGTCGGTCGCGGCAGGCACGGTGATGGTGGTCGAGGCGTCCCTGACACCCTCGTACTGACCGAAAGCCCCGGCGAAGAACTGCTCGGTCTGGGCGGGGTCGGTGACGAGAATGCGCTGGCGTGGAAATTCGATGAGCGCGGGCACGGCGTAGGCGTCGGCCAGTGCGGCGGCATCCCGGTCCAGGAGATGGCGGGTGTAGGTGTCGAAGAACTCTTCGGCGACGGTGGCGGCTTCAGTGGCATCCATGCCGCCATGCTAGTCCCGGGAAGGATATGCCGACGATCGACGGTGAACGGCGACGCGGAACCGGCGAGTTCAGATTCCGGTTCTGGCACCGGGGAGTCTACGCCCCCATAATTGTGGGTAGTCGCGGAAGCACACCGCTTTCCACTGCTCCCAGGGGTGACCGTGGAGGATGTCAATGTCAACGACCTCATGGCCTTCTTCGTCGAAGTGGTCGCGTTCATCGCCCTTGCGGTGTTCGCCTGGCGTGCCGCACCGACAGGTGTCCGCAGTTGGGTCTGGATGCTAGGGATCCTGATCGTCGCAGGTTCCCTCTGGGCGCTCTTCGTCTCACCGCAGGCGACTTTTGATGTTCCTGTGCTCGCCCTGCTGCTCAAGATCGTGATCCTGGGCGCAGGGGTCCTGGCACTCAGATCCCTCACCTCCCCGGTGTGGGGGATCCTGTTCGGCGTGGTTGTCGTGGTGAACACCGTGCTGATCTACATCGGTCCGTTCGCACGCTAGAGTCCGACGGTAGACTGTCCGCCATGAAGAAGTCCTCCTTCGTCCACCTGCACAACCACACCGAGTACTCCATGCTCGACGGCATGGCGAAGGTGGACCTTCTCGCCCAGGAGGTCTCCCGGCAGGGCATGCCCGCGGTCGGCATGACCGACCACGGCAACATGTTCGGCTCGGACGCCTTCTACCACGCGATGACCGCTGCGGACGTCAAGCCGATCATCGGTATCGAGACCTATATGGCCCCGGACTCGCGCCTGCTCAAGGACCGTATCCGCTGGGGTCAGCCCGAGCAGAGGCGTGACGATGTCGCCGGTGGTGGCTACTACCTCCACCAGACGATGATGGCGGAGAACGCGACCGGTCTGCACAATCTCTTCCGGCTGTCCTCCCTGGCGTCCTACGAGGGTCAGGTCTCGAAGTACCCGCGTATGGACGCCGAGATCGTCGCTGAGCATGCCGAGGGCATCATCGCCACCACCGGATGTCCCTCCGGCGACGTGCAGACCCGGCTGCGCCTCGGCCAGTTCGACAAGGCACTGGAGGCCGCCGCGATGTGGCAGGACATCTACGGCAAGGACAACTACTTCCTCGAACTCATGGACCACGGGCTCGACATCGAGAAGCGCGTCCGCGACGACCTCCTGGAGATCGGAAAGCGTCTCGAACTGCCGCCGCTGGTGACCAACGACTGCCACTACGTGCTGCAGAAGCAGGCCAAACCGCACGAGGTCATGCTCTGCGTCCAGACCGGTGCGACCCTGGAGGAACCGACCCTCGACGAGGGCGGCAAACGCTTCGCCTTCTCCGGTGACGGCTACTACATCAAGCCGGCCGAGATGCTGCGCGAGTACTGGGACCCGATCGTCCCCGACGGCTGCGACAACACCCTGTGGATCGCCGAGCGTGTCCAGGACTACGGCGAGATCTGGGAAGAGCACACCCACGACCGCATGCCGGACTACGACGTCCCCGAGGGCCACACCCCGACCTCCTGGCTCACCAGTGAGGTCCACGACGGCCTCATCGAGCGCTTCAACGGTGGCGAGGTCCCGCAGGAGTACCTCGACCGTGCGAAGTACGAGATCGACGTCATCGACATGAAGGGCTACCCGTCCTACTTCCTCGTCGTCGCCGACCTCATCAAGCACGCGCGCTCCATCGGTATCTCCGTCGGTCCGGGCCGTGGTTCCGCCGCCGGTGCGCTCGTGGCCTACGCCCTGACGATCACCAACATCGACCCCATCGAGCACGGGCTGATGTTCGAGCGCTTCCTCAACCCGGAGCGTCCGTCCGCACCGGATATCGATATCGACTTCGCCGATGACCGGCGCGCCGAGATGATCCGTTACGCCGCCGACAACTGGGGTGAGGACAAGGTCGCGCAGGTCATCACCTTCGGTACGGTGAAAACCAAACAAGCCATCAAGGACGCCTCCCGCGCCCACCACGGACAGCCCGGCTTCCAGATCGCCGACCGCATCACCAAGGCCCTGCCCCCGGCGCAGGCGGCCAAGGACATCCCGCTGTCCGGCATCATGGATCCGGAGCACCCCCGCTACGGCGAGGCCGCCGAGATCCGCACCCTCATCGAGACCGACCCGGTGGTCAAGGAGATCTACGATGACGCCCTCGGCCTGGAGGGCGTGGTGCGCCAGGCCGGCGTCCACGCCTGCGCGGTGATCATGGCGTCCGTCCCGCTCATGGACCACATCCCGATGTGGAAGCGTCCCGCCGACGGCGCGTACATCACCGGTTGGCCTTACCCGGCGTGTGAGGCCATCGGCCTGCTGAAGATGGACTTCCTGGGTCTGCGCAACCTCACCGTCATCGCCGACTGTATCAAGAACATCAAGCGAAACCGCGGCGAGGACTTCGATCTGGAGAACCTCGAGACCGACGACCCGGCGTCCTACGAACTGCTGGCCCGCGGCGATACGCTCGGCATTTTCCAGCTGGACTCCGGCGGTATGCAGGAACTGCTCAAGCGCATGAAGCCCACCGGCTTCAACGATATCGTCGCGTCCCTGGCACTCTACCGCCCGGGACCGATGGGTGTGGGCGCGCACTGGGACTACGCCGACCGCAAGAACGGCCGCAAACCGATCGAGCCGATCCACCCGGAGCTCGCGGAATCCATCAAGGACATCCTGGAGGAGACCTACGGTCTCATCGTGTACCAGGAGCAGATCATGAGGATCTCGCAGAAGGTTGCGAACTACACCGCCGGTGAGGCCGACGGGTTCCGTAAGGCCATGGGTAAGAAGAAGCCCGAGGTGCTGGCCAAGGAGTTCGACAAGTTCTCCGCCGGCATGAAGTCCAACGGCTACTCCGACGAGGCGATCAAGGCACTGTGGGACACGGTCCTGCCGTTCGCGGGCTACGCGTTCAACAAGTCCCACGCCGCCGGCTACGGTCTGGTGAGCTTCTGGACCGCCTACCTCAAGGAGCACTACACCGCCGAGTACATGGCCGCCCTGCTGACCTCGGTGGCGGACAAGAAGGACAAGTCCGCGATCTACCTCGCCGACTGTCGTCACCTCGGTGTGAAGGTGCTGAGTCCGGACGTCAACGAGTCCGCGTACACCTTCCAGTCCGTCGGCGAGGACATCCGTTTCGGCCTCGGTGCTGTGCGTAACGTCGGTGAGGATGTCGTCGAGTCGATCGTCACGGCCCGTGAGGAGAAGGGGAAGTTCACCGACTTCTCCGACTACCTGGACAAGATCGACGCCACCGCCTGCAACAAGCGCGTCACCGATTCGCTGATCAAGGCCGGTGCCTTCGATTCCCTCGGTCATCCGCGCAAGGGTCTCAACCTCATCCACGAGGACGCCGTCGACGCCGTCACCTCCACCAAGAAGGCCGCTGCGAAGGGCCAGTTCGACCTTTTCGCCGGTCTGAGTGAGGAGGAGACCGGGGACGCCTTCAAGGTCGAGGTGCCCGATCAGGAGTGGGACCGCAAGCACGCGCTCACCCTGGAGAAGGAGATGCTGGGGCTCTACGTCTCCGGTCACCCCCTCGACGGTTTCGAGGCCTCGCTCGACGCGCAGATCGACACCCCGTTGACCACCGTCCTCTCCGGCGAACTGCCGGACCGTAAGACGGTGAAGGTCGGCGGCATCATCTCGTCTGTGGACCGTCGCGTCGACAAGAAGGGCAACCCCTGGGCCATCGTCACCATCGAGGACCAGCACTCCGCCCAGGCGGAACTGCTCGTCTTCTCCCGGGTGTACAGCATGGTCGCCCCGATGATCGCCGAGGACAACATCATCCTCGCCCAGGCGGAGGTCAGTATCCGCGATGACCGGATGAGCCTGTTCTGCAATGATCTGCGCCAGGCGGAGCTGACCGTCGGTGCGGGTTCGGGCGTGCCGCTGCGACTGCGGATGCGCATCGACCAGTGTACCCCGGAGAACATCTCCCGGCTCAAGGACGTGCTGCACAACAACCGCGGTGACTCGGACGTCTACCTCACGCTCGCCGACGGTGAGGACGAGCTGCAGTACATGCTGCCTGCAGAGCTCCGCGTCGACCGCACGTCCTCGCTGATGGGTGATCTCAAGGCCTCCACCTGGGCCGGGGTGCTGGGCTAGATGGGGGAGAGGTAGATGGAGGACGCCGCCTACCGGCGTCCTGTCGACGGGGCGACCTGGGACGCCACCCTGGAGATCAGGCGTTCCCGTTTTCTCGCCCTGGCCGCCCGCGTCACCACCGAGGAGGACGCCCGGGCGTTCATCGCGACCGCCCGCTCCGATCATCCGGACGCCAGGCACCACTGCTCGGCCTTCATCCTCCATGTCGACGGCGCGAACCCGGTCGAGCGGTCCAGTGACGACGGTGAGCCCTCCGGTACCGCCGGTCAGCCGATGCTGGAGGTGCTGCGCGGCTCTGACCTGCAGGATGTGGCAGTGGTGGTGGTCCGTTGGTTCGGCGGGGTGAAGCTCGGTACCGGCGGGCTGGTCCGCGCCTACGGGGACGCCACCCGCGAGGTCCTGGACGGGATCACCGTCGTCCGCCGGGAACAGCGGGCACTGTGGGCCCTCTCAGTGTCCCACGCCGACGCCGGACGACTCGAGGCTGACCTGCGCAACCGTGGCATGGACGTCGAGGCGTTCTACGGCGCGGAGGTGACACTCACCCTCACCCTGGACCCGGACGAGGACCCCACCGGAACGGTCGCGGGGCTCACCGGAGGGGCGGTGACGGTGCGGCGTGCCGGAGAAGAGTGGTGCGACGTGCCGGTGGACACCCGGGAGACCCGCACCCGGTAATCTTGTCCCATGAGCCCTGAGAAGTCAGTAGACAAGTACTCCGGCAGTTCCGTCGACCAGCGCAAGCAGGATGTGCGCAAGCACTCCCGGGCCCTGCAGATTGCCGGCGGTGTGGTGGTCGCCGGTGTGGTCATCGGGTTCTTCGAGAGTTTCTTCTTCATCGTCGCCCTGGTTGCACTCGTCGTTGCCGGGGTGAACGCCTGGAAGATCAAGGAGATCGTCAACCACAAGGACCAGTGGTGACCACCAGGATCGATGCCTGGGTCTGGTCCGTCCGCCTGTTCAAGACCCGCTCTGCTGCTGCAGAGGCATGCCGTGCGGGGCATGTGAAGCTCAATGACGCCACGGTGAAGCCCGCCCAGACCGTGGTTGCGGGGGACACGGTGCGGGCGTGGGTGAACCACCGCGAGCACATCTACGAGGTCACGAAGCTCGTGAGTAAGCGGGTCGGGGCACCGGTCGCCCGGACCTGCTACATCGACCATTCTCCGCCACCGCCGTCGAAGGAGCTGCTGGCGTCGATCCCGCAGCGGGACCGGGGTGCGGGGCGTCCGACGAAGAAGGAGCGGCGGGAGACCGACCGGTTGCGCGGACGCGGCTGACAACGGGTCAGAAGGGGATCTCCTCTCCTGCGGCTGGGTGATTGTCGGTGCCCTGATCCGCGATGGTGCGGGCGATGGTGGTGGCGATGCGCCAGGACCACCGTGCGGCCTCATGTTCTTCCCTGGCTTTCACCTTCCTCGCGAGCGCCTGGTCGAAGGTGAGCACCGCTTTCGCCATCGGCCCGGTCGGGACGGTGGTGACGGTGTGCCCGTCATCGATACTGGTGACGCTGGTCGCGCCGTCGGGGTGGCGGGTGTAGTCGAGCAGTCCACGGGTCTTCTCGTTGTGGCACTGCCGGCACAGGCCCTGGAGCAGCTCGGAGTCGGTCCGGGGATCATCGTCGTAGCGGTGGACATGGTCGGCGTCGGCGACGGAGGCAGGGTTCTCACACCCCGGTGAGCGGCAGGTGCCGTCAACGCCGGCGAGCAGTGCCTTCTGGTTGTCCGTGGCGAACCGGCCGTCATGTGCGGAATGGGAGGGAACGGCGAGGTGGGTGACGCGGCGGGCCCACCGGTCCGAGGCGAACTGGTCGAGCCACTGGTTCTCCAGGTGCATCTCACCGGAGTCGATGTTGCGGTAGCAGTTCAGGGTGACCTTGACGTCGCTGATTCCCCCGTGGACCAGTTCGTTGAAGGCGCTGGCACGGGAACAGTCGTGGGCCGCGGCGACTGCGTCGATGATGCGGGTGATGCCGGTGGCCTCGGAGGCAGGAAGAGTGATGTGGAAACAGGTCTGTTCCGGATTTCGCGTGTCCACGGTGAAATCCGTCTGCAGTTCGGGTGGCGGCACATCCTGGGCGTCCGGGTCTACGGGTAGTGCGGTGGGCTGGTGGATCCCGACGATCCGGGTGGCGGCACGGCGCAGGATGACCGGCCCCGGTACAGCCTGTCGGGGACGGGTCGGGGTGAGAAGTTCGGCGATGTCGGCGTCCACCCGCTCCAGGTGGGCAATGTCGACTGCGCAGGTGACGTCGGAGAGGATGCGCAGCAGGTCGAGGGAGAAGACACCGCAGGATACGGCGGCGGAGGTCTGCGGCATCCGGGCAAGCATGGTGCCGATCTCACAGTAGGCACGTGCACGGCCGACGGTCACACCGAGTGCCCGGGCGATGCGGCCGGTGGTGCGCCGGATCTCGTCGGCCCCGTCGGGGGTGCAGCCGGCGGCGATGGTGATGTCCAACAGGTTTGCGGCGGCCTTCGCGGCGGACAGGAGATCGGGGCTGGACTGCGTCGACCAACTGGCCGGCTCTGCCGGGTCGAGACGGTGGTCAGGAGTGGGCCGCTCGATGCTCAGTGAGCCGTCGGGATCACTGAGGCACCGGGTGGTGAGGTTGAGGATTGCGTCATCCCCGACCGCGACATCGGTGATCAGTTTCTCGCACAGAGCATTGAATGCCATGGCGAGTATGGTCTGACGGTGGGTGACGAAGTTGTATTCATGGTGTTCTCCGTGGTGAGAAGGGTGGTGACACCTATGGTACATCACATGAGACAACAACTCACATGTTCGATTATGAAGAACAGGCTACTTACGGTCGGAACCGGTGAGTCGCTGCCAGCGGTTGCCGAGTCGGCCCGGTCGCGAGTCCGGGTTGTCGCCGATGTGGACGGTACGGCGGATGTGGTCGCGGCCGTAGACCATCAGCAGCAGGTCGTCGATGAGGCGGACCTGCCCGGGGGCATAGCCGTAGTCCATGGCGTCCATCAGCCGGGAGACATTCTCGGAGTCGCACAGGGTGGCCAGCTCTCCGATGGTGGTGATGCCGTGGGCGGCCAGCATGTCCACAGCGAAGGCGTAGTAGTCCGCCTTCGAGGTGGGGAAGGTGGTGCCCAGGATCATGGTGAGGACGCCGGGCAGGGTGGTGACGGAGAGCTCGGCGTCCTCCGCGGCATCCACCTCGCTGGAGACGATGTGCTGGATCTCGTCGAACTGGCCGTCCGCGAGTTCGATGAGCCCGGCTGCCAGGGTGAACGCACGGTGGACCTCCACAGGAAGGTCCTCGTCGGGGTTCTTGTAGCGGATGTCATGCTCGAACTCGGCCCAGGCGTGCTGCAGCACGGTGCGCAGCTGGACCTCGACCAGGCGTCCTGCCAGATCTGTGCCGGCGCCCGGACCAGTGGCGCTGGTCAGTTCGGGAAGTCGCTCGGGATCGACCCGGGCGATGATGTGGCGGGAGGCATAGCCGAACGTGCCCTCGGCTTTCGCCTTCTCCGCCTTGTCCACGACATCCTCGACGGCGAAGAGGTTGCGCATCACCCCGACGAGCAGGGGGATCTCCGAGGTGGTGAACACGGTGATACGGATCCCGATGACGTCGTGGGCGGACTCGAAGTCGCGGTAGTCGGGGAAGTCTGGGTTGCGCAGCTTGGTGAGGAAGCTCCGGCGGTCCTTGATCCGCACCGAGACCTGATCATAGGAGATACCGGCGTCGTTGAGCTCTTCAGAGAGGACGCGGCGGATGTCGTCGGTGACCGTGGGATGCTCGGCCAGCCAGACGTCGTAGTGGTGGAGTGCGGAATCATGCGAACTCATGTCACTTACAGTAGGGCACTCTCACTCAGCGTCAGGGCAGGGCCGCATGTGTCGTCGTCGAGCTGCCCCGGAAGCGTGGCGCCGTTGTCGAGGACAAGGAGGCGTCCGGAACCGGTCACCGCGACCTGCGGCGTCTCGGCCAGGACGCGCAGCGTAGGGCGGATGAGCAGGGGATGGGCGATGAGCCCGGCGGCGGGGAAGGGATCGTCGATGACGCCGATCTCCCGGACGCCGTCGGCGAGGCGACGCTGACGCAGCGCGGTGCCGTGGGTGGCGGTCAGGCGGCCGAGGGTGGCGAGCATCGTGAGTGCGGCATCGGCCCAGAGACCGCCGACGGTGGTGTCCCTGCTGACGAGGTCATCGGTGGTCAGCTCGCGGGTGCCCTCGGGACCCGACTGCCGGATTCCGGTGACCAGGCCGGCGCCGAGCGGGATGAGCAGTGGAGTGCCGGTGGCGAAGATGTCGGCCGGGTGATGGTCGTGGGCGGCGTCCGGCAACGGGAGGAGGTGGAGCGTGGTGTCTGTGGAGTTTCTCGGATCCATAGACAGTTAGACTCCTAGAACGGCGCGTCGGTTCCCTTCACCTCGGAAATATCCGGACGCGCGGTTCTGCCGATCTTCTCCAGGAACTCGGCGAAGGTCCACAGCTGGATGTCCTGGCCCTTCTCCTGCAGCTCCCGGGCCCGCTTCTCCTTGGAGGTCACCGAGTCCCAGGTGCCGAGGATGAGCACGGTGGTCTTCTTCGTGACGTTCTTGCCGACGGTGCCGCCGGCCGCGGCGATCATGTCCCACACCTCGCCCTTCCCGTAGGGCTCGAAGTCACCGGTGACGGTGACGTTCTGCCCGAAGACGGGGCCGTCGGCATCCGCGGTCAGATCCGGCTCGGGCAGGGTGTCCGGGGTGGCGACGCGGTTCCAGGATCCCCCGCCCCCCTTGCCGCCCTTGCCGCCCTTGCCGCCCTTTCCGCCCTTTCCGCCCTTCGGTTTGTCGGAGGGCGCCGGTTCCGCGGCCGGCACCTCAGGAAGTTCGAACAGGGACAGGGGAGATTCAGCGGAGGAGGCGTCCCCGTCGTCCGTTCCAGGCCCGTCGACCGGATACCCACCCTGCAGTGCGGTCAGCGCGGCGTTCGCAGCGACGAAGGCGTCCTGCTGGCCGGGGGCGAACGCGACGACGGTGGTCGCACCGTGGGTCGCAGGGTAGCCACGCAGTGGGCGCCCGGAAC
The DNA here is from genome assembly GCF_022712275.1 of Corynebacterium sp. Lineage (GTDB taxonomy): Bacteria > Actinomycetota > Actinomycetes > Mycobacteriales > Mycobacteriaceae > Corynebacterium. The sequence continues at coordinate 36,959 of NZ_JALAGU010000043.1, read as the reverse complement.
CGCCCGCCAGCGAGAACTGGATCCAGCCGGGGGAGGTGGCGGTGGGGGCGTGGTGGTACCAGCCGCGCAGGTCGGCCGGGGAGACGTCCAGGGTGGGTGGCAGGAGCGTCTGCCCCATCGGGGTGCGCTCGACGTGGACGCCGGAGCTGTCGACGCTGATCGTGGCGCCGTGGGCGGTGACCGTGGTCATGAATGTACCTCTGTCTCTGCGTCGTGGATCAGTGGGCACCGGCGGACGCTGCCACGCCGTCGAGGATCAGCTCCACCCCGGCGAGGATACGGACCATGGCCTCGGTGTCCGGAGTGGGGACATCGTCGGTGGCGTGCGCGGTCTGCAGCTCCGTGGCGGCACCGAGCAGGTAGCGCACCAGAACCCACGCGGCCAGGCCGGGATCGCTCCCGGGGGCGCCGGATAGTGCGGCGGTCACCGGCTCGACCGGGTTGTGCTCCAGAGTGCCGGTGGCCAGGGCGGCGGAGACGATCTCCGCGCCGTCACGGATCGACAGCAGTCGGTCGAGCAGGGCGGCGGTGGTGTCCAGGGTGCGGGCACGCCAGGTGTCGATCTCGGCATCCTGCGCGGTGTCGGTGACCTCGGTCGGAATGCCGTCGGGAGCGGCGAGGATCTGGTCGGCGACGGCGCCGAGCAGGGCCTGCTTGGACGGGAAGTGCCAGTACAGGGCCCCCGGTGCAACCTCGAGGTTGCGGGCGAGACGACGCATGCTGAGGTCGCCGAGCCCGTACTCGTGGAGGATGTCGAAAGAGGCGGTGAGGATGGTTTCCCGGTTGAGTTGCACGGTCCTCGAGTCTAGCCGGGTTAACGGATCGGGGTGCCGGTCGATGTAACCTCTGACTGAACGGGTCACTGAACCAGTCACTGAACCAGTCACTGAATGAGTCACAGACTGAAGGGATTTCACCGATATGGCTTACGGACGCCGGGGGCGTGCAGCACGCAGGATGCAGGGTGGACGCCCTGCCGCAGTGGCGGGGGTCGTCCTCGCCGGGGCGCTGGTGCTGACCGCCTGTGGTTCCGATGACGGGGATGACGAGGAGACCACCACGTCGGTGTCCACCTCGGCGACCACAGCTGCGCCGGAGTCCGCTGACCCGTCGGCTGACCCGGAGGCGTCGGACAATCCCGGAGACTCTGAGGCAGGCGCCGAGGGCGAGGGTGCACCGGACCCGGAGGCTCCCGCTGACCCGGCGGCTGAGGGCGAAGGCGGGGCCCCGGCGTCCGGAGACGACCAGACCCAGATCTCCGACATAGCGCGCGGCATGTCAGGCGACAAGCTGATGTCCGACAACTACCAGTACATGCTGGACAACTACTGCTCCGCCTTCATCGACCAGCAGGGGGGACGCGAGGCCATCCAGACGACCATCGACGGGCTGCGTGGTGACAACGACCAGCTCCTCAGCGAAACCGACAGCGTCGTCGATGTGACGGATGTCCGTGATGTCCGGGTCGACGGTGATACGGCAACGGCATTCATCGTCGGCACCGTCGGCGGGCAGGACGCCTCCAGCACGCAGAACTACCTGCGTGAGGACGGTGCGTGGAAGATCTGCCCGGTCGCATGACGCGGCCCGTGATCAACAGACAGTGGGGCGAATGGGGACGCGTCGTCGCCGTCGCCCTGGTCGTCTTCGCCGTCGCCGGAGCGGCGTGGGGGCTCTTCCAGCCGGTGACCACCGGTGAAGTGACCGACGATCTCACGGCCGTCTCGGCCCTGTCCGGGGAGGACGCCGCGGTGTCGACGTTCGGAGTCTACGTCATCATCACCGCGGTGCTGGGCGTGGCCCTGGCAGGATGGATGTTCGCCCGCGCCCGCCGGCTGCGCGGGCCGTGGGGCCTGGCTGCCGCCGGCGTCCTCGCGTTCCTGGGTTCGGCGGTCTTCCTGGTGTTCGGCAACTTCGTCACCGGTCATTTCCGGGCGACGGACCTGTCCGGTGACCTTACCGCCGGTCAGCAGGTGACCCTGGTCGCTGACGTGGGAATGGGGTCGGGGCTGCTCGTCGCCCCGGCCTGCGCACTGGTCGTGTACTGGGCGTGTGCCCTGTTCTCCTCGGACGCGGCGTTCGAGCGGGACCGGACCGACTAACCCTGCCGCAGATTGCGCAGGGCGTGGTACCCCTCCCACGCGGCGTTTTCGCCGGTGTCGAAGGAGACATCGGTACCGGGCTCGTCCGGCTCCCCACCCGGCACGCTGAGCAGTTCAGCGTGTGCCAGGTCCAGAGCCCGGTCACAGGCCGTGCCGTCCCCCTGGTCCAGGTACAGCTCCGCGGCACTGACCCAGTTCAGCGCCGCACCGGAGTGGTCCCGGGCGTCCCGGAAGTACCGGGCCGCACGCTCGGCGTAGGCGACCGCGAGATCCGGCCGGTCCGCCATCTCCCAGACCGCCGACATGTCCTCGTTCCAGTCCGCGAGATGCCAGGTGAGCATGTCGTCGTCGGTGTCTGCAGCCGGATCCTCCAGCACCCGCAGGGCGCGCTCCATCAGCTCCACGGCACGTGAGGTCTCACCCGAGGAGCACCGCTCTCTGGCAGCTGTGCGCAACACCTGCGCCGCCGGGATCCGCTCACCGCGGTCCAGGTGCAGGGTCGCGGCGCGCTCCAGCAGGGAGACCACCGTCTCCCCGGTCGACGACCCGAGCGTCCCGGCCTCACCGGCCTCCTCTGCCGCCATCGTGGCGATGGACAGGCACGCCAGGGTGCGCTCCGAGTCCGGGGTCAGCGCGGACCAGTCCGCCGTGGACGCCGCCAGCGCGAAGGCCTCGTACGGCAGATCCGCACCGAGTGCAGCCCGGGCACGGACCGCCCGGAGGTTCAGCAGTGCAGGGCTCACCGGTGCACCGTCGAGGGCGTTGCCGTAGCGGCTGGCGAGGTCGTAGGCGGCGTCGTAGTCACCGTCGGCGTTGAGCAGCTGGCAGACCTGCTCCGCGCGGTGCATGCCCTCCAGTGGGGCGCCGAGCGTCAGGGCGAGTTCGGCACAGGCCCGCCAGTGGGTGAGGACTCCGTCGGTGTCCATGTCCTCCGGCGTCTCGCCGACGGTCAGGGACAGGTAGCCCAGCACGTCATGGGCCTCGTAGACCTGGGTCGGGGAGACCGCCGGGTCCAGGGTAGCCAGATGGTCGGTGACCAGGGTCATGGCTTCCGTTGTCCGCCCGTCGGCATGGAGCTGCTGTGCCTCGGTGAGCACCCGGTCGCCCGGCTGCACCGTCGGGGAGGTGAAGCGGGCGCACAGGGCACGGAACTGGCCGCGCTTCGCCGCGTTCTCCGTGGAGGTCGCACAGGTCAGCCCGGCCATCGCGGCGAGGGACAGACACACCCGGACATGCCGGGGAGAGTCCTCGGTCAGGCCCGCACCGATATCGGTCAGTCGGGCGGCCAGCTCCGTGAGCAGGGCGGGGGTCGGGGTGAGTCCACAGGTCAGCACCGCGTCATCGCACTCGACGACCATCGCCACCAGGCACAGGGAGGACAGGGCCAGGACCGCTGAGGGGGTGTCCCCGGCGTCCTCGGCGAGGGTGCGCCAGGCACGGACCTCGGCGACGGTGTCGTCGTGCAGTTCCATCCGGTCGGCCGCGGCCGCGCGCAGCACGTGGAACTCGGTGCGTTCGGTCGTCGGGAGATCACCGGGCAGGTCAGCGGGGTCGGCGAGCCAGAACCGGGTACCGAACTCACTGGTCAGCCGCCAGCTCGTCGCGTGGTCGCCGGCCCGTGCCGCCGCCACGGACGCCTGCAGGAGTGCCACCAGCTCCCCGGTCTGTTCCCGGCTCTGTCCCTCGTCCGCCATCCTGCTCAAGACCCTCCGTCCCGTCGACTGTGTGCACTACGTCTAGAATCTGCAGACGATACCCGACCATCACCTGAGGAGACGATCCCAGCTCATGCTTTCGCGTCTGGATCTGAGGGGAAAGACCCCCTCGACCGCCGAACTCCGCCGCATCCTGCCCCGCGGAGGAGTCGACATCGACCATGTGCTCCCGGCCGTGACCCCCGTGGTCGAGGCCGTCCGTGACCGCGGTGCCGCCGCGGCCCTGGAGTACGGCGAGAGCTTCGATCATGTGCGTCCCTCCGACGTCCGCGTTCCGGCGGAGGTCATCGCCGAGGCGACCGAGAACCTCGACCCGAAGATCACCGATGCGCTGACCGAGGCCATCTCCCGGGTGCGCGCCTTCCACGCGTCCCAGGTGCCTGCCGACGCCACTCTCGAGATCGCTCCCGGCGGCCTCGTCGGCGAGCGCTGGATCCCGGTCAACCGGGTCGGCCTGTACGTGCCCGGCGGCAAGGCGGTCTACCCGTCCTCGGTGATCATGAACGTCGTCCCGGCCCAGGAGGCCGGCGTCGGTTCGCTGGTCGTCTGTTCCCCGCCGCAGGCCGACTGCGGCGGCTGGCCGCACCCGACCGTGCTGGCCGCGTGCTCGCTGCTCGGTGTCGAGGAGATCTGGGCCGTCGGCGGTGGCCAGGCCATCGCCCTGATGGCCTACGGCGATGATGACGAGGACCTGGAGCCGGTCGACCTCATCACCGGCCCGGGCAATATCTTCGTCACCGCCGCCAAGCGGCTGTGCCGCTCCGTGGTGGGCATCGACGCCGAGGCCGGCCCGACCGAGATCGCCGTGCTCGCCGACGGGACCGCCGACCCGGTCGCCGTCGCCTACGACCTCATCAGCCAGGCCGAGCACGACCCGATGGCCGCCTCCGTGCTCATCACCGACTCGGTCGAGCTCGCCGACGCCGTCGACCGCGAGGTCGCTGAGCGCTACCAGGTCACCCTCAACCACGACCGCGTCAATGAGGCACTCACCGGCATGCAGTCCGGCATCATCCTCACCGACAGTCCCGACGAGTCGGTGCGGGTGGCGGACGCCTACGCCGCCGAACACCTGGAGGTCCAGACCGAGGACGCCGAGGGCGTCGCCGCCCGGATCACCAACGCCGGTGCGATCTTCATCGGTCCGTACTCCCCGGTCCCGCTGGGTGACTACGCCGCCGGGTCGAACCACGTCCTGCCGACCTCCGGCACCGCCCGGCACTCCTCGGGCCTGTCGACCCATACCTTCCTCAAGCACGTCGACGTCATCAACTACGACCGCACCGCACTCAAGGAGGTCGCGGAAACGGTCGTCACCCTGGCCGACGCCGAGCGTCTGCCCGCCCACGGAGAGGCCGTCAAGGCCCGCTTCGAGAACCCGGAAATCTGAGAGTCATGACTGATCTGAATGATCTCCCGCTGCGCGCTGAACTGCGCGGCAAGTCCGCCTACGGTGCCCCGCAGCTCACCGTCACCAACCAGCTCAACACCAACGAGAATCCCTACGCGCCCTCTGCGGGACTCGTCGAGGATCTCGTCACCGAAGTGCGCCGCCTGGCCACCACGCTGAACCGCTACCCCGAGCGGGACGCCGTCGAACTGCGCGACGGACTCGCCGCCTATGTCTCGCGCCAGACCCACGTCGAGGTCACCCGCGACCAGGTCTGGGCCGCCAACGGCTCCAACGAGGTCCTCCAGCAGCTGCTGCAGGCCTTCGGCGGACCGGGACGCAGCGTCATGGGCTTCACCCCGAGCTACTCGATGCACCCGATCCTCGCTTCCGGCACTCAGACGGAGTTCATCGACGTGCCGCGCACCGGCGAGAACTTCGACATCGACATCGACAAGGCACTGACACGGATCGCGGAGCAGAAGCCGGACATCGTCTTCGTCACGACCCCGAACAACCCCACCGGCGGGATCACCCCGGTGGCCGACCTGCGCCGCATCATTGAGGCGGAGCGGGCGGCCGGCGGCATCGTCATCGTCGACGAGGCCTACGCCGAGTTCTCCGACGAGGCCAGCGCCACCACGCTACTCGCCGACTACCCGACGACTCTCGTCGTCTCCCGCACCATGTCCAAGGCCTTCGACTTCGCGGGAGGGCGCCTCGGGTACTTCGTCGCCGGCCCGGCCTTCATCGAGGCCGTCATGCTGGTACGCCTGCCGTACCACCTGTCGACCCTGTCCCAGGCCGCGGCGACTGTCGCACTGCGTCACGCCGACGAGACCCTCGCCACCGTGGCTAAGCTGCGGGAAGAGAGGATCCGCGTCGTCGCTGCCCTGTCCGACCTGGGCTACAAGGTCGTGCCGAGCGAGTCGAACTTCGTCTTCTTCGCCGTCCCGGACAACGCCGACGCCCACGAACTGTGGACAAGGTTCCTCGACCTCGACGTCCTCATCCGCGATGTCGGCGTCGCCGGCCACCTGCGCATGACCGTGGGACTGCCGCAGGAGAATGACGCCTTCCTCGCCGCCGCCGACAAGATCATCGGAGAATACAAGTGACCACACCACGCACCGACCGTATCGCCCGCATCGAGCGTGCCACGAAGGAATCCTCCATCACCGTCGAGATCAACCTCGACGGCACCGGGAAGACCGACATCGACACGAAGCTGCCCTTCTTCGACCACATGCTCACCGCCTTCGCTGCGCACGGCAGCTTCGACCTCGTCGTCCACGCCGACGGCGACATCGAGGTGGACGCCCACCACACCGTCGAGGACACCGCCATCGTCCTCGGTCAGGCCTTCGCCCGGGCTCTCGGCGACAAGAAGGGCATCCGTCGCTTCGCTGACTCCTACATCCCCATGGACGAGACGCTGGCCCAGGCCGTCGTCGACGTCTCGGGGCGACCCTACTACGTCGGCACCGGTGAGCCGGAGACCATGCTGACCACGGTCATCGGCGGCCACTACGCTACCGTGATCAACCAGCACTTCTTCGAGACCCTGGCCTTCAACGCCCGGATCGCCCTGCATGTGCGCTGCCTCTACGGCCGCGACCCGCACCACATCACCGAGGCGGAGTTCAAGGCGGTGGCCCGTGCGCTGCGTGCCGCCACCGAGTCCGATCCGCGGGTGACGGGGGTGCCGTCCACCAAGGGTACTCTGTGATTGACGTTCTCCAGGTCAAGGGCCTGCCCCTGACCCTGCTCAGTGTCTTCTGTGCCTTCCTCGGGTGGTCGCTGCTGCTGCCGGTCATCCCGGTGGCGATGCTCGACGACGGGTACGGTGACGCGCTCGCCGGCCTGTCCACCGGTGTCTTCATGGCGGCCACCGTCATCACCCAGTTCTTCGTCCCGCGCCTGCTGCGCTCGGTCGGCTACGTGCCGGTGATGATCGCCGCAGCAGTGCTGCTCGGCGTGCCCTCCGCGTTCTACCTCATCGACGGTGGGGCCTGGTTCGTCCTGCTGGTCTCCGCAGTGCGCGGCATCGGCTTCGGCGCGGTCACCGTGGCCCAGTCCGCCCTGCTCGCAGAACTCGTGCCGGCCCGGCAGCTCGGCCGGGCGAACGCCTTCTTCGGTGCGGCGATCGGTGTCGGCGAGATTCTCGGATTCAGTATCGGGCTCAGTCTGTACACCCACGCCGGCGACAGTGTCTTCCTCGTCGCCGTGGTCTGTGGTGTGGTCGGCGCGCTCGGTGCCCTCGGCGTCCCGCCGCTGCGCGCTGAACCGAAAGCTCCGAAGGAACCGGAGCAGGTGCAGCAGGCCGTCAACCACGCCCCACTGTGGAAGCTCGCCCTGGTGCCGGTCGTGGGGCTGTGCGCCGGTGCGATGGGCTTCGGTGCCCTGTCCTCGTTCACCGCTCCCGCGGTCGACGGCATCGATCCGACGGCCGCTGCGACCGTGGCGGGGTTCGCACTGGCGGTCACCGGTGCCGCCCAGATCCTCGGCCGCGTCATCTCCGGCTGGTGGGCCGACCGGACCAGGGAGCCCGGTCGGCTCGTCGTCTGGGCGTCCCTGTGCGCTGTCGGAGGAATGCTCGCCATGGCGTCCGTCATCTACTCCGCCCCCTCCGGGGCGGCCCTGGTGGCAGGGGCGCTCGGTTCCGCGGCCCTGTTCGGCCTCGGCTTCGGTGGTGTCCAGTCCGAGACCCTGCTGATGATGTTCGCCCGGATGCCGAAGGAGCGGCTCTCCGAGGCGTCCGCCACCTGGAACATGTCCTTCGACTCGGGGACCGGTGCCGGGTCCGCCGTACTCGGCGTCGTGGCGTCCTCCGGCGGCTACGGCGGGGTGTTCCTCGCCGGAGCGGGGCTGGTCGGCGTCGGTTCGGCAACGCTGGCGGGGGACCGGTGGCTGGGGCGCCACCGGGTCGTCGAGCACGGGAACATCCGTACCCGGCTGCGGCGCCTCACCTCAGACTCCACAACAGGACGCCGCCCGAGTGCCTGACGGGTCTGCGCGCTAGAATCTGCGGTCATGGCAACTCCTCGCGTCGCACTGCTCGACTACGGTTCCGGCAACCTCCGATCCGCCCAGCGTGCGCTGGAGCATGTGGGGGCGGAGGTGACCGTCACCGCCGACCCGGACACGGTACTGAACGCGGACGGGCTGCTGGTCCCCGGCGTCGGAAACTTCGGTGCCTGCATGACCGGTCTGCGTGCCGTCCACGGCGACCGGATGATCGACATCCGACTGTCGGGAGGACGCCCCGTCTTCGGTATCTGTGTCGGCATGCAGATCCTCTTCGACTACGGCGTGGAAGGATCCGACGGTGACGGCCCCGGCACCGAAGGCTGTGGCCAGTGGCCCGGGTCGGTGACGAAGCTCGAGTCCTCCGTACTGCCGCACATGGGGTGGAACACCCTCGAGGCGGCGGACGGTACCGAACTGTTCGCCGGGGCTGACCCGGCCGAGCGGTACTACTTCGTGCACTCCTACGCCGCCCGTGCCTGGGAAATGGTCACCGACGGTCACACCGAGGCGCCGAAGGTCACCTGGGCGCAGCACGAGGACTGCCGGTTCGTTGCCGCGGTGGAGAACGGTCCGCTGTGGGCGACCCAGTTCCACCCGGAGAAGTCCGGTGATGCCGGGGCGCAATTGCTGCGCAACTGGCTCGCCACCCTGTGACGCCACCACTGGCACCACGACAAACCACACTGTGAGATAATTGATCTCACGATACGGCTGAGGCCGTCCACCTGCGCGATAGGATGTTCACATGACTCTCACCCTGCTCCCCGCCGTCGACGTCCGTGACGGTCAGGCCGTCCGCCTTGTCCAGGGAGCCTCCGGTTCCGAGACCAGTTACGGTTCCCCGCTGGACGCCGCACTGGCCTGGCAGAACGCCGGAGCAGAGTGGGTCCATCTCGTCGACCTGGACGCCGCCTTCGGGACCGGCTCCAACTTCGAGCAGCTCAACGAGGTCATCAGTCAGCTCGACGTCAACGTCGAACTCTCCGGCGGTATCCGTGACGACGAGTCCCTGGTCCGTGCCCTGTCCACCGGTTGCCGCCGGGTGAACATCGGCACCGCCGCGCTGGAGGACCCGGACTGGTGCGAGCGCATCATCGGCGAGTACGGCGACCGCGTGGCCATCGGCCTCGACACCCGCCAGATCGACGGCGAGTGGCGGCTGCGCGGCCGTGGCTGGGTTTCCGACGGCGGCGACCTGTGGGAGGTTCTCGAGCGCCTCGACGCCCAGGGCTGCTCCCGCTTCGTGGTCACCGACGTCTCCCGCGACGGCATGCTCTCCGGCCCGAACATCGACCTGCTGCGTGAAGTCGCCGCCGCGACCTCCGCCCCGGTCGTCGCCTCCGGCGGTATCTCCAGTCTTGACGACATCGCAGCCCTGGCCGACGCCGTTTCCGACGGGGTGGATTCCGCCATCGTCGGCAAGGCTCTCTACGCCGGCAAGTTCACCCTCGAACAGGCTCTCGCGGTGGCCCGCGGTGAAGCCGTCCCCACAGACGCACAGGAGTGACACCATGACAGACTCACCGACCGGCCCGGATGAGGGCCAGTTGTCCACCGGTGCCGACCGGGTCCCGGAGATCCGTGACGTCAACCTCGTCGACGACGAGATCGACACCCGTGCCCTCCTCGCGATCGCCGAAGCCGCCGTCGACGAGGCCGAGGCCACCTTCACCGCCGCCGTCGGCGCTGACCCGGCGGTGATGAAGAGCCCCGGTGACTTCGCCACCGAGGCAGACCTCTCCGTCGAACGCCAGCTGCGTACCCTGCTCACCCGCTACACCGGCCTGCCGGTTCACGGCGAGGAGTACGGAGTCGTCCGTCCCGGCGAGCAGGTCGAGGTCAACCCCAATGACGAGTACGCCGACGAGTTCGACGGTCCGCAGAGCAAGCCGCCGAAGGGCCCGTCGAACCCCGGCCTCCACGAACTGCCGGAGACCTGCTGGGTCGTCGATCCGATCGACGGCACCGCGAACTACGCCGTCGGCAACCCGTTCTGCTGCATCCTCGTCTCCCTCGTCCACAAGGGCGAGGCCGTCGTCGCCGTGTGCGAGATGCCGCTGCTCGGCCGCCGGATCACCGCCCGCAAGGGCCACGGCCTGTTCGTCGACGGCCACCCCGCCCGTCAGATGCCGCCGTCGGATCCGGCGATCACCCAGATCGGCTTCGGCTCGATCCTTTCCCAGCGCCGCGGCAACCTGCCGGTGTCCTACCGGCAGGACATGCTCAACGCCATCGGCCGGACCTACCCGCGCATGCGCGTCTCCGGCTCCTGCGGTATCGACCTGGCTTTCACCGCCGCCGGCGTCTTCGGCGGCACCGTGACCTTCAGCCCCAACCTGTGGGACAACTGCGCCGGCATCCTCATGATCCGTGAGAACGGGGGAGTGGTCACCGACTTCGCCGGCAACCGCTGGGTCCCCGGCGTCTCCGGCATCGTCGCCGGTGAGCCCGAGGTGCATGCCAACCTGATCCGGCACATCCAGTCGGTGCCGATCGGCACCGCCGCACGCAACGCCCAGGACGTCAAGGACCGTGGAGGTATCCGATGAGTGTCGCTGTCCGTGTCATCCCCTGCCTCGACGTCGACAACGGCCGCGTCGTCAAGGGGGTCAACTTCGAGAATCTGCGGGACGCCGGTGACCCTGTCGAACTGGCCGCGCGCTACGACGCCGAAGGCGCCGACGAACTGACCTTCCTCGACGTCTCGGCGTCCAAGGACGGCCGCGGCACCATGCTCGACGTGGTCCGCCGCACCGCCGACCAGGTCTTCATACCGCTCACCGTCGGTGGCGGCGTCCGCTCCGAGGACGATGTCGATCAGCTGCTGCGCGCCGGTGCCGACAAGGTCTCGGTGAACACCTCCGCCATCCACCGTCCCGAACTGCTCCGCGAACTCTCCGGCCGCTTCGGTGCCCAGTGCATCGTGCTGTCCGTCGACGCCCGCCGCGTCCCCGAGGGAGGCGAACCCCAACCCTCCGGTTTCGAGGTCACCACCCACGGCGGTACCCGCTCCGCCGGACTCGACGCCATCGGGTGGGCCCGCACCGGTGAGGAGCTCGGGGTCGGCGAGATCCTGCTGAACTCCATGGACGGCGACGGCACCCGTGACGGCTTCGACCTGGAGCTCATCAGGGCGGTCCGTGAGGTCGTCTCCATTCCGGTCATCGCCTCCGGCGGTGCCGGGAAGGCCGCCGACTTCCCGCCCGCTGTCGAGGCCGGGGCGGACGCTGTGCTCGCGGCGTCCATCTTCCACTTCGGCGACGTCTCCATCGGCGAGGTCAAGGACGCCATGGCGGACGCCAGGATCGAGGTCCGGCGATGAGTGAGACACGCAGTGATCCCGCGTCCTTCGATCTCGATCCGGCCATCGCCGGGCGTCTGAAGCGCAATGAGGCCGGCCTGGTGCCGGCCGTCGTCCAGGAGAACGCCACCGGCGACGTACTCATGCTCGCCTGGATGGACGACCACGCCCTCGCCCACACCATCACCACCCGTAAGGGGACCTACTGGTCCCGGTCACGGAACGAATACTGGGTCAAGGGGGAGACTTCCGGACACACCCAGTACGTCCACGAGGTCCGCCTCGACTGCGACGGGGATACGCTCCTGGTGAAGGTCGACCAGACCGGTGGCGCCTGCCACACCGGGGACCACACCTGTTTCGACGCCGACCGTCTGGCCTAGGATCATCCGTGATGACTACTGCTGAGTCCGACCCGTACCAGATCACGTCGCTGGACACCTTCCGCCGCCTGGGCGCTCGTCACCGCGTCGTCCCCGTCGTCAAGAAGGTCCTCGCCGACGGGGAGAGCGCACTGAGCGCCTACACCAAACTGGCCGCCGACCGACCGGGCACCTTCCTGTTCGAGTCCGCGGCCCCCGGCCAGTCCTGGTCCCGCCACTCCTTCATCGGCACCGGGGCACGCTGCGCCCTTGTCGCCCGTGACGGTGAGGCGCACTGGACCGGTGCCGCGCCGTCCGATCTCGTCGACGGACCGACCGACCCGATCGAGGCGGTGCGTCACGCACTGGAGGTGCTGCACACCGAGTCGCTGCCCGGACTGCCGACGCTGAGCTCCGGCCTGGTCGGGTACATGGGCCATGACATGGTCCGCTATATCGAGGACCTGCCGGACACCTGCGACAACGACCTGCAGGTACCGGACATGGTGCAGATGCTGGTGGACAATGTGGCCGTGGTCGACCACCACGAAGGCACCGTCTGGCTCATCGCCAACGTGGTGAACTGGGACGGTTCCGACGAGCGGATCGACGAGGCATACGCAGGCGCCGTCGAGCGCATCGACGAGATGGAACGGCGTCTGGCCACTCCGTCCACACTGCCGGCCGTGACCTTCTCCACCCCGGCTCCGGAGCCCAGGCGTCAGCGCGCCAAGGAGGAGCACCTCCGGCGCATCGGTCTGTGCAAAGAGCATATCCGCGCCGGTGACGCTTTCCAGATCGTGCTCTCGCAGCGCTTCGAGATGGACACTCAGGTCCCCGGCACCGACATCTACCGGATGCTGCGTGTCGCCAACCCCAGCCCCTACATGTTCCTGGTCAACGTCCCCTCCGACGACTTCTCCGGGACTGCTTTCCAGATCATCGGTTCCTCGCCGGAGTCCCTGGTCCAGGTCGAGGACGGCCGGGTGACGACGTTCCCGATCGCCGGCTCGCGTCCTCGTGGCGGGACCTTCGAGGAGGATGACCTGCTCGAGAAGGAGCTGCTCGCCGACGAGAAGGAGAACTCCGAGCACCTCATGCTCGTCGACCTGGGACGCAACGACCTCGGCCGGGTGTGTGAGCCCGGTACCGTCGCCGTCCACGACTTCCGCCACGTCGAGAAGTACTCGGCGATCATGCACCTGGTCTCCGGTGTCTCCGGGCGCCTCGCCGAGGGGAAGACCGCCCTTGACGCCTTCGCCGCGACCTTCCCGGCAGGGACGTTGTCCGGCGCGCCGAAGCCCTCTGCGCTGGCGATCATCGACGAACTGGAGGACACCCGGCGTGGAGTCTACGGTGGCACCGTGGGCTACTTCGACTTCTCCGGCAACACCGACCAGGCCATCGCCATCCGTACCGGCCTCTACAAGGACGGCACCGTCTTCGTCCAGGCCGGTGGCGGTATCGTCGCGGATTCCGACCCGGAGGCCGAGGACACCGAGACCCGGAACAAGGCCCTGGCGGTGTTGCGTGCGGTTGCCGCGGCCGAGACCGTCCGACCGGTGGGGGTGGATCGATGACCCCCGCGAAGGACGCCGTGAAGAAGCGGCTCAACGGACGCAACCTCGCCCTGTCGCTCACCGTGCTCAGCGCGGCGGGTCTGTGGGGCACCGGCCAGATGACCTGGCTGACGGCGTCCGTCGTCGACGACAAGACCGGTGAATCCACCGAGCAGATCATCGGCCGGGTGTGGGACGCCGCAGGCACCCCGCTGGCGCTGGCAATGCTCGCCGCGATGATCCTCTCGTTCGCGCTGGCGCCGATGGCGCGCCGCGTCCTCGGCGGGATCAGCGCTGCGCTGGCCGCGATCGCCGGATTCGCCGCGGTGATGCTGCTCGGCGGTGACCCGGACCTGGACCGTGCCCAGCAGCTGCTCACCACCGGTGCCGCGACGCAGAAGTCGACCGACCCGGTGCAGATCTCGGACTGGGCGACGGTCACCGACGCCTCCGTCCACACCTTCCCGGTGGTGCTGGCACTGCTGGCCGCGGCGTGCGGCGTGGTGGGCGGCGTCCTGCTGGCGATGAAGCCGGGGGAGGCCCGGCAGGGTCACAGCCGTTACGAGACCCCGGAGGCACGTCGCGAGGGCGTCGTCGAGGATCTCAACGAGGAACCCGGCTCCGGACGCGTCCTGTGGGACGCGCTCGACGCGGGAGTGGACCCGACGGACCGTGACGAGGCCGGCAAGCGGCCCGATTGAGCGGCCTGATTGAGTGGCGGGCGTCACGGGCGGTTACCATTACGCCATGACTGTGCTCGACGAGATCATCGCCGGTGTCCTGGCGGACACCGCCCGCCGCGAGGCTGAGGTCCCTCTCTCCGACATCAAGGCCCGTGCCCTGGACGCCCCTGCGCCCCTGGACGCCCTCGCCGCCCTCTCCGCTCCCTCTGTCAGCGTCATTGCCGAGGTCAAGCGTGCAAGCCCCTCGAAGGGGCACCTGGCGGAGATTCCGGAGCCGGAGGTACTGGCCAAGGCCTACGAGACCAACGGAGCCGCTGTGATCAGCTGCCTCACCGAGGAGCGACGCTTCCACGGCTCCCTGGCCGACTTCGACAAGGTCCGGGCAAACGTGGACATCCCCCTGCTGCGCAAGGACTTCACCACCACCCCGTACCAGATCCATGAGGCCCGGGCACACGGTGCGGACGTCATCCTGCTCATCGTCGCCGCCCTCGAGCAGGACCAGCTCGCCGCCCTGCTGGACCGCACCGAATCCCTGGGCATGACCGCACTGGTCGAGGTCCACACCGTGGAAGAGGCGGAGCGGGCCGTCGCCGTGGGTGCGAAAGTCATCGGCGTCAACGCCCGGAACCTCAAGACCCTCGAGGTCGACACGACCGTGTTCAGCAGGATCGCCCCGGTCATCCCCGAGGGGATCGTGAAGGTCGCCGAGTCCGGCGTGAAGTCCAAGACCGATCTGCAGGCCTACGCCGCGGGCGGGGCGGACGCCATCCTCGTCGGCGAAGGTCTGGTCACCGCGCCGAACCCGGGCCAGGCCTGCCGCTCACTGGTGGCCGCCGGACAGCACCCCGCCTTCCCGCGCGCCTGACGGTAGGCACGTGGGTGACGCAGGGTACAGTCGGACCCCGTGAGCACTCCCAGTACTGAATCCGCGAATAGCCCCCTGGGTCTCCCGACAGCCGGTGAGGTCATCGCGACCCCCACCGCCCACGACGCCGACGAGCGCGGCCACTGGGGGGACTACGGCGGACGCTACATCCCCGAGGCCCTCATGGCCGTCGTCACCGAGATCGAGGACGCCTGGGGCAAGGCCCGGGTCGACCCGACCTTCCTCGAGGCCCTCGACGACCTGCACCGGAACTACACCGGCCGTCCGTCTCCGCTGTACTACGGCCCGAACTTCTCGAAGGCCGTCGGTGCGAAGGTCTACTTCAAGCGCGAGGACCTGAACCACACCGGCTCGCACAAGATCAACAACGTGCTGGGCCAGGTCCTGCTCGCCAAGCGGATGGGCAAGGACAACGTCATTGCCGAGACCGGCGCCGGCCAGCACGGTGTCGCGACCGCCACCGCGTGTGCCCTGCTCGGGCTGAACTGCCGGATCTACATGGGTGAGGTCGACGCGAAGCGTCAGGCACTCAACATCGCCCGGATGCGTCTGCTCGGCGCGGAGGTCATCGAGGTCACCGTCGGTTCCGCGACACTGAAGGACGCGATCAACGAGGCCATGCGCTACTGGGTCTCCCACGCCGAGGACACCTACTACGCTTTCGGTACCGCCGCCGGTCCGCACCCCTTCCCGGAGATGGTCCGGGACCTGCAGCGCGTCATCGGTGTCGAGGCCCGCGAGCAGATCCTCGCCGCCGAGGGACGCCTGCCGGACGCCGTGCTGGCCTGCGTCGGTGGCGGCTCGAACGCCATCGGCCTGTTCCACCGCTTCATCGACGATGAGTCTGTCGCACTGCTCGGCGCCGAGGCCGGCGGCGACGGTGTGGAGACCGGTCGCCACGCCGCCCCCATCACCGTCGGGTCCGAGGGGGTCTTCCAGGGCTCCTTCGCCGCCCTGATGCAGAACGAGGACGGCCAGATCATCGAGTCCCACTCGATCTCCGCCGGACTGGACTACCCGGGCGTCGGCCCGGAGCACTCCTACCTCTCCCACATCGGTCGGGCGGAGTACCTGCCGATCACCGACACCGAGACCATGGAAGCATTCCGACTGCTGACCCGCACCGAAGGCATCATCCCGGCGATCGAGTCCGCGCACGCCGTCGCGCTGGCGGTGAAGGCGGCCGCCGAGTACTCCGACGGTACCCGCACCCCCGCCGACGGTAAGGAGCCGGTGTTCATCGTCAACGTCTCCGGCCGTGGCGACAAGGACGTCGACACCGCCGCGAAGTGGTTCAACATGCATCCTGACGAGAACGGCACCGAGGAGAACAACTGATGAGCGCCCTGTCCGACATCTTCACCTCGGCGCGCGCCGAGGGTCGTGCCGCCTTCGTCGGCTACCTTCCCGCCGGTTACCCCACGGTGGACGCCTCGCTGGACAACGTGACGACCCTGTCCCGTTACGCGGACCTCGTCGAAGTGGGAATCCCGTTCAGTGACCCGATGATGGACGGTCCGACGATCCAGGCCGCCGGTACCGAGGCACTGTCCAACGGCTTCCGCGTCCGCGACACCTTCCGTGTGATCGACGCGGTCGTCGCCGCCGGCGGCAACGCCGTGATCATGAGCTACTGGAACCCGATCCTCCAGTACGGCCCGGAGAAGTTCGCCGAGGAGCTCGCCGCCGCCGGTGGACTCGGCTCGATCATCCCGGACCTGCTGCCGGAGGAGTCGGAGCGCTGGAACGCCGCCTGTGCGGCCAACGGCCTCGACAATGTCTACCTCGTGGCTCCCTCGACCACTCCGGAGCGTCTCGACATGACCGTGCGCGCCGGTGGCGGGTTCATCTACGCTCAGTCGCACATGGGCGTCACCGGTGCCCAGGAGGACGTCTCCACCGACGCCCGTGGCGTGGTGGACCGGGTCCGCTCGGCCACCGACCTGCCGGTGGCTGTGGGCCTCGGTGTGAAGAACGGTGACCAGGCGGCCGCCATCGCCGACTACGCCGACGGCGTCATCGTCGGTTCCGCACTGATCACCGCCGCAGGGCAGGGGACCGAGGTGCTCGACGCCCTCGCTGCTGACCTGTACGACGGCGTCCGGCGGTGACATCGATGACCGTCACGAACCTGGCAGCCATCCCGTCTCCGCCCCAGGGCGTCTGGCACCTCGGTCCGATCACCCTGCGGGCCTACGCCCTGTGCATCCTTGTCGGCATCATCGTCGCCGTGTGGTGGACGGTGCGTCGCTATGTCGCCCGTGGTGGTGACGGGAACACCGTCATCGACTGTGCGATCGCCGCAGTTCCGGCCGGCATCATCGGTGGTCGCGTCTACCACGTCATCACCGATCACGACAAGTACTTCGGTGAGGGGAAGGAGTGGACGGACGCCCTCAACATCACCAACGGTGGCCTCGGTATCTGGGGCGCGGTCGTCTTCGGCGGCCTGGCCGTGTGGGGGGTGTTGCGGTACAAGAAGCTGCCGTTGGCGCCCTTCGCGGACGCCGTCGCCCCGCCGATCCTGCTGGCCCAGGCCATCGGCCGACTGGGTAACTGGTTCAATCAGGAGCTCTACGGCGGGGAGTCCGACGCCCCCTGGGCGCTGGAGATCTACCGACGGGTCGACGAGAACGGCAACATCAGCAACATGGACGGCGTCTCCGACGGCTTCGTGCTGCAGACCGTCCAGCCGACCTTCCTCTATGAGCTGGTGTGGAACCTGCTCGTCGTCGCCCTGCTGGTCTGGGCCGACCGCCGGTTCCGGCTCGGCGGTGGCCGGGTGTTCATGCTCTACGTCGCCGGCTACACCTTCGGCCGGTTCTTCATCGAGCTGCTGCGCACCGATGAGGCGACCACCGTCTTCGGTGACGTGCGCATCAACTCGGTGACCTCCGCCGTGGTCTTCGTCTGCGCGGTGGCGCTGTTCATCGCCACCCGGAAGCGGACCCGGGAGGCCCCTGCAGAGGTCAATGCCGGGCGTCCGGTGGGGGAGCCGGAGGAGGACGCTGAAGGGAGCCTGGAAGAACAGGCACAGGACGGTACTGAGGCCGCCCGTCAGTAGCGTCCACCAGGGCGCAGGGCTATCCTCGGGAACCGTGAGTAGACGAACCAAGATCGTATGCACCCTCGGCCCCGCGGTGGCCTCCCAGGACAGGATCCGGGAGCTCGTGGACGCCGGGATGAACGTGGCCCGCCTGAACTTCTCCCACGGCGAGCACGCGGACCACCAACAGAACTACGAGTGGGTGCGGGCGGCCTCCGAGGCCACCGGCAAGCCGGTCGGCGTCCTCGCTGACCTGCAGGGACCGAAGATCCGGCTCGGCCGGTTCGTCGAGGAGAAGACCTACTGGGCCGACGGGGAGGAGATCCGCATCACCGTCGACGACGTGCCCGGTACCCATGACCGCGTCTCGACGACCTACAAGCAGCTCGCGCGGGACGCCAAGCCCGGCGACCGCCTGCTCGTCGACGACGGCAAGGTCGGCCTGGTCTGCAAGTCCGTCGAAGGCAATGACGTGATCTGCGAGGTGACCGAGGGTGGCCCGGTCTCCAACAACAAGGGTGTCTCCCTGCCCGGCATGGACATCTCCGTGCCTGCCCTGTCCGAGAAGGACATCGACGACCTGCGATTCGCCCTGAAGATGGGTGCCGATGTCATCGCCCTGTCCTTCGTCCGGTCCCCGGCCGACGTCGAGCTCGTCCACGAGATCATGGACGAGGAGGGACGCCGCGTCCCGGTCATCGCGAAGCTGGAGAAGCCCGAGGCGGTCGACGCCCTCGAGCCGATCATCCTGGCCTTCGACGCCGTCATGGTCGCCCGTGGTGACCTCGGTGTCGAGGTGCCGCTGGAGGAGGTGCCGCTGGTGCAGAAGCGGGCCATCCAGATCGCCCGCGAGAACGCCAAGCCGGTCATCGTCGCGACCCAGATGCTGGACTCGATGATCGAGAACTCCCGGCCGACCCGTGCGGAGGCTTCCGACGTCGCCAACGCTGTGCTCGACGGTGCGGACGCCGTCATGCTCTCCGGTGAGACCTCGGTGGGCAAGTACCCGGTCGGCACGGTGAAGACCATGGCACGCATCGTGCTCGCCGCCGAGATCGACGGTGAGGTGCCGCCGCTGAGTCACTCGCCGCGCACCAAGCGTGGCGTGATCAGCTACGCAGCCAAGGATGTGGGGGAGCGGCTCAACGCCCGCGCCCTCATCGCCTTCACCGCTTCCGGTGACACGGCCCGCCGCATCGCCCGGCTCCGGTCCCCGCTACCGCTGCTGGTGTTCACCCCTTCCGAGGAGGTGCGCAACCAGCTTTCCCTGACCTGGGGCGCACGGACCTTCCTCACCCAGGCGGTGCACACCACCGACGAGATCATGCAGGAGGTCGACCGCCTGCTGCTCGCCGAGCCGGACTTCAACCACGATGACCTGGTCGTCATCGCCGCCGGTTCCCCTCCCGGAGTGGAGGGCAACACCAATATGATCCACGTCCACCTGCTCGGTGAGGACCTCACCGTGCCCCCGGCGGACAAGCAGTAGCCCACAGTCAGGAGTTCCATGGCCAGTTCCCCCGTCATCACGGCACACGATACAGCACTCCTCCTCGAGGGAGGTGGAATGCGGGCGGCGTACTCCGCCGGGGTCGTCGACGTGCTCATGTCACACGGGGTGCAGTTCGGCTGGGCCGGCGGCATCTCCGCCGGTGCCAGTCACCTGGTCAGTTACCTGACGGGGGAGCGGGACCGGCTGCGCCGGAACTTCGTCGACTTCGTCCTGGAGCCGGAGTTCGGTGGCTGGAGCCACCTGCTGCGGGGGCGGGGCTTCTTCAACGCCGAGTACATCTACGGCCGTGCCCCGGGGATGAATCTGCCGCGACCCTATGACTTCGGTCTGGTGGCGGAATCCCCGACGCAGTTCCGGATCGGGGCGACCCGGGCGGACACCGGGGAGGGCGTCTACTGGGGACTCGAGGACATTGCCGAGGCCTCGGATCTCCTGATCCGGGTGCGGGCGTCCTCGACGATCCCGTTCGCGATGCCGGTGCCGCGGATCGACGGGGTGCCCTATGCCGACGGTGCCTTCGGATCCTCCGGCGGCGTTCCGCTGGATGCGGCGGAGGCTGACGGCTACGACCGGTTCTTCGCCGTGCTCACCCAGCCGCGCGGCTACTTCAAGGACGGGATCTCCCGGCCGCGGCTGACGAAGGCTTTTCTGCGCCGTTGGCCCGGACTGGCGGACGCGATGGTGACCCGCCACGAGCGGTACAACGCGACGATGGAGCGGCTCTACGAGCTGGAGGCACAGGGGAAAGCGGTGTTGGTCTTCCCGGAGGACTCCACCCGCCTGGTCAGCTCCACCGAGCGTGACATCCGGGTGCTGCGCAGCTCCATGTACACCGGCGTGGCGCAGGCGCTGCGCCAGTGGCCGGAGTGGGCCGGGTTCCTCGGCGCCGACGCGCCGGTTCACTCCCTCCAGAGGTAGGCCAGCAGTGCAGCGGTGGCGGCGTCCGCGGTGGTGCGCACGGACTCCTTCGTCGGGAGGAAGTTGCCGGAGTGGTTGGTGGGGACATCCTGGTTGACCCGGTCAGCCTCCACCGCGGCGTCCCAGACGGCGCGGTCGGTGCAGCCGATGAGCAGGAACTCATAGGGCACCCCGAAGTGCCGGGGGATCTCCGAGAAGTCTTCGGAGGCGGTCCACCGGGGCGCGTCGGCGGAATCCTCGCCGAAGACGGCGTCCAGCACGGGGCGGACCACGTCATGGACTTCGGCGTCATTGTCGGTGAGCTCACCGTGGGCCGAGTAGACGATGTCCGCCGGTGCCGGCGTACCGGAGGCCACGCACTCGGCCTGGACGATGCGTTCGATGGCGGTGTAGGTCCGGTCGCGCACCTTGGTGTCGTAGAACCGGCAGTTGAGCACCAGGGTGGCCACATCGGGGATGGTGTTGTTCGTGTGCCCCGAACTCAGCGTCCCCACGGAGACCACGCCGAAGTCCTCGGCGGCGATCTCACGGCCGACGATGCCCTGCAGCCGTACCACGATCATTGCCGCGAGATACGTCGGGTCGATCGAGTTGTGCGGGGAGGAGGCGTGCGCCGAGACGCCGTGGAGGGTGACCGTGATCGTGTCGCAGGCCGCCATCACGGGGCCGGCGGCGGAGTACACGGTGCCTGAGGGGCCGGGGTAGACATGTGCGCCCAGGCAGACATCCGGGGCGGGGATCTTCTCCGCCAGACCGTCGTCGATCATCGACGAGGCGCCCCGGGTGACTTCCTCGGCCGGCTGGAACAGGGCGATGAAGGTGCCGGACCAGACGTCCCGGCGGGCGTCGAGGATCTCGCAGGCTGCCATCAGCCCGGTGGTGTGGACGTCGTGCCCGCAGGCGTGCATCACGCCCGGGTTCTTCGAGGCGTAGGACGCCCCGGTGGTCTCGGTGACGGGCAGGGCGTCGAAGTCCGCCCGGTAGAGCACCGTCGGGCCCTCGCCGTTGCGCCAGACCGCGGTGATGCCGTGACCACCGATGTCGTGGGTCACCTCGCAGTCCATGGTCGCCAGGCGGGACAGGATGTGCTTCGCGGTCTGCGACTCCTGCTCGGACAGTTCGGGATGCTCGTGCATCCAGGTGTAGAAACTGTCCGTCCAGGACTGGTCGACGCCGGGATCGGCGATGAACTCGGCGATATCGGGGAGGGTGCTCATGGCCTCCACCCTATCCCCGGATCAGCGGACGGCCGGGTTGTACTTCAACGTGTTGCGCTGGAAGACGCACTCGTTGCCCAGCCGGAGGCCCGGGGCGAGGCGCCCCTCCTCCCGGGCGGCGAGCAGCGCGGCCAGGACCTGCTCCTTGAGGGCCTTCGGGGAGACGGTGTTGATGAAGATCTTCGTGCCGCCCTCGAAGCCGGCCAGGGTGGAGGTGCGCCACTTGATGACGATGCGCCACGGCATGGGCACGTCGACGTCCAGCGGACGGTGCAGCCATTCCTCGTTGGACGGGGTCTCCGTGCCGGCGGCGACGTGGCAGGCGTGGACCAGGTCGGAGACCGCGTCGCGTTCCTCGTCATTCATCAGCCAGGGTTCGGTGGTAGCCGACTTGGAGAAGACCTCCAGGGTCGGGCCGCGGTGACCGAACCCGGCGAAGGCGATGGCGTGGTCGTTCTCAGCGAAGATGAGGTTGTGGTGGCCGGCGTAGTCCACCGCCCACTCGTTGTACATGTTCGGGTTGCTGCGGACCTGGGCGATCTCCGTCTCGTTCTGCAGACCGTGCTCGTCGATGGCGACGAGCTGCTTGTGCAGGTGCTCGACGCTCGCGCCCGCCGGAGCCAGCCAGTTCTGGAAAGCCGCGACGTAGCGGACGTAGGGGTTGGCGCGGTACAGACGGTCCATGGCGTCCACCGTGAAGGCGATGTAGAGGCGGTGGGTCTCCCAGCCGAGGTCACCTGAACCGCAGAGCTGGTCACTGCTCGTGGCGCCGGGGATGTAGTGGTCGCGGGCGAGGATCACGTCATGGCCGCCGCCGAAGAACGCGCCGCTCTTCTCATGGACGGTCTGGAACAGCTTCTCGTCACTGAAGACATCATCGATCTCTTCCCCGGGGACGCCGGCGCGCTCCATCTTGGTGCGCAGCAGGGCCGCGACGTGCTCAACCCCGGCATCCTCGGCGAGGTACTCGGCCATGTGGCGGGCGGCGGTGGCGTCCATCCGGTGGCCGTAGTTCACCGTCCAGTAGTTGTAGGTGAGGATCTCGTAGAGGTTCGCCACCCGGCGGAACAACGGGTCGGTTTCCTCCAGCTGTGAGACCGTGAGGCCGCGGAGGATGCGGGGCTCGCCGTTGTCGTCGATGACCATGCGGGCCTTCTCCGGCGTGGTCTTCAGCTTGTTGCCGATGCCGAAGTCGGTCTGGGTATCCCGGTTGTCCTCCGTGACCGCGAATGCCGCGGGGCCGTGGTGGGGGACCGGGCGGTGCGCGCGACCGGGCACGGTCCAGACCTCGGTGCCGGAGAACGGGTTGACCTGCTTGATCGTGCCGTCGGGCAGCGTGGTGAGCGGTGGGACGGGTGCCGGGTTCATCGGGGAGTGACCAATCACACGTACAGGGTAACCCTTTGATGTTCCGGGTGTCCCTGGCAGGCGTAGGTGAGGGGTGCTTTACTGGGTCCCATGCCACAGATCGTGTTCAGCATCCTCGCGACTCCGGAGCAGCGCTCGGAGATCAGCGAAGACTTCCGCCAGCTTCTCGCAGCCAACGCCGACGTTCTCACCGCTGACCTGGACGTCCGCACCGATGTCACCAAGGATCCCAGCCTGGAGGGGGTGTGGAAGGACTACGGTTTCGTCGACCTCACCCAGGAGACCCCCGAACCCGCCGCCCTGGTCTTCGACGTCAAGGAACACAAGGGCAGCATCAGCGGGCTGTCCATGCGCCTGTCGGAGGTGCTCACCGAGCGGGAGCAGCAGCCGGCTGAGGCACTGTTCCAGCAGATCCTCGATGACCCGGGCAGGCCCCGGGTGCCCTGGCACGTCGACGTACGGCCCTGAGAGTCGGGAGTGTGGCTCTCGGGTACTCCGTGGGGTACAGTATGTTTACAGATACCCCCCTGGGGTACCGAAGGGGTGGAGAGGCTGCCCCGACGTCAGCTTGCGGGAGTCACCATGTGCCGGAGAATCACCTGTCCCACCTGCGGGAAGCCCACTTGGGAAGGATGCGGTGAGCATATCGAGGAAGCCCTCGCCGGGGTCCCTGATGTCGACCGCTGCCACTGTGGGGAGTAGCACCGGGGGAAGGGGAACTAGTCGAGGATGCTCGACAGGAACGCCCTGGTGCGTTCCTCCTTCGGATTGCTGATGACCTCGCGACCCGGTCCGTGTTCGACGATGCGGCCGTCGGCCATGAACGCCACCTGGTCGGCGACCTCCCGGGCGAAGCCCATCTCGTGGGTGACCACGAGCATCGTCATGCCGTCATCTGCCAGCCGGCGCATGACGGCCAGCACCTCACCGACGAGCTCCGGGTCCAGCGCGGACGTCGGTTCGTCGAAGAGCATCAGTTTCGGACGCATCGCCAGCGCACGGGCGATCGCGACGCGCTGCTGCTGACCGCCGGAGAGCTGGACCGGCCAGGCGTCCGCCTTGTCGGCCAGGCCGACCTGGTCGAGCAGCTCGCGGGCGTACGCCTCAGCCTCCACCTTCGACTCGCCCTTGACCTTCACCGGGGCCTCGGTGATGTTGGCCAGTACCGTGCGGTGGGGGAAGAGGTTGAAGGACTGGAAGACCATACCGACACCGGCACGCTGCCTTGCGGCGTCCCGCTCGGAGATCTCGTAGAGCCGTCCGTCCTTCTTCCGGTAGCCGATGAGGTCGCCCTCGACCTCGATGCGTCCGGCGTCGATCTGCTCCAGATGGTTCACGCACCGCAGCAGGGTGGACTTGCCGGAGCCGGACGGACCGATGAGGCAGGTCACCGATCCGGCGGGAACATCGAAGTCGATGCCCTTGAGCACATCGAGGGAACCGAAGCGCTTCCAGACGTCACGGAAGGCGATCATCGGGGTGTCTGTGCTGCTCATCAGAGGTTTCCCTTCTTGTCATCGTCGGAGACACCCGGGGTGCCGGGGCCCACGATCTTCACGTTGGCCGGGGGGATGCCCTCGGCGTCTGTCATGGCGGCGAGCTGACGGCTGGTCAGCGTGCGCGAGGAACCGCGGGAGTAGTACTTCTCCAGGTAGTGCTGGCCGACCATGAGGATCGAGGTGATCGCCAGGTACCAGGTCGCCGCGACGAGCAGCATCGGCACCGGGTCGAACATGGCGTAGGCGATGTCGGTGGACCGGCCGTAGATCTCCCCGGCGTAAGGCACCGCGATGACCAGCGAGGTGGTCTTCAGCATGCTGATCAGCTCATTGCCGGTCGGCGGGATGATGATCCGCATCGCCTGGGGAAGCACGGTGCGGCGCATGGTCTGCCACCAGGTCATGCCGAGGGCCTTCGAGGCCTCGGTCTGTCCTTCGGGCACGGACTGCAGGCCGGCACGGACGATCTCGGCCATGTAGGCGGACTCGTTGAGCCCCAGGCCGACGAAGGCGAGGACGAAGAAGTTCTTCAGGAAGCCTTCGACGCTCACCTCGGCGAATCCGACGTTGATGCTGTGGTAGATCGAGCCGAGCAGACCCCAGAACACCAGCTGGACGTAGACCGGCGTCCCGCGGAAGACCCAGAGGTAGACCCAGGAGAAGCCGCGCATCACCGGATTCGGCGACATCCGCAGCACAGCCATGACCGCGCCCAGGACGATGCCGATGGCCATGGCCAGCACAGTGAGTGCGAGGGTGTGCAGCGCCGCCTCGGCGATCCGGCTGTCGAAGAGATAGTCGAGGTAGGTGTCCCAGCCGTAGGCGTCCTTGGTCAGGGCGCCGATGATGATCCAGGCTGCGAGCGCCAGCAGGATCACCGCGGCGATGATGCGCCCGGGATGACGCAGCGGGACGACCTCGTTGTCGACCGGACGGGTCCCGACGGGGCGGGTGTCTGGTGTGCTCACTGCTCAATCTCCTTGGTGTTCACGGTGGCGGTGTCGATCATGCCGTCGGTCAGGCCCCACGGGGTGAGGATGTCCTCGTAGTCACCCGAGTCCATGAGGTACTGCAGGGCGGTGGCGAAGACCGGGACCAGGTCGGAGTTCTTGGCGAAGGCCCAGCCGAAGGGGGTCGTGTCGAAGGCGTCGCCGGCAGGGACGAGTTTCCCCTCGGAACGCTGGATGGCGAAGTCGGTGACCGCCGAATCCGAGCTCATGGCGTCCGCCCGGCCCAGGGCCGTGGCCGTGGACGCCGCATTCGCCGAGTCATAGACCAACTTCGTCAGCTCCGGCTTCCCGGATGCCTCACACTCATCGGCCTTGACCTGCACATCGTCGGTATCGGAGTAGGTGCCCTTCTGCACGGCGACGGAAAGCCCGCAGGCGTCCTGTGGATCCACGGTCTTGCCCGGGGTCGTTGCCCAGGAGATGCCGGAAGTGTAGAAGTCGACGAAGTCGTAGTTCTTCTGCCGCTCTTCGGTGTCCGAGAATCCGGAGACACCGATGTCCACGGTGCCGCCGTCGATGGACGGGAGGATCAGGTTGAAGTCCTGCTGGCGGAAGGTCACGTCGAGGCCCAGCAGCGCGGCGGTGGCGTTGACCAGGTCTACCTCGAAACCGATGATGTTGCCGTCCGGGTCCTTGAACTGGTTCGGCGGGAATGTCGGATTCGTGCTCGCCCGCAGGGTGCCTCCGTTGAGGTACCGGTCGGGCAGCAGGGCCTGGAGCTCGGGGACCGGGTCGGGCAGGGTGTCCACCCAGCCGTCGGGGTTCGCGGACTCCGTGTTGGTCACGCAGGCGGTGAGACCTGCGACGGACGCCGTCAGGGCGACTGCCGCGATGACCGATCTGGTGGGTCGGTGTCTCCTCCGCCCCGCACGACTCCGTCGGGAGCTTGTGGGGGTTGTCATGGCCCTGATCTTAGGGGACGCGGGGATCTGTACCCTCGGTCACCATGGAGATCCCGCTGAGAAGTTACCTCGACGACATCCTCGACGACGTCCGCCCTCACGATGACGGTGCCGTCGCCGACTACATCCCGGAGCTCGCCGCCGCTGATCCGGAACCCCTGGCGGTCGCCCTCTGCACGGCGGCGGGACGGGTCTACAGTGCCGGAGGCCCGGACAACGACGACGAGCGGGAGTTCACGATCCAGTCGATCTCCAAGCCCTTCGCCTACGCGGTGGCGTTGCAGGAGGCGGGGGTCGAGAAGGTGCTCTCAACGGTCGGCATGGAACCCTCCGGTGAGGCCTTCAACGAGCTCTCCCTCGACGGCGGGACGCACCGTCCGGTCAACCCCATGATCAACGCCGGTGCCATCGCGGTGAACCAGCTCATCAACGGCGAGGATTCCTCCGTGGAGGCCCGCGTCGAGCTGCTGCTGGACTACTTCTCCCGACTGGCCGGCCGGGAACTGCACATCGACGATCGCGTCACCGGTTCCGAATTGGCGACCGCCGACCGCAACCTCGCGCTGGCGCACATGCTCCGCAGCTACGGGGTCATCGAGGATTCCGCGCAGGACGCCGTCACCGGCTACGTCCGTCAGTGTTCGGTTCTCGTCACGGTGAAGGACCTGGCGGTGATGGGCGCGACCCTGGCTCTGGGTGGACGCCAGCCGGTCACCGGTGAGCAGGTCCTCGAGCCGCGGGTGTGCCGTCAGGTGCAGGCCGTGATGGCGTCGGCGGGCATGTACGACGGGGCGGGGAAGTGGATGGCCGGCGTCGGTATCCCTGCCAAATCCGGTGTCGCCGGTGGCCTGATGGGCACCCTGCCCGGGCAGCTCGGTATCGCCACCTTCTCGCCCCGGCTGGACGCCTCGGGCAACAGCGTCCGGGGCTCGGAGATCTTCCGGAGGATGTCGGAGGACATGGGACTGCACCTGATGTCCGCGGTGCCGGCCCGGGGTTCGGCGGTGCGCAGCATCCGGCAGCGTGGTCTCGTCACCGCCATCCGGCTGCAGGGAGGTCTCGGATTCACCGGTGCCGAGGACTTCCTGGCCACCGTCGCCGGCCATGAGCTGAAGACGAACCGGGTGGTGGTGGACATGCGTCGGGTCACCGACGTCGACGGATTCGGTCGCTCCATGGTGCTGGAGGGACTTCGGCGCATCCGGGAGGACGGTCACCGGATCGGCGTCATCGACCCGGACGGACTGCTCGGTGACCGCACCATGGACGACGGCACGAGTGTGGAGACCTCAGACGACGAGGTCTGAGGCGGACTGACGTGGTCCCCCAGGTGAGACTCGAACTCACACTGGACGGGTTTTGAATCCGTTGCCTCTGCCAATTGGGCTACTGGGGGAAACTGCCGCGGTCGGCGACAGCGACTGATCCTACTGG
This sequence comes from Corynebacterium sp., assembly GCF_022712275.1. GTDB lineage: Bacteria > Actinomycetota > Actinomycetes > Mycobacteriales > Mycobacteriaceae > Corynebacterium. Next base: position 9,021 of record NZ_JALAGU010000043.1, on the reverse strand, counting down.
ACGGAACCGGCGTCGCCGTCCAGCGCCCCCTGGATCAGGGAGCCGTAGTAGGCGACGAAGGCGTCGACCCGGTCAGACTCGGACTTGAAGTAGTCCTCGGTCACCAGGCGGCGCATCAGGGACAGCCCGGCGAGCATGGACATCGCGGCCTCCGCCCGGGTCTCGGCGTCCATCCCGGAATCGGCGGTCTCGGCGTCCGGACTGGGGGACTCCTCCTCGATCTTCTTCACGAGCCAGTCGACGACCTGCTCACGGTAGACCCGGCCGATGGCGTCGACGATGTGGCGGTTACCGCCGGAGTCGGCGAGCCGGTGCACGATCGAATTCGGGGAGTCCGCCGGCGACGTCACCGCGACACGCGTGAGGTGCTGGCCGAGTTCACCGAAAGGGACCTCGTTGAGGCGGTCCGCGGTCGCGGAGAAGTCCAGCTGGGACTCGAAGAGATTCTCCTTTGTCCCGAAGTACTTGATGATGAGCGGAGCGCTCACCCCCACGTCCGCGGCGATCTCCTTGAGGGAGACCTCAGCGTAGGGGCGCTCAGAGAACACCTTGCGGGCCGCGAGAAGGATCTCCCGGCGGGTGTCCACGGACCGGCGACGCGGCGGCAGCTTGTTCTGGATGCCGACGACATTCGTCTGCCGGGGGCCTCCGGCCCTCGAAGTCTGGTCAGTCATGGCGACTAGGATAACCCGCAGACTCCCCGGCGAGGTGATTGCCGGGGTAGTGAAGACCACATTCCGTCTCCCGCCCCGATCCCGACATGCCCGCATGCAGGAAGGTTCCATGACTGACGCCGCCCCCTCGACCGCTTCCGGACGCCCCACCCTGCTGCTCCTGGACGGCCATTCCCTGGCGTTCCGGGCTTTCTACGCGCTACCCGCGCAGAACTTCTCCACGACCGGTGGCCAGCACACGAATGCGGTCTACGGCTTCCTCGGGATGCTGCTCGGCCTCGTCGAGAACGAGCACCCCACCCACATCGCCACGGCCTTCGACCTGTCCGGTCCGACGTTCCGCTCCGAGACCTTCCCGGAGTACAAGGCGCAGCGTCCCTCCACCCCGCCGGAGTTCCACGGCCAGGTGGAGCTGATCCAGGAGACCCTGCGTGCCCTCGGCGTGACCACGCTGACCAAGGAGGCCTATGAGGCCGACGACATCATCGCCACGCTCGCCACGCGCGGGGCGGCGGCCGGGATGCGGGTTCTGATCTGCACCGGTGACCGCGACAGCTTCCAGCTCGTCACCGAGGACGTCACCGTGCTGTACACCCTCAAGGGCGTCTCCGAACTCGACCGGTTCACCCCGGCCCGGGTGGAGGAGAAGTACGGCGTCTCCCCGACGCAGTACCCCGACCTTGCCGCGCTGCGCGGTGACACCTCCGACAACATGCCCGGTGTGCCCGGCGTGGGCCCGAAGACCGCGCAGAAGTGGATCACCGGCTACGGCAGTCTCGACGGCGTCGTCGAGCACAAGGACGAGATCGGCGGCAAGGTCGGTCAGAACCTGCGGGACCACCTCGCCGACGTCCTGCTGGCCCGCAACATCACCGAAATGGTCCGTGACCTCGATCTCGGGGAGGCGGGGCAGCTGGAGGCACTGACGCCCGGTACGCCGGACCCCACGGCGTCCCTCGACATGTTCGAGGCCCTCCAGTTCGGCACCACGCTGCGCAACCGCGCCTTCCGTACCTTCGGCGTGGAGTTCGAGGACGGCGAGGCCGCCGCCCTGACCATGGACGCACCTGCCGGCGGCAAGCTCGCCACGTGGTTGACGAAGCACGCGGGCTGGAAGGTCAACCGTCCCGCGGGGGATACTGCGGTGCACCGTTCGCTCGCGGTCACCGTCACGGGCGTGGGGACGCCCGCGGGTGGACGCGCCGACCGCATCGCCCTGCTCGACCCTGTGGTGGGTGAGGACGGTGCACTGCACGCGGTGGACATCGACCTCACCGACCAGGACCCCGCCGACGAAGCCACCCTGCGGGACTGGCTCGCTGACCGGGGTGCCCCGAAATGGGTGCATGACGCCAAGGCGGAGTGGCACAAGCTCAACGGTTCCGGTCTGGTGCTCGCCGGTGTGGAGCAGGACACGGCCCTGGCCGCCTACCTGTTGCGTCCCGACCTGCGCACCGGGGACCTCTCCGACGTGGTGCAGCGTCATGTCGGTCACGAGATCGCCGCGGACGCGCCGGGCGCGGTGTGCGCCCAGGCGACCGCCGAACTCGTCGCGGCGCTGACCCCGGAACTGGCGGAGATCGGCGCCATGGAGCTCTACCTCGACCTGGAGGTGCCGCTGGCCACCGTGCTGGCGAAGATGGAGGCGACCGGAATCCCGGTGGACGCCGCGTCGTTGCGGGACCTCTCCGACGAGTACGGCGTGCAGATCGAGACGGAAATCGCCGAGGCCCGGTCCATCGCCGGGGACGACACCCTGAACCTGTCGAGCCCGAAGCAGCTGCAGAAAGTCCTCTTCGAGACCCTGGAACTGCCGAAGACGAAGAAGACGAAGACCGGGTACTCCACGGCCGCCGGTGAGCTCGAGAAGCTCGCCGCGTCCCACCCTCATCCCTTCCTCGGCCATCTCATGGCGCACCGTGAGTACCAGAAGATGAAGTCCACCATCGACGGGCTTGTCGAGGCCGTCTCCGATGACGGACGCATCCACACCACCTTCAACCAGCGCGGGGCGGCGACCGGGAGACTGTCCTCGTCCGACCCGAACCTGCAGAACATCCCGGTGCGCACCGAGGCCGGACGCCGCATCCGCGGGGCTTTCCGTGTCGGCACCGGCTACGCAACCCTCATCACCGCCGACTACTCGCAGATCGAGATGCGCGTCATGGCGCACCTGTCCCAGGATCCGGGACTCATCGAGGCGTACCGGGCGGGGGAGGACCTGCACAACTACGTCGGTTCGAAGGTCTTCGACGTTCCGGTCGAGCAGGTCACCCCGGAGCTGCGTCGCCGCGTCAAGGCGATGAGCTACGGCCTGGTCTACGGTCTGAGTGCCTTCGGCCTGTCCCAGCAGCTGCGGATCTCCGCCGGCGAGGCCAAGCAGATCATGGACAACTACTTCGAGCGGTTCGGCGGGGTGAAGCGCTACCTCGACGAGGTCGTCGCCCACGCCAAGGAGACCGGGTACACAGAGACGCTCTACGGGCGCCGGCGTTACCTGCCGGAGCTGAACTCCTCGAACCGGGTCGCCGCCGAGGCCGCCGGTCGTGCCGCACTCAATGCGCCGATCCAGGGCACCGCCGCGGACATCATCAAGCGGGCGATGCTGCGGGTGGACGCGGAGTTCACGCGCCGGGACCTGGCGTCCCGTGTCCTGCTGCAGGTCCATGACGAACTCGTCGTCGAGGTCGTCGAGGGGGAGCAGGAGGTCGTCACGGAGATCCTGCGGGAGCAGATGGACAGTGCCGCGGATCTGCGGGTCCCGCTGGACGTCTCCACCGGCGTCGGGGAGGACTGGGACACTGCGGGGCACTGACCGGGGGCACTGACCGGGGGCACTGACCGGGGGCGTCGGTTCAGTCGTCGTCCTCCTCGGTGAGGACACGGACCGACTGCACCCCGGGCATGCCGGACAGGGAGGCGACCAGGTCGTCGGGGGAGTGACGGCCGGTGAGGCCCAGGTGCAGGCCGGTCCGGTCGTCGTCGAGGTCGGTGCGCTGGCCGGCCTCCTGCACGGACCAGCCGTGGTCGGTGATGGCGGTGAGTATGCCCCGCAGCAGACCTCTGCCGTCGTCGTAGACCACGCTGATCTGGACACGCGAGTCGCCGCCGGGGAGGATGCGCGACAGCGCCCGGAGCCCGTAGGTGATGACGAAGTGCAGCACGGTGACCGTCAGGGCCAGCAGCCAGAGTCCGGCGCCGGCGGCGGTACCGATCGCGGCGGTCTCCCACACGCTCGCGGCGGTGGTGAGGCCGAGGACGGTGTTGCGGCGGGTGAGGATCAGTCCGGCGCCGAGGAAGCTGATGCCGGAGACGATGCCGGCGGCGATACGGGAGGGGTCGAAACTGACGTGGTCGCCGAGGATGTCACTGAAGCCGTACTTGCCGACCAGGACGAACAGGGCCGAGGAGGTGCCGACGATGGCCTGTGTGCGTAGTCCGGCGTTGCGTGCGCGGAGACGTCGTTCCAACCCGATGAGGGTGCTGAGGACGAACGCCAGCAGAAGCAGGGCGATCTGTCCGGTGCCCTGCCCCGCGAAGGTGTCGGTCGCCAGGGGAACCATCAGGGGAACCATGACGTCAGATTACGCGACGGTCACCACGGATTCACCCCTCTGTGACGGTGCTCCGGTCGGCCCTCGCGGCCTCGCGGTGACGCTTCATGACCTGCTCGACGGCGACCATCGCGCCGACGACGGCGGCGCCGACGATGAAGAGCAGGATCGCCAGGCCGGTCTGGTCGCCGGGGGCGAGCAGGGTGACGGTCTCGCCTTCCTCGCCTTCCTGCCAGGGCCACAGGGCCCGCAGTGAACCGAGCTGCATGCCGGTCATGGTGAACAGGGTGAGGGTGCGGGCGCGGGTCAGCAGGGTCTCCATGACCCGGACGAACAGCACCAGGCCGGTGAGGGCGCCGAGACCGAAGACGGCGATGTAGCCGAGATCGAGGTCGCTGACGGCGTCCAGCGTGGCGGTGTAGATGCCGATCGCGTAGAGGAAGAAGGAACCGGAGACACCGGGCAGGATCAGCGCGCACACGGCGACGGCGGCGGCGATGAACACGAGCAGCTTGCTGGGGTTGTCGTTGTCGGAGGCGGAGAAGCCGGTGGCGATGAAGGTGAAGGCGGCTCCGATGAGGAACAGGGGGACTGCGACGGGTAACCGCTTCTTCAGGTCCGCCCAGTCGATCATCAGCAGCGGGACGGCGAGGGAGACGGTGACCATGCCGAGGAACAGGGCACGGGAGGGGATCTCGTGGTCCTCGACGAAATCGCCGATGACGCCGGCCAGGGCGAAGACCATGAGGACCATGCCGATGCCCATGGGCAGCAGCATCGTCCAGTCGACGGCCTTCATCCGGCGCACGCCCTCAGCCCGGTCCTTCGGCCAGACCTTCACCCCGTCGAGCAGACGGTTGGCGTTGTAGAGGACGCGTTCGTAGGCGCCGGTCACCAGCGCGACGGTGCCGCCGGAGATGCCCGGGACCAGTTCGGCGGAGCCGATGAGGCCACCGCGTACCGCGTTGAAGGCGATGTTCCCGGGAGTGCGGGGAGTGGGCGGGAAAGCGGGCTGGTGGGCGCCGGAGCGAGCGCCCGGATCGTTACTCTCGTTCACTGTGGTCATGGTACCGGCCATCGTATCCTCCGGCGGGGTCCGACCACTATCATGGCCGCCATGACCGACCTCACACCGCAGCCCGTTCCTCCCGTGACTCCCCGCAGCATCAGGCTGGGGTACTGGGACGGGGAGGGGATCGGCCCCGAGATCACGCCGCCGACGCGGCGGGCGGTAGAGCTGGCACTGATGCCGGACGCCGTGACCGTCGACTGGGAGCCGCTGCTGCTCGGCGCGGAGGCTTTCGCCACGACCGGACAGGTGGCCCCGGAACAGGCGATGGACACGGTGCGTGGCCTCGACGGCTGGGTTCTCGGACCGCACGACAATGTCTCCTACCCGCCCGAAGCCCGGGCGCAGCGCAATCCTTCCGCCGAGCTGCGCCTGTCAGCTGACCTCTGGGCCAATGTCCGCCCGGTGCAGGCACTGCCCGGATCAGTGACCCCGGACCTGGACGTGGTGGTCGTCCGGGAGAACACCGAAGGCATGTACGCCGACCGGAACATGTACGCCGGCTCCGGTGACCTGCGCGTCACCGAGGATGTCGCACTGGCGGTCGGGGTGTTCACGCGTGCGAAGGTGCGCCAGATCACGGAGTACGCCGCAGCTGTGGCGATGGGTCGTGGTGGCGTCCTCACTGTGGCGCACAAGTCGAATGTGCTCACCCGGACCTCGGGGATGTACCTGGAGGAGGCGGAGCAGGTCGCGGCATCCACCGGGGTGGTGCTGCGTCCGGTGCACATCGACGCCCTGTGCGCCGACCTGGTGACCTGCCCGGGCGAGCACCGCACGATCGTCGCGGAGAACATGTTCGGGGACATCCTCTCCGATCTCACCGCGGCGCTCGGCGGGTCGCTGGGTACCGCGGGCAGCATCAACGCGGGCGGACGCCGCGCCATGGCCCAGGCGGCTCACGGGTCGGCCCCCGACATTGCCGGGGCAGGGGTGGCGAATCCGGCGGGTCTGATGAACTCGGCGGCACAACTGCTGCGTCATCTGGGGTTCCCCGCCGCAGGGGAACGACTGTCAGCGGCGGTCCGCGAGGCGATGCTGGGACGCCCGACCGCGGATGTGGCGGAGGTGGTCGGTGGGACGTCTGCGGCGACCTCACCAGCATCCACCACGGAATACTCGGAAGCGGTGTTTGCACTGCTAGCGGGCCCTGGTGTAGGGTACTGAACGTTACGCGCCTCTACATGAACTTCTGAGCACGATCCTTGAGGTCGCGGAGCAACGTCGGGGAAGTCGTGCGGCCGTGTGATGCGGTGCGGTGGAACCGGCGGAGTCCTGTCCACAACGATAACTATCCGTTTCGGAGCACCTTCACCTATGCCCACCAACAACGTTCCTCAGGTTGCCATCAACGACATCGGCACCGCTGAGGATTTCCTCGCCGCCATCGACCAGACCATCAAGTACTTCAACGACGGTGACATCGTCGAAGGTACCGTCGTCAAGGTCGATCACGACGAGGTTCTCCTGGACATCGGCTACAAGACGGAGGGCGTCATCCCCTCCCGCGAGCTGTCCATCAAGCACGACGTCGATCCCGGCGAGGTCGTCGAGATCGGCGACGAGGTCGACGCGCTCGTCCTCACCAAGGAGGACAAGGACGGTCGTCTGATCCTCTCCAAGAAGCGTGCCCAGTACGAGCGTGCCTGGGGCACCATCGAGGAGCTCAAGGAGAAGGACGAGCCGGTCACCGGTACCGTCATCGAGGTCGTCAAGGGCGGCCTCATCCTCGACATCGGCCTGCGTGGCTTCCTGCCCGCCTCCCTCGTCGAGATGCGTCGTGTCCGCGACCTCCAGCCGTACATCGGCCAGGAGCTCGAGGCCAAGATCATCGAGCTGGACAAGCAGCGCAACAACGTTGTCCTGTCCCGCCGTGCATGGCTCGAGCAGACCCAGTCCGAGGTCCGCTCCGAGTTCCTGCACCAGCTCCAGAAGGGCCAGGTCCGCAAGGGCGTCGTGTCCTCCATCGTCAACTTCGGCGCCTTCGTCGATCTCGGCGGTGTCGACGGTCTGGTTCACGTCTCCGAGCTGTCCTGGAAGCACATCGACCACCCGTCCGAGGTTGTCGCCGTGGGTGACGAGGTCACCGTCGAGGTTCTCGACGTCGACCTCGACCGCGAGCGCGTGTCCCTGTCCCTGAAGGCCACCCAGGAAGATCCGTGGCGCGTCTTCGCCCGGACCCACGCGATCGGTCAGATCGTCCCGGGCAAGGTCACCAAGCTCGTCCCGTTCGGCGCCTTCGTCCGCGTCGAGGAGGGCATCGAGGGCCTGGTCCACATCTCCGAGCTGGCCGAGCGTCACATCGACGTCCCGGACCAGATCGTCACCGTCGGCCAGGACCTCATGGTCAAGGTCATCGACATCGACCTCGAGCGTCGCCGGATCTCCCTGTCCCTCAAGCAGGCTGACGAGGACTTCACCGAGGAGTTCGACCCGTCCAAGTACGGCATGGCCGACTCCTACGACGAGCAGGGCAACTACATCTTCCCGGAGGGCTTCGACGCGGAGACCAACGAGTGGATGGAGGGCTTCGACGCCCAGCGCGAGGCCTGGGAGGCCCGCTACGCCGAGTCCGAGCGTCGTCACAAGCTGCACGCCGCCCAGATCGAGCGTCACCGCGCCCAGGCCGCCGAGGCTGCCGAGGCTGGCGAGTCCGGTTACTCCTCCTCCAGCGATGAGGCTGCCGAGGCTCCCGCTGCCGAGGCTGTCGCCGACTCCGGCTCCCTGGCTTCCGACGAGCAGCTCGCTGCTCTGCGCGAGAAGCTGGCCGGCAACTAGTCTCTGCCGCAGCGCCGCTGTTCCGTTGCTCCGGAACACTGCTGAAAGCCCCCGTGGATCACTCCACGGGGGCTTCTGCGTGTGTCGTATACGGTCCTTCTAGGCGTTGAGCCTGCCCATCAGCGCCGCCATCGCGGACGCCGTCTTCACCGGCATGACGCGCGACAGCGTGTCCATGAGCCGGGCGTCCTTCCCGATGATGACGCGGGCCCTGCCGGTCTCCACGGCCTTCACGATCTTCGCCGCGGCGTCCTGCGGCGAGGTGAGGAACTTCGCGGCCTTGGCCCGCTTTTCCGGATCGTCGGCACCGTCGACCTCGACACCCGAGTTCGTCGTGATGTCCGTGTTCACACCACCGGGGAACACGACCGACACGCGGACGTCTGTCTTCCGCAGCTCGGTGCGCAGCCCCTCAGTGAACAGTTTCACCGCTGCCTTCGAGGCACCGTAGGCACTCTGGCCGGGGACGGGGACCAGTCCACCCATACTGGAGACATTGACGACCGCCGACTCCGGTCGGCTGATCAGACCGGGGAGGAATGCCTCGACGGTGTTGACCGTGCCCCAGAAGTTGACGTCCATGACCCGGGCGAAGGTCTCACGGTCCAGGTCGGCGATGTCGACGAAGTCCTGGACGATGCCGGCGACATTCACCACCGCGTCCACCGGGCCGGTCCGCTCGGCGAGCGCGGTGAGGGCGTCGCGGTCGGTGATGTCCAGCTGGTGGGGGATGAGGTGGTCGGACGCCTTCAGTGCGTCGGTGCGCAGGTCGACGGCATGGACCGTCGCGCCTCTACTGATGAGCTGGCGGACGACCTCGCGTCCGATACCGGCTCCACCTCCGGTGACGACGATACTTTTTCCGTTGATGTCCATATCGGTCGAGTGTGGCAGACAGTTGACCTGAACGGGGGGCACTCGCGCTCCTGACAGGTGAGACGGGGGT
>NZ_JALAGU010000042.1 GCF_022712275.1 Corynebacterium sp. | reverse complement strand
GCGAGGTGGTCGGGGGGGCGGTAGACGTTGTCGGCGGGGGCGGGGGTGCTGGGGGCGGCTTGGTCGTGTTGGTGGCGGTTGATGCGTAGTTTTGCTGTCGCGGCGGGGTGGGGGTTGGTGACAATCGACCAGGACGGTGGTGGTGGAGACGGGGTGAGGAGGTTGTCCAGTAGGTCGATCATGTGTGTGGGTCGTCGGTGGACGAAGGTGTGGCGGTGCATGGTGTCTCCGGTGGTGGTGTGGGTGGAGAGTGTCTCGCTTCCTATGGTACATGCGACACCGAAAACATGCACGTGTTCGATTATATTGTGGGGCGATAATCCTGCCGTCCTGGCCGCAGTGGGACGCATCGGCACCATCACCACGGCATCCTCCGCCCGGTCCACGGTGGTGTCCTCCGCAGGATTTCTTCGACTTCGTAGAGCGGGAGGTTCTCGCGACGGGCCTCGGCCGCACGACCCATCTCGACCAGCGCTTCGGCGGGGGCGGGGGCGAGGCAGGCCCAGGCGGTGCCGTCCCAGTGGACCATGAGGAGGAGCACCATGGCGCCGTCCGCCCCGTGGTGGTCGATCAGTCTGGCGTCCTTCAGCTCGGTGAAGGCGACGGCACGCAACGGGCCGCGGGGACGCTCTGCCACGAACCCCTCGTCGAAACGGTGCATGATCAACGGGCCAATCCGCAGGCGGAACAGCTCCGCATAGGTCCGTAGCATTCCGGCGACCAGGATGTACAGGGCCGGCAGTCCGAGCAGTGGCAGGACAAGCCACCAGGGTTCCGGCACCAGGAATGCGGCGGTGACAAGGAGGATGCCGAGGAGGAGCAGCAGGGGTCCGCCGACGATGCTGCGCCAACTGTGCCGGCGGCTCACCTGGTCGGAGCGGTGCCACAGGCCGAGGACAGCCGCGTCCGCGGCATCGGTCACGCGGTTCACCGGGCACCCTTCCATGTCCGAGGCTCTGGCGGAGTCATGGTCATGGAATGATCTTCCCACTATTGCCCGGGACGTGGCAGGGCAACTGCTGTGAGGCGGGTTATACAAGGCCGTGGGAAAGCCCCTCCCTCCGACATCGGCTTCGGCCCACGGTTCGCAGCCCCGGTGCTGCTGGGACCCGCACTGAATCCGATCAACACCACCATGATCGCGATCGCGCTGGTCCCCATCGCCTAGGCGACCGGGGTTTCGGCGGCGCCGGCGATCTGGCTCGTCGCAGGGCTCTACATCGTCAGCGCCGTAGCCCGACCTGCGCTGAGACGCGTCGCCGAGATCTTCGGACCGAAGAAGGTCTACGTTGCCGGCCTCCTCTGTGTCATGGTCGGCGCCCTCGGCGCCCTCGTCGGATGGGAGAGCTCCGGGTGGAATCCCCGTACATCGACATGCGCATGCTGGTGCGTAACGGCGCGCTGACCAGGACCTGTCTGCGGATGCTCATCACCTACACCGGCATGTACCTCATGGTCTACGGATTCACCCAGTGGCTGCAGGACGCCGCGGGCTACTCCGCCGACCACGCCGGTCTCATCCAGCTGTCCACCACGGCCTTCGCCCTGGTGTGCTCCTGGATCGTCGCGCGGAGTTCCTCGGTGCGGAAACCGCTGATCGCCGGCTCCGTGCTGCTGCTGCCCCGGCGCCCTGCTCATGGTCTTCGTGGACGCCGGGAGTTCTCTAGTCTACCTGCTGCTGCTCGTCGGTGTCTTCGGGATCACCCAGGGCCTCGGTTCGGTGAGTAACCAGGAGGTCGTCTACCACAATGCTCCGAAGGGACAGACCGGGTCGGCGTCCGGGCTGTCCCGTACGGCGATCCAGATCGGGGCGACCATCGCGTCCAGCATCATCGGACCGGTGTTCGGGGAGTCCACCACCGATGCCGGCGTGCACACGCTCGCGTGGATAGTGCCCCCCGGGACTGGCAGGTTCGCTCCTCACCGTGGCGGATCCGGCGTTGAAGGGAAAAGAGCCTGAATGACTGGCATCACCCAGCCCGGCGCGCTGGTCGTGGCGTGCGTGGTCCTCATCGCCGTCCCCGGACCGTCGGTGCTCTTCCTCGTCGGCCGGGCGCTGAGCCACGGCCGGGACATCGCCCTGCTCACCGCAGTCGGCAACGCAATCGGATGTTACGCCGCGGGCGTCATCGTGGCGGTGACCTGACGACGACCGGATCATCCGGTTTCTATAGTTTGAACTTCTGAGAGCACCCTGGACTAACAGGTATATCGACAGGCATGCTCTTCGGCGTGTCTCTACTCTCCCTGATCATGCTCGGCATCGGCGTTTCCGCGGATGCCTTCGCCGCCGCACTCGCCATCGGGGTCCGGAAGACCAGGATCACGGGGCGGATGGTGGTCACTGTCGGCTCTGTCTTCGCGGTCTTCCAGATCGTCATGCCGCTCATCGGCTGGGCCCTGGCATCCTCGTTCTCGACCTTCCTGGCCCCGGTGGACCACTGGATCGCCTTCGTGCTGCTGGTACTGCTCGGGGTGAACATGATCCGCGAGGCACTCGGTCCCGACGAGACGAGCAAGGGGCCGAAGGATCGGCTCGACCTGCGTAGACTCGCGGTCCTGGGGCTCGCCACGAGCATCGACGCGCTGGCGGTCGGTGTCTCACTGGCGGTGACACATGTCTCCGTCGTCGAGGCGGTGGCCGTGATCGGCGCGATGACCTTCCTGCTCTCGGCGATGGCCGTCCTGATCGGACACCGGGCGGGGATGCGTTTCCGGCGTCCTGCGGAGATTCTCGGTGGGCTGGTGCTCATCGCCATCGGTACCCGGATCCTGATGGAGCATCTCGGGGTGTGGTGAGGCCGCCCCCGGCTTCCGGAACGGAACAGGGTAGGCCTACCGTAGGACCTCGTGATCATCGTCGCCCTTGTCCTGCTCGTCGCCGTTCTCATCGGCGCGATTCTCCAGCGCATCACCGGGATGGGGCTCGGACTCGTCGCAGGACCGGTGCTCTCCGTCACGCTCGGGCCCGCCGCCGGTGTCACGGTCGTCAACGGACTCTCGGTGGTCAACGCGGCGAACAATGCCTGGGCGGTCCGCGCCCGGACGGACTGGCACCGGTTCCGCTTCCTTATCGGCGGACTGGTCGTCGGGTCGGTGCCGGCGGCGTTCGTGGTGACCGCCATCGACGGACCGTGGCTGCTCGTCACCGTCGGTCTGCTGGTCATGGCGGCGCTGAGTGTGTCGATGCTCAACACGGAGAAACTGCGGGTCAGTGAGAAGTCCCGGACGGCGATGATCATCACAGGCGTCGCCGGCGGATTCATGAGCACCCTCGTCGGCATCGCGGCCCCCGCCTTCACCATCTACGCGCGGATCATGAGGTGGGACTACCGGGACTTCGTCGCCACCCTGCACCCGGTGATCCTCGTCGCCAACCTGCTGTCCTTCGTGGTGAAGCTCATCGTCCTCGGCGGAATCGACGTCGGTGGGCTGCCGGTGTGGATCTGGGTGGTGGCGCTGGCCACGATCTTCGTCGGCGCCTGGTTCGGGGACCGGCTCAATGACCGGATGTCCAGCAACGGCATGCGGAAACTGGCGACCCTGCTGGCGTTCGCCGGTGCGGCGACACTGCTCATCCAGGGGCTGATCGGGCTGATCGGCGACTGAGAGCACTGAGAGCACTGAGAGCGCTGAGAGCACTGAGAGCACGGAAAGTCGATACGCTTTCCGGAATGAAAAGAACTGCGGCGACGGTAGTCGCGACCGGAACGACCGCGTCCCTCACCGTCACCGCCGGCTCGTGGCGTCCGAGGCGCACTACACGCCGGAGAATAACTGGATCAACGACCCCAACGGGCTGGTCTACGTCGACGGTACCTGGCACATGTACGACCAGTACAGTCCGACCGGTCCGGTCCAGTATCTCCTGGGGGCACGCCACCAGGGCCGACCTGGTCAACCGGACCGAGCAGCCACTGGCGATCCTGCAGACCCCCAACGGCGTGGGCTTCAGCACCGGGGACATCTTCTCCGGCTCAGTGGTCGTCGACGAGGGGAACGCCTTGCGGGCCGGGGACCGCGGAGAATCTCCCGCTGGTGGCGCTGTACACCAGTAACAACACGGTCCTGGATCCCGACGCGCCGCTGATCCAGGCGCAGTCCGTGGTCTGACTCCCTCGACGGCGGCTACACCTGGGAGAAGTACGGGGAACCCGGTGCTCGACCGGGGATCCCGTAAGTTCCGCGACCCCAAGGTATTCCGCTGTGACGGCTACCGGGTCATGGCGGTGGTCGAGGCGGAGGAGCACCGGGTGCTGTGCTGTACCGCTCGGACGGCCTGCTGGACTGGGGCTACCTCTCGGGGCTACCTCTCCGATGTCGGGCCGATCGGCGCGACCGGCGGGGTGTGGGAGTGTCCGGACCTGTCCGAACCGCCGGTGGACGGCGACCCGGACAACACCCGCTGGGTGATGACCGTGAACCTCAACCCCGGGGCGGTCGGCGACTTCGACGGGACGACCTTCACCCCGGACGGTACGGGGGAGCAGTGGCTCGACTACGGCCGGGACTACTACGCCGTCGTGTCCTACGACAACGCCCTGACGACCGGCGCATCATGACCGCCTGGATGAGCAACCGGTAGTACTCGTTGCTCACGCCCTTCGACCCGGCACACCCGTTGCGCTCGGGGATGTCCCCGCCGCTGGAGGTCACGCGCACCGACACCGGGGACCGGACCAGCCTGTCGCAGCAGCCGGTGTCCCTCGACGGGTACCGGGACGTGGACGTGGCGTCCACCGGGGTATCGGCCTTCGCCGAGGGAGGGGACACGGGCATCAGCGCGCTGACTGTGACACCGTTGCATCCGACCCAGTGATGATACGGTCAGCACCTGTGAACGCAAGTTGGTCAGTTTTCGCCCGGGACGCCGGTCGTCTCCTGCGGACTCCGAAGGTCTGGGTCATCGTCATCGGGGTGCTCTTCACCCCGGCGCTGTATTCCTGGGTCAACATCGCCGCCTTCTGGGACCCCTACGGCAACACGGGGAACATTCAGGTTGCCGTGGTCAACGAGGACAAGGGGGGTGACTCCGACCTCACCGGGGAGCTTGACGTGGGCGCCCAGGTCGTCGACCAACTCAAGGAGAATGACCAGCTGGGCTGGCAGTTCATGGATGCCGACGAGGCAGACGACTCGCTGCGTAAGGGGGACGTCTACGCCTCGATCACGGTCCCGGAGACCTTCACCTCGGACATCCTCAGTATGTTCCAGGGCACCTACTCGGAGCCGACGCTGCTCTACCAGGTCAACGAGAAGGACAGTGCGGTCTCCCCGAAGATCACCGACCAGGGGGCGACCACGCTCGACACCACCGTGAACTCGGTGTTCAAGAAGATGGTCGCCGAGGCCGTCACCACCGAACTCAGCTCCGCCGGCGGTGACCTGGCGGACAGTCTCACCGGCGTGCAGGACCGGACGGCCGATGCCTTCGACGAGACCGCGCAGACCATGTCGGCGGCCCGGGGAAGCCTCACCCGGATCCAGGACAGCCTCGGCGGGGCGGGATCGACCATCGCCGCCACGCAGGACACCCTCGACTCGGTCGACACCGCGATCGGGGAGGCAGTGAGCGCCCTGGACCAGGTGCGCGACATCATGTCCGACGTCCAGGAGCAGGTCTCGACCTTCACCGGGGACGCCACGGACTCCTACCTGGGGATCAACCGGGCACTGACGGACGCCACGTCCGACGCCGATGCCGCGGTCGCCGCCGTCACCGGTGAGCTCGACCGGGCCGGGGCGGCGATCGGTAGCGCCGGCCGCGATGCTTCAGGAGCGCTGGCACAGAGCGAGCGGGTCATCCGTCAGCTCGAGAACATGCTCGACGGTGCGGCGATCACCCCGGGGGCCGCACAGCCCCTGCAGGACGCCCTGGACGACCTCCGGGAACGCAGCACCGCCGACCGGGCACTGGTCGACAGTCTCACCACCCTGGGGACTGACGCGACCGACGCGGCGTCCACGGTCAGCGCCGCGGCCGACGCCTTCGGGACGGCGACCGACGACACCCGTGCCGCTGCGCGGGCACTGCAGACCTCGGTGTCGGATGCACTGCCCGGCCTGAACTCCGCGATCGACAGTGTGAACTCCACCGCCGGCCGGTTCTCCGGTGCACTGGATTCGACTCGTACCCTGCTGCAGGAGTCGTCCGACCTGCTCGACGGGGTCGATGACGGACTCGACCGGGTCGACGGCCTCATCGACTCCTTCGACGGGAACCTCTCCGGGATCGAGAGCGGTCTGCGTACCGCGAAGACCGACATCCTCGCCCTGAACATCGCCTCTGACGGCAGTCTGCTGCACAGCGTCACCGACCTTGATTCTGACAGTATCGGCCGGTTCATGTCGACCCCGGCGGAGGTGGAGAGTCACGCGGTGTACCCGGTCAGCAGCTACGGGTCCGGGATGGCGTCCCTGTTCACGAACCTGTCGCTGTGGATCGGCGCGTTCATGCTGATGATCATCTTCCGCACCGAAGTGGACCGGGCTGGCATGCGGCGGCTCACCGTCGGCCAGGCCTACCGTGGCCGGCTGATGCTGCTCGGCGCACTGTCGGTGGCGCAGTCGGTGGTCGTCACCGTCGGCGACCTGATCCTCGGGGTGCAGACCGTCAACCCGCTGGCGTTCGTCGGGACCGGCGTCCTCACCGGACTGGCGTACCTCACCATCATCTACGCCCTGGTCTCGGCACTGGGGCACATCGGACGCGGCATCGCCGTGGCGCTGGCGTTCATCCAGATCCCGGGTGCGACGGGTTTGTACCCGATCGAGATGATGCCGGACTTCTTCCAGTCGATATCGCCGTTCCTGCCGCTGACCCACGGCATCACGGCGCTCCGCGAAACCGTCGGCGGCTTCTACGGCGACCACTGGTGGCGGGCGATGGGCCTCCTCGCCCTGATGGCGCTGGTCGCCTTCGTGGCCGGCATGCTGGCGAGACGCTGGCTGTCCAACGTCAACCGGCAGGTCAACGACCAGCTGGATGAGGGTGGTCTCATCATCAGCGAGAAGGTGGAGATCACCGGCAGCGGATACAGGCTCAGCGACACGGTGGGCGCGCTGCGCGACCGGGAGGGCTTCCGCGACGAGATAGACCGGAGGTGGCGTCGACTGCGGGAGAACTACGCCCTGTGGCTGGGGCTGTCGGTGATCGTCGGTGTCCTCGGTGTGGTGGTCCTCGGCGTGCTGGCCAGGATGATCCCGGACCAGAAGACGCTGTTCTTCGGTCTGCTGTGCCTGTGGTTCCTGCTCGTCATCGGCTTCATCGCCGGGCTGGACTACATCCGGCAGAGCTACCGGAGAGCGCATGACGTGGCCGAGATGTCAGAGGACGAGCTGCAGCTCGCCGTCGCCGACAAGGGGGAGAAGGCATGAGCAGGATCGCAGAGATCGTCCGCGGCGACCTGAAGGCCGCAGGACGCAACGTCATGACCGGCATCGTGCTGTTCGGTCTGGTGGTCATCCCCATGCTCTTCGCTGTGTTCAATGTACTCGCGAACTGGGATCCGTTCGGCCGGACCGATGAGCTGAAGATCGCCGTCGCCAGTGCCGACGAAGGTCATGAGAGCGACCTGGTGCCGCTGTCGCTGAACCTCGGTGACCAGGTCCTGTCGCAGCTCAGCCGCAACGACCAGATCGACTGGGTCATCACCGACACCGATGACGCGGTAGAGGGGACGAAATCGGGTGAGTACTACGCCTCGATCGTCCTGCCGGAGGACTTCAGTACCTCCCTGCTGACCTTCTACGCCGCCGGGACCGAGCCGACCCAGCTCGAGCTGTACACCAACGAGAAGAAGAACGCGCTGTCCACGGTGATCACCGAGCAGGGTGCAGAGGGTGTGATCACCCAGATCAACGACACCTTCGCCGAGATCATCGGCAGTGTCGGGCTGGGTGTGGTCTCGTCCCTGGACAACTACCTCGAAGAGGACGACACCAAGGCAGCGATCGACCGGATCGAGGCGCGGGTGGAGAACATCGGTGTCGAGCTGCGTGCCGGGGCGCAGACCGTGCGCTCCCTCACCGGCATGCTGGACTCCACCGCCCCGTTGCTCGAGGGCGCAGGGAACATCGCCCGGGCCGCCGGTGCCCAGTTCGACGACACCGGCTCCGATCTCGGCGGTGGGGCGGACGCCACGGACAGCCTGGACTCGACCCTGCGCAGTGCCGCGGCGTCGCTGGAACAGGCACTGTCCTCGACCGCCGACAGCTACAGCGCGGTCGGTGACCAGCTGGACTTCCTCTTCGACAGCGCCGGGAACGCCGGGACCGGTACGGCGGCGACGTTCACCGACCTCGCCACCCGGGTCAAGCAGCAGACCGACGGTTTCCGCGCGGTCCGTGCGACCCTCGACGACACCGTCGGTGCGGCGCTGCCGGCCGGGGCTCAGGCCGGGTACGACCGGGCGCTGGCCGGGCTCGATGCGGCGATCGACCGCAGTGACGACCTGCACGACCGGCTCACGCAGACCGCGCAGGACATCACCGACGGCACCGCCGATGCACAGGCGTCCCGGCAGAGCGTGCAGGATGCGCTGGACCGGGCGTCGACCGCTGTCGACGGAGCGGTGTCGGCCTACCGGCAGGACCTGCAGCCGCAGATGACGCAGCTCGGCAGCACCCTCGACGACCTCGGCGACAGTATCGCCACCGTCAAGGAGGACCTTGCGGGCGTCACTGCGTCCTTCAGGGATTCACCGGGATCACTGCAGGAGACGCTGGACCGGGCGAGGTCGGCGACGGTGTCCGTCGCCGACAAGCTTGAGGAGCACGCCGACCAGTTCGAGGAGATGGCGGACGCGCTGTCGACCGCCGGCGGGACCGGGGACTTCTCGAAACTGGCCCGGGTCGTCGGTGACGACCCGGAGGCCCTGGCCGCGCAGCTGGCGGCCCCGGTGTCGGTCGACCGTGAGGCGGTCTATCCGGTGGCCAGTTTCGGTGCGGGAATGGCTCCGCTCTACGTCACTCTGGCGCTGTGGGTCGGTGCGGTGCTCACCGCGGTGTTCGTGCGTCCTCGCGTGGACGGGGAGGGGGAGACGTACACCCGTGCCCAGGCCTACCTCGGAAGGTTCGGCTTCTTCGCCCTGATCGGGCTGGCGCAGGCCACCCTGGTGGCCCTCGGCATGATCGTCTTCGTGCAGATCGGGGCCGCGCATCCGTTCCTGTTCACGGTGTGCTGCTGGGTGACATCGCTGGTGTTCCAGCTCATCGTCTACACCCTGGTGCTGTCGTTGGGCAGTGCCGGTAAGGCGGTGGCGGTGCTGCTGCTGGTGCTGCAGGTGTCCGGTGGCGGCGGCGCGTACCCGCTGCCGCTGCTGCCCGGATGGTTCCAGACGCTCAGCCCGTGGCTGCCCGCCACCCACGCGATCGACGCGATGCGGGCGGCGATCGCCGGAATGTACCGGGGTGACCTGTGGATCGAACTCGGTATCCTGCTGCTGTTCGCCGTGCCGTTCCTGATCCTCGGTCTCTGGCTGCGCGGGCTGCTGGACGGCTACAACCGGTCAACGAATGAGGCTATCGAGAAGACGAAGGTCATGGCCTGAGCCGGCTCAGAAGACCGGCCAGGGCACGGCAGGCATGTCGCCGGCCGGGCAGGGGAAGACACCGGTCTCCAGCAGGTCGTCACAGCGGCGGCGCAGGGCTTCGATCTCCGCGAGGGCGAGATGGTCGGCCAGTGCCTCGCCGAGGTCGGCGTCCAGCCCGTCCCGGACCGCCGTGACGCCGTCGAGTTCCTCGGTGGTGAGCGATTGGCCGACCCAGCCCCAGAGCACGGTGCGCAGTCGCGGCTCGGTGTGGAAGGTCACCCCGTGGTCCACGCCGAAGCGGTGACCGTCGGCCATGGGGAGGATGTGGGCGCCCTTGCGGTCGGCGTTGTTGACCAGCACATCGAAAACCGCCATGCGGCGCAGGGCGGGGGAGTCCTCGTGAATGACGGAGACCGCGACGTCGTCGGCGTCGTAGCCGTCGAGGACGTGGTGGAATCCCGGCGGGATCTCACCGGCGGGGACGAGGTCGACCGGGTCCTGGCCTGGGTCGGCGTCCTGCCATAGCTGCAGCATGCCGGTGCCGAACTGCCCGTCGCCGAGCCAGGTGGTCGGTACGATGTTCCAGCCGGTCGCCTCGGAGACGAGGTAGGCGGCGACCTCACGGTGGGCGAGGGTCCGGTCGGGGAAGTCCCACAGCGGCTTCTCGCCGCGGACCGGCTTGTAGACCACGGCGGTGGCGTCATCCCCGGTGCCGATGTGGCCGAGGAAGGTCGCGTTGGAGGCGGTGGTGATCCGGCCGGTCAGTTCCATCACTGCTGGTCGCGACCGGCGGCGACGACGGCCCGGGTGCGTTCGACGAAGGCGAGGGCGGAGCCGACGGGGATGCGGACGACGAAGAGCTGCTCGGGTTCGATGTCCTCGATGGAGGTGATGTCCTCCAACTGCTCCGGCGCGATCTCCGGGGCGGGCGCGGCCTCGATGACGACCTGGGTGGTCGTCGGGTCCCAGCCGAGGGTGAGGACGCCGACGCGGAACTCCTCGTCGAGGGGGAGGTCCAGCGGCTCATTGTCGACGAGCAGTGCGTCTGTCTCGTCCGGGACGCTGGCCGGGTTGCCCTCGAGTTCGCGCAGCTGGCTCAGCAGCTCGTCGATCCCGTCAGCGAGCGCGGCGGACTGCTGCTTCTCCAGGGCGACGCTGAAGGTCCGGTTGTGGTCCTTCGCCTGCAGGTAGAACGTCCGGTCACCGGGCAGTCCCACGGTGCCGACGATGAAACGGTCGGGCCAGTCGAATCCGTGTGTGATGGTGGACATGACCTGATCCTAGTGCCCGGCGCCGCCGCCCACCTGCGGGGCGTCCTGCTGTGTTCCGTGTCGTGCGGCTTTCGCCAGCCAGGAAAGGTCCCCGGCTGTGGTGTTGACGCAGAGTACGTGGGGTCCGGCGGCGGTGTAGCTGATGACGGTGACGGACGCAGGGTCGGCGTGGACGCGCTGGAAATTGTCGAAGGGAATGCCGTAGGCGTCGGCGATGACCGCCTTGATGATGTCGCCGTGGCTGACGGCGGCCCAGACGGCGTGGGGGCCGTGGGCGTCGGTGATCTGTGCGTCGTGCTTTCTCACCGCCGTGACGGCGCGGGCCTGCATGTCGGTCAGTGACTCGCCGCCGGGGAAGGCGGCCTCGCTCGGCCGGTCGGTGACGGTCTTCCAGAGCGGCTCCTTGGCGAGGTCGGCGAGTTTCCCGTTCTGCCAGTCGCCGTAGTCGCACTCGGTGAGATCGTCCTCGACGGTGAGCGTCGCGGGGGAGGTGGCGTCCTGCAGGGCGAGGAGGGCGTCCGCGGTCTGCCGGGTGCGTTCCAGCGGACTGGTGACGATCGTGGTCAGCGGGATCGCGGCGAGGCGTTCGGCGGTGCGTCGGGCCTGTTCAAGGCCGGTGCCGTCGAGGAGGACGCCGGGGGTGCGGCCGGCGAGGACGCCGGCGGTGTTTGCGGTGCTGCGTCCGTGGCGGACGAGGATGACGGTGGCCATGGGGTCGAGGGTAGGCGGGATCAGGACTCTATGGAGTAGCGCACGCCTTGGTTGTCGAACTGCCGCCGGGTCCTGGCGGACGCGCCGATGAGGACCACGGACCCGGCCTCGCGGGCGGTGGGGAGGTCGCTGAAGGAGTCGGTCACGAACTCGGCGTGGGCGATGTCGACGCCCAGTTCGTGGAGCGCCACGACCTTGCGCGCGCCGAGGCGGTGGTCGGTGACGTCCATGCCCGTCGGGGTCTCCGACAGCTCTGATGCGGAGAGCAGATCGTAGGGGACGCCGGCCGCCTCCAGCAGGTTTGCCGCGAGCCGACGCTCGGTCGCGGTGGCGATGACGATGGTCGCGCCCTGCGCCTTCTGCCGCCGGATCCGGTCGACGGCGGATTCACGGATCCATGTGCGGCTGCCGCCGACCCGCCTGCCGAAATCCTCCACATGGTGGGAGTAGTCCGCGTCGTGGAATCCACGGTGGGCGATCCTCGCGA
This sequence comes from Corynebacterium sp., assembly GCF_022712275.1. Lineage (GTDB taxonomy): Bacteria > Actinomycetota > Actinomycetes > Mycobacteriales > Mycobacteriaceae > Corynebacterium. The sequence goes on along the minus strand of NZ_JALAGU010000042.1, from coordinate 11,637 downwards.
TGCGGACGCCCAGGATCCGTCGGACCTCCTCGTCCCTACTGAGGAACCGCCGGACGGCGAGCGGAATCGCCGGGACCAGGCGCCACGGTCTGCGGCACAGTTCGCCGACGGTGAAAGTGGTGTACGTGTCCCGGGTGGTGATGACACCGTCCAGGTCGTAGACGATCAGGGAGGCGGTCATGTTCTCAGCTCGGTGCCGACTTGCCGATCTTCCAGTAGCCGCTGAAGGTGATGTTCGCCTTCGGGACGCCGCAGTCGTTGACGAGATGCCGGCGCACACCCTTGATGAGTGCGGACTCGCCGACGGTGAAAGCGTAGAGGTCGTCGGAGATGTTCAGTTCCTGCAGCGCGGGGAGGGCGAGGGTGCCGGGGTCGTCCGTGGGCTTCCGAACGAGCCAGTGCACGCTCATGCCTTCGGGGGCCTCGCCGTCCTGCCTGTCCTGCTCGTCGAATATCTCGATGACGGCGTGACCGGTGGCGTCCCGTGGCAGGTCGCGGAGGATACCGAGCGCGGCGGCCATCCCGCTCTCGTCGGTGACGATGAGGGACTGCGCGGCAGGGACGGGCTTCCAGCCGCAGCCCTGGTCGACGAGGGCGACGGGCGAGCCGGGTTCGGCGGACACGGCCCAGGGGCCGGCGACGCCGGAGTCGCCGTGGATGACGAAGTCCACGTCCATCTCGGCGTCCCTGCCCTCGGACGCTGGGCGGAAGTCACGGACGGTGTAGTTGCGGATGGTCGGGCGGGAGCCCTTGGGCATCGCCATGAACTTGACCAGGGTGCCGAAGTTGAACTTCGCGGGGACCTTGTCGAGACGGTCGCCGCCGCCGACCGGGATGGCCAGCCGGAACCACTGGTCGAAGCCGAGCGGGACGAACGTGTCGAGGTCCTCGCCCGAGAAAGTCACCCGCTGCATGTGGGGAGTGACGCGTTCACTGCGTGCCACGCGAGTCTGGACGAGTCCTGAATCTGCGTGGGTGATTCCGATGTTCGGCATGGCCGTACCTCCGACGGGGTTCGGTGAGGGTTACTTCACAGAGGGTACGCCATCCAGCCGCAGGAATCCGGTGACGAGTACCGCTGCGAGACACAGCAGCGCGGCGAGGCAGGGCAGGATGCCGCTACCGGCGAAGAGTCAGCGCCAGGTGCCTTCGGGGGCCAGTGCGGAGGCGGCGGCGTAGCTGAGGCTGAAGCAGGTGCCCAGGTCGGCGGCCACTGGACCGACCAGCGGGATTACGGCGTAGAGCTGCATGAGGGTGCAGAGTCCGGTGGCGACGAGCAATGCGATGATGCCCGGGGTGGCCGGTGACTGTGTCCTCTGGTGCATGCGTCCTCATATCCGACGTATTGGTTGGAGGTGAGTGTCGTAGGGTTGCCGATGGGAGTCCGACGGATCAGTTGGACTTGTAGTCAGGAGGACGCGATGGCGTGGGGCGCCGAGGCGACGAAGGCGAGGATCCTGGACGCCGACCACCTCATGATCCTGGTGCTGGCTCTGGCCGGATGGTGGGCGACGGTGCCGCAGGTCGCGAGGATGATGACCGGTGCGGACGAAAGTGACGTAGACGAGGACGCGCGGCGCCGGGCGTCAGTCGTCGAGGCGGTGCGGCGGATGGCGGTGGTGGGTTAGCCGGGAACCAGCGTCTCCAGAAGCTCCCGTAGCGCGGGCGTCACCGTGTCCTTCCGCCAGACCAGGGCGATGTCGCTCGGCGGGACCTCCGGCAGATCCGCATAGAGCACGCCGGGATGTGGCGCGCGGTCCCGTGCAAGTACCGGCACCGCTCCGATGCCGGCCCCGGAGGCGATCAGCTCGATCCACTCCTCGAAGTTCGCGCAGGTGATGACGGTGCGGTCAGCCGGGGCGTGCTCCCAGGAGCCCGGATGCGTGGTCCCGGAGTTCGGGTTCGTGACCAGCGGCTCGGTCGCCAGGTCGTCCCAGGTGATCCGGTCTCCCGTGGCGTACTGACGGGCCAGCTCGGAATCCGCGGGGAAGACCGCGCACCGGTCCTCGCTACCGATGACCCTGGATGTCACCGAGGAGGACAACCGCCGGTGGGTGTTGCGGACCAGGGCGAGATCGACCCGGGTGGGGCCGGCCTCGTCCAGTGCGGCGACCGGGTCGTCGACACGTACCGGTGTGACCGTGAATCCGAGGTTTCCGCAGGTCTCCCGGAATCCGGCGAACCAGTCCGGTGGAAGCAGCCAGGCGAAACCGAGACGCAGTGAGCGGTGGGTACCGACCACGGAGGTGAAGGCATCCACCCGGGACAGGATGTCGCGTGCCGGGTCGAGTGCGCGTTTACCGTCATCCGTGAGAGTGACGCCGTGCGCCGACCGCACCAGCAGCCGGGCACCCACCATCCGTTCGAGCTGCTGGACGGTGCGGGTCAACGTCGGCTGGCTGATGTGGAGGACGTCAGCGGCCTCCGTGAGGGTGCCGTACTCGGCGGCGGCGACCAGGGTGCGCAGGTGCCGGAGTTCAGGTGTCATGCGTCCAACGTATAACACGACGACACACGGGTATTGGACGTGGTTCACGAGGGGTCCTACCGTCAGAGGAATGACAGTGACCACCACCGCAGGACACACCGCAGGCTTCGCTGTGGCGATGGGCATCGGACGGTTCGTCTACACCCCGATCCTTCCGGTGATGGGCGTGGCACTGGCCATGCCTTCGACCCACGGCTCATGGATCGCCGCAGCGAATTACCTGGGCTACCTTGTCGGCGCAGGAGTGCTGACGCGGCGTCCGGAATGGACGACGGCGGCCGTTCTGCGCGCCGGGCTGGTCGCCACGGTGCTGCTGCTGGTGGGGATGCCGCTGGTCCACGTACTGCCGTGGTTCATTCTGCTGCGGCTGCTGGCCGGGTCGGCGTCCGCCATGGTCTTCGTCTGTCTCGCCCACGGCATCCCGGCGCTGGAGCAGCGGGGTGGGTCCGCGGGCCTGGCCTTCGCCGGCGTCGGTGCAGGCATCGCGTTGTCGGGCGCGGCCGTGGGGCTGGCAGCGTCCGCGTCCTGGCCGGTGCTGTGGCTGGTCGCGGCGGCCGGAGCGGCTCTGCTGATCCCGGTGGCATGGAATGTCCCGGTGCCGGCGGCCGCACCCCGGGCAGGACGCGCTCCCCGGGTGCCGGGGCACCGTCTGCTCTCGGCGAGCTACCTGCTGGAGGGCATCGGCTACATCATCATCGGCACCTATCTCGTCGCCCTCGTCGCGCAATCGACCGGTGCGCGCGAAGCGACGTGGGTGTGGGTGGTGGCAGGGCTGGCCGCTGCACCGTCGACGCTGCTGTGGGCGGTGGTGGGACGCCGCGTCGGGCTGCGTCCGGCGCTGGTGGGCGCGTACGTGCTGCAGATTCTTGCGGCGCTGTTCCCGGTGATGGTCGGTGGAGTGGCCGGTGGCTACGTCGGCGCCGCCCTGTTCGGGACCACATTCATGGGGATCACCCAGATGACGATGGCACAGGCGCACCGTCTCGGGATCGGAGCGGTGGCGGCCGGTCTGACCCTGGTCTACGCCCTGGGGCAGCTGCTCGGCCCGATGATCGTGGCGGTGCTGCCCTCGGACGGGTACGGGCCGGCGTTCCTTGTTGCGGCGGGGCTTCTGACGGCGGCTACGGTACTGACAGTGAGTGGAAGGAACTGAGATGAGTTACGCGGACATCGCCTTCGACGGGTTCGTCAAGGCCAGGCAGGACGCCCGGGGCGTCGGCAACCGGGTGGACACCTCCGGGGCGTCCGGTAGGGAGCTCGACCCGAGGGACACGAAGCTGATCCGTCAGGCGCGGATGTTCATGATGTCCACCGTCACCGGCACCGGCTGGCCGTACGTGCAGCACAAGGGTGGCCCGGCGGGGTTCGTGAAGGTCCGGACGGTCGGTGGGCGGTCGCAGCTGATGTTCCCGGACTTCGCGGGTAACCGGCAGTTCGTCACCGCCGGAAACCTCGACCGGGATGACCGGGTGTGTCTGTTCTTCGTGGACTTCACGACGCGGTCCCGGGTGAAGGTCTTCGGGCATGCGCACACCACCGAGGATCCGGAGATCATCGAGCAGCTCCGTGACCTGAAGGACTCCCGGATCACCTCGGTGATTGAGCGTGCGGTGGTCGTTGACGTTGTGGCGTCCGATGCGAACTGCTCGAAGCAGATCACCCCGCGGTGGACGCGGGAGGAGGTTGAGGAGCGCATCGACCTGTACCGGAAGGACATCGCCGAGCGGGACGCCCGGATTGCGGAGCTGGAGGCGCGGCTGGCGGAGGCCGGGCGTGGCTGAAAGGATTTTTCCGCGGAACTGAGGAAACCATCCACGGAGCGTCCTCGGGCGGCATACCATTATCTCTGTGCTGAAACCATCCCCCCGCCAGCTGAAGTTCGTCCTCAACTTCTTCCCGCCCTACGTCGGCTCCGGCATCCGCATGAAGTACATCGCGACGGACGGTTCGCGGGTCGTCACCACCCACCGGCCGCGCCGGGTCAACGCGAACCTCGTCGGCTCCGCCTTCGGTGGCACGATCCAGACCATGACCGACGGGTTCTACCTGTTCATGGGGCTGACGCGCCTCGGCGGGGACTACAACGTGTGGGACGCTGAGTCCCATGTCACCTATCTTAAGCCCGGCCGCGGGAAGATCACCGCGGACATGCGCACCGATGACGCCACCTTCGACCTCATCCGCCAGAAGACCGCGGACGGGGAGAAGTACCTGCACTGGTTCACCACCGACATCACCGACAGTTCCGGCGATGTGGTCGCCACCGTGCGCAGCCGCGTGTACTTCCGGCTCAAGGAGCGGGCCCGGCCGCAGCTGGTGTAGCGGAGCTACCGCACCTCGTACTGGCGGGCCTGGTCGGTCACACCGGCGAAGCGGAACGGACCGGCGGTGACCTTCGGGGTGACCTGCTCCTCGCTGGTGCCGTGCGGGGCGGCGTGCAGGGCGCGGTACTCGGCGATGCTCACCGGCACGCGCTGGTCCAGCAGCTTCTCCGCCCGTGCCGGGTTACGGCGGGACAGGTAGCCCGGCTGCACGATGCCGGTGAAGAACTCGGACACACAGCCGGAACCGTAGCTGAACAGTCCGACGCGGCGTCCTTCCAGCGAATCGTCGTGGTCGAGCAGGGACGCGAGGCAGGAGTAGATCGAGGCGGTGTAGCTGTTGCCCAGCCGACGGTTGTAGATCGAGCTGGTGGCCAGGCCGGTGTCACGGCCGTCCGGCTCGTCACCCGGGTTCAGCGCGGTGCTGATCTCATCACCGGTGACCTCGCGCAGCCGCTGCTGCGCCTTCTTGGCCATCTTCGTGTACGGCTGGTGGTACAGGATCCGGTCGATGTCGGCGATGGCGGGACCGCCGTTGGCCTCCAGATCCTTCCACGCACCGGTGAGGGCGTCGAGGTAGGCACCGACCGAGAGGTGACCGTCGACGACGGCGGTGGTCGAGTCATTCGGACGCCAGAAGTCGTCGACGTCGGTGGTGGAGATACCGTTGGCCTGCTCGATCTCCAGAACGGCCGGGTCGGCGGACACAAGCATGGCGACCGCACCGGCGCCCTGGGTCGGCTCACCGGGGGAGTCCAGCTCGTAGCGGGCGTTGTCACTGGTGATGACGAGGACGCGCTCCTGCGGACTGCGGGCGACGATACCCACAGCGGCCTGCAGTGCGGCGGTGCCACCGTAGCAGGCCTGCTTCATCTCTACGACGCGGACGTTGCTCGGCAGTCCCAGCAGACGCAGCGCGGCGACACCGGCGGCCTTCGACTGGTCGACACCGCTCTCGGTGGCGAACAGCAGGGTGCGGATGCCGTCGGTGCCGTTGCGCTCCAGCAGGGGGAGGGCCGCGGCCGCGCCCATGGTGACGATGTCCTCGTCCTCGGCGAGCACACTCATCTGGGACTGGCCGAGCCCCAGGATGTACTTGCCGGGGGCGACGCCGGAGAACTCGGCGAGGTCAGCGAGTTCGACGACGTGATGGCCGGTGGCCATCTCCAGGTCGTGGATACCGATTGAGGTCATGGGTTCTCGCCTTTCTAACGTTCCATGGAGAGGTGGGTGGACATCAGCTCGCCGGGGTTGGTCTGTGCGGCGAGCAGGGACAGTTCACCGCAGAGTACGGCAGCGGCGATGAGGGACGCCAGACGCCGTGAATTGGCGCCGATCTCACGGTCCTCGCGGCAGCCGAGGCGCTCGAGAGCGGCGGTGACATCGGGCAGGTGCTTACCGCTGCCGACAGTACCGACGATGATGTTGGGGAGGGTGCAGGAGAAGTAGAGCCCGTCCTCGCGCGCCTCGGCGTAGGTGATGCCCTGGGAACCTTCGACGATGTTCGCAGCGTCCTGCCCGGTGGCCAGGTAGAAGCCCAGCAGCATGTTCGCGTAGTGGGCGTTGGATGAGCGCAGCGCGCCGGCGATGGTCGAACCGACGAGGTTCTTGCGCACGACCAGGTCCTCCAGCGCGGCCGCCGTGGTGCGCAGCCGGCGCTCGACGACCTCGTGCGGCATGAAGATCTCGGCGATGACGTTCTTGCCACGACCGAGGATGCCGTTGACGGCGGTGGCTTTCTTGTCGCTGCAGAAGTTGCCGGAGACCGAACCGTAGTCGAGGCCGAGATGCCAGGACAGGATGCGCTCCATGAGGGCGTCCGCGGCCTTGGTGACCATGTTGTGGCCGGAGGCGTCGCCCGGATTGAGTTCGAAGCGCACGTAGAGCAGGTTGCCGACGATCTCTGTGTGCAGGTCCACGAGGCGGCCGTGGCTGGTGGTGGACGCGACGGCGTCCCGCAGGTCCCCGATGCGGTCGAGGATGACGCGGGACGCCCCGAAGGCGACGGCGCCACTGTCGGCGACGAAGAGGACCGAGCGGGTCATGCACTCGCCGACCACGGTCGTCGTGATGCCGGCGGGCAGTTCACGCGAGATACTGGCACCCCGCCCGACCGAGGGCCACAACGGGGTCTCGAAGGTCGCCAGCGGAACCTCGACCTCCTCGTAGGCGTCTCCGCTGGTGAAAGCGTTTCCACTGATACGCAGCGGCCCCACCCACTGGGTGGGGATGGCGGTCGTCGTCGGCTCTGGTCGGTTCAAGTCAGGTCTTTCATGCGCAGTCGGACGGGTGGGATCTACTTCACAGTAGGTTACCTGTCGTCGCCGGCCCCGTTGCAGGATCCCCGGTCAGAGTGGACGCTCCAGCTCCAGCAGCAGGTTCTTGGCGTCGGCACCGCCGAGGTAGCCGCCGATCCCGCCGTCGGAGCGCAGCACGCGGTGGCACGGGATGACCAGCGGCAGCGGATTGGTCGCACAGGCCGTACCGACCGCGCGGACGGCGTTCGGGTTGCCGACGGATCCGGCGACCTCCTTGTAGGTACGGGTCTCGCCGTAGGGGATGCCGCGCAGGGCGCGCTGGACGGTCCGGCGGAAAGAATGCCCCGGCAGGGAGAGCGGCAGGTCGAAGTCGTGCCGGGTGCCGGCGAAGTACTCGTCCAGTTGAGCGGCGGCGTCCTCGAGGACGGGGGAGGTGCCCTCGGTGATGCTCTGCCCGGTCAGGGAGTGGAGCACGGCGTCGAAACCCTCGCAGGCGAAGGCGATGCGCACCAGGCCGTCCGAGGAGGACGCCAGGAGCAGCGGGCCGACAGGGGAATCGACCGTCCGGTAGGTGACTGCAGACATGGCCCCCACGCTAGTCGGCGAGGATCGCATCGACCACCAGCGGTTTGTCACGGCGTGGGGTGCTGCGTCGTCATCCTGGCATGACCTACTTCGACTTCAGCAGATCACGTAAACGCACCTATGCCGCCGCGGGCGCACTCGAACTCGCCGCCCGCTCCGGGCTGGACCGGGAGCAGCGGCTACTGGTGCAGCTGCGGGCGTCCTTCCTCAACAACTGCCGCTTCTGCATCGGCATGCACACCGACGAGGCACTCAAGCACGGACACGACCAGACCTGGTGCGATGCGGTGCGGGACCGGGAACCCGGTGCGGACAGCTTCACCGGGACTGACGCGCTCATTCTCGGGTTCACGACCATGGGTACGCGGCTGGCCGACGGCTATGACGCGGATCTGCAGGGGCGCGTGCTCGCCGAGTTCGGGGAGACAGTCACCGGCGCACTGATCAGCCAGATCGCCGCGATCAACACCTGGAACCGGATCAGCGTACTGTCCGAGAAATGAGTGACCACCAGCGCATCTGGCTCGCCGAACGGCCCCGCCTGCTCGGTCTCGCGTACACGGTGACCGGGTCCTGGCAGGACGCCGAGGACGTGGTCTCCGAGGCGTGGCTGCGCCTCGACGGTCAGTCGCCGGAGGACCTTACAGCCTGGTTGACCACCGTGGTCTCCCGTCTTGCACTGGATGTCGCGACAACCGCGGCGAAGCGACGGGAGGCATATGTAGGGCCGTGGCTTCTTGAGACGGTGTTGGAGAAGGCGGCGTCTGACGAGTCCCCGCAGAACCTCGTCGTGCTCGCCGAGGTGGTCGGGCCACGGCCTCCGCGACACGGCAACGGCTGCGGCGGGCCCGGGCGTCCCTCGGGTCGGGAGGGGAAGAAGATCTGCCGGTGACCGCCGACCGCGCCACGCTGGACAGGTTGGCGTCCTCCCTGAACAACGGTGACCTTGAGGTCCTGGTGGAGCAGCTCTCCGAAGGCTGCGTGCTGTGGACGGATTCCGGTGGGCTCACCCGTGCCGCCCGTAATCCGATCCACGGGCAGGAGAGGGTCACCCGCTTCCTCGCCGGACTCATCGCAAAGTACGGCATGCCCGAGCTGTGCGTGGTGGACGCGGTGGGCGGCCCGGTGGTGCACGCGGCGTCCTCCGACATACTCCGACATAGAGCGGATCATCACGCTGGAGGTGGTGGAGGGCCGGATCACCGGACTGCAGATCCAGCAGAACCCGGGAAAGACCGTCAGGCCGTGAGAAATGACAGCACCCCGTCCGGGGAGGGGACGGGGGTGGTCGGGGTGGTGCGGAAGTGCCGCACTGAAGGGCATTCGTCACGCGGAAGCGGAGTCGAGTGCGACACTTTCTGACGGGGTGGGATCGGTGGCGGAGTCTTCCGCCGGTTCCTCGTCGGGGAACGGCTCGAGGATCTTGCGGCGGATGGGGTGGCCCGAGGTTCCGCCGACGACGACCCAGCGTTCGCGCATGGCGGGTGCGGGCTCCTCGGCAGGTTCTTCGGTCGGTTCCTTGTCCGGACCCTCAGCAGGATCGTCCACGGTCGCGTCCTCCGGTGCCGGTGCACCGGCCGGAGTGACATCTCCGGTCCAGGCGTCCTTCACGATGGTGCGCGGGTCGTACTGCCGGACCTGCCGGTTCCACTCGGCGGTGTTGATCGATATCCCGAGCTCGGACTCCGCCTTCGCCTTCGACGCGGCGGTGAAGTCCCGGAAGCTCCGGATGAGTTCACCGAGTTTCACGGCGTAGCGGGGCAGTCGTTCCGGGCCGATGACCACGGCGGCGATGATGCCGATGAGGATCAGTTTCTCGAGACTGAGACCGAGCATCTCAGATCACTCCTTTCAGTTCGGCGGCGAGCCGCCGGTCTTTCCTTCGGTCGTGGATCCAGGCGATACCCAGTGCAATGAGATACAGCAGGATCATCGGTACAACCAGCAGGAACATGGACAGCAGGTCTGCCGCCGGGGTAACCAGGGCGCTGAAGATCACGATGCCGATCACCGCGACCCGCCAGCCGCGGGCGATGGTCCGCGCCGGGAGGATACCCATGATGTTGAGCACCACGAGGAACACCGGGAGAGTGAATGCCACGCCGGCGGCGAGCACCAGCTTGAGCACGAAGTCGAAGTAGTAGGACGCCTGCAGCAGGGTGCTGTCCTCGTTCGAGGCGAAACTGGTGAGCAGTTCCACCATCCGCGGGAAGATCAGCACGCCGACCGCGGCGCCGGCGGCGAACAGGGGGAGGACGCCGGCGAGGAAGCCGAAGGTGTACTTCTTCTCCCTGCCGGTCAGCCCCGGCGCGATGTAGGCCAGCAGCTGGTAGAGCCAGACCGGACTGGACAGGGCGATACCGCCGTACAGGGCGATCTTGAGTTTCAGGTCGAAGGCGCCGGTGATGCTGTCGTAGTTGATCGACGCATTGCGGGTCTCGGCGATCTCGGTGACCGGGGCCCGGAGGATGTCCAGGACCGTGTCGGACAGGAGGTAGGCGACGACCGCCGCGACCAGGAAGGCGAGGGCTGCACGGGACATCCGCTTCTTCGCCTCCCGCAGGTGCCCGGACAGGGGCATTGCGGCAGTCCGCCCGGTGGCGCGCCGGGAGGTGCGTCCGGTGGTGGTCGTGGCGGTCGTGGTGGTCATGAGATCCGCTGCTCCTGTGCGGTGGCGGGTGTGGCGGTGGCGGTGGTCGGCACGGCGGCCGGGATGATGACCGGCTCAGCGGTGGTCACGGCGGTTGCGGTGGTCTCGGCGGCCTCGTCCTCGTTGACCTCCTTCTTGAGGATGCGGACCGACTGCCCGACACTCTTGGCCAGGCTGGGCAGCTTGGCTGCACCGAAGAGGAGGAAGACGATGACGAGGATGACGACGGCGTGCATGCCGGTGAGATTGGCGAACATGATGGGCTCCTAAAGCTCAGGGGGTGAAAGGTGGTGTGGTGGTCAGTTGGTGGACGCGATGGCTCCGGGGGAACCGGCCGGGGGCTCGCCGGCCGGAGGCACACCGCCTTCGCCACCGGGGCCGCCTTCGCCACCGGGGCCGCCCTCGCCGGGACCGCCCTCGGGAGCGGCACCTCCGGTGGGCTCGGTCCTGGTGTCGACACGGGCGGTGAGCGAGGCGATGTAGCCGGAGTCGACGTCGCCGCTCATGGTGGCCAGCTGGCTGACACCGGAGTCATCGCCGAAGACGTTGTCGGATTCGAGGGTGACCTGCGAGAGGTTCTCACTGGATCCCTCGTAGGCGTCGAGGGCGAACACTGTGTTGCACACGTCTTCCGGAATCGCGATCTGCGAGGTGGCGATCGCGTTCTCCGAGTCGGTGATGTCGTCCACCGAGGGGTATACCTCGAAGTGGATGTGCGGCCACCGGCCGGTGTAGCAGGCAGGGACGATCGAGGTGAAGGACACGGTGCCGTCGGCGTCGGCGACCTGCACGCCACGCAGCCAGGTCTCGTCCTCGACTCCCTCGGAGTACATGGAGTAGAGCCCTTCGGCATTGCAGTGCCAGGCGTAGACGGCGACGTTCTCGAAGGGGACATCGTCATTGGCCATGTCGGTCACCGTGATGGAGAATTCCAGCGGGACGCCGTCGACCGGGTCATCCGCGCCGATTGAGGAGCGGATGTCGGCACGCACGATGCCGGACTCCTCCAGGACGTCGGGGCCGTTGGATCCGTCGGCGGGGTAGGGGCCGGCGGTCTCGTCGGGGATCTCGGCGTCCGGCAGGTCGGTGACGGACGCGGAGGAGGACGCAGAGGAGGACGCGGAGGAGGACGCCGAGGTGGTGGCGGCAGAGGAGGACGAGTTGTCGGAGCAGGCCGCCAGGGCGACGGCACCGACTCCGGCCGCGCCGACACCGAGGACGGTACGGCGGGTCATCAGGGTGCGGATGTCGAAGGCAGGACCCTGGTCGACGACGTCCTCGTCGGGACGGTCGAGGAGGCGTCCTTCGAAGGCGGGGCCTTCGGGGGTCTGGGTG
>NZ_JALAGU010000041.1 GCF_022712275.1 Corynebacterium sp. | reverse complement strand
TCACGCCCGGTCCCTTTCCGAACCCGGAAGCTAAGCCTGCCTGCGCCGATGGTACTGCACCTGGGAGGGTGTGGGAGAGTAGGACGCCGCCGGCATTCATCGTGATATTGAGGAGTGGGAGAACGATCTTCGGATTGTTCTCCCACTCCTCTTCTGTATAGGCGGACAGTTGACGTGACCGGTCGGATGGTCTCTGGCCGTCTCACCCCAGCCGGTTGTCGGAGACCCACCGGGACAGCTGATGACGGTTCGTCTGCTGGGTCTTGCGCAGGACGTGGGAGACATGGGTCTCGACCGTCTTCACCGAGATGAAGAGACGCTCCGCCATCTCCCGGTAGGTGTAGCCACGGGCAAGCAGTCGCATGACCTCCACCTCGCGCGCAGTGAGATCGTCGATCAGCGCAGACTCGGCGTCCTCGACGGGGGAGCCGCTGTCCGGGGGAGCAACGGCAGTGCCGTTGCTGCCGCCCCCGGCACTTCCACCCGCGGCAAAGGCATCGAGTACATAGCCGGCGAGCCTGGGCGAGAAGACGGCGTCCCCGTCGCCGACCCGTCGTACCGCGTCCGCCAGCTCGGCGATGGCGATGCTCTTGGTCACGTACCCCCGGGCCCCACCGCGGATGAGTGCTATCACGTCCACCGGATCGTCGGAGACACTCAACCCCAGGAACCGTGGCCTCTCGGGAGAGTCAGCGAGCAGACTCGTCAGCACCGCCAGCCCACCACCGTCAGGCATGTGTACATCGAGAAGGACCACGTCCGGGTCGGCAGAGCGGATCCCGGCCACAGCGTCGGAGACGGAGCCGGCGTCCCCGACCACGGTGATGTCGGGGACAGCCTCAAGCTCTGCGCGGACTCCCGACCGGACGATCGCATGGTCGTCGACCAGGTAGACGGTGGTCACTGCGTCCCGTGCGGTCACTGGTCCTCCTCCGAAGGAATGTCGAGGCCCAGGGTGACCTCGGTGCCGAAACTACCGGAATCCACGGCGACTCTGCCGCCTACGTCGCGCATCCGACCGATCACGGAGCCCCGCAGTCCGTGCCGGTCCGCCGGGACCGCCTCCGGATCGAAGCCACAGCCACGGTCACGGACGAAGACCTCGACCCGTCCGGCCCCGACTTCGCAGTAGACATTGACCTCGTCACAACCGGAGTGCTTCGCCGCATTGACCATGCACTCCCGTGCGGCCTGCAGCAGCGCCATCAGCGCATCGTCGACCGGGATATCCTCCCCTACGGTCACCGGCCGGATCTGGACGCCGTACACGTCCTCCACCTCCCCCGAGGCGACCCGCAGGCCGCCGAACAGTGTGCCGGTCGAGACGGATTCCCCGGCCCCGAACAGCCATTGCCGCAGCTGCCGTTCCTGGGTGCGCGCGAGTTTCGCGATCTCCGGTTGATCCGACTGCCGCTGGATCACAGTGAGTGTCTGCAGCACCGAGTCGTGGATCCGCGCCGCGATCCGCGCCCGCTCCTCCGTCGCCGCCCGGTCCCGGGCTGCGGCGTCAGCGGTACTCCACAGTTTCAGCCACAGCGGGATGAGCACGATGAGAACACCGACCACCAGGATCACCGCGGCGATGAGGGCCGGGAAGAACGACCCCGACCCAGCACCACCCCAGGTGCGCCACGCCCAGAATCCCAGGCCGGCGGTGATGAGCAGCAGCCCGCCGAGCATGCCCGTCCACTGTGCGGCACCAGGGGAGCGTGCCGCTGTCCGACCGGCGGTGCGCGTAGGTATGGACAGCTGGTCCGGCCCGAAGGTCCGCCACACCATCACTCCGCCACCGAGCACCAGGATGGTGGTCACGCCGACGGTCACCGAGAACCCCACACCCACCACGCACAGCACCAGAGCCAGCGGGACCATCAGCCGGTCGATCGCCCGGGTCGGCCGGGTCACCGCGGCGGCGCGTCCGGCCGACAGCGGATTCGTGGCCTCGGCGACGGTGGGCACCTGCCGCGTGAGGACGCGCAGTGCCACGTAGGCGACCGCACCGATGCCCACGGCGAGGCAGGAGACGACGAAGACGAGGCGCACGGTCGTCGCGGCGACGCCGAGATGCGCACCCAGCCCCGCGCAGACACCGGACAGGACGCGTCCCTCCCGCACCCGGATCAGTTCAGGTGCCGGGGGAGCCTGTCGTTCAGGCACACTGGTGGTGGTCATGGACTCCAGAGTGCCAGCCGAGCACCCGCAGCACATCAGGGACCACCCTGAGAGCGGTTTCCGGGTGAGGAATCAGGGTGCTCCCCGATGTGGTGGAGTAGGTGCCGGACGCAGGATGGGACACATGGACACGTCAGACGACAAGACACAGAACTTCGAGACCCAGGCCCGCCGGATGTGGAGGACCCGGCCGGTCAGACTTCCCCGCTCCCAGTCCCCGAACACCTGGTTCTTCGGTGTGTGTGAGGGCATCGCGGTCCGCTACCAGGTCTCGCCGACCCTGGTCCGCCTGGTGGTCGGCCTCAGCGTCACCCTCGGTGGTCTGGGCCTGTGGTTCTACCTGGTGGCCCTGCTGGTCATGCCGCGCTACGGCGTGCCGCTGTCCCCGGCGGAGGTGCTGCTGAAGAACGAACGCGACCCGCGCTACACCCCCGACCGCGAGGTCGGAGTGCGCACCCTGGTCGTCGGCATCATCCTGCTGGTCCTCGGCGGATTCGGCAGCAGCGGCGTCACCCTCGGCGGTGTCGTCGGCGGCGTGGTCGTCACCGCGGTGGTGTGGTGGCTGCTGCACCAGCGCCTGCCCGTTCCACCCTCGGGGCTCACCACCGCTGTCGCCTCCGGGCAGGACGCCACCTACCGCGGCGTCGATCTCGGGACACTGACCCCGGCGGAGGGGTTCACCCCGCCGCGCACCACCCCGCCCTCCTGGGATCCGCTGGGTACCGCCCCCTTCGCCTGGGACCTGCCGGAACCGCCGGAGCCCACCCCGCCGACCCGACCCCGTCGCAGCGCCTGGCGTCGACTCGGGGGTGTTCTCCTCGGCGTGCTGCTGGCACTGGTGCTGGCCTTCGTCGCCCTGGTCGCCGTGCTCGGATTCGGCGGTGGCCATGTCAAGAACGAGGACACGGACACCACGAGCACGCGTCGGTTCACCGGCTCGACGGTCACGGTGCAGTCCCTGGAACAGGACCGCACGGTGAAGGCCCTGTTCGCCGACGTCGACGTCGACCTGCGGGACCTGGACTTCCCGACCGACCGGGAGGACGCCCGGGTCATCGTCGACAGTCGGTTGAGCAGTGTCGATGTCGTGGTCCCCACCGAGACCGACGGGTCGTCCTACCTGCTGCGGGTGGACTGTGCCGAGGTGGCGGCCAGTGACGTGGACTGCGAACAGCTGGACGGAACCGTCATCCCCTCCGGCACGGAGGACAAGGCCGACGACTCAGACCCGGAGCACACACTCACCGTCGAGGTGCAGTCCACACTGTCGGAGGTCAGGATGCGACAGCGTCAGGCCGGCTGACCCGGTCCAACTGACCGCGCATCCGCTCGAGCAGCGAGGTCAGCTGGTCCACGGCCACGTCGGGGTGCTCGGGGTGCCACTGCACACCGGTGAGCGGGGCGTCCTCGTGGAGGACCGCCTCGACCACCCCGTCGCCGGCGCGGGCGACGACGGTCAGTCCGTCACCGAGCTCTCCGACGGCCTGGTGGTGGGTGCAGCGCACGGGGGACGCAAGGTCGAGGCCGTCGGCGTCGGTCCCGGGGACCGGCACGACCGTGGTGGTGACGAAGGGGTCGGCGCCGGCGTCCCGGTGCCGGCAGTCCGGGGGGAGGTGCTGGACCAGGGTGCCCCCGAAGGAGACGTTGATCAGCTGCAGTCCGCGGCAGATGCCGAGCAGTGGGGTGCGGCGTGCCACGGCGTCCCGGATGACGGCGATCTCGGCGATGTCGGCGGCGGGACGGTGCAGCCCGGCGTCCTCGTAGTCGGCGCCCGCGCCGT
Organism: Corynebacterium sp.; assembly: GCF_022712275.1. Classification (GTDB taxonomy): domain Bacteria; phylum Actinomycetota; class Actinomycetes; order Mycobacteriales; family Mycobacteriaceae; genus Corynebacterium. The sequence continues at coordinate 39,496 of NZ_JALAGU010000041.1, read as the reverse complement.
AGAGGGTGGGGGTGACGTCCTCCCCGCCCATGACGATGAGCAGGTCGGCGTCCCGGGCCGCGGCGAGGGCGGCATCGGCACCGACCTCGCCCGAGGCGGTGAAGTGGACGCTCCACCCCAGCGCATCGACGGCGGCACGTACCCCGTCATTGAGGACGCTGAGGAGGTCGTGGAACTCGGGCGCATCAGGCCGGGCGGTCAGCGGGTGGAACACCTCGACAGAGGGCACTGAGGGGAGAGCTGTCATGGTCGGTGCTCCTTGGTGGGGTCAGTCGGCGGATGCGTCGGTGGTGTCGGAGGGATAGGCGGTGATCGCCAGGAATCGGATGGGCAGTTCGGTGAGCTCGGTGGGGCCGTGGACGCCTTCGCCGTCGAGGAGGAGGGCGTCGCCGGGCTGCATCCGGTAGTCGGTCTCCTGGTATCGGTAGGTCATGTCACCGTCGAGCATGTAGAGCAGCTCGGTGCCGGGGTGCTGGAAGCGGGGGTAGGTCTCCGAGCGGTTGTTGAGGGTGACGAGGACCGGCTCCAGGTGCGGGCCGGAGGAGGAACCGCCACGGCCCCGGAAGGAGCCGAGGAGTTCGTAGATGTGGTTGTGGCGGGTGCCGCGACCGTCGATGAGTGTCCCCTTGCCGGCCGGGGTGTAGGCCACCGGACGCTCGACCGTGGAGTCCTGGAAGAGTGTGGCGACCGGGACGTCCAGTGCGGCGGCGAGGTGCGCCACCGAGGTCAGTGAGCAGGAGGTCTGGGCGTTCTCGATCTTTGAGAGCATCGCCTTGGACAGGCCCGCCCGCTCCGACAGGGCGGCGACCGACATTCCCCGGGAGGTACGCAGGGCGCGGACCCGGTGGCCGAGGCCCACCTCGATCGAGTGGTCCTCCGCCGCGTTCTGCGGATCGGCGAGCTCGTGGTCCGGGATACCAGGCTGGGGTGTCATGGCAATGATCGTAGCTGTAACCCCGGTAAACCACAGGGGAAGAGGATCAGCGCATCTCGCCGGCACCGATGTACGGGTGCAGGCTGCGGGTGAGATCGCCCTCGGCGAAACGGGACAGGCGGAAGTCCGAGGCCGGGATGTCCGGGTCGGAGGACTCGCCATCGAGCAGGAGGTCGGCGACGAAGTCAGCGACGGCCGGGGCGATCTTGAAACCGTGGCCGGAGAAGCCGACGGCGAGGAAGAGTCCGTCGGTCCCGGAGGGCCCCATGATCGGGTTGTAGTCGGGGGTCGTGTCGTAACAGCCGGCGTAGGTACTGGTCAGTCCGGGGTTCGGCATGTCCGGCAGGCGGTGCATGAGCTTGCCGATGGTCCATTCGATGAAGTCGTCGTCGGCCTTGTTGGGGTAGTTGTCCGGGTCGGCCCAGTGGACGTCGTGGTGGTCTGAGTTGCCGCAGAGGATGTCGCCGTTGGGCTCGCCGGCGAGGTACTGCAGGCTGACGAGGTCGGAGAGCACCGGAACGTGGGGGAGCGGCTCGCCGGGGTCGACGAGCATGAGCTGGGCGCGCTGGGCACGCACCGGGATGTCCAGGCCGATGGTCTCGCCGAGCTGGGCGGCCCAGGCGCCGGTGGCGAGGATGACCTGGCCCGCACCGATGGTGGAGCCGTCGTCGAGGGTGACGCCGGTGACCCGGGCCCCGTCAGCCCCGGACTCCCGGGTGAAGCCGGTGACGGTGGTACCCTGGCGGATCTTCGCACCCTGCTGTCGGGCGACGACGGAGAAGGCCATGCCGAGCATCGGGGCGTCGCCGCGTCCGCCGAGGGGCTCGTAGGCGATCTTCGCGAAGTCGTCGACATGCAGGCCAGGCCATAGCTCGCGGGCCTTGTCGCCGCCGATGAACTCGACGTCGATGCCGAGGCCCTGCTGCATGGCGATGGTGGCTTCGAGGTTGTCGACGTTCTCCTCGCCCACGGCGACCATGTAGCCGCAGTTGCGGAAGCCGCAGTCGTCGCCGAGGATCTCGGGGGCGTCGTGGAAGAACTGTGTGCCCTTCCAACCCATCTTCGCCACCGAGGGGGTGCCGTAGTGGGCGCGGACGACACCGGAGGACTTGCCGGTCATCCCGCCGCAGAGTTGGTCGCGTTCCAGGACGAGGACGCTCTTCTCGCCGCGGGAGGTCAGTCCCCAGGCGATGGCGAGGCCTTCGAGGCCGCCGCCGACGATCACATAGTCGTAGGTGTCTGTGCTGGTTGTGGTGCTTCCGGTGCTCATCTGCTGTTGTCCTGTCTGGAAGTGGCGCGTATGCTGGACCAAGATTCTTGGCGTGAATCCGTGACAACTGAGATGAAACACGAACTGTGTTTCCGGAATGTAACGACAGGAAGAACGCATGCTAACTGATGTGCCTGAAACTGCCCTGACCACCTTCCGTGCCATGTGGGACGACCTCGACCGGATCGGCGTCCACCCGACCGGCACCCGCCGCTACTCCTGGACCGCGGAGGACGCCGCCCTGCGCGGGTGGTTCACCGCCCAGGCGTCCGCCCGGGGGATGGAGGTGCACACCGACGCCAACGGCAATATCCGTGCCTGGTGGGGTGGGCGTCCTGCCGACGGACAGGCCGGGGTCGTCACCGGATCGCACCTCGACTCGGTCGCCGACGGCGGGAAGTGGGACGGTCCGCTCGGCGTCCTGCTCGGTTTCCTCGCCGTCGACGCCCTCGCCGCCGCCGAGGAGCGTGGGGAGTTCACCCGCGCCCGGCCGGTCGGTGTCGTCGACTACATGGACGAGGAGGGGACACGTTTCGGTGTGGCCTGCCTCGGCTCCAAGCTCATGTCCGGTGCGCTGGATCCGGACGCGGCCCGTGCGCTCACCGACGGCGACGGGGTCAGCCTCGCCGCGGCTATGCGTGCCGCCGGGGCGGACCCGGGCCTCATCGGTCGGGACGACGCCGAGATCACCCGCTCCGGGGTCCAGGTCGAGGTGCACATCGAGCAGGGTAAGCAGCTCGTCGGGCTGGAGGCGCCGGTCGGTGTGGCCTCGGCGATCTGGCCGCACGGCCGGTGGTCCTTCACCTTCGTCGGTGTCGCCGACCATGCCGGTACCGCGCGTCTGGTCGACCGGAAGGACGCCGCCCTGCCCTTCGCGTCCACCGTGCTCGCCGCCCGCGCGGTCGCCGAGGAGCTGGATGCCCGCGCCACCTTCGGACGCTTCCATGTCGAACCCGGCGGGCCGAATGTCATCCCGGCACGGGTGGTCGCACTGCTGGATGCGCGCGCCGCGACCGATGACGTGCTCACCGAGATGGTCGACCGGATCGCCGTCGCCGCCCGCGAAGCGGGTCAGGACCATGGCGTGGCGGTGACAGTGGAGCAGGTCTCGCACGCCCCGGTCGTGGAGTTCGATGAGGACCTGCGCGACCTGCACGGCAAGCTCGCCGCCGAAGCGGGGGAGTATCTGCCGGAGGTGCCGACCCAGGCCGGGCATGACTCCGGCATTCTCGCCCCGGTCATGCCCACCTCGATGCTCTTCGTCCGCTCGCCGCACGGCATCTCCCATTCTCCGCTGGAGGACGCCGCGGACGCCGATGTCATCGCCGGTCTGCGCGCGCTCGTCCGGTCGTTGGCGGTACTCGCCGGAGATGATTAACGGGTCCGAAACAACTCGTTGACGGTCCGGAAAAAGGCCCTCCGTAAGTTTCCTAGTGTTCAACGTTAGAAACCACAGGGAACCAAACAAGGAGAACCCCCGAATGACCATCGACGGCACCGCCATCAACTTCCGCTACCTCAGTGAGCCCGACATGATCGAGGCCGGCGTCACCGACATCGCCCGCTGCGTCGACGTCATGGAGGAGACCCTCATCCTGCTCAACAAGGGCGACTACATGATGGCCGGTCTCAACCACAATTCCCACGGTGCGATGATCTCCTTCCCGGAGAAGCCCGGGTTCGAGGGCATGCCCGCCGACGGTCCGGACCGCCGCTTCATGGCGATGCCGGCCTACCTCGGCGGCCGCTTCAACAACACCGGTGTGAAGTGGTACGGCTCCAACGCCGAGAACAAGAAGGACGGACTGCCCCGTTCCATCCACGTCTTCGTCCTCAACGACACCGTCACCGGTGCCCCGAAGGCGATCATGAGTGCCAATGTCCTCTCCGCCGTGCGCACCGGCGCGGTCCCGGGTGTCGGCGTGAAGTACCTGTCCAACCCGGACTCGAAGGTCCTCGCCGTCGTCGGCCCGGGCGTCATGGCCAAGACCAACACGGACGCCATCATGGCGCTGCGTCCCGGCATCGAGACCATCAAGGTCAAGGGTCGTTCCCAGCGCGGTATCGACGGTTTCGCCGCCTACATCAACGAGAAGTACCCGTCCGTGACGGTCGAGGGCTGCGACTCCATTGAGGAGGCCGTGAAGGGCGCGGACATCGTCATGGCGTCCACCACCACCGATGCGGCCGGCCCGTCCGCCTTCCCCTACTTCAAGGAGGAGTGGCTGAAGCCGGGCTGCCTCGTCGCCGCCCCGGCCGCCGCCCGCTTCGACGATGAGTTCCTCTCCGGTAATGCCCGCCTGGTGCTCGACGCCTACGGTCTCTACGAGGCCTGGGAGGAGGAGTACGGCGACCAGGCCTTCGTCCTGCTCGGTATCCCGGGCACCAAGTGGTACGACCTGGCCCGCGAAGGCAAGCTCGACAAGTCCAAGATCGAGGTCGTCGCCGATGTCGCCGAGGGCAAGGCCCCGGGCTGGGACCCTGAGACGGTGACGATCTACTCCGTCGGCGGCATGCCGGTCGAGGACGTCGCCTGGGCGACCGACCTCTACGCCACTGCCGAGGAGAAGAACATCGGGCAGGTGCTCAACCTGTGGGAGAAGCCCGAACTGGCGTAGGTTGCCAGCGTAAGTTGCCGGTGTAGGTTGCCACGGTGTTTCGCGAGCCGCCCGGGGACGTCACCGTCCTTTAACCGGGCGGCTCACGTTATGAAACGGCAGGTCATGACAATGAACTCATGACAGCGACCACCACAGACACCGCCCCCGCACCGCCGGCCACCAGCCTGCCCCGCTGGTCCGATACACCACCACCCGTCGACGACACCTCCAGTGAGCAGATGCTCGTCCGTTGCGACGGGGACGCCGGGGCCGGAGACCACTGGCTCCGTGAACTCCGCGCCCGCGGCATCGAACCACTCCAGGTCCGTGTCCGCGCCCCGCGGGTCACCGCCCCGACACTGCTGCGTCCCGGCACCGACCGCGGCCTCACCGGACTACCCCAGCTGCACCGCATGCTCGATACCGCCACCGTCGGCCTGCGTCTGCTGGTCACCGGCACCGAATGGCAGGTCCTCACCGTCACCGCCACCGCACTGGAGGCCGGGATGCTGCGCTCCGAGATCCGGGCCGTCGCCACCGCCCCGGGCATCTCCGGGGACGCCGTCCCACTCATCGTCTTCTGCGCCCACTGTGAGGCGGAAACCCTCTCACCGGCGTCGTCCCCCGGCACCACGGTCCGCTGTGCCGGCTGTGGACGCCTGCTCGACATCCACCCGCACGTCAACAGTTCACGGGCCCGCTACCTGGGGTCCGACGCGACGGCAGGGGCACTGACATGACTGCCGGCCTCCCCACCTCCCGCGTCGCCACGCTCGTCGTCACCGCCGTGGAACGGCCCACTGACCGGGTCCGCGTCCTCCATCTCGCCGCACCGGACGGCGGCGTCCTCCCCGGCTATTCCCCGGGTGCGAACCTGCAGCTCAACGCCGGCGGGAAGTGGAACTCCTACTCCCTGACCGGCCTGGGGGTCGCCCCGTCGGAGTACTGCGTCGGCGTCCTCGACCAGGGTGGCGGGTCGCGCTGGATCCACGGGAATCTCGCCGTCGGCAGCGAGGTCGAGGTCCGCGGCCCGGAGAACGCCTTCGCCCCCGACCTCAGCGGCCGCAGGGTCTTCCTCGTCGCCGGCGGCATCGGCGTCACCCCGATCGTCGCCTACGCCCGCGCCGCCGTCTTCCACGGCTGGGACCTGGAGGTCGTCTACAGCCACTCCGCCCCGGAGGACGCCTTCGCCGCGGAACTCCGCGGGCTCACCGCCACCGGCGGAGGTCGATTCACCGAGGTCAGCCACCGCGACGAGCTCACCGCCGTGCTCACCGACCGTTTCCAACGCCAGCCGTTGGGCACCCGCGCCTACGCCTGCGGACCCGAGGGCATGATCGAGCTCTACCGCAGCGTCGCCGCGAGCCAGGGCTGGCCGGACGAACGGCTGCACTGGGAGCACTTCGGCGTCGCCGACCTGCCGCCCGGCAGTGCCTTCGAGTACCGCGTCGCCGGGGACCCGGACGGGCGGACACGCCGGGTGGAGCCCGGTGTCAGCCTGCTCGACGCTCTTCTCGACGAAGGGCGTCCCGCGCCGTACCTGTGTCGCCAGGGCGTGTGCGGGCAGTGCCGCCTGGAGGTCGTCGCAGCCGTAGATGACCTCGACCATCGCGACCATGTCCTCGATGACGCCGAGCGCGAGGCCGGCGACTGCATTCTCACCTGTGTCTCCCGGGGAACCGGGACCGGAATCCTGGAGGTAACCCTGCCGTGACCACTCAACCGGCCGACCGACTCGCCGCCTTCCCCTGGCCTTTCAGCGACGGTGAACGCACCTTCCGCTACTCCGTCAACGTCGGCGAGGCGCGGCTCCCGCAATCCACCGCCGCCGGCGAGTGGGGACGCCACATCGTCGCCATCGACGAGGACTACCCCGACCTGATCGCCGCGAGGGAGAACGTGCTGCGCGCGGACCCCGGCCGGCTCGCCGTCGCCGACCACATGGGTCCGGCGTGCTGGGACGTCATGCTCTGGCTGATGACGCAGCTCGCCGCCGACCATCCGGACGTCATGCACCTCGACCGGACCGGCGAGGGGACCGGGGCGGGAGAGTACCGCTGGCGTAACGACCTGCTCGACATCGACCGCACCTTCTGCGTCGGCGACGGGACCTCCCTCGGTGAGAACCCGCTGCTGTTCATCGGACGTCAGGTACCCGAGGACCTGCTGCTCGCCACCGAACGGGAGGGGCAGATCTTCCTCGACGCCGGGCTGGTGACCTTCGCCAACGACTGGTCGGTGAAGTTCGACGTCGGCATGAGCTTCGCCGAAATCCACGGGCCGATCCCACGGTTCACCGGCGAGGGGATCACCTCGCGCGCGGAGAAGTTCATGATGATGATGACCGGTGAGCAGACGTTCCGCCGGGTCAACTGGACCTTCTCCGGGATCGGTTCGAAGCGGATGGACGCGTCCCTGGAGACCTACGACCGCTGGGGCTGGGAACCGGCCCGGATCGTGGCGGACAAGGACTGGGGACGCATCCAGCTGCGTATCGAACTCGAGCACTTCGTCCGCCTGCCCGTCACCGGCGCGCACCTGTTCAGTATCCGCACCTGCATGCTCTCGCTCGCGGAGATCGCGACGGTGCCGGAGTGGGCGGAGCAGCTCGCCGACATCGTCGAGGAACTGCCGGCGGATATCGCGACCTACAAGGGTTTCGTGGACTGGCGGGACGAGGCGATGGCGTGGCTGCGCGCCACGGCCGACAGTTGCAGGAACTGATTCAACGTTTACCAACCGGAAACTGACCTGAGACCGCCGGGCAAAAGAAGCGCCATAAGTTTCTCAGTGTTCAACCCAATCCACCAAGGAGAGATCCAGTGTCTGAACCCACCGTCACCACCGTCGACCCGTTCCTCGTCACCAAGGGCTTCCATGAGACCCTGCCCCAGATGCCCGTCGAGGAGTACCCCGGCACCGAGGGCTTCATCGACGACGTCTACCGCGACCCGTCCGAATCCTCGCTGTGGTCCGGCTACTTCAAGCTGAACCACACCGATGCCCCGCTGGACTATCTCTACACCTACAACGAGATGAAGGTCGTCCTGCAGGGCACCTTCCGCCTGGAGAACGTGGACACCGGCCAGGTCGAGTACGCCGGTCCGACCGACGCCATCTTCTTCCCCCGGGGTTCCCGCATCCTGTTCTCCACCGAGGACCCTTTGGCCCTGGCATTCTACGCCCGCTGCGAAGACCTGCCGGAATAGGAGGGTCCCACCGTGCCCGTCCAGATGTCGACGACGACCGTCCCGCGGTTCACCGCAGGTACCGGTTCCGCTGTGTCCGGAACACCCGGGCGTCCCACCGACGCCCGCTACCGCGACCACGAGGTGGAGATCCCCGCCGGGGACTTCACCACCACCGAGGCGGAGCTCCGGGAGCTGTGTGCGACAGCCGTTGTCGGGGACAGGGTGCATCTCACCGGCCCGGAGAAGGAACTGTTCCGGGCCGCCGCCCTGCTGCGGGAGCTGGGTTTCGACGATGCCGAACTCACCCTCACCTGCACCACCCCGGGAAGCCCGTTCACGGACCCGGACCTGCGCCGGGTGAACTGCTGCCACTGCCACACGGTCTCGGTGCACCCCGTCGCCGTCGGCGACCCCGTGGACTGCCCCGGATGTGGTCGCAGCCTCGTCGTCTACCACCACTTCTCCCGCCGTACCGCCAGCTACCTCGCCTTCACACCTGAGGAGGAGTCATGACCCTCTCGATGACCGTCGCCGCCGTCGAACCGGTCACCGCGGACATCCGCCACGTCGTCCTCGTCACCGGTGGGAAGCTCCCGCCCTTCGACGCCGGCAGTCACATCACCGTCCACTGGACCGGCGAGGACGGCACCACCGGTGCCAACGCCTACTCCCTGACCAACGACGGCGCCGGTCCCACCACCTACGAGATCTCGGTCCGTCGTGATCCCGCGGGCGCCGGCGGTTCGCGGTGGGTCCACCGGCTCGAGGTCGGTGAGCGGGTCACCGTGACCCGTCCGCGCAGTCTGTTCCGACGGGTGAACACCGCCACCCGTGAGGTCCTCGTGGCCGGTGGCATCGGCGTGACCCCGATCCTGTCGCATGCCCGCGACGCCGCGCGGTGGGGACGTCCCGTCGACGTCATCTACTCCCACCGCCCTGACGCCGCAGCGCACGCCGAGGAACTCCGTGACCTGTGCGACCGGACCGGCTGCACCTTCACCGAGGTCGGCGCGACGGAGGAGACACAGGCCTCCTTCGACCGCGTCCTGTCCTCCAGTCCGATCGGCACCCACGCCTACATCTGCGGCCCAGGCCCCATGATCGAGACCTTCCGGGCCCGCGCCGCCGGGTACCGGTGGCCGGCGTCCCGGGTGCACTTCGAGGCCTTCGCCGCCCCGGAACTCGACGCCGGCGAACCCTTCGACGTCATCGACGCGGCGTCGGGCCGCAGCATCAGCGTCCCGGCCGGTGTCAGCGCACTGAGTGCACTGGAGGACGCCGGCTACCGCGTCCCCAACATGTGCCGGCAGGGGGTGTGCGGCGAATGCCGCCTCTCCGTCACCGCCGGCGTCCCCGTCCACCGTGACATGGTCCTCACCGACGACGAGCGCGCTGCCGGTACCTCCTGGCTGCCGTGCGTCTCCCGATGTGGGGGCGAGACCCTGGAGGTTGCACTGCCATGACCATCACCGACGGTGTCTACCGTCAGCCGCTGCCGACGTCCCGCGGGGACGCCCTGTCCTCGCTGGCCGGTTTCCCCTTCCCCTTCCCGCACGAGACCTACCGTTACAGCGCCAATGTCGAACCGGCCGGACAGCCGCGCCATTCCGCCGCAGGTCAGTGGGGTGAGACGGTGATCGACATCGACCGTCACTACGCCGCCGAGCTGCGGGAGAAGGACCGCGTGCTCACCGTCGACCCACAGCGCTATGCGGCACTGCCGCGGATGATCTCCGCCGAGTGGGACGCCCTGCTCGCCGTTCTCAATGAACTCTCGTCCGTCTACCCGCACCATTTCACCCTCTCGGGCACCGGCGATGAGAGGCACTGGTCGAACCGGTTGTCCGACCCGCCGGTGGAGCAGGACTTCACCGTCGGCGACACCTCGACCCTGCCGTGCCCCCCGCTGGAGTTCGCCGGACGCCAGGTGCAGGAGGACATCGTCCTGCTCGCCGAGCGTGACGGCATGCTCTGGGGTGACTCGATGGTCGTCACCTTCGCCGCGGACTGGTCACCGGCCTTCGACGCCGGGATGAGTTTCGCGGAGATCCACGGCCCGGTGCCGAGGGTGCACGAGGCCGGGATTGTCGACCGCGCCCAGACGTTCATCATGGGCCTGCAGCCCGGCCAGCGGTTCCGGCGTACCAACTGGACGTTGACCGTCGACGGTCGACTGGACACCGGCACCGAGTCCTACCCGGAGTGGGGACCTGACCGGCTCAGTGTCGTCAACGGTCCGCTTGCCGAGGTCGGTGACCGGGTCTTCCTGCGCGTCGAGGTCCAGCATCTCATCCGGCTGCAGTGGTCGGGCGCGGTGATGTTCCTCATCCGTACTTATCTGGAGCCACTGAGTGCGATCGCCGAGATCCCGGAGTGGGCGCTGCGGGTGCGCGACGTGCTCGCCGAACTGCCCGAGGACATGGCCGGGTACAAGGGCGTCGACCGTACGCGCTGGCCGGCGGTCGAGTGGCTGGAGACCCACGGGGGAGTGGACGCGTCCTCGCGTCCTGCCGTAGGCGACTGAATCCGGTAACTGATATTTAACTCCTGTCACCCACGGGAAACACCGGTCGTACGGACCGGAAATGAACGCCTTTTACCTTGATAACCGACCGTTTCACCGAAACTACAGAGAAACTACAAGGAGCTGACAATGGATGCTGCTTCCGTCGCATGGATCCTGACCGCCACCGCGCTGGTCCTGCTGATGTTCCCCGGCCTCGCCATGCTCTACGGCGGCATGCTGTCCGGCCGGAGCGTCATCAACATGATGATGATGGTGATGAGTTCACTGGCGGTCACCACCGTCGTCTACGTCATCATCGGCCACGGACTGGTGATGGGCGAGTCCCAGGGCGGACTGATCGGTAACCCGCTGGACTTCTCCTTCTACAGTGACCTCGTCGCCGACGACGGGGAGGGGACAACGATCTCCGCGGCCTTCTTCATCCTCTTCGCCGCGATCTCCGTCGCCCTGGTGTCCTCCGGTGCCGCCGGGCGCATGAAGTTCGACGCCTGGATGGGCTTCGCCGCGATCTGGGCCATCGTGGTCTACGGTCCCGTCGCCCACTGGGTCTTCAACCCGGACGGCTGGATGCTCGCCGATCTCGGCCTGCACGACTACGCCGGTGGTACCGCGGTCCACATGAACGCCGGTGCGGCGGGACTGGCGCTGGCCATCTTCCTCGGACGCCGCAACATGGAGAAGAGGGAGAAGCCGCACAACCTCCCGATCATGCTCATCGGTGTCGGCATGCTGGCCATGGGCTGGCTCGGCTTCAACGGTGGTACCGCCGGTGCCGCGGACTTCCTCGCCCAGTACGTGGTCATGACCTCCATCCTGGCCCTGGCCGGCGGCATGCTCGGATTCATCATCATGCAGCGCATCTTCGAGGGCGCGTACACCCTCATGGGGCTGGGCACCGGTGCGATCGCCGGTCTGGTCGCGATCACCCCCAGCGCGGACGCCCTCAACCCGGTCTGTGCGGTCATCGTCGGTGTGCTCGGTTCCGCCGGTGCCTACGGTGCGATCGTGCTGGCCCGGAAGTTCGGCATCGACGATTCGGCCGACGTCTTCGCCGTCCACGGTGTCGCCGGTATGGTCGGCGCGATGTTCGTCGTCTTCGTCGGCGACCCGGACACTCCGGCCGAGCACGCCGGTATCTTCTTCGGCGGCGATCTCGACATGCTCTGGCGTGAACCGGTGGCCATCATCGTCACCGTCGGCTACAGCTTCTGCGCCACCTACGCCATCGCCTGGCTGATGAACAAGGTCCACCCGATCCGTATCACCGCCAAGGACGAGAGCATCGGTATCGACGCCGCCGTCCACGACGAGGTCGCCTACGACAACGAGGCCGACAGCGATGCCGCCGACCGGGAGATCAGCACCGGTACCGACTACACGGTGAGATGACCGCCGTAACCTCCGGGTAATCTGCGGCAGACCTTCCCGAAACGCGTGTTTCCTACTGTTTAACTCCATGAGTGCAGCTGACATTGCGTGGATGTGTACCGCTTTCGCCCTGATGCTCCTGATGTTCCCGGGGCTGGCGATGCTCTACGGAGGAATGCTCAACGGGCGCAGCGTCCTCAACATGATGATGATGGTGATGACCTCACTGGCGGTCACCGTCATCATCTACGTCCTTGTCGGGCACGGGCTGGTCCTGGGTGAATCCGCCGGTGGGGTGGGGATCATCGGCGATCCGGCCAGCTTCTCCTTCTTCAGCACGCTGACCAGCGACGACGGAGCGGGGACAACGGTCACCACGGCCTTCTACACCCTGTTCGCGGCGATCTCGGTGGCCCTGGTCTCCTCCGGCGCGGCCGGGCGCATGAAGTTCGACGCCTGGATGGGCTTCGCGGTGATCTGGGTGCTCGTGGTCTACGCCCCGGTCGCCCACTGGGCCTTCGCCGACGACGGCTGGTTCCGCACCGTCCTCGAGGTCCACGACTACGCCGGCGGTACCCCGGTGCACATGAACGCCGGTGCCGCAGGCCTGGCACTGGCGATCTTCCTCGGACGCCGCGCCGAGCACGACCAGCGTCCCCACAACCTGCCGCTGACACTCATCGGTGTAGGCATGCTCGCTATGGGCTGGATGGGCTTCAACGGCGGTTCGGCCGGCGGGGCCAACTTCGTCGCCGAGTACACCGTGATGACCACGCTGCTCGCTCTGGCCGGCGGCATGATCGGCTACATCGTCATGCAGCGCATCGTCGACGGTTCCTACACGCTGATGGGTCTGGGCACCGGTGCGATCGCCGGACTGGTGGCGATCACCCCGACGGCGGACGCGGTGGACCCGGTCTTCGCGATTCTCGTCGGCGTTGTCGGCGCCGCCGCCGCGTTCGGTGCCGTCCGGCTGGCGCACAGGTTCGGGATCGATGATTCGGCGGACGTCTTCGCCGTCCACGGTGTCGCCGGTATGGCGGCCGCGATGCTCGTGGTGTTCGTCGGTTCACCGGACGCCCCCGCCCACCACACCGGCATCTTCCACGGCGGCGGCTGGGACCTGGTGTGGCGCGAACTCGTCGCCATCGTGGTCACCGTCGGATTCTCGTTCTGTGCGACCTACGCGATCGCCTGGCTGATGGACAAGGTCAGCCCGATCCGCATCACCGCCAAGGACGAGAGCATCGGCATCGACTCTGCCGAGCACGCCGAGCAGGCCTACGACGGGGACGCCGTGCCGGTCACGGAACCGTCCACGGGGCTTCCCACGGAGCTCCCCACGGAGGTGGTGGAACAGATCAGGGAGCTGCTGCGTTCCACATCCACCGGCCGCGACACCGCGTCCCGGCCTATCCCACGTGGAAGGGGATGACACCGAACAGGATGCCGACGGCGAGCATCACCAGGGAAACCACGACGGCCCGCCACAGCACCTTGCGGTGGTGGGCACCCAGGCCGACATTGGCCAGGGAGACGAGCAGGAGGATGGCCGGGACCAGGGGGGACTGCATGTGGACCGGCTGACCGGTGATGGAGGCCTGGGCCATCTGCACCGGCTCGATGCCGTAGTGTGCGGCAGACTCCGACAGCACCGGGAGGACACCGAAGTAGAAGGCGTCGTTCGACATGAAGAACGTGAACGGCATCGACAGCAGACCGGTGATCGGGGCGAGGTAGCCGCCGAGGGAGTCCGGGATGACCGTGGTGATCCACTCGGCCATGGCGTCCACCATGCCGGTACCGGACAGGACGCCGACCAGGCAGGCTGCGGCGAAGACCATGCCGGACACCGCGACGATCGAGCTGGAGTGGGCGACCATCTCGTGGGCCTGGTCCTTGACCTTCGGGAAGTTGACGACCAGGGCGATCGCCGCACCGACCATGAAGACGTAGGCGAGGGGGAAGATGTCCATCACGAGCAGGACCATCACTGCGACGGTGAGGATCAGGTTGAACCAGATCAGCTTCGGACGCAGCGTCTCGCGGTCGGGGTTGAGCATGGTGCCAGCCATCGTGGTCTGGTCGGAGTCTGCGTCATCGCCGCCACCGGAGGCACCGGCCCCGACGGTGGCCGGGACGCCGACCGCGCCGAGACGCTTACGCTCGGCGAGCCCCAGCATCCAGGCGAAGCCGAGACAGACGGCGACGCCGGCGATGAGCGAGGGGATCATCGGCACGAAGACCTCGGAGGGCTCCAGGCCGAGGGCGGCGGCGGCACGGACCGTCGGACCACCCCAGGGCAGGATGTTCATGGTGCCGTTGATGAGGCCGGCGACACAGGTCAGGACAACAGGGCTGATGCCGAGGCGCAGGTAGAGCGGCAGCATGGCGGAGGTGGTGATGATGTAGGTGGTTGAACCGTCGCCGTCGAGGGAGACGGCGCCGGCGAGCACGGCGGTTCCGAGCACGATCTTCGCCGGGTCATTGCCGAGGAGCCGGGTGATGACCCTGATCAACGGGTCGAAGAGTCCGACGTCGATCATGATCCCGAAGAACATGATGGCGAACATCAGCAGCGCTGCAGTGGGTGCCATGTCCTTCACCGCGTCGATGATCATGTCGCCGAGGCCGAGTCCGGCACCGCCGATCAGTCCGAAGACGGTGGGCACCAGGATCAGTGCCAGCATAGGGGTCATCCGCCCGGTCATGATCAACGCCATGAACGTCAGGATCATGAGGAATCCGAGGGCGACGAGGATGCCGTCGGAGGGGGTGTGGCTCAGGTCGTAGCCGGCCTCTGAGGCGTCGGCGGCGAGTGTGAGAAGGCCGGTGGTGGACATCTCTGCTCCTCCTTGAGTGTGTCAGTATGTGTTGCGGGGAATGTCGGCACTCTAAAGTGATCCGCCACACAGCACGACCGTTGTGCGCATTAGTCGGGGTTCTGCGCACACTGGTACTTCTGCGCATTGTGCGCATCGGTGGTGAGGGCGCTAAAATCATCCGGATGCGATACTCCACCCGGGTCCTGCTGCTGCAGTTGGCGACCGTCGTCGCCGTCGTGGCCGTGTGCGCCGGGGCGTTCTCCTGGATGACCTACGACCGGCTGCGGGACGAGGCGGCGAGCTCCGCTGTCGGCATCGCCCGCAGTGTCGCGTCCTCCCCGCAGGTCAGGGAAGAGGTGGACTCCGGTGACGCGCCGTCGGCGGGAAGCGTCCTCCAGTTGTTCGCGCAGGACACCACCGACCGCACCGGTGCGCTGTTTGTCGTGGTCACTGACCGGGACGGCATCCGGCTGGCGCATCCGGATGCTGACCGGATCGGCGAGCAGGTCAGTACCGACCACGAGGCTGCGCTACGCGGAGAGGAGGTGACCGCCTGGGAATCCGGGACGCTCGGCCGCTCCGCCCGGGCGAAGGTCCCGGTCTATGCGCCGGGTACCACGGAACCTGTCGGTGAGGTCAGCGTGGGATTCCGGCAGGCACAGGTCTTCGACGACCTGCCCCGGCTGCTCACCGCCGTCGGTGGTGCGGCAGTGGGAGCGGTCGTGCTCGGGCTCGTCGCCTCGGTGATCATGCGCCGCCGGTGGGAGCGGGTGACCCTCGGACTCCAGCCGGAGGAGCTCACCGAACTGGTCCGCGCACAGTCCGCGGTACTGGAGGGGGTTGACGACGGCGTCCTCTCCCTCGACACCGACGAGGTGGTCCGGGTGCTCAATCCGGCGGCGCAGACACTGCTGCAGGTGCAGGACGCCGTCGGTCGGCCCCTCGCTGACCTCGGCCTGTCGCAGGATGTGGTGCAGCGGCTGCGCGCCGGGGAGCCCTGTGACCAGGTTGTCGTCGGTGAGCGGGTGCTGTATCTGGACGCTCACCCGGTGCGGCGGGACGGCCGACTGCTCGGCGCCGTCATCGTCGTGCGCGACCGGACCGACCTGCTCACCCTCAGCCGACGCCTCGGGTCGGTCCAGGCACTGGGCGGTGCACTACGGGTGCAGCGTCATGAGTTCGCCAACCGGATCCACGTCGCCACCGGACTGCTTGATGCAGGACGCGCCGACGACGCCCGTGAGTTCCTCGGGGAGATGACGGAACGCGGGCCGGTGGACTTCCCGTTGGAGAACGCGCGCCTGCTCACAGAGCCTTTCCTGCAGTCCTTCCTCGGGGCGAAGTCGACCGAGGCCGCCGAACGGGGAGTGGTGCTGCGCATCGGTGAAGAGACTCTGGTCCTCGGTACGATCGCCCCGGTCTCCGCTGTGGAGGACGTCGCGACGGTGCTCGGCAACCTGGTCGACAATGCGGTGACTGCTGCAGTGGCAGGTGACTCTGACGGCGGTGATGCGTGGGTGGAGGTCACCGCCCTGCAGGACGCCGACGGCCTGACCTTCGTCGTCGCGGACTCCGGACCGGGAATGCGGGATGTGGGTGAGGGCGGTGCCACTGGGTCTGACTATGGCTCTGACCCTGATCCCGTCCACGGCCATGGCATCGGCATGACACTGTCCCTTGACCTGGTGAAACGTCGCGGCGGGGAGCTGTGGATCATCGATCCCGGCGGCGACGACGGCGGCGATGGCGGCACAGGTGCGGTATTCGGGGTGCGGTTGCCGCACATCGTGAGTACGGACGACGACAGTGGCGATCCCACGGATGGAACGGAAGAATGACAGCGAAGAAGACCGGCCGGACGCTGCAGGTGCTCGTGGTCGACGACGATTTCCGGGTGGCACAGATTCACGCCGACGTCGTCAGCGCGACCAAGGGCTTCGAGGTTGTGGGTACCGCGCGGACTGTCGGGGAGGCGCGCGAGCTGATCGCCAAGCGTCCGCCGGACCTGCTGCTCGCGGACGTGTATCTGCCCGACGGGAACGGCATCGATCTGGTCCGGGCGTCGGGACTCGATGCTTTTGTCTTGTCCGCCGCCACCGAACCGGCGACCGTCCGCAGTGCGTTGGCTGCCGGGGTGCACGCCTACCTCGTCAAGCCGTTCACCAGGCAGTCCCTGTCTGAACGGGTGGACCGTTTCACCCGGTTCCGTCGGATCGTGGATACCCCGCATGCGCTCAACCAACAGGACATCGACAAGGCGTTGTCACTGATGCACGGGAGTACCCGACCGGCGAGTGCCGGCGGTTCAGCTACGGAGCAGCTCGTCCTCGATGCGCTGGGTGATGAAGAGCGGTCCGCCGCCGAGGTCGCCGAACTGACCGGTGTCTCCCGGGCAACTGCTCAGCGACGCCTGGCCGCGATGGCAGGCCGGGGCGTGGTGACGGTGCGGCTGAAGTACGGGCAGTCCGGACGACCCGAACACCTCTACGCGAGATCCGGGAAACCGGGGTGGTGACGTTTACTCGTTATGGGGAGGATCCTCCGGTTCAGGTTCCTCGGGTTGTGTCTCTGTGTGTTGGCGGAAGTACGGGGCGGTGGGGCCACTGGCGTAGGTGGTGTACGTCTCGCCGTGTGGTCCGGTCCAGTGAACGGTGAGCCCCCGGTCGGGTGAGGCGGCTTTCCAGATGCCGAGGGTCTTGGCCCGGTGGTGTTCGGGGCAGAGGTTCTCGAGGTTGTCGATGCTGGTCGCTCCGTTGCTGGTGGGGTCGGTGTGTGGGGAGTTCTCGATGTGGTCCTTCTCGCAGCGCGTGGCCGGGACGGTGCAGCCGGGGAAACGGCAGTGTCCGTCGCGGGCCTCGGCGGCGAGCTGGACGAGGAGGGGGAACTTGTAGGCGTCGGTGACGGTGAGGTCGCCGGGGTTGTCCGGCAAGGTGCGGACGCGACCGTTGGGGGAGGTGCGGGCGGCGGACTCGAGGCGGTCGGCGCTGTCGACGTCGATCCAGCCGATGTCCGGGCTGTAGGCGGTGCCGGTGCCGTGCACGCCGTCCGTGGTGGTGCGGAAGAGGTTGACCGTCACGGCGAGGCTGTCGGGGTTGTCGCCGAGCAGGTCGAGGAGGACCTGGGCCTTGACCTCGGCGCGGGTCGGCAGCTCCGGTGCGCTCTCGGGATTGTCGTCCCTGATCCTCCGGAGATCGGTGAGGACGGTCTTCGCACGGTCGGTGAGGGCGTTGTCGATGCCGGCGGCCATGGTGGTGTCGCCGCAGGTCAGCGTGAGGACGTTGCCACGACGCGTGAGGTTGGCGGATTCGCGTTCGGCGCGGGCGGTGGCGGTGGTCAGGCCGGGGGCGACGTCGGTGAGGAGGAGGTCGAGGTGGTCGCGCAGGTCGGCGAGGTTGACGGTGCCGGTGCCGGGGTGGTCGTCGAGCCAGTCGGCCAGGGCAGGCTCGACGGCGTTGTCGAGACTGGTGCGCATGTCACTGACGAGAGCGGTGGGCACGGTGGACAGGTGGCGGTGGATGCGGGACCAGATGAGGTCGAGGTGGTCGACGGTCAGTCGCTTGCGTTCTGAGGCGGTGGTGAACAGATCGTTCATGCGTTCTGCTATGTCTGCGGCACGGGTGAAGCGGACGGCATCGGCGCGGGTGCGTCCGCGCCAGGCCAGGGCGGTGGCCGTACGGGCGGACTTGTCGGTGGTGGTGAGTGCGGCGACCAGGCTCATGTCCATGGTGTTCATCAGGGGGATGATGGACGCGGTGATGTGGTCGGAGATCTGTCGGTGGCGGTCTTCGAGGGTGGTGGTCATGGTCGGTGACCCTCCTTTGTTTCACTGGGACAAACGATACATGAGCCTCCGGATGCCGTCAACCACCTGTTCGAATCTGGAGTCCGGCTATGATGCCGGAGTGCCCGGGATGGTGACCGGGATCCTCACCGCCATCGACTCCTTCCCGCAGGTCGCCTTGGTGTTCTCTGCCTGCGACGTCGCCGCCGTATGCATCGAACAGGTCCATCCGTTGGACAGTGTCGTCAGCAGAGGGTTGCCGTGCGAGCTGTCCTGCCAGGTCGAGAGACAGCCGTGGAGGGTGTCGGCAGCCTCCTTGCAGTCCACCGTGCCCTTGACCACGATCACGCGCGTATTCCACCTGTCATCGGCGTAGAGACCGTCGTCCGCCTCGCCGCAGAGCCCTCCGACCTCACGGCTGCCCCCGACGAGATTGCGCTCAGCCGGCGTCCGGCCCGTGGCGCTGAAGTCACCGTCGTCGTAGGTGGACTCCCTGCCCTCGCGCTCGCACGCCATCGCCCGGACGCCGGAGGCCACGCAGGTCGTCCCGGCCGCACTGATCCGCTGGACCGGCCGCAGTACCATCACCGAAGCTGGACCTTCGAGCGTCCAGCTGACCAGCGAACCGGTGGTGTAGTCGGAGACGTCGACGCGAGCAGGAGGACGCCTCCGGCGGCGCCGAGGGTTCTCCGGATCATCGTGGGGTCCTCTCGTGGAAGTTCCGGTGGGAAATCTATCAGGGCATTAGACTTCTCTCCCGCGATCTCCCTTTCTTCTGCGACTCCTTCCACGGCGGATCGCGGATGATCCGGATGAGGTACATGGAGGGGACTCCTATGTCCCGCTGCTCCGACGCGCCTTCGAGCTCTGGGATGACCTCGATCAGGACGCAGACATCGTCCACTACGTCGGCGGGCTCTACGCCGGTGCCCCGGATCCACGACCTGCCGCACGAGAAACTCACCGCTGACCAGGTCCACGACCGCTGGCTACAGAACCGCCTCGCTCCGGGCGAGGTCGCGGTGTTCGAAGAGACCGCCGGGTGCGTCCGCCCGGAGAACACCGTCGAACTGCAGCTGCGTCGCGTGCAGTCCAGGGGTGCTGACCTGCGCTTCGGGGTGACCGTCACCGGACTCGCCCCACGTTCCGGTGGGGGAGTCGAGGTCAGCACCACCGACCGCGTCCTCACTGCAGGAAGCGTGGTCCTCACCGCCGGTGCCCGGGCACCGCAGGCCACGACGACGGCGACGCCACCGACGGTGCGCTCATCCACGGCGTCGACGGCACCACGCGCCACGACATCACGCTGTTCGATCCGGCGAGGTTCTGATCCCCCCGTCGTCACCGCCCGTCCGGCAACTGTGGCACGGTGGTGGGGAACAACAACTGTCGTCCGAGGAGTCCTGTCGTGTCACACCGAGAACGCCGCACCGTCCGTCTGTCCGCCGTCGCCGCCGTCGGTGTACTCGGCGGGGCCCTGCTGCTCGGCGGCTGCGACAACGACGGGACAGGGGTGGAGGACGCCGGCAGCAACGACAACCACGTCGACACCGCGCTGAGCTCGTCGACCCCCGCTGAGGCCCGGGACGACCAGTCAGCCCCGCAGCCGACCGAGGGGCAGGACGTCGCTCCGCAGCCCGCCCCGTCCCAGTCGGACGCCACGCCGGCTCCCGCACCCGCCACTGTCGCCGCCGGCAGCTACCAGGTCCCGATGGGGGAGTACACCCTGCTCTGTGACTTCGTCGACGAGCCCGAGGCCGTGGGTTACGCCTGGGCCTGTGAGGCGCCCGCGCACCTCGGCTGGGGTGCAACCGACGGTGGCGAGGCCAATGCCGTGGCCTACCGTCCCGGCGGCGACCCCGAGGTCTACGCACTGCTCGGCAACTCCGGCATCAGCCCGACCGACCGCCTGCCCGCTGACGGGGTGACCACCGTCGGCGAGCGCTACACCGTGGACGCCACCGCCGGGGACGCCGTCACCGTCACCGACAGCACCACCGGTGCCGCGGTACAGCTCAGCGCGGACGGCTACCAGCAGCTGTGACCGACACCACCGACCGGATCATCACCGGGCTCACGGCATCGGTCGATCCCGCTGTCTTCGCCGTCAACCGTCGGCACGGCGATGATCACGCCGTGAATCTCAGTCTTCTGCGCTGGACCGTGAAGGACGCCACCGCGGGCATGAAACCCGCCGCCCGGCACGAGGTCGGTCTCGCCCTGTGACAGGACGGCGAATCCGCCGCCCGCCTCGCCGTGACCCTGCTGCTCCGGCCGAAGAGCTGCATAGCCGACGATCTGGTCCGGATGTACCGGCAGGTGTCCACCTCCAAGGAACGCGCCTGGCTGCTCAGCTACGTCATCGTGAAGTCTGGCCATGCCGCCGCACTGCGCGACCGGTGGTTCGGGGCCCCGGAACCGGTCATCGCCGCAGGCAGGGACGCCGGGCCACGTGACCTCACGGCGCTCCTCGACCGGATCGAGGCGGAGATGGCGCCCTCCCCCGGAGGTGCTGCAGTGGTCGCAGAACGAGGTCCTGGACCAGATCGGCGTAAACCAGCCCGAACTTCGCGACCGCGCGGTGGCGGTCGGTGAGAAGCTCGGGGTGTTCCGGACCTATCCGACGGCGAAGAACTGTGTCCCGCCGTTCGCGCCGGTGTGGAGCGCCGAGATGGTGGCCCGTCAGCCCTGATCCCCGGACTTGTCCCTGGCCATCCGCTTCGCCATGTTCCGGGTGATGACCTTGTCGTCATACTCGGGGACGAAGGTGGCGAAAACCGCACCGAGGACGAAGACCACCGGTGCCGAGACCGCCATGATCCAGGCGACGGACGCACTGCCGAAGAGCACGGTGAAGTTCGTGACGATGAAGAACAGGGCGGTGCCCAGTCCGAGGAAGGACAGCGCCGGCGCGACGAGCCGCTTCCATGTGGAGACCGTCAGGTCAGGGCGGGTGCGGAACCAGACGACCACGGCCATCGAGACCAGCAGCATGAGGATGACGATGGTGAAGGTCGCCAGCCCGGAGAACCAGGTGAAGATCTCGGTCACCGGGTCCATCCCGACCACGGCGCAGACCGCGGTGAGCAGCAGGATGGTCGCGGTCTGGACGATGGAGGACATGTGCGGCGACCGGTGTGTCAGGTGTACCGCGCGCAGCGCCCGGGGCAGGCCACGCTTGTGCGAGATGGCGTGCTGGTAGCGGGTGAGCACATTGTGGAAGGACAGTACGCAGGCGAAGAGGCTGGTCAGCAGCAGGACGTCGACCACCGGACCCGCCCAGTCGCCCAGGAAGTTCCGGGCGGTGTTCGCGATCATGTTGTCCGGGTCGTTCGTCGCCTCGGCCAGGACATTGTCGGTGCCCCACGCCTGGACCACGGCCCAGCCGGAGATGGTGTAGAAGATGCCGATGACGGCGACGGAGATGTAGGTCGCCCGCGGGATCGTGCGGTCCGGGTCTTTCGCCTCGGAGCGGAAGACGGTGGTCGCCTCGAAGCCGATGAAGCCGGCCATCGCCATCATCAGACCGATGCCCATTGACCCGGAGAACATGTGCTCCGGCAGGAAGGGATCGGCGTTGAGCCCCTCGGCTCCGCCCCTGCCGGTGACGACCACGTCGATGAGGACGACGATGGCGATCTCGGCGATGAGCAGGATGCCCAGGGCCTTCGAGCTCAGCTCGATGTTGCGGTAACCGAGGTAGCCGACCATGCCGGCGACAGCCAGTGAGTACAGCCACCAGGGGAGTTCGACCACCGGGGCGATGAGCGAGGACAGCTGCGCGCCGAGGAAGCCGTAGACCGCGAACTGGATGGCGGTGTAGGTCAGCAGGGCGAGGTACGCCGTGCCCATACCCAGACGGCGTCCGAACGCGGTCTCGACGTAGGAGTAGAATGCGCCCGGCTCATCGATGAACTTCGACATGGTGGTCAGTCCCACCGAGAAGAGGATGAGGATGACGGCGCTGAGGGCGTACATCGCCGGGAACCCGGCACCGTTGCCGATGGACATGCCGATGGGCATGGCACCGCCGATGACGGTCAGGGGTGCTGCAGCGGCGATGACCATGAAGACGATGGAGGCGGTGGACAGGGACCCGGATGTCAGGCCCTGGTCGGACGCCGTGGGTGCGGTGGTTGTCGTGGTGCTCATGGAAAGCTCCTAGTGGACGGTGGCAGGGATGATGGCGGTGGACGGTTCCCGGGCGGCGACGGGGTAGTCGAAGGCGGCAGGACGCAGCGGGGAGTCGCCGGTCACCGCCAGTTCGGCGGCGATACGGCCGTAGACGGGGGCGAACTTCATGCCGTTACCGCTCATGCCGGTGGCGACCGTGACGGAGCCGTCGGTGCCCGGTGCGTGGCTGAGTACCGGTGCGTGGTCGGTGGTGAAACCGTCGTGGTGCAGGGAGATCCGCACCGGGGCGTCGAGCATGTCGTTGAAGAAGGCGGAGGCTCTCTCGGAGAAGACCTGCTGTACGTCTGCCGGGATTTCGCCGGTGCGCAGTTGCCCGAGGTCGTCGGGGGTCGTGCCTTCACCGATGAAGTCCCCGTGGGAGATCTTCACGGAGTAGCCGTCGATCGTCGGTGCGCCGTAGCAGTGCCAGATCTCGCCGTTGTCGCGGACGATGTCGCGCATGAAGATCGGCAGTCTCGACGGCAGGAATCCGGTGATGTCCAGCGGCAGGTACCAGGTCAGCGGGATGCCCTGCACACTGATGTGCCCGGCGAGGTCGGGGAAGAGCTCGGCGGCCCAGGAACCGTTGGCGATGATGACCTTGTCCGCGGTGACCTCACCGCGGTCGGTGCGGATGAGCGTTGTTTCCCCGCCGGGCTCCACGGCCAGCACGCGGGTGTTTTCCCACAGCTGCGCACCGGCGTCGATCGCGAACTGCTGGGCGTAGGCGACGGACAGTTCGGGGCGGATTCCGCCGCCGGCCGGGTCGATGATCGCGGCGTCCGGCGCAGCTCCCGGAGCGGATGCGGCGAAGACCGGGAAGCGTTCGGCGAGCTCCGCGGCGTCCAGCACCTCGTGGTCGAGGCCGAATTCCTCGATGACCTCCATGGTCTGCACCATGGTGGGGAAGTCGGCGGGGCCGACGGAGATAGCGCCGACCGGCAGGAAGATGTCCCGGCCGGAACGTTCGTTCATCTCCAGCCACATCTCACGGGCCTGCTGCACCAGGGGGATGTAGATGCCGCCCTCCTTCAGGGCGACGCGGAACAGCCGCGACTCCCCGGAGTAGGAGCCCTTCGTGTGGACCCGGCCGAAACGTTCGATGCCGAGGACGCTGGCCCCGGGCACCAGTTCGGTGAGCTGCCACAGCGCCATCGATCCGATGGTGCCGCAGCCGATGACGACGTAGTCGTAGTGTGCGGGAGTGGTCATCAGGCCATCTCCGGGGTATCCCACACCGGCAGCACGGTGCCGATGTTCTTTTCGCAGGCACGGCGGTACAGCGTCGTCGCCCAGGCCACGTCCTCGACCGGCATGCCGCCGACGGAGTAGATGACGATGTCGTCGTCGCTGCGCCGACCCACGGCGTTCCCGTTGATGACGTCGGCGATGTCGACGACCTCGCCGGAGGGGAGGGTGCCGGACTTCTCGAGGGCGAGAAACCTGTTGCCGATGATGCCGACGGTCTCGAAGGCGTCGTCGCCGAACTCCTCGTGCCAGCATTCGTAGAGACTGCGGTTGTCGAGGACGAGGCGTCCGGCACCGGAGGCGAGCCACTCCTCGGGGATGTTGACGCAGGAGGGGATGGACACGAACGCGCCGGGGGAGAGCCATGCGGGGTCGAGCTGCGGGTAATTGCCGGAGCCGATCGGGGCGGTGGTGGTGTAGGCGATGACCTGGGAGTCCCGGACCGCCTCCTCGGCGGTGTCGCAGATCTCGATCGTGGTGAACTGCGGCAGGGTCTCGTGGACCCAGGCGATGAAACTGTCGATACCGGCCCGGCTGCGGCCCTTGATCTTCACGGTGTCCAGGGTCGGGACGCCGGCGGCGAAGGCCTGGAGTGCGGTCCTGCCCATGACACCCGGCCCGATGACGGCGGCGACGGTTGCGCCGGGTGTCGCCAGGTGCCGGGCGCCGACACCGGAGACAGCCCCGGTGCGGTAGGAGGAGAGGAGATTGGCGTTCATGACGGCGAGCGGGGCACCGGTGTCGGCGTCGTTGAGGATGAAGGTGTGGATGGAGCGGGGCAGTCCGGACTTCCGGTTCTCGACGTTGGAGCCGTACCACTTGACCCCGGAGGTGTGGAACTCTCCGCCGAGGTAGGCGGGCATGGCCATGAAGCGGCGGTCCGGGCCGTTGAGCGGCATGCGCTCGTGGGGGGACTGTTCGGGGAAGAGGACCATGGCGCCATGGGAGTTGTTGTTGGCGCCGGCCATCCGGTAGTCGCCGGCACCGAGCAGGGAGAACATCTTCTCCATGGTGTCGACGCAGGCGGGCATGTCCTTGACGCCGGCGGCGACCATGTCGGGTTCGGAGAGGTAGCGGGTCTGGAGTGTGGTGGGGAGCGTTACTGTCATGGGTGACAGTCAACCGCCGCTGTGTTTCTGTCCCGTTGCCGCGCGGTGACGTTATTGTACGGACGGAGAAAAACGAGCGATGAAGCGGTCGAGCAGTGCGGTGAGCCGGTCGACATCTCCCTCGGGTGTACCGAAAGCTGCGGTGATCTGCGCCCCCATCAACAGATTCTGCAGGTCATCGACTGCTGCGGTGATGTCTGTGTCTGCGGCGACTTCGCCGTCGGTCACCGCTTCGGCGACGCGGGCGGTGAAGAAGTCACGCCAGGAGCTGAAGCTCGTCGCGAACAGCGCCGCCTCATCCTCGTGGTTCAGCGCACGCTGCCAGAACGCCAGTGCGACCCGGGCCTCCGCCCGACGGACATCATCGAGCGGCATGATCTCGTACGCCAGCGTCCGCAGACCGGCAAGTCCCCGCTCGGTGCTGGACAGGGCGGCGCGGATGTCCGTCGCCTCGACGACGTACCGGTAGGCCTCGGTGATGACCGAGTCCTTGCCGGGGAAGTAGTAGCGCAGCAGCCCGTTGGAGTAGCCGGTGACCTCGGCGATGCGCCGCGTGGTCACTGCATCTATCCCCTCGTCGGCGATCAGTCGCCAGACCGAGCCGATGATCTCGTGGCGTCTCAGGGCATGGTCGACTTTCTTGGGCATGACCACCGACCTTAGCCGACGGCACCCCGCAGACTGACGCCGTCGGTGTCACTGTCATCGGTTCACAGGTACCGCTCGGTGCCGTCGGAGGTCGTGACGTGCGCGTAGCCCTCGTTGCCGACGTCGTCCATGCCCTCCGGGCGGGCGTTGAGCGTTCCTGTCACCGGGGCGAAACCGCCCTCGGTGTCCGCCAGGACGACAGACGCCCCGCCGCAGGTCTCGTCGCACAGCACCGTCAGTTCACCGGAGTCCGCGTCATAGTCACTGGCCATGACGCCGTCCAGTGGCGTGTCGTAGCGTTGCAGCAGATCCGGATCCGCGTCATCCAGCGTCACGAAGAGCACCTCGGCGGTCGCCTCGACGCCCACCGCGAAGGTCGCGGGCGAGGACGCGTCGGAGATCCAGCTGATCGACTCCGGTCCACTGTTCGCGTCGAGGTCCCCGGTGAAGTCGGCGAGGTTCCACTCATCGGTGGCGGTGAGTTCATCTGCATCACCGTCCGGCAGCTCATACCGCAGTACGGAAGGACGCGACACCTCGTCTCCCTCACCGTCACGCTCGGTGGCGACATAGAGTGCCCCGTCCGGCCCCACGGTGACGCCCTCGGCGTCCGGTTCACCGGACCCGTCCGGGTAGCGCAACTGGTAGCTGTCGGTCACGTCGTAGCCGGTATCGGTGGGGGTGAGGACGTAGAGCGTCCCGGTGGCGTTGTTGACCACGTAAGCGGTGCCGTCCTCGGCGAGGTCCACGCCGGACATGTCCTCCGTGTCGAAGTCGTCCGGCATGTCGATGTCCTCGATGGGCAGCGGGTCCGAGGGCCACGATTCGACAGTGTTCGTCAGCCCGGGGGTGGCGGCGTCGGTCTCACTGAAGTCCCCGGAGGTGTCGGGCACCCGCCCCCAGCTCGTGGCGGCGTCCTCGTCCCAGGAGGTCGAGTCGATCTCCACGTCCTCGGTGTCGGTGAGGGTGACGGAATCCTCGGAGCCGAGTCCGAAGTCCGGTTCGGTGTTGACGACGAGGTACCCGCCGGCCTCGATGATGCTGTCATCAGGCAGGGTCAGCGGGTCGTGGTCGTCGTCGGCGAGCCCCCAGCCGGAGACGTCGACCGCCTGGTCGCCGGTGTTCGCCAGCTCCACCCAGTCGCCGGCATCCCCACCGTCGGACCGCACTTCGTTGATGACGACACCGGAATCCCCGGTCCCGTCGTCGGAACTGCAGGCGACGAGGACCGGGGAAAGCAGGGCGGAAATGGCGAGGAGAGCGGCGGCGGTGCGTAGTGGTTTCACATCACCGCAGCCTAGAACGCACAGATCGGCGCATCCTGAGAGTCGGTCGTCAGTCCTCGTAGATGACCCAGTCAGGATTCGGCCGGACGATATTCCCGTTCCCGTCGTACTCGTAGAATCCGCAGCCGTCACCGCGACCTGCCTTGCCCCGGTCGATGCCGCGCTCCTGGAGGAGGTTGTTGAACTTCTTCTGGGACTCGGTGTCGTCCACCCGGTTGCGGCCGATGTTCACGGCGACGTTGAAGCCGACGATGTCGTAGGTCTCGAACGGGCCCTTCGGGGCACCGGTGGAGACCTTCCAGTCCTCGTCGATGACATGGGGGTTGGCGACCTCGTTGGCGTAGAGGTCACCGGCGGCGTTCAGCCACGGGATGAGCAGGCTGTTCAGCAGGTAGCCCGGGGTCTCCTTGTGGACCGGGAAGGGCTGCAGGTTGATCTCCCGGGCGAACTCGACGGTGCGGTCGAAGACGGCGGGATCGGTCTTCGGGGTGGCCATGACCTCACCGGTGTTGGAGCGCCACACCATGTTCGCGAAGTGGAGGGCCAGGAAGCGGTCGGCGCGACCGGTGGCGTCCGCGAAATCGGAGGGACGCAGCGAGGAGGAGTTGGTCAGCAGGATGGCCGGGTCCTTCACAGCCTTGCCGACGTTGCCCCAGACCTCCCGCTTGAGGTCGAGGTTCTCCGGGACGGCTTCGATGACGACGTCGGCGTCCCCGACGGCCCCGGCGATGTCGGTGGAGGTGGTGATGCGGCCGACGGCCTCATCGAACTTCTCGGCGGTGTAGTCCGACAGGTCCTTGGCGTAGTGGCCGCGCATCCACTCCCAGCGGTCGGGGAGCTTGTCGAGGAGCTCCTGCCTGATGTCGTAGGCGACGACATTCTTTCCTGCGTAGGCGGCCTGCATGACGATCTGGGAACCGAGGACGCCGGTCCCCAGCACGGTGACATTCTGAATTTCGCTCATGACAGCGACAATACTCCTGAATTAGGATTCAGAGATGGGTCAGAACCTGACGACCGTCTTCCCCAGTGCGTGCCCGTTCTCCACTGCGGCGACCGCGTCGGCGGCACGGGGGAAGGGGAAGGACGCCGAGATGTGCGGCGTGAACGTGCCGTCGGCGATGAACCCGGCGAGTTCGGAGAATACGGCGCGGCTGCGCCGGCGGGTCACGCCACCGCCGACGGACGGGTCGGCGACACTGCGGACCGGACCGGCGGTCATCCCGAGTGCGTCGAGGAGGACCTCACCACCGACGAGGTCGATGACGGCGTCCACCGGTCCGGCCTCGTTCACCTGCGACACCCAGTCGTCCCCGGCGGCGACATGGGTCGCGCCGAGAGACTCGACGAATTCGTGCTTGTCCACGCCGGCGACACCGGTGACCTTCATGCCGAGAGCGCGCGCGAGCTGCACCGCACAGTGCCCGACTCCGCCGCCGGCGCCGAGGACCAGCACTGTGCCACCGGTCTCCAGGCCGTCGTGGTGCAGTTCGTTGAGGATGTCCCAGGCTGTTCCGGCGGCCACCGGGATGCAGGCGGCCTGCGCAGGGGTGACCCCCTCGGGCACCGGGGTCACCCCGACACCGTCGAGGTAGACTTTCTCGGCGAAGGAACCGGTGCCCGAGACGGTGTTGCCGAACACGGCCATTCCCGGGGCGATGCCGGTCACAGGGTCTGCCGCGAGCACGAGGCCGGCGGCCTCACGACCCATCGCCATGGGGAAACGCACCGGGAAGCTGCCCTGCCGTTCCCCGGACCGGACCTTGATGTCCGCGGGGTTCACCGAGGTGACGGTGGTCGCGATGAGTACGCTGCCGTCGGGCACGGTGGCAGGGTCGGGAGCCGGGACGTCGAGGAAACCGGCGACGTCAGGTCCGCCGTAACTGCCGAAACCGAAGATTCGCATGCCCCCCAGATTAACCGGTGCCGTCGTTAGGATCGGAGTGGTGTCTGCTCAAACCGCTGAATCTCCGCTGTCCGGCGTCCGCGTCGTGACCCTCGCCCCGAATCTCCCCGGACCGGTCGCCGCACACCGCCTGGTCAGGCTGGGCGCGACTGTCACCAAGGTCGAGTCGCCGGCGGGTGATCCGCTGGCCTTCGCGTCCCCCGACTACTACCGTCTGCTCGCCGTCGGGCAGGAGGTGCGGACGCTCGATCTCAAGGACGCTGCGGGACGCGATGCGCTGGAGAACCTGCTGGCGGACGCCGATCTGCTGATCACCTCGTCGCGTCCCAGGGCATTGGAGAAACTGGGTCTGGCCTGGAAGGAACTGCACACCCGGCACCCGCTGCTGAGCCAGGTCGCGGTGGTCGGTCACGCCGGTGCAGGCGCCGACCGGCCCGGCCACGACCTGACCTACCAGGCGGAGGCGGGAACACTGGCCCCGCCGACGATGCCGGTGATCCCCGTCGCCGACCTGGCCGGTGCCGAGCGGGTGGTGGGGGACGCCACGGCGCTGCTGTTCCAGGCGTCCCGCACCGGAACCGGCGGCTACCGTGAGGTGGCCCTGGCGGAGGTTGTCGAGGATGCCGCGACGTCGGTGAGGACCGGCCTGTGCGGCCCGGGGACACCACTGGGTGGCGGTCTGCCGACCTACGGCATCTACCGTGCCGCAGACGACGGGTGGATCGCCCTGGCGGCGATCGAGCCGCATTTCATCGTTCGGCTGGGGGAGGAGCTCGGTGTCGATCCGATGGACCGTGGTGCGCTGGCGGAGGCGTTCCTCCGGCGCAGTCGGGACGCGTGGGCACGGTGGGCCGCCGAGCGTGACCTGCCCCTGGTTACTGTGCGGCAGGCTCCCCGGCGGTGATGTCGGAGGTCATGTAGCCGGTCTCCGGCTCAGCCTCGGTGGCTGCAGCGGACTCGCCGGCGGAAGTCTCCGGGACGCCGCCACCGGTGTAGCCGGACTCCGGGGTGACGTCGGTGACGTGCGCGGAGTCGCTGTCCTTCTGGTGCGGCGGGGAACATGCCGTGATACCCAGTGCCAGAACGGCGGCGGCGGAAAGGGCAGCGGTACGGCTGATGCGGATCATCTGAACGTCTCCTGGTTCATCGGTGCAGTCATGGAACGTCTCGTCACTTCGGCACCATCTTAAATGGTCGGTGCCCGGGAACAGAACGCGCATACCCGTTCGGGTGTGCAGGCCGGGTTACACTCGAACGATGGATTCACGCGACAACTACCCCGACCGTGACCGGCCGCAGCCGCCGGACTACCGGCGTCTGCCGGAGGGCGCACCGACGGAGCAGTTCGGATACCGGCAGCCGTACCAGGGTCAGCAGTATCAGGAACCCGCGTACCAGCAGCCCGAGCCCCCGCAGAAGCCGCGCCGCAACAGCACCGGTGTGTGGATCTCGGTCATCCTGCTGCTCGCCGCGCTGATCGCGCTGCTGTTCTTCATTCTCTGGCTCAACAACCGTGACGATGACAGCTCCGGGACCACGGTGACCCGGACCGTCGAGGAGACCACCCCGGAGCAGACGACCCCGGCCCCGGAGCCGGACGAGGGCAACGACAACGGTTCTGACCCTGGTGTCCAGATCCCCAGTGAGCTGCCCAGCCAGGAGGATCTCGAAGACTGGGGTAACCAGCTCGGCGACGATTTCGACGACTTCCTCAACGATCTCGAAAACCGTTTCGGGAACTGAGCCGGAGGTCGTTGAGGGGGGTACAAAGGGATGGCATGAAGATCAACATCGCAGCCATCCCCCTGCCGGAGACCGCCGCAGCCCTGGAGGCGGAGGGGGCGGTCATCGTCGACGACATCGCCGATGCCGACGCCTTCCTGTGCGTCGCCATGAGCCCGGACAGGTTCCCCGATCTGCCGGAGCGGGTGAAGTGGGTGCAGCTCTGCCAGGCGGGGATCGAGGGTTTCCTCGACGCCGGCGTCGTCACCACCGGTCCGTCCGGTGACCGCCGCTGGTCCAATGCCTCGGGGATCTACGGCCGCCAGGTCGCCGAGGCCGCCGTCGGCCTGCTTCTCTCGGTGACGCACATGCACGTCCGCATCGCCCGTGAGAAGACCTGGAGTGTCTGGCGGGAGGTGGACAAGGGGACCCGCTGGCTGGCGGGGTCCACCGTGCTCATCGTCGGCGCCGGCGGTATCGGACGCCATCTCATCGACATGCTCACACCTTTCGGCGTGGAGTTCATCGCCGTCAACCATTCCGGACGCCCGGTCGACGGCGCCCGTCAGACCGTCGCCTTCGACCGGCTGGGGGAGGTCCTCCCGGAAGCCGACCACATCATCCTCTCCGCCCCGCTCACCGATGACACCCGTGGTCTCATCGACGCGGACGCCCTGGCGTCCTGCCGTCGTGGCGTGACGCTGGTCAACGTCGCGCGGGGCCCGGTCGTCGTCACCGACGATCTGGTGGACGCCCTGAACTCCGGCCAGGTCTCCGGGGCGGGACTGGACGTCACCGATCCCGAGCCGCTGCCGGACGGGCATCCGCTGTGGGACATGGACAACGTCACCGTCACCACGCATTCCGCCAACACCGTTTCCTCGATGGACCGCCAGCTCGCGAAGCCCGTCGTGGAGAACTACCGGGCCTTCCTGGCGGGGGAGCGGATGCCCACCGAACTCGACGTGGACGCCGCTTACTGACTCCCGACCGCACCGGCGTACCGGCGTGCCATGAGCCGCTGGGCAGCCAGCGCCACCGGCCCACCGAGTCGGGTGAGCCAGTGCGCGGGCCGGGAGAACGCCGAGACGGTGACCACTACGTCGCCCGCGTCCGTCAGATCGATCCGGAAACTCTCCTCACCCTCCTCCAGGTGCCCCGGCAGGGTGCCGTAGACGAGGAGGGTGTGTTCGGGCCCGGAGTCCCGGACGAGGATGCGGCATGGCGAACTCAGTGACCGGAGGCCGAGCGGACGGATGGTGACCACCCCGTCGACGGTGAACGGGCCGGTGAGCGGGGCACCGGCGGCCCGGTGCGCCCGGCCCGACAGCAGTGCCGAGACACACCGTGCGTAGGCGTCCTCCCCGTGTCCGACGACACGACGGTGACTGAATGTGCTGTACGTGCGGGATCCGGCTTTTCCGGGCATAGGTACCTCCTGTGGCGTGGACAGTCTAGACTGCGGAGTCATGAGCTTTCTCCGTAAAACCACTGTCCTTGGTGCGCTGGCACTCACCGCGACCGCCGTCTCCCCGGCAGTCGCCGGCGCCACCACCACCCACGGCGGAGCGCCCATCATCATCGCCGCCGACAACGGTGCCGAAGGTATGTGCACCCTGAACTCGGTCGTCCAGAAGGGCGACGACTACTACGGCATCACTGCCGGTCACTGCCTCGATCCGGAGGAGTTCGGCGGTCAGCCCGTCAAGGTCACCACCGAAAACGGTGAGCTTCTGGCGGACGCCGACGACATCACCGCCGGCGGTCACCTCCTCGACGGCGGCGCGAACTACCTCGAGCCGGATGCGGGCCTGAATGACTTCGGCTGGTTCCGTCTCGACGAGTCCGTGGACCCGGACGTCAACGGTATCTCCAGCACCGCGGACACCGGCATCCCGCTGCTCGATCCGCTGCTCACCGGTCAGCGCATCGAGACCGGTGCCCCGGTCCCGGTGACCCAGAACCTCGTCGGCGGCATCGTCTGCAAGGACGGCGCCAAGACCGGCCGCACCTGTGGTCCGGTCATCTCCGTGAACACGCAGAGCCAGGAGGTCTTCGCGGCCATCCCGGCCATCGCCGGTGACTCGGGCAGCCCGCTCTACGTCCTCGGCCCGGACGGCAGGACCCATGTCGTCGGCACCCTGTCGAACGGCTCCCCGGTGCTGTTCAACGTCTTCGACGGGACGCAGAACCACCTGGACCGCGTGGGTGCCTGAATGTCATAGCGACACCGCAGCGCACTGCCAGGAACCTGCCAGGGACGGCTCGTAGATTCAGTGGTGTCCCCGAGAGAGACGGGATGAAACGGAATCGGAAGGAATCTTCTATACGGCAGCTGCGCATTCTCCTCTTGAAACGTCAGCAGAACACCCCCGGCCATGTCAGGTGCCGGGGGCGTTCTGTGTCTGCGGGTAGACTCAGGTGTCACCTGTTCACCTGACCTCTACCATCCGGGGAGACCCGGAGGAACCGGACATGTTGTGACCACTTCACCTGACACCGGAACGACCACTTCTGCCGGGGAGGAGGTGAAGGACGAGAAGAGAGGCCCGGATCCGCTGATCCTGTGGACCTCGGCAGGGTTCATCGTCGTCTTCGTCGCCGTATGCATCCTCTTCAGTGAGGGTGCGCGTGACGTCTTCGGCACGATCTCCGACTGGTTGATGACCAACCTCAACTGGATGTACATCGGCGGCGTCACTCTGGCGATGATCTTCCTGCTCGTCCTCGCCGTCAGCCACTTCGGCCGGATGCGCCTGGGGCCGGACGGCGAGGGACCCGAGTACTCCCTCAAGAGCTGGTTCGCGATGCTCTTCGCCGGTGGCCTGGGAAGTGTCCTCATGTTCTGGGGTGTGGCGGAGCCGATCAACCACGCGGTCAACGTGCCCATGCAGAACGAGGAGCCGATGTCCCATGAGGCCGTCAACCAGGCCATGGGCTTCACGATGTACCACTTCGGCATCCACATGTGGGTGATCTTCGCCCTGCCCGGCCTCGCCCTCGGCTATTTCATCTACAAGCGCAACCTGCCGCCGCGGGTCTCCTCGGCGTTCGCACCCGTCCTCGGCGGCGCGATCTACGCCTGGCCCGGCAAGCTCATCGACGCCCTCGCCATCATCGGCACCGTCTTCGGTATCGCCGTGTCCCTGGGGCTCGGCGTCCTCCAGATAGAGTCCGGCCTGGGCACTGTCTTCGGTATCGAGGGCTCCACACTGCTGCTGGTGGGGATCATCGTGGTCATCGTCGCGGCGTCCTGCTGGTCGGTCGCCGCGGGCCTGGACAAGGGCATCAAGAACCTCTCGAACATCAACATCATCATGGCCGTGGTCCTCATGGTCTTCGTCCTCGTCGCCGGCCCGACGCTCCTGCTGCTGCGTGGCACCCTGGACACTGCTTCGCTCTACGCCGAGTGGCTGCCCCGCCTGATGTTCTGGTCGGACTCCGACGAGATCACCACCGAAGGTTGGCAGGGCACCTGGACGGTCTTCTACTGGGCGTGGACGATCTGCTGGTCGCCCTTCATCGGCATGTTCGTCGCCCGCATCTCCAAGGGACGCACAGTCCGTGAGTTCGTCGGCGGTGTGCTGGCCCTGCCCGCCCTGTTCATCCTCATCTGGTTCTCCGTCTTCGGGTTCGCCGGCATCAACGCCGAGCGCAACAACCCCGGCAGCGTCTCCGGACCCGTGGTGGAGGACGGGGACGCGGCGTCCTCACTGTTCATCCTCCTGGACACCCTGCCCTGGACGACAGTAGTCAGTGGCTTCGCTCTGGTGGTCGTGGCGATCTTCTTCGTCACCTCGATCGACTCCGCCGCACTGGTCACCGACATGTTCGCCGTCGGTGAGGAGAATGTCACGCCGACCTGGCAACGCGTCCTGTGGGCGGTCTCCATCGGCGCCGTCGCCGCGGCGATCCTCATCATGTCGCCGGATGCCGGTATCGAGGCTCTGCAGGAGATATCGATCATCATCGGCCTGCCGTTCTTCCTCATGTTCTTCGTGATGATGTACTCGATCCTCAAGGGCATGAACGCCGACTACCACGCCCGCCCCGAACCACGGACGCGGCAGTGGGACAGGACGCACACCCCGGAGGATCTGGAGGCGAACGAGCGCAAACCTGCTCCCGGTTACGACAACGCGGGCCATGAGCTGCCCACCGCGTCATACGACGCCGACGGCAACCTCATCATCCCCGGAAACATCATCGTGGCCGGCGATCTCGGCGTGGTCGGGGAGGTCGAGGACGCCGACCCCGGGGACTATGAGGAACTCAATTAGAGTCGGATGTCACGGGGAGCAGTGACCCCGGTTACACTATGCAGATATAACAATTCGTCTTGTGACAAGGAGAACAACATGGTTCAGCGTGTAGGTGTCATCGGAGCCGGCCAGATGGGCGGTGGCATCGCCGAGGTCGCCGCCAGGTCCGGCAGCGACGTCCTGGTGTGGGAGGCCAAGCAGGAGTTCCTGGACTTCGGCAAGGCCAAGATCGAGAAGTCTCTCGCCAAGGCCGTCGAACGCGGCAAGCTCTCCGAGGAGGACCGGGACGCCGCCCTCGGACGCCTCACCTTCACCACCGACCTCGAGGACTTCGCCGACCGTGAGCTGGTCATGGAGGCGATCATCGAGAACGAGGACATCAAGAAGGACGTCTTCTCCAAGCTCGACGCCATCGTGACGGACAAGACCGCGCCGCTGTGCTCGAACACCTCCTCGCTGCCGATCCAGACCATCGCCTCGGCCACCGAGAACCCGGGTCGCGTCATCGGTCTGCACTTCTTCAATCCGGTGCCGGTCCTCAAGCTCGTGGAGGTCATCCCGGCCCTCACCACCACCGACGAGACCGTCGGGACCGCCCGCACCTACGCCACCGAGGTGCTCGGCAAGACCGCGATCCTCGCGAAGGACCGTTCCGGCTTCATCGTGAACTTCCTCCTGGTGCCCTACCTGCTCTCCGCCATCCGCATGGTCGAGCAGGGTGTGGCCACCAAGGAGGACATCGACACCGGCATGAAGCTCGGTGCGTCCCACCCGATGGGCCCGCTGACCCTCGCCGACATGGTCGGCCTGGACACCTGTGCCTTCATCGCCGACGTCATGCACGAGGAGTACGGCGACCCGTCCTACGCCTGCCCGCCGCTGCTGCGCCGTATGGTTCAGGCCGGCCAGCTCGGCCGCAAGTCCGGCAAGGGCTTCTACGACTACAGCGCGTAGTTCGGAAGTTGGCCCCGTTCACTTCTGTTTCGGCAGTGGAAACGGGTGCATGCTGCAGACTTCTCCGGTACAAGTGGAGGTAGTCCGCGTCGCCGACGCGGTCATCGCAACACAACCCTGAAGGAGTTGGTCAGCATGTCCGGAATCGACGATCTGAAGAACAAGGCCGAGGATCTGGCCGGCAAGGCCAAGGAGGCCCTCGGTAACGCCTCCGACAACGAGTCCCTCAAGGACGAGGGCAAGGCCGACCAGGTCAAGTCCGACGCCAAGCAGAAGGGCGAGGAGCTCAAGGACAAGGCCACCGACGCCGCCAACAAGTTCATCGGCAGCGCCAAGGACGACTAGTTCCGGCTAGTCTGCAGCTTCCACCGGACCCCCGTCGACGACAGGTTCATCCTCGTCATCGACGGGGGTTCCGTCATGGAAGCCGAAGCTGCGCAGCCGCTTCCGGTCCGCGGCCGAGGAACTGGCGGTCAGGCGCAGCAGCTCCGCGTAGATACCTCCGGAAGTCGCCAGTTCGGCAGGGGAGCCGATCTCCCCGACATGACCGCCGTCGAGGGTGACGATCGTGTCGACCGTGGCGATGGTCGACAGCCGGTGGGCGATGACCAGCGTAGTGCGTCCCACCATCAGTTCCTCCAGCCCCGCCTGGACGGCCTGCTCGGCTCGGGTGTCGAGGGCGGAGGTCGCCTCGTCGAGGACGAGGATGGGGGCGTCCTTCAGCATGGCGCGGGCGACGGCGATGCGCTGCTTCTGTCCACCGGACAGCCGTAGGCCGCGCTCGCCGATGACGGTGTCGTAGCCGTCGCTGAACCTGGTGATGAAGACGTCGGCATTGGCCCGCCGGGCGACGTCGAGGATCTCCTCGTCAGTGGCGTCGGGTCGTCCGTAGGCGATGTTCTCCCGGATCGTGCCGGAGAACAGCGACGGTTCCTGGAAGACCACGCCGACCATGCTGCGCAGCTGCGCGGCGGTGAGGTCCGCACTGTCATGACCGTTGATGCGCAGTGAACCGGCGGTCGGCCGGTACAGTCCGAGCAGCAGGTTGACCAGGGTGGACTTTCCGCCACCGGACTCGCCGACCAGGGCGACCTTCTCGTTGTGGTGGGCGTTGAACGAGACCTTGTGGATCACCTCGTCCTCCGGGGCGTCCGAGTCGTAGCCGAAGGACACCCTGTCGAAGTCGATGACCGGGGCGTCCGGCGAGATCGAGGGAAGCGGTTCGACCGGCGGCAGTGGCTCCACGAGGTCGGCTCCCCGCGGGGATGCGGCGTCGAGCAGAACGGCGTCCGCGGTGGGCTCGGGGATCTCGTCCATCGCTGCGAAGTAGTCGCGGGATCCTCCGGCGGCCTTCTGCGCCGAATCGACCATCCAGCTCATCATGGACGCCGGGCCACGGATCGTTGCGACCAGCTGGACGAGCAGCACCATGTCGCCGAGGCTGAAGTGACCGTGCAGGGTGCGGATGAAGAGTACCAGGTAGATGGCCAGGAAGATGACGTTCATACCGCCGGTGCGGATCGCGTCCATCAGATGCCACCAGCGCGACTGTGCCTTCGTGAGATCGACGGTCTCGGCGAAGTGCTCCTGGAATCCCCGGAGTTCGCGCCGCTCGGTGACGAAGGACTTCACGACCTTGACCTGGCCGATGACCTCGGCGAAGCGGCCCTGGGCGGTGTCGATGTGGCGGTTCTTCTCCTTCTCCCACACCATCCAGCGCTTGCTGGTCAGGGCGGTGAGCCACAGGTACAGCGGGAAGACGATGAGGAGCAGCAGGGTGAGTGGCCAGTAGTACCAGGAGGTCACCGCGAGCACGAGTATCACGGTGAGCATCATCGAGAAGAAGTTGTTCGCGAAGCTCTGGATGAACTGGGTCAGGCCGAGGATCGAGCGGTCGAGCCGGGAGATGACGGTACCGGTGACCTGCCTGTCGAAGTAGGTCTGCGGCAGGGAGAGCAGTTTGGCGAAGTACCGGTCGGACAGCAGCTGACGCATCTTCAGTGCCATGACGTCGCCGAACCAGCCGCCGATGTTGTGCACGACGGTGAAGGTCAGCTCGGCGGCGAACAGCGCCAGGGCGATGAAGATGACGACGGTGACGGCGTCATCCATGTCGCGCAGCCCGTTGACGGCGTCGACGATGACGTCGGTCGCCGCCTTGATGAGGAAGGGGGCCGCCAGGTTCAGCAGCGCGGTGGCGGTGGACGTCACGATGACCATGACGTAGTAGGGCCAGAGTTGGCGGGTCGAGCGGAGTATTCGGGTCAGACTGTTCACAGGTCTCCGGGGACGGGTCCGCCACCGTGAAGGTCGGCGGCGGCGATACGGTCAAGTGCTTCGTCGAGAATGGCCCTGGAGGTTCCGAAGTTCAACCGAGCATGCCCTGCCCCGACCGGACCGAAGTCGGTGCCCTCGTTGAAGGCGACCTTGGCCAGCGTCCGGAGACGTTCGGCCGGCCGGGTGACGGTGCCGTTCCCGTCACGCAGCCGGTCAACCCCGGAGAGGTCGAGCCAGGCGAGGAAGGTCGCCTCCTGCTGCGGTAGCCGGATGCCGGGGAGCACCTCGGGCAGCCGCTGTGCGAGGTGCTCCCAGTTCGCGGCGAGGTAGTCGACCTCCTCGACGAGCCAGTCGTAGCCTCCGGTGTAGGCGGCGGTGGCGGCCTTCAACCCGATGGTGGAGGCCTCACCGGTGAGCAGGTTGGACAGACGGCCGATGATCTTGGCGTCCTCCGGGTTCGACGCGATGATCTGCGCGCACTTCAGCCCGGCGGTGTTCCAGCCCTTGGAGGTGGCGGTGACCGTGACGGTGTTCGCCGCAGCGGTCTCCGAGACTGTGGCGGTGGGGATGTGGTTGCCGGAGTAGACCAGCGGGGCGTGGATTTCGTCGGAGATGACGCGCACATGGTGGGCGGCTGCGAGGTCGGAGACCGTGCTCAGCTCCTCTGCGGTGAACGCACGGCCCAGCGGATTGAACGGGTTGCACAGGATCATGGAACCGACGCCGTGCGGGTTGGACGCGGATGTGAAGGCCTGTTCCAGGGCTTCGAGGTCGAAACCGTTCTCGCCCATCGGCACGTAGACGGCCGGACGCCGGGTCGCCTGCGGAACTTTCTGGAACGGAGGATAGGCGGGCATCGGGATGACGATGGTCGACCCCTCCTCGGTGAGCGCCTCGATCGCCACCATGACGCCCTTGACGACGTCGGGGCAGTAGGTGACGTTTGCGGGGTCGATCGTCCAGCCGTGGCGGGCCTGGGAGAAGGAGGCCAGTGCCTCGGCGAGTTCGCGGGACGCTGCACCCATTTCCGGGTAGCCGAAGTACTCACGGTCGACGGCGTCCTTCACAGCCGCGGCGACGGCGGGGCAGGTCTCGAAGTCTGTTTCGGCGACCCACAGTGGCAGGACGGAAGGGTCGTATTTCGTCCATTTCATCGTGCTGCGGGAGCGGAGGGTGTCCAGGGAAGGGAAGGTGAGAGACATAGTGACCAGTCTATGTGCAGTGGGGGCAGGGGAGAGGAGCGGGCATCGGCGGCGATGCTAAAAATCATACGCGTTCGAACACTTGTATTGTTTTCGGTCAAGATGTATCATCGGTGACAGACGCCCGACACCTCACCACACCGCTCTCCACCACCCCGCCCACACTCTGCTCATGATCCCCAGGGGGACACCATGACCACCGTCACCACTACT
>NZ_JALAGU010000040.1 GCF_022712275.1 Corynebacterium sp. | reverse complement strand
GTGCGGGCGACGAACGGGTCCAGCAGCGCACTGCCGCCCAGTCCGAGGTTGTGGAGGTCGACGTCCGTAGCGTGTGCGGCGATGACCGGCCAGGTGCCGGTCGGGTGGGGCGCGTTTGACCCGTGTCTGACGGAACTGCTGCGGATCACCGGGGTGGACGCCGGTATCTGGTTGCGGACCGGGACGGCACGCCCCGCCAGTACGCGGTCGAGAGGCTCGCGGCATGGACGGTTGTGGACGCACCGCGGAGACTCCGGCCAGGGGCGTCGCTGGACTCTGTGGTGGAGCAACTGGCCCGGAATCTGGAGCAGCCGAAGGAGACGGTCGTTGTCACCGCGGAGCTGCACCGTAGCCGGCTGGACATCGCGCGGCGCATTCTCGGGTCACGGCTCACCGCAGTAGAGGACAGTGCGGACCCGGACACCGTGAAGATCAGTGTGGAGTACACGGAGATCGGTGGAGTACGGCAACTGCTGCAGTTCGGGAACAGCATCGAGGTGACTGCACCGGAGGAGGCGCGGCGACTGGTGGTGGACCTGTCTCGGGCGATTCTCTCACGGTACGAAAGAAACTGATGTGACCTGCTGTTCCTTCGGCACGGCACGTCGGTGACTACGGGTCCCGCACATTATGCCGGGCAGGCTCACAACTCCGGGCAGATCTTCAGCCCGGCGATCTCGACTGGTTCGTCCCCGAAGTTGCTGACCGCGATACCGTACAACCCTTCGGGGGCGTCGGCTCTGAACCGGACCTCCGCGTCCGGGAGTTCCACTGTCGTGCCGCGGACGTCGCAACCGATGAGTTCGGCGAGGGAGGCGGCGTCCTGCTCCGGGGTGCTGCTGCCGACGAGAAGGGCGACCAGCTGAGGTCGGTCCGGGTCGAAAACCACACCGTTCGACGCGCGATGTTCGGTACGCATCTGTGTGATGACCTCACGCGGTGGGTTGTAGGCGATGAAGAAGGGGGCGACGTGTGGAGTATCAGTGACGTGGACCTCGGTGAATCCTCCCTGGTGGTCCTCGAGCCAGACCTCGTCGATGATGATGTCGTGCCCTGTGGCGCGGAGCCGATCGATGGTGGCCTGGATGTCGGGGACGTTCACGGCGAAGGTCAGGGGTCCCTCGCCGTCGAGAGCGTCGATCGCCGGACGAAGTACCTGCAGGCCGCGGGCGTATTTCGAGGTCTCGACGGTGTCCCAGTCGTCGACGGCGGCGAGTTCGACATAGCGTGCGTCGTCGATGCCCCAGGCGGCGTTGCGGAAGCCGGGCATGGTCAGGGCGAGGTGGGTGGTGAGGCCGGCGTTGTTGTAGGACGCCATGGTGGTGTCGAGGTCAGTGACCCAGTGGATGAGGTGGTCGAAGGCGGCGGGTGGTGGCGTCGTCATGGGACCTTTGTAGCATGGCCTAACCTTACGGTGAATCCCCTGCGTGGTCGGCTACCCGTGAACGAATACCATCTTCCCGGTGGTGCGTCCGGCGCGGAGGTCTCCGAGGACGCGCGGGGCGTCCTCGATCGGTGCGCGACCGGTGAGCTGCACAGTCACGTCACCGGAGGCGACGAGCGCAAGCGCCGGGCGCAGGTAGCGGCCGACGATGTCGGGCCGGGTCGCGGAGAGCGCACCGAGGTTGAATCCGAGGACGCCGGCACTGTTGAACCACAGGGTGTTACTGCTGATCTGCTGGTCATCGGATTGCGCGGCGTCCCCGACGGCTAGTCACTGTCGGCAGCTCTCACACGGCAGACGCCGTGCTTGCGGTGAGGTGCGCCCACCCGTCCGCTACGTCGCGGATATCCAGTTCAAGGGCAGCGCACAGGCGGACGATAGTGCCGAATGCGGGGGAGGGGAGCCGCCCTGTCTCGATTTTTCGCAGAGTCTCCGCAGAGATACCGGCTTTCGCGGCAACTGTGGTGAGCGTGAGGTCAGCGCAGGTCCTGGCATCCCGGAGAATCTGACCGACGCGACGACCGGCTTCGATCTCTGCTTCTGTGAGTGGATTTCTGACCACGGTTGCCCCTTTCGTCTACCGGTATTATTGTACCGACCATGGTAGAAATCAAGACAGCGGCAGAGATCGAGAAGATGCGGGAGGCGGGACGCCTGGTGGCCCGGATCCTCGCCGAGCTCAGTGGTATGACGCAACCGGGCGTCAACCTCATGGACCTGGAGTACCGGTGCCGTGAAATGATCCGCGAGGCAGGGGCGGAGTCCTGCTACTGGGACTACGCCCCTGACTTCGGTGATGGCCCGTTCCGCAACACCGTCTGTCTCTCCCTCAATGACGGTGCACTCCACGGTCTTCCGCACCCGACAGTTCTTGCCGACGGCGATCTGCTGAGCATCGACCTCGCTGTCAGTCTCGACGGCTGGTGTGGTGACAGTGCAGTCTCCGTCATTGCCGGGACACCCCGGGAGGAGGATGCGCGACTCATCGAAGCAACCCAGGTCGCACTCGATGCGGGCATCGCCGCCGCCAAGGCAGGCAACCGCCTCGGCGACATTTCGCATGCCATCGGCGCGGTTGCGAGGAACTACGGAATCCGACCGAACGCCGAGTACGGCGGGCATGACATCGGGCGACACATGCATGGTGACCTGGTGATTCCGAATGTCGGAAAGGCGCACCGTGGGCTGGAGCTCCAGGAGGGGATGACCTTCGCCATCGAGCCGTGGTTTGCGGGTACCGACCGGGTGGGCATTGACAACGATGGCTGGACAGTCGTCACCGCGGACGGGTCACGCGCCGCCCACAGTGAGCACACTGTGGTCATTCGCCCTGACAGAGGGGAGATTCTGACGGCGATTTGACGGAGTGGTCGTGCGTTTGTGGGCTCTGGAGAAGTGTCTCGCAAGCCACACGGCACGGTGAAAATGGTAGTGTAGAAGGTCCGAGAACGGTAGCGTATATGCGCCGAAAAGGGTAGTGTAGACCACGTTGTGGCTGGTGAAAGAGCGAATATGGACTACCTACGTCGATCGATCGACAGTGAGCTGGACGAACGACTTCCCGTCGTGCCCGCCCTGGCCATTGACGGCCCAAAGGGCGTCGGAAAGACATGCACCGCCCGACGTCGTGCTGACGTGACCTGGTCTCTTGACGACCCTTCTCAACGGGAGATCGCTCGCGCCGACTTCGCTCTCAGCTCGCTCTCTCCGGGGACCGCTCTTCTTGATGAATGGCAGAAACTTCCGCAGATCCGGGATTCAGTGCGACGCCACGTCGATGACGGTGCGCCAGCAGGACGCTTCCTCCTGACCGGGTCTGCTGCGCCCGTCGATCCGAGCGGCACGCACAGCGGTGCCGGACGGATCCTGTCCTTGCGTATGCGCCCCATGGGTCTCCACGAGCGTGGCGTAGTTGACCAGACAGTGTCCTTCTCCGGACTGCTCAAGGGACAAGTGGCAGTTCAGGGGAATACCGAGTTCGCGCTTCCCGACTACGCCTTCGAGATCGTGCGTAGCGGATTCCCCGGCATCATGCAGGCACCTGACCGGCTGAGAGCCGGTTTGCTCAGTGCTTACCTTCAGCGCGTCATCGACAGGGACCTGCCTGACCAGGGATATGCCGTCCGGCGCCCGGAGACGTTGCGAAGATGGCTCGCTGCCTACGCCGCCGCTTCATCCTCCACCGCGTCTTACTCCCGGATACTGGATTCGACGACCGGCGGCGACGGTACTCAGCCAGCGAAGACGACAACGATCGCGTACCGGGAGCACCTCACCCAGCTCTGGTTGCTGGACCCGGTCCCCGGATGGATTCCGGCGAACAATGCGATCCGCAGACTCCAGCAGGCGCCGAAACACCAGTTGGCGGATCCCGCGCTCGCGGCGCGGCTCCTCGACCTGTCCGCGTCGGCCCTGCTCGGACCGGTGGGTGCTCACATGGCAGGTCCGCTGTTCGAGTCCCTGGTAACGCTCGGGGTCCGGGTGCTGGCGCAGACGGAGCAGGCTACCGTCAGTCATCTCCGTGTGGACAGCGGGGCGCACGAGATAGACCTGATCGTTCAGGGCATCGACGGGCAGATCCTCGCGATCGAGGTGAAGCTCGCGGGTCAGGTGGATGCTGCTGATGTCCGGCATCTTCACTGGTTGCGGGACCAGATGCCGGACAGGATCGCGGATCTGGTCGTCATCACCACGGGTACGACGGCGTATCGGCGCCCAGATGGCATCGCAGTCGTTCCGCTCGCGCTTCTCGGGCCATGATGCTCACCGCACCCCGGTCGGGAAGGCTCGGCGCGCACTGACCACCGGACCGAACCCGTCACCGGCGGGGCGGGGTCACGCCGCCTCGAACACTCCGCAGGCCTGGCGTCCACCGGCGTCGCCGGTCTTCAGGGAATCCTCGTCCGGCCCGTCCGGGGCATAGCGCTCCGGGATATTGCCGTAGTTGTCCGGGGACTCGTGGATGATCAGCGCGGAGCCGTCGTCATCGAGGAGATTCTCCTTGGTCACGCGGTCGGTGGAGACGGTGAGTGAGGCGGTGCCGTCCTCCTTGACCAGCAGGGCCGGGAGATCGCCGCCGTGGGACGGGTGGTCGTGGTCATCGGCGTCCATGTGGCTGCCGGACGAGAGGTAGTCACCGGTGTCCGAGCCGTCGGGGGACTCACTGTCGGTCTCGCACTGGCCGACCGCATGGATGTGCATGCCGTACATGCCGGGTTCGAGTCCGGTGAAGGAGACGGTCAGTTCTGTGGCGTCGGAGGCGAAACTGTCCTCGCTGACGCTGGCGGTGCCGAGGGCGTCCCCGTCGGCGTTGGTGACGTCCGCGGTCGCATAGGCGGTGGTGCTCGCGTCGTCGGTGGTGTTTCCGTCGTCGTTGTTGTCGCTGCTGCACGCGCCGAGGACGAGGACTGTCGCCGCGGCGGCTGCTACGGCGGATGATCTGGTCGGAAGTCGCACGGGATTCACCTTCCTGGTGATCGGGATCTGCTACCGTGTCCCATCCACGGTACGGACCTCCCGTGACGACCGCAGCCTACTTGTTCTGCAGCTGCTTGATTCCGAGCCATCCGACCAGGATGATCAGCAGGATCGGCAGCAGCTTGAAGATCAGGGCGACCGCCCCGGCGAAGGCGGTGGTGATCGCGACGACGGCG
This sequence comes from Corynebacterium sp., assembly GCF_022712275.1. Classification (GTDB taxonomy): domain Bacteria; phylum Actinomycetota; class Actinomycetes; order Mycobacteriales; family Mycobacteriaceae; genus Corynebacterium. The sequence continues at coordinate 14,454 of NZ_JALAGU010000040.1, read as the reverse complement.
AAGACCAGGGTCAGCGCGCCGAGGATGAACGACCAACCCCACCGGTTCTGGTCGGCGGCCCACCAGGCGCCGACCCCGGCGATCGCGCCGAGGATGAGAGTGGTGAGAGCGGTTCCTAGCATGGTGTGTCCTTTCAGGAGCGACGACCGGAGATTAGGCTCGTGGCCATGACTGACACCCACGATACCGGCTCTGCTGACCTTCCCGTCGCCCTCGTCACGGGAGGCTCCCGCGGCATCGGTGCTGCCGTGGTCGCCGACCTCGCCCGCACCCACCGCGTCATCTCCTGGTCCAGTGAGGACGCAGACCTCTCCGACCCGACGTCCATCGCCGACGCCGTGACCCGCCTCGAGAACGAGGGTCTGGAACGGCTCGACGTACTCGTCCATTCCGCAGGTCTGGCCTGGGACACCCCGGTGGAAGACACGGATTGGGAGGGCTGGGAGCGGATGTTCCGGGTCAATGTCTTCGGTGTCGCCGAGCTGACCCGCCTGCTGCTGCCGGCTCTCCGCGCCGCGGGCGGCACTCTGGTCACCGTCAATTCCGGGTCCGGGCACCGCTCCGCGCCGACCATGTCCCAGTACTGCGGGACGAAGTTCGCACTGCGGGCCTTCACCGACGCTCTGCGCGAGGAGGAGCGTGGCCGGGTCCGCGTCAGCTCGGTCCACCCGGGACGGGTCGACACGGAGATGCAGGTCGCCCTGCAGGCGCACCGCGGAAACACCGACTACGACGGCTCACTCTACGTCCGCCCAGAATCTGTTGCCGCTGCGGTGAGGTTCGCCGTCGACACGACCGAGGAGTCCGTCATAGAGGAGATCACCGTCCGCCCGGTGCATGGCTGATCACAGTCAGTTCTCCAGTACGAAGATCGCGGTACCGGGGAAGATCTCGCCTCGCACCGCCGACCACTGGCCCCAGGTCGGCGTCCCCTCCCGCCACTCCGGCTCGACCAGATCGACCAACCGCAGGCCGGCGGTGGCGAAGGCCCTCACCCAGTCGCCCATGGTGTGGTGGAACTCGGCGTAACGCAGCGCGCCCGAATCTGCCGGGTCGTCACGCTCCCACTCCAGGTAGGCGTCCTGGAAGTAGGGGATGGCCGCCGTCAGTTCGTCCGGGTCATCGGGGAAGATCCATGCGCCGGGATGGTTCACCGCGATGACGCCCCGACCGCCCGGCCGCAGCACCCGGGCTACCTCCGCCATCGCGGCGTCCAGGTCGGAGAGGAAGGGGTAGCCGCCGAAGGACGAGAAGACCACGTCGGCGGCGTCCTCGGCGAAGGGGAGGGATGCGGCGTCCGCCTGGAGCAGGTGCAGCCCGTCGACCTGCGGGGCACGGGTGAGCATGCCGTGCGAGATATCGAAGCCCACCACGTGCGCCGAGGTACGGCGGGCGAGCCAGGCGGCACACGGGGCGGAACCGCAGCCGACCTCGACGACGGTGCGTCCCGCCAGGTCCACCGGATCCCCCAGGAACCGGGCCTCTGTCTCGGTGAGCCGCTCCGGACACCAGTAGAAGGTGTCCAGGTAGTCGGCGTGGTCCTCGTGGTACCGCGCGGCGTCGGCGTCCCAGTGCCGACGTTGCACGGCCCCCAGCTCCCTGTCCATGACTCCGGAGCCTACCTGCCGGACCGGAAGAACCTAGCGCAGGATCTTCGTCTTCTTGCCCACCACAAGAAGCAGGGACATCACGGCGGCGTAGGGCTTGGCCGAGAGGAACTTCGGGCCGCGGATCGGGATGAGCCGCTGCTCGGTGATGTTCTGGGACTCGGTGTACTTCAGCATGCCGTAGTGCCCCTGGCGACGGCCCTGGCCGGACTCCTGCGTGCCACCCATCTCGTTGTCGACGGAGGCGAAGGCGGCGGCGTACCCGTCGTTGACGCCGACCGTGCCGGAGTAGATCTGTGCGGCGACCTCGTTGGCCTCCTTCGACGGCCCCCAGACCGAGGAGTTGAGACCGTAGGCGGTGTCATTGGCCTTCTCGACGGCTTCGGCGTGGGAGCCGACCTTCTCGACGTAGACGACCGGGCCGAAGACCTCCTCGCGCTTGAGCAGGACCTCGTCGGAGACATCGGTGAACACGGTGGGCTCGTAGAAGTAGGGGCCCAGGTCCGGGCGTGCCCTGCCACCGGTGACGACCTTGGCCCCCTTGTCCTTCGCGTCGTCGACGTACTTCTCGACGGTCGCGACCTGGGAGGCACCGGCCAGTGAACCCATCCCGGCACTCCAGTCGAAGCCTGCGCCGAGCTTCAGATCGGAGGTGGCCTTGCCGAACTTCTCGACGAACTCGTCGTAGACGTTCTCGTGGGCGTAGATCCGCTCGATGGAGACGCAGAGCTGGCCGGAGTTCGCGAAGCAGCCGGTGACGACCCCGTCGACGATCTTGTCCACGTCGGCGTTCTCGGTGACGATCAGCGGGTTCTTGCCGCCGAGCTCCGCGGAGAAGCCGATGAGACGGCGACCGGCGATCTCGCCGAGGGTCTTGCCGGTGGCGGTGGAGCCGGTGAACATGAGGTAGTCACAGGTCTCGGCGATGGCGTTGCCGACCACGCGGCCCGGGCCGGTGACGAGCTGGACGACGTTGCGCGGCATTCCGGCCTCGAAGAGCAGCTTGAAGGCCAGCAGGGAGGTGAAGGGGGTGGAGGAGTCCGGCTTGGCGACCAGGGCGTTGCCGGCGGCGATACCGGGCAGGGAGTCGGAGATCCCCAGGGTCAGCGGGTAGTTCCACGGGGCGATCTGGCCGATGACGCCCTTCGGGAGGTGGTGCTCGGTGGACTTGGTGAGCACCGGGATGACGCCGGTGTGGTGCTTCGGCTTGAGGATCGCACCGACGTGGTTTCCGTAGTAACGGGCGGTGATGGCGGTGTGGAGGACCTCCTCGTACGCCGAGTCGCGGCTCTTGCCGGTCTCCAGCTGCACGAGGTCCATGATGAGCTCGCGGTGCTTGACCACCAGGTCGTGGAAGCGCAGCAGGATCTTCCCGCGCTCCTTGTAGGAGGTCTTCGCCCAGATCTTCTGGGCCGCGCGGGCGCGGGTGAAGGCCTCGGTGACCTCGTCCTCGGTGCCTCGGCCTACCCAGCCGATGGTCTCTCCGGTGAACGGGCCCTCAATCTCGATTCGGTCGCCGGAGTCAAGATTTCCGGTGACGGCATTGACGGTGAGTCCGCGCAGTTCCGTGGCGAAGTCGTCAGGGAGTGCGCCGTAGGGAAGTCGCTTGATAGTCATGTTGGCAAACACTATCCGACGATCCGGCGACGCGTGCGGGGAATCGGAATCCGGACTACAGAAGCCTCCCCGGGAACACAGCGGGCGGGTCGTCCGTTGTTAGTATGAGAACCACGAGATAACCGCGTTCACCGTGCGTCCCCCGGGGTCACACACCCGCGTGACGCCCACGGCGTCCCCAGAAAGGTCCCAGACAGTGAAAAGCTCGAACCCGTACATGAGTTCGCTGACCAAGGCCACAGCCGAGTCCCAGCGGGCCCAGGCCATGGCCTATCAGGGCGGTGCCCAGGGGGGATACTCCCAGCCGGGTTACGCCCAGAACCCCTACGCCGCCCAGCCCGGGTACCAGCAGTCCCCGAACTACGGCGTCCCGGTGAAGGACGCCGACCGGCCGATGACCGTCGATGACGTCGTCACCAAGACCGCCATGACACTTGGTGTCATCGTCGTCTTCGCCATCGTCAACTTCATCGTCGGAAACAGCAACCCCGGCCTGGCCATGGGGCTGACCTTCGTCGGTGCCATCGGCGGTTTCATCGCCGTCCTGGTCTCCTCCTTCGGCAAGAAGTACGGTTCTGCGGCAGTCACGCTGACCTACGCGGCCTTTGAAGGACTGTTCGTCGGTGGGTTCACCTGGATCTTCGCCGACAGAATCACCGTCGGCGGCGGTGACGGCGGCGCGATCATCTTCCAGGCGATCCTCGGCACGGTCGGCGTCTTCGCCGGCATGCTGGTGGTCTACAAGACCGGGGCGATCCGTGTCACCCCGAAGTTCACCAAGATCCTGATCAGCGCCCTCATCGGCGTCTGCGTCCTGGCCCTCGGTAACCTGCTGATGGTGCTGTTCACCGGTGAGGCGAGCCCGCTGCGCGACGGTGGCACCATCGCCATCATCTTCTCCCTGGTCTGCATCGGTCTAGCCGCCATGAGCTTCCTGGTGGACTTCGATCAGGCAGACCAGCTGATCCGCGCCGGTGCACCGTCCAAGATGGCCTGGGGCGTCGCCCTCGGCCTGGCGGTCACCCTGGTCTGGCTGTACACCGAGATCCTCCGCCTGCTGTCGTACCTCAACAACGACTGACAGCTGTAACCGCACAGAGAGCCCCGTCCGGAACCTGGTTCCGGACGGGGCTCTGTCGTGTGTGGCGACTGTACCGCCTGGCTGCCTACTGCTCGGCGCGCGGGATGTCGCGGTCCGGGTCGTATGGTTCCGCGGTCACGAGGGTGACGGAGATCTTGCTGCCGTTGGGGGCGGCGTACTCGCGGGTCTCGCCCTCCTTGGCTCCGACGAGGGCGGCGCCCAGCGGGGCGTCGGTGGAGTAGGTCTCCAGATCGGGGTTGGAGGATTCGAGACCACGGGTTCCGATGAGGAAGGTCTCCTTGTCGTCCTCGTCGCCGTCGTAGTAGACGTGGACCACGGAACCGACGAGAGCGACGCCGGACTCCGCCGGGGCCTCACCGATGGTGGCGTTGTCGAGGAGTTCCTCAAGGTAGACGATGCGGGCCTCCTCCTGGCCCTGCTGCTCGCGGGCGGCGTGGTAGCCACCGTTCTCCTTGAGGTCGCCCTCTTCACGACGCTCGTTGATCTCGGCGGCGAGCGCGGGACGGTTGCCCTTGAGGGCGGCCAGCTCGTCGTTGAGCCGGTCGTAGGATTCCTGGGTCAGCCAGGTCGTCTGATTGTCGGCCATGTCCGGTCGAGTCCTCCTGCGGGTAGACCTTTGACGTGGCAGGGAACTGCCACGTCTTGTTCGCCGCACAGTCTAGCACCGGGCCGGCCCCCACCCCGGTCTGGCCTGCGTCAGTGCTGCGTCAGTGCTGCGTCAGTGCCCGGTCAGTCCTCGGTGGTGGTGCTGTCGTCGAGATAGGAGGGGAACACCGAAGAGCAGCCGTAGACGTCGGTGGCGACGGCCTGCTCGCGGGTCGGGACCTTGATCTGCAGCCGGGTGTTCTCGTTGCCGCCGGCGGCGACGACGGCCTCACGGCGTCCCACCTCTGCCTTGTCGAAGTTCATCGCGGTGACGATGCAGTAGGCGGGCTTGGAGGTGTCGTCCCGGGTGACGTCGAGGTTCATCATGATTGAGTCATCTTCGTTGTCCGAGAATCCGGCGACGGAGGCGGTGACGTCGGCGTCGGAACTGTTGCGCCACTGGGACCAGATGAAGACGCCGGCGACGATCAGGACGCCGACGATGCCGATGACGAGGAACTTTCCGCTGACTCCGCGGGCGTTCTGGTCACTGGCGCCGTAGGACGCCTTGTTCTGGGGACTCATGGCGTCCATCCTAGGTCCCGATGTCCGGGGAGCGGGAATTGCCGGTAGTTGGACGCCACGGGTGAGGCGTTGTTGAATGGCTGTTATGTCATTCAACGTCTCCGCGGCAGGCCGTGCGGGTCTCCGCCTGCTTGCCGTCCACGCGCACCCCGATGACGAATCGAGCAAGGGGGCGGCGACGATGGCCCGGTACGCCGACGAGGGCGTGACGGTGAAGGTGCTGACCTGTACCGGTGGAGAGCGTGGCAGCATCCTCAACCCGGCCATGGACCGGCCCGGAGTGGTCGAGCACATGCACGAGATCCGCATCGAGGAGATGGCGCGCGCCGCCGAGATTCTCGGAGTGGAGCAGGAGTGGCTCGGGTACATCGACTCCGGCCTTCCGGAGGGTGACCCACTGCCCCCGCTGCCCGAGGGATGCTTCGCCCTGGCGGACACCGAGGAAGCCACCGCCAGGATGGTGAAGGTCTTCCGCGAGTTCCGGCCGCACGTGATCATCACCTACGACGAGAACGGCGGGTACCCCCATCCGGACCACATCAAGACCCATGCGGTAAGTGTCCGGGCCTGGGAGCGTTCCGGTGACCCCGACTACCGACCCGATCTCGGTGAGCCGTGGACGGTGCAGAAGATGTACTACACCCACGGGTTCATCCGGCGTCGTTTCGAACTGCTCGCCCAGGCTGAGGAGGAGGCCGGTCATCTCACCGCGGCAAGTGCCCTGGAACGCTGGAACGACGTCCCCGACATCATGCCGCGGGTGACCACACAGGTCGCCTGCGCCCCCTGGTTCGTCCGGCGGGACGCAGCCCTGCGTGCCCACGCCACCCAGATCGACCCCGAGGGGCCGTTCTTCGCCGTGCCGACGGAACTGCAGGAGCAGGTCTGGCCGACCGAGGAATTCGAACTCGCCGCGTCCCGCGTCCCGGCACCCGTCCCCGAGGACGACCTCTTCGCAGGAGTTGTGCCCGACTAGGGCAGGCCCGTTCCCTCCGATACTCTGGAGCACATGTTGCAGGATCTTCACCCCGTCACCGCCCAGGCCGAGTCACTCGGCTACACCGTCCTCGCCCAGGCGGAGAAGACCGGACCCGAGGGGCCGGACTTCGGCAAGGCGTCCCCGGTCGGTCTGCTGGTGATCGTGGCACTGCTGGCGGCGATCCTCACCATCGGCGTGCTGTTCAACCGCCGGATGAAGGCCATGACCCGGCGTCGCGAGTACGCCGACAAGCATGACATGGACCCCTTCGACATCGAGGCCGTCGACGCGGCCATGGCCGCCGACCAGGGACTCAACGATGACGAGGTCGATGCCCAGGCCTGGCCACTGGAGGAACCGGAGGAACTCGCCGCGCAGTACGGTGACGGTGACAACCCGGACTCCGACGACATCACCAGGGGTGGCCGTCCTTGATCCTCCACCGGCTCTACGAGCAGCGGCTGATCCGCTTCATGAAGGGTCGTCCGCGGCCGTCCCATGTCGCCATCATGTGTGACGGCAACCGTCGTTGGGCCCGGGAGAACGGCTTCACCGACGTCACCCACGGCCACCGGGTCGGGGCGAAGAAGATCGTCGAGGTCGTCGGCTGGTGCGAGGAGCAGGGGATCGACACGGTCACCGTGTACCTGCTGAGCACGGAGAACCTCGGCCGTGGTGCCGACGAGCTGGAACTGCTCATGGAGATCATCGGGGATGTCTCCGACGAGATCGCCTCAGCGAAGGGCGACTTCCGCCTCCGGGTGATCGGACGTGCCGAGCTGCTGCCGCAGGAACTCTGTGACCGGCTCTCCGAAGCCGAGGAACGCACCCGTGACAACAAGGGCGTGCGCGTCAACATCGCCGTCGGGTACGGCGGACGCCAGGAGGTGGTGGACGCCGTCCGCGAGCTCATCGCCGACCTTGCCGGGCAGGGCGTCCCCGCGGCGGAGATCCCGGAACGGATCACGGTCGACTCGCTCACCGAGCATCTCTACACCTCGGGCCAGGCCGACCCCGACCTGGTGATCCGGACGTCAGGGGAGCAGCGGCTGTCGGGCTTCCTGCTGTGGCAGTCGGCGTACTCGGAGATCTGGTTCACCGAGACCTACTGGCCGGCGTTCCGGCGCATGGACTTCCTCCGGGCGCTGCGTGACTTCTCCACGCGGCAGCGACGCTTCGGGAAGTAGGTTCTAGATCTACTAGATCTTCCTCATCCGGACCGTCTCGACGAGATGGTCCGGCCCCTTCGTCATGACCAGGGACGCCCGGACGCGGGTCGGCAGGATGTTCTCCACCAGGTTCGGCAGGTTGGTGGTCTGCCAGATCTCACGGGCGACGGTGCGGGCGTCCTCGTCGGACAGGCCCGCGTAGTAGTGGAAGTGGGCGCCGGGGTTCCGGAACGCCGAGTTCTTCAGCTTGAGGAAGCGGTCGATGTACCAGCGCTCGATGTCGGCGCGGTCGGCGTCCACGTAGACGGAGAAGTCGAAGAGGTCGGAGACCATGAGCGACGGACCGGTCTGCAGCACGTTGAGACCCTCGATGATGAGGATGTCGGGACGGTCGACGACGTGGACCTCGTCCAGCCGGTCGTAGGTCTCGTGGGAGTACATCGGGGCCGGGACCTCGGCTGCCCCGGACTTCACCGCGGTGACGAACTGCATCAGCGCGCGCTGGTCGTAGCTCTCCGGATAGCCCTTCCGCCCCATCATGTGGCGTCGGTTGAGCTCGGCGGCGGGGTAGAGGAAACCGTCGGTGGTGACCAGGTCCACCCGCGGGGTGGACTCCCAGCGTTGCAGCAGCACCTGGAGCAGGCGGGCTGTGGTGGACTTGCCGACGGCCACCGACCCGGAGACACCGATGATGAACGGGACATGGGGCATGCCTTCGCCGAGGAAGGTTCCGGTTGTCTCGTTGAGCTTGCGGATCGCCTGGAACCGCAGGTCGATCAACCGGGACAGCGGGAGGTAGATTTCGCTGACCTCCTCGAGATCGATGTCCTCACCGATGCCGCGGAGTTCCTCGAGCTCCTCCTCGCTGAGCACCTGCGGCATGGAACGCCGCAGCGTCTGCCACTGGGCGCGGTCAAGGGAGATGAAGGGACTCACGTCGGGGAAGGTCTCGGACACGTGCGTATTGTCCTCTCACACAGGGGTGAGGACCAAACCGGGGACGCTCCGGGTCCGCGGCGGACCTGGGCAGGATAGGATGTGCGGTGATCCGTAGTTGCAGACCTGTGAGAGGTACTCCACCGATGACCGACACCACCCAGCACAACCTTCCCCTCGGGGAACTTGACCCGGAGGTGGCCGCCGCCATCGCCGGTGAACTCTCCCGCCAGCGGGACACCCTCGAGATGATCGCCAGCGAGAACTTCGTTCCGCGCGCCGTCCTCCAGTCCCAGGGCTCCGTCCTCACCAACAAGTACGCCGAGGGCTACCCGGGTCGCCGCTACTACGGTGGCTGCGAGAACGTCGACATCATCGAAGACCTCGCCCGGGACCGTGCGAAGGCTGTCTTCGGTGCCGATTTCGCCAACGTCCAGCCGCACTCCGGTGCACAGGCCAACGCTGCCGTGCTGATGACGCTGGCCAACCCGGGTGACAAGATCATGGGCCTGTCCCTCGCCCACGGTGGCCACCTCACCCACGGTATGAAGCTGAACTTCTCCGGCAAGCTCTACGAGGTCGCCGCCTACGAGGTTGACCCGGAGACCATGCGTCTGGACATGGACAAGGTCCGTGAACAGGCCATCGCCGAGAAGCCGCAGGTCATCATCGGAGGCTGGTCCGCGTACCCGCGTCACCAGGACTTCGAGGCCTTCCGTTCCATCGCCGACGAGGTCGGCGCGAAGCTGTGGGTCGACATGGCCCACTTCGCCGGCCTGGTCGCCGCCGGTCTGCACCCGTCGCCGGTGCCGCACGCCGATGTCGTCTCCACCACGGTCCACAAGACCCTCGGTGGCCCGCGCTCCGGCATGATCCTGGCGAAGCAGGAGTACGCCAAGAAGATCAACTCCTCCGTCTTCCCGGGTCAGCAGGGTGGCCCGCTGATGCACGCCGTCGCCGCCAAGGCCGTCTCCATGAAGATCGCCCAGACCGACGACTTCCGTGACCGTCAGGCCCGCACCCTCGAGGGTGCGAAGATCCTCGCCGAGCGTCTCGCCGCCCAGGACACCGTGGACGCCGGCGTGCAGGTGCTCACCGGTGGCACCGACGTGCACCTCGTGCTCGTCGACCTGCGCAACTCCGAGCTCAACGGCCAGGAAGCGGAGGACCTGCTGCACGAGGTCGGCATCACCGTCAACCGCAACGCCGTGCCCTTCGACCCGCGCCCGCCGATGGTCACCTCCGGTCTGCGTATCGGTACCCCGGCCCTGGCCTCCCGTGGCCTGGACTCCGCCGCCTTCACCGAGGTCGCGGACATTATCGGTACCGCCCTGGCCCAGGGGAAGAATGCGGACACCGCCGCGCTGCGTGCCCGGGTCGACAAGGTCGCCGCGGACTTCCCGCTGTACCCGGGCCTCGAGGACTGGAAGCTGGTCTAGGGAGACAGAATGCGCGCACTGATCGTCGTCGACATCCAGAATGATTTCTGCCCCGGGGGTGCTCTGGGGACTGCCCGAGGGGCGGAGGTGGCGGCGGCGGTCTCCGCGTATCTGCGGTCGGTACCTGCCCACACCTACACCGCCGTGGTCGGGACGAAGGACCACCACATCGACCCCGAGGGGCACTTCGCCCCGGCGGGCACCGAGCCGGACTTCGAGGAGACCTGGCCGGTGCACTGCGTGGTCGGGACCCACGGCGCAGAGCTCCACCCGGATCTCGACACCTCGCTGATCGACGCCTGGTTCCTCAAGGGCGAGTACACCGCCGCCTACTCCGGTTTCGAGGGGCATCTGGCGGGCGGTGAGGAGACGCTCGCCGACTGGCTGCGTGACCGGGGTGTGACCGACGTGGACGTCTGCGGTATCGCCACGGACTTCTGCGTGCGAGCTACCGCACTGGACGCCGTCGCCGAGGAGTTCGGGGTGCGTGCCCTGACCGATCTCTGTGCCGAGGTGACGCCGGGGCCGGGGGCGGTCGCCTTCAACCAGATGGCCTATGTCGGGGTGGAACTGGTTGAATCCACGGACGTCATCTCCCCGAACACGTGATCGGATCCGGTCACGGCCGGAGGCCCCACGCGGTAATCTGACGGGCATGAGCCTTGTCGAGATCACGGATGCCGACGGCGTCCGCACCATCACCGTCAACCGTCCGGACGCCTACAATTCGCTGAACCGTGATCTGCGGCTCGCGTTGATCGAGGCCTTCACCGCCGCCGCCGAGGATTCCGCTACCGGCGGGCCGGTGCGGACGGTCGTGCTGCAGGCCGCCGGGAAGGCCTTCTGCTCCGGTCAGGATCTCAAGGAGCAGTTGGTGGACGCCCGCGAGGGCACCGGATCGACCAAGGTCGTCGAGGAATACAACCCGATGATGGCGGCCCTGCTGTCCATCCCGGTGCCGGTGATTGCAGCGGTCCAGGGGCCGGCCGCCGGTGCGGGCTGGGGTATCGCCATGGCCTGTGACTTTCGCGTCATGTCCTCTGCCGCGAGCTTCAAGGGGGCGTTCTCCGGGGTGGGGCTGGCCTCGGACTGCGGCCTGTCGCAGTCGCTCACAGATGCGGTCGGCCAGACCAGGGCCCTGGAGCTGCTGCTGTTCGACGAGAAGATCCCTGCCGAGCAGGCTGCCGCCCTGGGAATCGTGACCACCGTGGTGGAGCCGGAGGAACTGGCGGACACCGTGGCCGGTCTGGCGCAGCGCTTCTCGACCGGACCTACGGCGTCCTACCGGGAGATCAAGGCGCTGGTGCGGGACGCGGCGGCGGTCAACACCCGCGCCGACGAGGAGGGGGACGCGCAGCTGCGGCTGTTCACCACCGCCGACCACGTCGAAGCCATGGCGGCCTTCCTGGAGAAGCGCGCCCCGCACTTCATCGGCGAGTAGCGTTCGGCGGGAGTGCAGTTCGACGCTCCTGTCCGAGAACGGCACAGGCCTGTCCCGACCCGGCATCAGGGTGCAGCCCATGACCACGCCGATCAGCCCTGGCGCCCTTGCCGCACGTCCACGCACCCCCACCGGTAGTGGGATGCTCATCTGCGTCACCGAACCCCGCCGCATCTTCTCACCGAGGATGAGCAACTGTGCCGGGACATCGCCGGGTTCCCCTGGGCGGCGGTGTCCGGTATCGGCCCGGTCCCTGTCACTGTCTGTTCCGATGCCTCGTGGCCGACGTCCCGCAACTCGTCCCGAACGGAGGAGAAGTGCTTCGGCTGGGTTGCCGGTACCGGCGACGCGGGCAGTGGCGGACTCCTGCAGTGCGGGGCGACCCAGGCTGAGTACCGGGGAGCGGTGAAGGCACTCACTGCTGTGACGCGCAGGCATCCCGGGCGTCCTGCCCTGTTGTTGTGTGACTCCCGGCATGCGCTGGAGCAGCCGCGGACGCAGGGGACCGACGCAGAACGGGCCCTGGCCGGGTGAATTCCGGTCAGGGCCCGTACACGGGGAACCTCGGGCTTACTTGATGCCCTTGGCGAGGCGGCGGGAGATGATCTCCAGCATGATCTCGTTCGGGCCGCCGTAGATCGGCTGGACGCGGGAATCGAGGTAGTGGGTGGCGATGGGGTACTCCATCATGAAGCCGTAGCCACCGTGCAGCTGCAGGGCGGTGTTGACGACCTTGATCTGCAGCTCGGTGGTGAGGTACTTGGCCATGGAAGCGGTGACCTCGTCGAGCTCACCCTTGACCTTGGCCTCGACGGCGGCGTCGACGAAGGACTGGGCGGACTGGATCTCGGTGGCCATCTTGGCCAGCTCCCAGCGGTAGGCCTGGTGGTCGACGAGACGGTTGCCGAAGGTCTTGCGGTCCTGGGAGTGCTGGTAGACCAGGTCGAAGGCGCGGCGGGAGGTGGCGATGGAGCCGACGGCGATGGAGACGCGCTCCTGGGCCAGGTTGGTGCGCAGGTAACCGAAGCCGGCACCTTCCTCGCCGAGGACGTTCTCGGCGGGGACGACGGCGTTCTCGAAGTTGAGCTCGGCGGTGTCCTGGGCCTTGAGGCCGACCTTCTTCAGCGGACCGGTCTTTGTGAAACCCTCGGTCTCGGCGTCCACGATGAGGATGGAGACGCCGGCGCGGCCCTGGGACGGGTCGGTGATGGCGACGACGAGGGTGAAGTCGGCCTGGACGCCGTTGGAGATGAAGGTCTTGGAACCGTTGAGGACGAAGTTGCCCTCGTCGTTCTTCAGCGCGGTGGTGCGGATGCCGGCAAGGTCGGCGCCGGCTCCCGGCTCGGTCATGGCGATGGCGCCGATCTTCTCACCGGAGCACAGCGGAGCGAGGTACTTCTTCTTCTGCTCGTCGGTGGCGAAGCGCTCGAGGTAGGGGATCACCAGGTCGTTGATGACCTGGATGGAGACGATGACGGAACCGCAGTCGGCCTCGGCGAGCTCCTCGGAGAGAATCGCGTTGAAGCGGTAGTCGGGCATTCCGCCGCCACCGAACTCCTCGGGGGAGGTGATGCCGAACAGGCCGAGCTCACCGGCGGCCTGGTACATGGAGCGGTCGCAGAAGCCCTGCTCGTGCCACTTGTCCACGTTCGGACGGATCTCGGTATCGACGAAGCTGCGGCAGGTTTCGCGGAACATGTCGTGTTCTTCGTTGAAGATGGTGCGGGGCAGGAAGTTCTTCATGTCGACCTTTCCTCGGGGAGGGTGCAGGGATGAGGACGTCAGGCAGTGGGATGAAACTCACTTTGGGAAACCATGTGACCTGCGTCTCTCTGGTGATTACAAATTTATAGTATCCGCATCCGGGACGGAAAATGCAACAGGGATGCAAGGTGGGGGCCGTGGATTCCCCCGGGGGTGGAGTGCGGGGGTGGACGCAAAAGCGCCAGCGCTTTCTGTATAACGTGCAGGTCACAGGCTGCTGGCGGCGCACGAGGGTCAATTACGCAACATTTGTGTTGCTGAATTGTTGACACGCCGCTTTAGGTCTCGCTAACCTCATGGACGTGTCGAAGGCTAGTCACCTACGGCGCACTGCAGTTGTGGATCAGCCGCAACGGCAGGTGGAATCCAGGGTATTCAGCCCCGGTCCGAGACCTCCGGCTTCCTCTTCTCACCGGACGAACGGAACGTGGCTGCGGCACCTCCAACGCGCACCCTGGGCTGCAGTTCACCTGTCAGTGGCGGCGAACGGAAGCTTGAGCCCCCGCGGATTCGTCACCCGCGATCCGGGCCCTTCCACTGTTGAGGCCCCGCCTCCCTGGCTCGTCACCCAGGGAGGCGGGGCCTCAGTCTTTGCCCGGAACTAGTCCTCGTCGGTGTCGGTGGCAGCATCATCGGCGGCGTCGCGTCCCTTACCCTCTCCGGTACGACGGGTGGCCAGTGCGGTACGGGCGGTGCGCAGCCATTCCGGCTGGTCCTGGAGCAGGGCCCTGATCTCGGTGGCGGTCAGCGGCTGATCGGCGTCATTGGCCTTCAGTGCGGTGATGGTGATGCCCAGCTTGCGGGCCACCTCCGGGCGGGGGAACGGCCCCTCGCGGCGCAGGGTCCGCAGCCACTCCGGCGGGTCGGACTGCAGGGCCACGAACTCGTCGTGCGTCAGCGGGGTCTCCTGGAACTCCGCCGGGGTCGCGGGGAGGTAGATGTTCAGCTTCTTCGCTGCGGTCTGCGGCTTCATACGGTTCGCGTCGCTCATGGTCGTCCAGTGTAGTGGGGGAGGCGTCACCGGGACCGATAGGATGACGCCATGAGCTATCTCAGGGTCGTCTTTGCGCCGGGTGTGGTCCCAGGCAAGTGGTTCTCCCGGTTCGACGAGCGTATCGACGGGTGGCAGGCGGCCGGCGCGCAGTCGGACGATCCGCTTGCCCACGTGCTGTCGGGGGCGGCGGATATCGGCATCGTGCGATTCCCCGGTGAAGGCTGGGAGGGGGGTGT
>NZ_JALAGU010000039.1 GCF_022712275.1 Corynebacterium sp. | reverse complement strand
CGCCCCCGCCGCCTACGCGGAACCCGCCCAGGTCGCGGAACCGGTCACGGTGACCGCCGGCGTCCCCGTGACGACCGCCGCCACCGCCCCGGCCGCTGCCGCGACCCACGCCGACGACGAGAACCGGCTCAACCCGAAGTACACCTTCGACACCTTCGTCACCGGCCCGTCGAACCAGTTCCCCGCCGCGGCCTGCCGGGCCGTCGCCGAGAATCCGGGCAAGGCCTACAATCCGCTGTTCATCTACGGCCAGCCGGGACTTGGCAAGACACACCTGCTGCACGCTATCGGGCATTACGCCCGGGAGCTCAAACCGGAGATCCGGGTGCGCTACGTCTCCAGTGAAGAGATGACCAACGAGTTCATCAACGCGATTCAGGGTGGTCCGCTCGCACTGGACCAGTTCAAGCGGAACTACCGCAACCTCGACCTCCTTATTGTCGACGACATCCAGTTCCTGCAGGGCAAGGAGTCGACCCAGGAGGAGTTCTTCCACACCTTCAACGCCCTCTACCAGGCGAACCACCAGATCGTACTGTCCTCCGACCGCCCGCCCTCCCAGTTGACGACGCTGGAGGACCGGCTGCGTACCCGCTTCGAGGGCGGGCTCACCACCGACGTGAAGACGCCTGACCTGGAGACCAGGATGGCGATTCTCGCCAAGAAGTCCCTGCTCAACGGGGCAGAGGTACCGCGCGACGTCCTGGAGTTCATCGCCAGCCGCAACGAGTCCTCCATCCGTGAGCTCGAAGGCGCGCTGACCCGGGTGGTGGCCTACTGTTCCATGACCGGTGAGCCGATCACCATCGCCGCAGCCGAGGTCGTGGTGAAGGACATCCTTCCGCAGGACGTCACGATCACCCCGGAAATGGTCATAGAGGTCATCGCCGACCACTTCACGGTGTCGATCGACCAGCTCACCGGCCCGTCGAAGGTCCGCAAGATCGTGACCGCCCGACAGTTCGGCATGTTCCTCACCCGTGAGTACTGCGAGATGTCGACGACGAAGATCGGTGAGGTCTACGGCGGACGTGACCACACCACGGTGATGCACGCGGAGAAGAAGATGCGCACCGCCATCCAGGAGAACACCGCCATCTTCGAGCAGTTCCAGGAGCTGACGCAGAAGATCAAGTCCCGCGCGCGCCAGCGCTGACGGGGGACACAAGGAGACGCGACCGGTGGGGAACCGGTCGCCGGGGGACAACTCAGACCGGTATCCACATTCTCCACAGGGTTATCCACATCGATGTAATTACAAGAATGTGAGTAGGCTCCCGCCTGCACTGTTCAGGCGTCCGACCCCGGATCCGGACCCTGGCAGTCCACCGCCCGTGGATAACTCCACAGCGCCTGTGGACAAATTACAAGAATGTGTTTCCCCAGGAGACCGACTCCGACGATCGAACACCAGAATCTGCATTTCTGCAGGTCACAGTGGTGCACTAGATGTGGATAAATCACCGTCTCCCCGTGCATGGCCCGGTGGACACGCGGTGTACACCGGCACCAGCACCCGAGTTATCCACAGTTCCGTGGAGTTATCCACAGGGTCGGCCACCGGTGACTCCACACGACAGCAACCGCCCCGAACTGCCCGGATTCCCGGTTGTCCACAGCATCCACACCCCCTACTGCTACGACTGGCGATCTACATGAAGTCCTTCAAGAGAAAAAGGTGGTGGGGACAAGCCAGCTCCATCGTCCGGGTCCGACGGAGCCTCCGGCCCACAACGTAAGGCAGAGACAGAAGAAGACCGGACGGGCCTCGCGGGAGTCCACCACTGTGGACTACTCTGGGGGCACACAACGGGCCCGTGAACCCGTGCCGGGAGCGCCGGGGAACCCGGACGGCGCCGGTGTTCGAATGATGTTCGAATGAATGACCTGCAGAAAGGTACGAACGAGTGACCACCGATCAGCTGGGGGACCAGCAGTCCGTCAGCTTCACCGTGGCCAAGGACGACTTCTCCTCGGCACTCGCCTGGGTGGCCCGCAGCCTCCCGAGCAAGGCCTCGCAGCCGATCCTGCGTGGTGTGCTCATCGAGGCGACCGAGGACGGGCTCCAGCTCTCCGGTTTCGACCGGGAGGTCTCCACCAAGGTCCGCGTCTCCGCGGACGTCGCCGAACCCGGCCGGATCCTCGTGGCCGGTCGTCTGGCGTCCAACATCATCGGTGCCCTCCCGGACAAGCCGGTGCGTATCGACTACGACGGCACCAAGGTGCTCGTCAACTGCGGCAGCTCCCACTTCGAGCTGCCGGCGATGACCATCGACGATTACCCGGTCCTCCCGGAGTTCCCGTCGACCGCCGGTTCCCTCGACCCGGATCTCTTCGCCGAGGTCATCAGTCAGGTCGCCGTCGCCGCCGGTCGGGACGACACCCTGCCGATGCTGACCGGTATCCGGATGGAGATCGACGGCGAACATGTCGTTCTCGCCGCCACCGACCGCTTCCGGCTCGCGGTGCGCACCGTCGACTGGGCTCCCGCCCGTGCCGACATCTCCGCCGAACTGCTCATCCCGGCCCGCACCCTGGCCGACACGGCACGCTCGCTGGACTCCAACGGTGAGCCTGTTGAGATCGCCCTCGACACGGACGCCGCATCCGGTGGCAGCCGGCTGCTCGGCATCGCCACCGACGACCGTCGTTCCACGACCCGGCTCATCGACGCGGACTTCCCGAAGTTCCGCCCGCTGCTGCCGAAGCAGAACACCGCCCTGGCCACAGTGGAGATCGCCCCGCTGCTGGACGCGATCCGCCGTGTCTCCCTGGTCACCGAGGGTAATTCCCAGATCCGGATGGCCTTCGAGGAGGGCGGGCTGACTATCTCCGGCGGCGGCAGTGACATCGGTGTCGCCGAGGAGCAGCTGCCCTGCGCCTTCGTCGGCGAACCGCTGGTCATCGCCTTCAACCCGGGCTACCTCAAGGACGGTCTCGGTGTGATCCACACCGACCGTGTCGTCTTCGGCTTCACCCAGCCGTCCCGACCGGCGATCCTGTTCCCCGAGCCCGAGGACCTGCCTGAGGCAGGCCCGGACGGCGCCTTCCCGACCCCGGAGACCCCGTTCACCTACCTGCTGATGCCGGTCCGCCTCCCGGGCTAGATCCGTCACCTGCATGTACCTGCGTTCCCTGTATCTCGGTGACTTCCGGTCATGGGCGTCCCTCGACCTGGAACTCACCCCCGGTGTCACCGTATTCGCCGGTCCGAACGGCAACGGGAAGACGAACATCGTCGAGGCGGTGGGATACCTCGCCCATCTCGCCTCACACCGGGTCAGCGGGGACGCAGCCCTCGTCCGCGAGGGGTGCGACTCCGCCCGCGTCTCGGCCACCGCCGTCAACCACGGCCGCGAACTCACCGCACACCTGGTCATCAACGCCCGTGGCGCGAACAAGGCCGCGGTGAACCGCACCTCCCTACGCAACCAGCGTGGTCTCGCCGGCATCGTCCGGACCACCATGTTCGCCCCGGAGGATCTGGCCCTGGTCCGCGGTGAACCGGAGCAGCGCCGGCATTTCCTCGACCAGGTCGTCGCCGCCCGCTACCCGCGCCTGGCCGGCGCCCGCGCGGACTACGACAAGGTCCTCCGGCAGCGCAATGCACTGCTCAAGTCGGCGTCTTCGTCGTCAGCGTCTTCGGTGGCGGACACCCTCGACGTGTGGGATGCCCAGCTCGCACAGCTGGGCGGAGAGATCATGTCGGCCCGGGTGCAGGTCGTGCACGATCTCGCACCTCATGTCGAGGAGTCCTATGCCCGACTCGCACCGGGTTCCCGACCTGCGCTGATCAGCTACACCTCCACGGTGGACGCCGAGCTCGCCGACGCCGGCGTCGATCCCACCGGCGCCTACCTGCTCGATCCGGATGTCGCCGAGGCTGTGCTGCTCTCCCGCCTGGCACGGCGACGGGACGCTGAGGTCGACCGTGGAATCACACTCACCGGCCCGCACCGGGACGACCTTCAGCTGATCCTCGGCACCCAGCCGGCCAAGGGCTTCGCCAGCCACGGCGAGTCCTGGTCCTTCGCGCTGACGCTGCGCCTGGCGTCCCACCGGATGCAGCGTGCCGACGGCACCGAGCCGCTGGTGATCCTCGACGATGTCTTCGCCGAACTCGACCGCGCCCGTCGCCGCGCCCTCGTCGACCTGGCGGGGGAAGCCGAGCAGGTGCTCATCACGGCCGCTGTCGACGAGGACATCCCCGCTGACCTCCGCGATATCGCGCGGGTCCATGCGGTGCGCGCCCGCGTGACCGATGAAGGACGCCTCTCTGAGCTGGATCCCGGGCCGGAACAGACCGATGACTGAGCCACACGATCCCGTCGCCGCGCAGTGGGAGAAACTGCGGGGGTTGTCGGGGCCCGCGAAGAAGACCGGTGACGATCTCTCGGCGTCCCCGGTCCCGCCCCGTCAGCCGTTCAACCCGCGGCGTCGTGGGGCGAAGCCGAAGCGCATGAAGACCCGTTACGACGGGCGGATGGACCGTAGTTACAGGGACCCGGGCAAGTTCGGTGACCTGGTGCAACGCGAGATCCGACGCAACGGCTGGAACCGGAACTTCGCCGTCGGCACGATCCGCGGCAACTGGGCCGGCATCGTCGGCGAAGACGTCGCCCGGCACACGAAGGTCGTCATGTACAAGGAGAAGGAGCGCCAGCTCCACATCGAGTGCGACTCCACCGCCTGGGCCACGAACCTGCGGCTGATGCAGACGTTCATCCTGCAGACCATCGCGAAGAAGATCGGCGGCGACGTGGTCGCTGAACTGCGGATCTACGGGCCGCGTCCGCCCAACTGGCGTAAGGGCCGGTACCACGTCAAGGGCCGCGGTCCGCGGGACACCTACGGATAGCACCTGCTTACGCGAGGACGCCTGACCGGGTAGGATGGAGTGGTTAAAGCTCTACCTATCAAGGAGTGGAAAAGGCTGTGGCTGAGGCTGAGATGAACGCTGGACCGGAATCCCACCACGGGTCCGAGGATTACGGTGCAGACCAGATCACCATCCTGGAAGGCCTCGAGGCGGTCCGTAAGCGTCCGGGTATGTACATCGGCTCCACCAGTGAGCGCGGTCTCCACCACCTCATCTGGGAGGTCGTGGACAACTCCGTCGATGAGGCGATGGCAGGTTTCGCGGACCGTGTCGAGGTGACCCTCAAGGACGACGGTTCCGTCCAGGTTTCCGACAACGGCCGTGGTATCCCGGTGGAGATGCACCCGACGGGGCGTCCGACCGTCCAGGTCGTCATGACCGAGCTGCACGCCGGCGGCAAGTTCGACTCCCAGGCCTACGCGGTCTCCGGTGGTCTGCACGGTGTCGGTATCTCCGTGGTCAACGCCCTGTCGACCCGCGTCGAGACCGAGATCAGGCGCGACGGTTACCTCTGGCACCAGGTCTTCGACCACTCCATCCCCGAGGAACTGGAGCAGGTCAAGAAGGCCCGCGGATCCGGCACCACCCAGCGGTTCTGGGCCGACCCGGAGATCTTCGAGACCACGACCTACAACTTCGACACGGTCTCCCGCCGCCTCCAGGAGATGGCCTTCCTCAACAAGGGCCTGACCATCACGCTCACCGACGAGCGCAAGCAGGTCGTCGAGCAGGCCGAAGATCTCGAGGACGCCGCCGCCGACGAGGCTGCCGCCCCGAAGACCGCGGACGAAGAGGCCCTGGAGGAGAAGAAGGACGCACCGAAGGTGCGCACCAAGGTCTTCCACTACCCGGACGGTCTCAAGGACTACGTCGACCACCTCAACAAGTCGAAGACCCCGGTGCACCCCAGCGTCATCGACCTGGAGGTCAAGGGTGACGACCACGAGGTCGAGATCGCCCTTCAGTGGAACTCCGGTTACGCGCAGTCGGTCCACACCTTCGCCAACACCATCAACACGGTCGAGGGCGGTACCCACGAGGAGGGCTTCCGCGCTGCGCTGACCTCCCTGATGAACCGCTACGCCCGTGACCACAAGATGCTCAAGGACAAGGAGCCGAACCTCACCGGTGACGACTGCCGTGAGGGTCTCGCCGCGGTGATCTCCGTGCGTGTCGGTGACCCGCAGTTCGAGGGGCAGACGAAGACCAAGCTCGGTAATTCCGAGATCAAGGGCTTCGTCCAGAAAGCCACCAACGAGCATGTCTCCGACTGGTTCGACGCCAACCCCGCCGAGGCCCGGGCGATCGTCAACAAGGCCGTCTCCTCGGCCCAGGCCCGTGTCGCCGCCCGTAAGGCCCGTGACCTGGTGCGCCGCAAGTCCGCCACCGATCTCGGCGGCCTGCCCGGCAAGCTCGCCGACTGCCGTTCCAAGGATCCGGTGAAGTCCGAGATCTACATCGTGGAGGGCGACTCGGCCGGCGGTTCCGCCAAGTCCGGCCGCGACTCGATGTTCCAGGCGATCCTCCCGCTGCGCGGCAAGATCCTCAACGTGGAGAAGGCCCGCCTCGACAAGGTCCTGAAGAATGCCGAGGTCCAGGCGATCATCACCGCCCTGGGTACCGGTATCCACGATGAGTTCGACATCAACAAGCTCCGCTACCACAAGATCGTCCTCATGGCGGACGCCGACGTCGACGGCCAGCACATCGCGACTCTGCTGCTGACCCTGCTCTACCGTTTCATGCGTCCGCTGATCGAGGACGGCCACGTCTACCTCGCCATGCCGCCGCTGTACAAGCTGAAGTGGGCCAAGGGTGAGCCGGGCTTCGCCTTCTCCGACGCCGAGCGTGACAAGCAGCTCGCCGAAGGACTCGCCGCCGGCCGGAAGATCAACAAGGACGACGGCATCCAGCGTTACAAGGGCCTCGGCGAGATGAACGCCAAGGAGCTGTGGGAGACCACCATGGATCCGCAGGACCGCATCCTCAAGAAGGTCACCCTGGAGGACGCCGCGGACGCCGACGAGACCTTCGCCGTCCTCATGGGCGACGATGTCGTCGCCCGCCGCAGTTTCATCACCCGCAACGCCAAGGATGTCCGGTTCCTCGATGTCTGATATGACGACGGTCCCGGCCACCAGCATCCTGGTGGTCATGCCCGACGGCTCCGCCTCCCGCATCCCGGTGTTCCCGGGGGAGGGCTCTGGCGAGGGGAGTGATACCACCCGGCCGTTGATCATGATCTGGCCGGGGTTCGGTGTCGGTGCGCACTACTACCGCCCGGTCGCCGAGGCGCTCTCCCGACGCGGTTTCCCGGTCGGTATCGGTGAGCTGCGTGGCCAGGGCTCCAGCACCGCCGTGGCGTCCTTCACCGACCGGTGGGGGTACCACGACCTGGCGTCCGAGGACTATCCGCGCACCATCCGTGCGGTGAAGTCGCGCCTCGACCTCGCCGCCGACCACCCGGTCATCCTGCTCACCCACTCGATGGGCGGACAGATCGGTTCGCTGCTCCTGGCCCGCCCGGAGGCCCGTGAGCTGGGAATCATCGGACTGATGGGGGTCGGGACCGGTTCGCCGTTCGCCCGTGCCTTCCCGAATCCGGAACGACGACGCCTGCGCGTCGGTGGCCTGCTCATGGGCACTGTCGGCCGGATCCTGGGCTTCTGGCCGGGCGGGCCCCTCGATGTCTCCGGATACGGCCGCCAGTCCGGTGTCCAGCTGAGGGAGTGGGCGCGGTTCGGTCGCACGAACTCTCTCGACCGGCTGCGTGGCCGCGACCTGGAATACATGGAGGCGCTGCAGGCCGTGCGGGTGCCGGTCCTGCTGACCCGGTACAGCAACGACGACTACTGCACGGTGGACTCCTGCCGGGCGCTGGCGAACCTCATGCCGAAGGCGTACCCGCTGGTCGAGGAACTGCCCGGCACACTGGGGCACAACCGGTGGGCCCGCGAGCCGGAGGACATCTCCGACCGGCTCGAGGCCTACGTCGACCGGATCAGCTGAGCAGGTCAGCCCGACAGTTCAACCCAGGGGATCCGTCCACAGCCGGTGCAGGGCTGTGACCGCGGCCGCCCGGGACAGGATCCCGTCACCTGCCCGCTGGATGCTCAGTCCCCGCCGCGGGGCACTGCGCTGGAGTCCACCGGCGATGATCTTCACGGCGTCCGGATCGGCGGTGAACGCGTCACCGGCGAAGACCACCGTCGCCGGATCGACGACCTCCACCGCCAGGGTGATGATGCGTCCGAGGAGCTCGGCGCGCTCGTCGAGCAGTGCACGGGCCACCACATTGGAGGACGCCAGTGCCACCAGCTCCGGGATCGAGGACACCCCCAGTCCCTTGCGCCGGGCCGCGTCGAGCACTGCCGTGGTGCCCAGCGGATGTCCGGTTCCGCCCCGTGAACTGCGGAAGGACCCGGATTCGGCGATGGCGGTGAAGGCCGCGGGGGAGGTTCCGGTGAACGGCTGGTGGACGGCGTCCCCGACGATCCAGGCATGGGCGACCAGTTCGCGGGCGTAGACGTAGAGGGTGGAGCGTCCGCCGGGGGTGACCCGGTCGGTGGTTCCCAGCGGTGTGCTGGTCAGCTCAGCGCCGGCCATGGCACCGACACCCGTCGCCAGGGAGACCGGTAGGCCCGTGACGGAGCGTCCGAGAATGCCGGCGACATCGACATCGTCCCAGCCGTAGGCCTGCGAGGTGACATGGCCTGCGGCGTCCACCGGGGAGGAGAAGGCGACTCCGAGTCCTACCGGATCCGGAAGCCCACGGCCCAGTGTGGTGAGACCGTGGTTGACCGCTTCCAGCGCGTCCTCCGGAGCGAGATCGGCCAGCGGGAGCTTCAGGGTGCGGGAGCGCAGCGGACGACCGACACCGTCCACGGCCACCAGCTGGGTACTGCGCAGGCCGACGTGCGCACCGAGGGCGCTGAGGTGACGACCAGCGGGCAGGAGTGTGGTTCCGGGCCGCCCGACAGTGGTCGCCGAGGACTGGGTGGGGGATGCCTGCTCCACCAGGCCCACATCAATCAGTGCCGCGACATGCCTGGTCACGGTGGGCTGCGAGAATCCGAGATCCTCGTGCAGTCGCGTCCGGGTGATACCGGGGGCGGTGCGGATCTGGTGGAGGACGCGGGCAGGGCCGTTGACCGGCGTGGCGAAGTGCGCGGTGCCGGTGGCAGTGTCTGCGTCGGGGGCGTCTGCGACAGTGAGGGTCATGGGAGCTACCTTAGGTCACTGCGAATGAAAAGAACAGACTGCTCTGTCTGTTTCGATCACCGCGAATGGATCAGTGGGTTCGTCACAGACCGAGTGGTCTACTCGATGGCTATGACTCTTCCAACACCTTCCGATGTCACCCTGCACTGGTTCCTCCCCACCAACGGCGATTCCCGCGGGATCGTCGGTGGCGGACACGGAGCTGACGCCCAGCTCGGCACCCGATTCCCTGATCTGCGCTATCTCACCCAGCTGGCTCAGGCTGCGGAGTACAACGGCTTCGAATCCGTGCTCACGCCCACCGGCCGGTGGTGCCAGGATTCCTGGCTCGCAACCGCGGCCCTGCTCGGCGCGACTGAGCGTCTGAAGTTCCTCGTGGCCTACCGTCCCAGCCTCGTCCCTGCGACGCTCCTGGCCCAGCAGGCCCAGACCTACCAGGAACTCTCCGGGAACCGCCTGCTCCTCAATGTCGTCGTCGGTGGGGAGGACGCCGAACAACGTGCCTACGGTGACTACTCCACCAAGGAGGAGCGTTACGGCGCCGCAGATGAGTCGCTGGACCTGGTCCGGCGGCTGTGGACCGAATCTGAACCGGTGGACGTCCGGGGGGAGCACATCTCGGTGGACGGTGCCTCTCTGGCCCGGCGTCCTTCCGTGACGCCGCCGGTCTTCTTCGGCGGTTCCTCGCCGGCCGGCATCGAGACCGCCGCAAAACGCGCCGATGTCTACCTCACCTGGGGTGAACACCCTGATGACGTCGCAGAGAAGCTGGAGACCGTCGCAGCCCGTGCCGCAGCCTACGGAAGGACGCTCGACTACGGCATCCGTCTCCACGTCATTTCCCGGGACACCGAGGAGGAGGCCTGGGCGGTCGCACAGAAGATCTACGATTCCATCGACCCCGCCGATGTGGCCCGGGCTCAGGCGGGACTCAAGACCTCGCAGTCGGTCGGGCAACGTCGGATGTCTGAGATCCATGGTCGTGGTTCGGGATTCGTTCCCGGCGGAGATGCCCGGGCTCTCGAGTTCTCCCCGGGGCTCTGGTCCGGTATCGGACTGCTCCGTGGTGGAGCAGGCACCGCACTGGTCGGGTCCCACGATCAGGTGGCCGCGACCATCGACGCCTTCCGCCGGTCCGGCATCCGACACTTCATCCTCTCGGGCTATCCGCATATCGAGGAGAGCTTCCAGGTGGGGGAGGGCACCGTTCCCGCTCTCCGGCGGCTTGGCGTCACAGTGACGAATCATGGGGCACCCGTGGGTAACCAGGAATCTGCGCGGAATCTGGCATGAGTACGACCATCCGCGCCGACAGTCAGGTGACGAAGAGTACCGACTCATCTGTAAAGACACCGGCATCAGCGAAGACCGGGGGAGTGGGGAAGGGGCGCGGCGTCCGGGTGCTTCGGCATGTGGGTGTTCTTGCGGGACTGATTGCCGCCTGGTGGGCGGTCGCGCGCTGGGCAGGACTCGATCCTGTCGTACTTCCCGGTCCGGGTGAGGTGGCTGACAGACTCGTCTCCACCAATCTCTGTGAATCGGCGTCTGCCGCCAGCAACCGTCAGGAGTGTGGCGTCCAGGGCTACTTCCTCTGGCAGCATCTGCTCGCGACTCTTGAGCGGATCGCGGTCGGCCTCGGTGCCGGCACGGTTGTCGGCATTCTTGTCGGCTGGGGACTGGGCAGTAGTGCGGCTGTCCGTTCGGTCGTCGAGCCGTATCTCTCCTTCCTCCGTGCGCTTCCTCCGCTGGGCTACATCGGGCTGCTGATCGTGTGGTTCGGAATCGGTGACCAGTCGAAGGTGGCCCTGTTGTTCCTAGCGTCCTTCCCGACCGTGGCTGTAGCGACACTGTCCGGTGTCACCGGAGTACGCCGCGACTGGGTTCTGGCGACGCAGTCCCTCGGCGCGAACCGGCGACAGGTCTTCCGGACTGTACTTCTTCCCGGCGCTCTGCCGGACATCATCAACGGCATTCGACTGGCGTCCGGGTTGTGCTGGTCCGCCATCGTCGCGGCCGAGATGAACGACGGAATCCCCGGCATCGGCGGGCTCGCCTACATCTCCGGAACCCAGTTGGATACCGCCCTGGCGATCGCCTGCATCATCGTGATCGGTGTCGCCGCTCTGCTTCTCGATCAGCTGCTGCTGTGGGTGGAGCGGACCTACGCCCCCTGGAGGACGAAGCAGTGACTCATCCGCGCACCCGGTTTCACGTGAAACCGCGACGACTTCTTCCGCTCGCCGGTGTCCTCGCCGTCACCGGACTGGGGACCTCGGCCTGTGTCGGACCACCGGCCAATGAATGGGTCAACAGCTCTGATGACATCGAATGTCCGGTGGCCCCCTCGGAGGCTGACGGCCGCATCCGTATCGGCTATCTCGGGGGCCCTGCGACGGACCTCTACATTGAGGACCAGCAACTCGCCGAAGCCTGTCTGCCGAACGCCGAAGTCTCCTGGACGCGCTTCCCGACCGGACAGGACATCGTCCAGGGCTTCGCAGCGGGCTCCGTGGACATTGCTGCACTGGGGTCGACTCCAACCACGAAGGCACTCAGTGCCCCGCTGAATCTGGATGTCTCGGTCGTCTCGGCGAACTCGGTGATCGGTGAGACAGAGGCTCTGGTCGCCAAAGACGCGGACTCCATCAAGGACCTCAGGGGATCACGCATTGCGGTGCCGTTCTCCTCGACCTCCCACTACAGCCTTCTCAATGCTCTCATCGACGCCGGGCTGGACCCGTCGCGCGATGTGGAGATCGTCAACGTCTCCCCGGACAAGCTTCCCGCCGCATGGAAGTCCGATCAGATCGACGCCGCCTACGTCTGGGACCCGACACTCGAACAACTCAAGGAGGGCACCGGCGGCTCTACTCCGGGGCACGTACTCACCGACTCGGCCGAGCAGGCAGAGGCCGGCCATTCGACCTACAACGTCACCCTCGCCTCCAATCTGTGGATCGATCAGCACAGCGAGATCCTCAGTACCTTCCTGTCCCTCGAAGCCTGGGTGGTCGACCATGCCGACGAGGACCCGGAAGAATTCGGGAAGGTGAATGCCGGCGCCTCCGGTATGGATGAGGATTCGGCGTCGCGACAGATTGAGGGGCAGACGTTCATCCACGGTTCCGAGGAGACCCGCTATCTCGCCGAGCTCGCTGAGGCGATTCAGTCGACGGCAGAGTTCCTTGTGGATCAGGGAGAGATTCCGTCGGCCAAGACCGCACAGGATTACCAGGCGGCCACCCGCCCCGAGCTCTGGAAGGACTACCAGTGATCACGATCGAGAATGTCAGTCAGGTCTACGAGACCACATCCGCCGGACGGGTCGAGGCGCTGAGGGGAGTGGAGCTGGAGGTTCCGGACGCGGAGATCATCTGCCTCGTGGGTCCGTCAGGGTGCGGGAAGTCGACACTACTGCGGATCCTGGCCGGGTTCCTCGAGGCGTCCGATGGGGCGATCCGGGTCGACGGACGACGGGTTCGTGGTGCCGATCCCGAGAGGGGAGTGGTCTTCCAGCAACCGACCCTGCTGCCGTGGTACTCGGTGCGTGACAATGTCCGCCTCTCCCACCGGTACTCGGGGAGTGAGGCGCAGAAGGCGGACGCAGATGAGCTCATTGAGTTGGTGGGTCTCGCCGATGCCGCCGACCGCTTGCCCCATGAACTCTCGGGAGGCATGCAGCAGCGCACCCAGATCGCCCGGGTACTTGCGGCAGGACCCCGGTATGTCTTCATGGACGAGCCCTTCGGCGCGCTCGATCCTTTCACCCGGGAGCAGCTCCAGGCGGAACTGTTGCGGGTGTGGGCACGGTCCCGTCCGACGATCGTCTTTGTCACTCACAGTGTGGAGGAGGCTCTGCTGCTCGGTCACCGGGTCGTGGTCATGGCGGCCGGCCCTGGGCGCGTGATTGAGGAAGTGCGCGTCCCGGATCATCTCCGGATCCCTCTCGGGGATGGCGATGTTTCACGTGAAACACTGCAGTCCCGACTCCGCGATCTCACCGCAGAGCCTGGGTTCGTGGCCCTGCGTCACGAGGTGACGGCGGCGATCAACGCGGCACATGCGGTGGTCTAGAACGGCACCTCCCCATGGCGTGCATCGGAGAGTGCCTGAGTCAGTTCATCGAGACTCTCCAACCTGAGGCGGTTGTGTTCGCGCAGAGTCGCCCGGCGCCGGTCCGACCGTATCCGGAGGGTGGACCTCGCGTACGTCGCCAGTGGGCCACTCGGTTCCGTCATATAGATGTGGCCGTCGTCGATGCTGGTCCACATCTCGGCGCCGTCGCCGGACAGGGTGACGTCGAACCATCCCATTGTCTTCATGACGTGGTGCTTCCGGCACAGGCAGTGGAGGTTCTCCGTTGACGTCGGACCGCCGGCATTGTCCGGGAGGAAGCGCATCACATGGTCCAGATCGCAGATGAGTGCCGGAACATCGCATCCGGGGAAGCGGCAGGTTCCGTCCCGGCCGCGGACGAAAGCAGCGATCGCCTCCGTCGGGGTGTAGCGCTCTGTCGCACCATGACCGATGACGCGCAGTGCACTGACCCGCTCCATGAAATCCTCGGTGGCAAGTGCGTCCAACCAGGTGCCGTTCTCGGTGGCGGCGATGGGGGAGTCCGGATCACGGAAGAGGTTGAGGGTCACAGAGACGTCGGCCGTTCCCCGTGCGAGGTGCATCAGTCCGTCGGCACGGGAACACGAGAGCTTCCGGCAGACGGCGTCGAGAATGGTCGTGAACTCCTCGGCTTCCACATCCGTGAGGACCGCGGTGAGTGTGGTGACGGAGGAGTCGGGGAAGCTCTGCGAATACACCCGGCGTTCTTCGGTAGGGCGTTTATCGAGGGGTCGGGTGGACGCCTGCTCACCCTCGTCCAGGGGCCGGGCCAGCGGATCGCAGTCGGCGATGATCTTCTGGACCTCGTTGTGCAGTGCCCGGACGCCGGGCAGTGCCTCACCGCTACGACGCGGGACAAGTGCACGGAGGAGACTCTCCTGGACGGCAGGGAGACGCTCGTCATCCACCCCTTCCAGCGCGCGCGTCAGCATTGTCAGGTGTTCGAGGCTGAACGCACCGTGGGCGAGCCGCGAGGCCACCGCGTGGAAGCGGGTGAGCATGAACCCGATGTCGCAGTAGGTGGAGACTCTGTGACGGGGAATGCCCGTACGCGCAGTGAGTGTGGACAGGTGCCGTTCGAGATCCGTGTCCGGGGCGGGGAGACAGGCACGCGCCATCGCGAGGTGGTTGAGATTGAGCTCCCGGGTGGACGCGGCGAGCGCATCCCCAGCCAGTTCGACAGCCCACAGCGGTGCGTCACGTCCCGGCCTGTATCCGGCGAAGACGTTGACGGAGAACGCAGCGAACTCGAACTGAGGCGGTGGTGGATCAGGGGCAGTCGGTGGTGGTGCCTGTGGTGTGGTCATGGTGTCAGGGTAGGAGGCGGGCGGACGCCGGAACGTCACTCCGGCACTTAATAGAACATATGTACACATGGACGAGGAGTGGGTCGCGGGGGAGCTGTCGGGAAGGTGTCGGGTAACTACCTATACAGACCGCTTGGTCTACTTAATTTTCACGGTGTGACCTGGAAAGACAGAGAAAGTAGACAGATCGGTACTTGCATTCGTCCAGACCGAGTGGTCTACTTGTCGTCATGACCACAGCACTGAAGGCGGCCGAAGCCGCCACCAACACAGGAAATGTCGCCGACCAGGCCCGACTTCCGCTGGCCGTCCTGGCCGCGGAGGTCAACGGTCGGATGATGTGTGTGGTCATCGACTCCTTCTTCGACGAGAGCCTGGCCCCCGGACTCGTCTCCGTCCGCGTCCCCGCTGACGATCCCGCCTGGCAGGAGATCCGTACCGCCCCGACTCTCGGGATCTCGGTCCTCAATCCCCTCCAGACCCTCGCCGCGGGCCGCTTCACCCGGGAGCATCTCCCGGCGTCCCTCCACGCGGACCGCAGCGGGGCAGGAGTCGTCGACGGCGCCTCGGTTCACCTCACCACCCGGCTCTACCAGGAGTTCGATGCCGGAGGCCACACTGTCGCCCTGCTCCACGTGAGCCAGCGGACCACCGGTGAGATCACGGACGCCGAGCGTCCGTACCTCTACCTTGCGGCCTGACTCTGCCGCCTAACTCTTCAGCGCGGCAGCCTCAGCGGCCTCGATCTCCTCGGTGAACTCGCGCTTGGAGGCCTGCCATTCGTCCTCCACCATGCCGAGCCGCCAGTAGCCGGAGATCGATACATCGGCCTTGGGGATACCGTTGTCCACGAAAAGGTGACGACGCATATCGCGGATCATCTCGGCCACACCGTGGACGAACCACGATGCACGCCCCTCACCGGCGAGACCGGAGTCCACGACCGCGCGGACCAGTTCCGTGCCGTGTACCGCACCGTTGCGCAGGACGCGGTGCAGGGTAACCTCCGCGGCGGACTCCGGTGCCTCCAGCTCGTGGTCGGCGTCCTCCTCCTCAACGAAGACCTCGGCGGTCGCACCTGCGGGGAGCGCCTCGACGGCCGCGAAGATCGCCGGTGCCGCGGCCTCGTCACCGACGAGCACGAAGCGGTCGTGGTCGGGGGAGGGACGCCAGGCGCCACCCGGACCGGCGAAACCGATGACCGCACCAGGTTCGACCGTGGCGGCCCAGGGGCCGGCGAGACCGGTGTCGCCGTGGACGACGAAGTCGATGTCGAGGGTGTTCGCCGCGGCGTCCCATGAACGCAGCGTGTAGGTACGCATCACGGGCCACTCCTCGCGCGGGTAGACGTCGCGCAGCGTGGCGGGGTCGAGATCGGCGTCATTCCAGGACCAGGACGCACCGGCGGGCGGGAAGAGCAGCTTCACGTAATGGTCGGTGAAGACCAGGTCCATGTCGGCGACAGGCTTCGACGGAGCCACCGTGACGCGGACCATGCCGCCGGGGATCGTGCGTACGTCCGTCACCTTCGCGAGGCTGGGCACCGGGGGTCGACGGCGTGCGGGGCGTCCTGATTCCTGTGTTCTGTCACTCATGCAGCCCAGCCTAACCGTGAAACCGGGAAGAAGAGGTGCGAGCCGCCGGAAATACGTCCCCTGACATGCTAGAATGGTCAGGTCATATCCAGGCAGCCAGAAGGGATCGCACTACGTGAGCGACGACACCAACGGCGGCGGCGAGACGCTGTTCGACCGCATCACCCCCATCGACCTCACCGAGGAGATGCGGAACAGCTACATCGACTACGCCATGAGCGTGATCGTGGGTCGGGCCCTCCCCGAGGTCCGCGACGGCATGAAGCCGGTCCACCGGCGCGTCATCTACGCGATGTACGACAACGGCTTCCGCCACGACCGTGGCTACGTGAAGTCGGCCCGCCCGGTCGCCGAGACCATGGGCCACTACCACCCGCACGGCGACACGGCCATCTACGACACCCTGTGCCGTATGGCGCAGCCGTGGTCGATGCGTTACCCGCTCGTCGACGGACAGGGGAACTTCGGTTCCCGCGGCAATGACGGCCCCGCCGCCATGCGTTACACCGAGTGCCGGTTGACGCCGCTGGCGCTTGAGATGGTCCGGGACATCCGCGAGAACACCGTCGACTTCTCCCCGAACTACGACGGCAAGTCCCAGGAGCCGGACGTTCTCCCGTCCCGCGTCCCGAACCTGCTGATGAACGGTTCCAGCGGTATCGCCGTCGGTATGGCGACGAACATCCCGCCACACAACCTCACCGAGCTCGCCGAGGCCATCTTCTGGCTCCTGGAGAACCCGGAGGCGGACGAACAGACCGCGCTCGAGGCCTGCATGCAGCGGGTCAAGGGCCCGGACTTCCCGACCGCCGGCCTCATCGTCGGCGACCAGGGCATCAAGGACGCCTACACCACCGGTCGTGGTTCGATCCGCATGCGCGGCAGGTCCACGATCGAGGAGGAGGGCAGCCGCCAGATCATCGTCATCACCGAGCTGCCCTACATGGTCAACCCGGACAACCTGGTCAGCTCCATCGCCGAGCAGGTGCGCGACGGCAAGATCGCCGGCATCTCCAAGATCGACGACGAGTCCTCCGACCGCGTCGGCATGCGCATCGTCGTCACGCTCAAGCGGGACGCCGTGCCGCGCGTCGTGCTGAACAACCTCTACAAGCACTCGCAGCTGCAGACCAGCTTCGGCGCGAACATGCTCTCCATCGTCGATTCGGTGCCGCGCACCCTGCGTCTCGACCAGATGCTGCGCCTCTACGTGAAGCACCAGATCGAGGTCATCGTGCGACGGACCCAGTTCCGTCTCGACGAGGCCGAGAAGCGCGCCCACATCCTGCGTGGTCTGGTCAAGGCGCTCGACGCCCTCGACGAGGTCATCGCCCTGATCCGTCGGTCCGCGACCGTCGACATCGCCCGTGAGGGCCTTAAAGACCTCCTCGATATCGACGACGTCCAGGCGGACGCCATCCTTGCGATGCAGCTGCGTCGCCTTGCCGCCCTGGAGCGCCAGAAGATCATCGACGAACTCGCCGAGATCGAGGAGACCATCGCTGACCTCAAGGCGATCCTGGCGTCCCCTGAGCGTCAGCGTGAGATCGTCCGCGACGAGCTCGCCGAGATCGTCGAGAAGTTCGGCGACGAGCGTCGTACCGAGATCGTCGGCGCCACCGGTGACGTGTCCGAGGAGGACCTCATCGCCCGGGAGAATGTGGTCGTCACGATCACCTCCACCGGTTACGCCAAGCGCACGAAGGTGGACAACTACCGGTCGCAGCGTCGTGGCGGCAAGGGTGTCCGGGGTGCCGAGCTGAAGCAGGACGATATCGTGCGTCACTTCTTCGTGTGCTCCACGCACGACATCATCATGTTCCTCACCAACTACGGCCGTGTGTACCGGCTCAAGGCGTACGAGCTGCCCGAGGCGTCCCGTACGGCCCGTGGCCAGCACGTCGCCAACCTGTTGGAGTTCCAGCCCGGCGAGCAGATCGCGGAGATCATCCAGATCCAGTCCTTCGAGGACGCCCCGTACCTGGTCCTGGCGACCCAGCAGGGACGCGTGAAGAAGTCGCGCCTCACCGACTACGACACCGCCCGGTCCGGCGGCCTCATCGCCATCAACCTCAACGAGGGCGACAAGCTCATCGGTGCGCAGCTGTGCACCGGGGACGATGACCTGCTCCTCGTCTCCGAGGAGGGTCAGGCACTGCGGTTCACCGCCGACGACGACACGCTGCGTCCGATGGGCCGCGCGACCGCCGGTGTGAAGGGCATGCGTTTCCGCGGCGAGGACCAGCTGCTGGCTCTCACCGTCGTCCACGACGACTCCTGCCTGCTTGTCGCCACCTCGGGTGGATACGGCAAGCGCACCCCGATGGAGGAGTACCCGGTCAAGGGTCGCGGCACCATGGGTGTGGTCACGTTCAAGTACGACGCCAAGCGCGGCAAGCTCATCGGTGCAGTCACCGTCACCGAGGACGACGAGATCTTCGCCGTCACCAGTGCCGGCGGGATCATCCGCACCGAGGTCGGGCAGATCCGCAAGACCTCCCGTGCGACCATGGGTGTGCGCCTGGTCGACCTGGCCAAGGGCGTCGAACTGCTCGCCATCGACCGCAATGTCGAGGACGAGGGCGAAGAATCCGCCCAGCAGGTCGCCGAGCACGAGGACCAGTAGGGCCCGATGGGAGAGGACGCCGTGAGTGACGGGACCGTGCGCGAGGACGGGCCGACCCTGGTCCGGACCACGCTCGCCTCGATCGACCCCCGCAGTGCCGCGAAGCTCGGTGCGGCCGTGGGGGTGTGCCTTTTCGTTGCGTGGATGATCGCGGCGGTGCTCGTCTACATCATCCTCGGTGCTGCCGGGGTCTGGGACCGGGTGAACAGCCTTGCCGGAGACCTGCTCGGTGCTGACGGTGTCAGTGCGGGCATGTACTTCGGTATCGCCGCGCTCGTGGGCGTCGTGGAGGTCGTTGTCGCCGCGCTGTTCATTCCGCTGGGCGCGATGCTCTACAACGCCGTGGCGGGCTATGTGGGGGGCCTGCGGGTGACTCTCGGTGCCGGTGCTGTCCTGGAGGCTGCCGAGGCTGCCGAGGCTTCCGCTTCCGAGAGCGTTGCGGAGGCTGAGGTCGCTGCTGGGGACGCTGCTGGGAACGCTGAGGTTGACACCGGAACGGAGGCTGCAGCAGACACTGAAATGGCTGTTGAGGCGGACACGGTGACCGCCGAGGTGGCCGTGGAAGCGCCCGCTGCCGGTGGTGCGGCGGCGGCTGGCTGGGGCAGTGGCACACACCGCGTGGAATGACACGCTGAAATTCTGTGAAAATACATTGTGACCTGCTGGTTTGTGTGTTTCGGGAGAGTGTCGGTATAGTTTCCATTCGTTCGAGGGCCTATAGCTCAGGTGGTTAGAGCGCGTCACTGATAATGACGAGGTCGCAGGTTCAAATCCTGCTAGGCCCACCAACGGACTTTTGGGGCTGTAGCTCAATTGGTAGAGCATCTGCTTTGCAAGCAGAAGGTCAGGGGTTCGATTCCCCTCAGCTCCACAAGTAATGACCCAGGTCAGACCCTCATTCCGAGCAGTCGGAGTGAGGGTCTTTTTTGGTTTGGTCCGCTCTCAGTCCGCCAGAGATCCGCGCATCCATCTTCACCGCTACCGATTCCGGATCATCATCGAACAGTCCCGTGTACACCCGCAGCGTGAACGCAGCACTGGAGTGTCCCGGCATCCGCTGAACCGCCGGCGGTGTCGCGCCGGAAGAGATAGCCAATAACGCCGCTGTATGCCGAAGATCATGCAGGGTGAGGTCGGGGAACTCCGGATCACTGTGACGAATCGTCTTCACGGCAGGGCGGAACGAGCGACGCTGGCCCTACGTTCGTTGAGTGGGCACGCGAAGTAGCGGGACCCGACCCGCACGAGAGGAGGTCACCATGGCCGGGAAGATCCCCGGCAAACGACTCCGGAGACGCACCATCGCCGAGGTCGCCCGGGAGCTGGGTGTCGGTTCCCAGTCGTTGGGCAAGTGGGTCGCCGCCGTATGAGCCACCGGGGCCGGCGGACCGACCGGGGAACTGACCCTGGATGAACGCGCCGAGCTCAAGGCCCTGTGCTTTCAGGTCGCCGAGTTGCACAAGGACAACAGGTTCCTGGGAAGAGCAGCAGCCTTGTCGGCGAGCTTTTGCCAACGTCCGACGAGCGCTACGAACCGGGCACCAGGGTCGGGAAGGTCTTCGCCGGGTCCGATGACGTCTACGGGGTTTTCCGGGGCCGTGCGCAGCTCGCCCGGGAGGGCACTGAGGTCACCGTGAAGACCGTGGCGACATTGATGCTGCGCCAGGGCCTGGGGGCATCAGCGGAAGGAAAAGTCCACCCCGGTGACCACGATTCCCGGTGT
>NZ_JALAGU010000006.1 GCF_022712275.1 Corynebacterium sp. | reverse complement strand
CCGAAACCCACTACCCCGACCGAACAGGAGACCACCAATGACCAGTGACCGCGACTACCTCGCCGGCGAGATCCGCCGCCGCGCCGCCCGCCTCTTTGCCAACAGCGACCGTGAGCATGAGACCTGCTCGTACGAGGCCGCTGACATCCTCCTCTACCGCGGTATCAGCACCGTCCCCAGCTTCCCGTCCGACCATCTCGACGAGGTGGACCGGGTGATCTGGGAGTGCACCAGCTTCCCCGGCGACGAGGAGGAACTCGACGACGACGACCTGATCGACGTCACCGTCGGTGAGGACGAGAACGGCCTCTTCATCGCCACGTCCGCCGGCACGCTGCCGCTGGATCTGCAGCAGGCACTCGCTGGTGCCGACCTGCTCACCGGTGCGGTGACCCGCGCTCTCCTGCGCCCGGTCTCCGCGGATGATCCCTCCTCGATCCTGTCCCGCGGTACCCGTCCTGTCCTCCGGGAGGCGTGAACGATGCATCGCAACGAAGAAACCGCCGCCCCGGTTGCAGCCGAGACGACGGTGAAGAGTGACTACCAGGCCGCTCATTCTTCCGATTATGCCACCCCGCACCACCTCACGCTGCATCCGACGTCTGGAGCCGACTGGTGGAGTTGGTGCATCAGCATCAACGGCCGGCCCGCGATCCGCTTCCGTGACATCGACCTCGCCGCCCTCGCCGTGACCTTCCTCCTCGACGACATGGAGAACGGGGAAGACATCACTCGCCGTGCCGCCCTGTGGTGCGTCGCTGAGAGCGCGCTTCGCCCCCAGGACTTCGACGCCCGCGCGTATGAGATCTGCAATGGGTGGTGACCGTGTTGTTCTTCCTCACCCTCGCCGCCATGTGGCCGCTCTGGGTCCTCATCGCCGTCCTGCTCATCACCGACCGGAGGCACACCGTGAAGACCCGCCGCACCGCATACACCCACCCCAGGGCACCGCGTAGTGTCCCGACGCTCGACGAGCAACTGCAGATCCACCGGGACGCGTGGCGTGCCGTTCAGCGCCTCCCGGTCCACCGCCGTGAACCACTCCGCCACCTCATCGCCCGGAGCTCTGAGCGAGCCATGAGGGACTACGACCGCGCGGCCTGACTCGCCGCCAGTCCCTGCCGCTAGCCGCCGAGGCACACCGGCCACCACCGACTGACCCGCAGATCCTCCACGCCCACCGAATCCCATTCCCCTCAACAGATAGGAGACACCGTGTCCCCGTCACGGAAGGCTGACGTCAACACCGACGCCTACTCAGCCGACCCCACAGACGTCCCCCCGGGCATGGAGGACTTCGCCGCGGAACTCGCCGCCGAGGTTCGGGACCACCCCGGACCCGACGCCTCCGACCGGCGCCTGGCCGCCCAGGCCGCGAAGATCGCCGAGAAAAGCGTCGACGAGTTCAACACCACCCACCCCGGCACATCCGAGAGCGTCCCGGCCCGGCGGAAGATCACCTTCACTCGCGCTTCCGGTGTCCGCACCGAAGCCGTCGACTGGCTCCTCGACTGCTGGGTGCCCCGCGGTTCCGTCACCCTGCTGGGTGGCCGTGAGGGTATCGGCAAGTCCACCATCGCCGTCGACTGGGTAGCCCAGGCCACCCGAGGTCAGCTCACCGGCACCCCGATGAATGTTGCCTACGTCGTCACCGAGGACAGTCCCGAGCACACCGTTGTGCCCCGGCTCACCGCCGCCGGCGCGGATCTCGACCGGGTGATGTTCCTCGCCGCGTCTGTCCCCGACCCCGACGATCCCGGCGTGACCTACGAGGGTGCCCTCGATCTCCCCGGCGACTACCCAATCCTCCGTCGCTTCATCGAGGAGGAGGGCATCGGCCTGGTTGTCCTCGACGCCGCAAAGTCCGTGATGTCCTCGAAGCTGAAGGGCAACGATGACCTCGATATTCGTCGGTTCCTCGAACCCATGCACCGCGTCGCCCAGGACGCCGACTGCACGTTCGTCTGCCTCGTCCACTTCTCTGCGAAGAAGGGCAGTGCGGACACCGGAAACCTCATCATGGGCTCGTCTGCGTGGCAGCAGGTCGCCCGCTCCGTCATCGCCGTCGCCCAGGACAAGAAAAACGAGACGGTGAAGGTCTGGAACTCCAAGGCGAATCTCGCGCCGCGGATCCGCACGATGGAGGCGAAGGTCGTCTCCGCTGAGATCACCACCGACGACGGAAGGCGAACGGAGGTCGGGCGCATCGACTGGATCGGTGAGTGCGACGAGGACGGTTCCGATCTCCTCCTCCCGGACACCGAGCTAGCTGAGTCGGACAACCGGACTGACGCCGAAGTATGGCTCACTGACTTCCTCGCCGGCCACGGGGATCACCCGAAAAAGGTCGTCCTCGCCGAAGCGCAGAAGGTCGGTCTGACCGTCGCCCGGACTCTGGAACGTGCCTTCAAGAAGATCGGAGGAGTAGCCGACTACAAGGGGTTCCCTCGGGTCGCACACTGGTCGCTCCCCGTTGTCGAGGCTGTCGCGACTGTCCCCGTGCCATTGACGAGTGTCGCAACTGTCGCAACTGGGCCTGAACAGGCAAAACAGCGTGTCGCAACTGGGCCGGAAAATGCAGCTGCGACAGGTTCAACGGCTGTCGCAACCGGTGACGCAACTGGGGCAGTGCGACCCTCCCTCGCCGTCGTCCCGGAGCTCACCGAACCGTCCGACGCTGACATCCTCGCCGCCCTCGACACCGAGTACGGACTAGCCCCGGCGACCGTCGCCGGCTCAGTCCCCGGCCTCACCCGCGATGCCGCACCCGTCCGCCTCGAAGCACTCGCCACCGCCGGTCTGGTCACCGTCGACCATCGCGGCCGGTACATCCGAAAGGACCTCGCATGACCGACGACCTCACCAACTTCACCGCCCGTGTCTTCCGCCCGGGCCGCGGATGGGCCCGAGAGCCCGTGGCCGTCTTCGCCACCTCCAGCCGGAAACGCATCGTGCCGCGCCTACGAATCGGCGACACCATCGTCGAGCTCCGCAGCCCCCGCGCCCACCTGATCGCCGATGCTCTGATCGACGCCACCGAACTCACCCGCCAGAAAGGAACCCCCGATGCCTGACCATCTCGCCGCCCTCTGGGCCCTGCACCGCGACCTGAAGCCCCGAGGTTCACAGCCCGCCGTCCGTAACCAGACGTTGCGCGCCCGCGCCGCCGTCGACACGGCCATTGCCGAGCTCACCACCCTGTACCAGCTCACCGGACGCCACCCCGGCTACCGCACCACCCACCGCGTAGACCTCGACACCGCCCTCGACGACCCGGACCACCCGTGATACAGTCGATCCTGAGTTCGACGCCGCCGCCCGGCACCCGCCGACCCCCAGGGGTCAGCCGGCAATCGGGGCCGCGAGATAGAGAACCACCCTGAGCCGCCACAACGTCGAAGGCCGCGTACAGAGCCCCACAGGCTCCGCCGCCAGACAGCCGCCCAAGGATAGGTCGCACCAGTGTGCGAACAGTCAACTCTCATTCCATGAAGGAAAATCCTCATGACCCTAGTCACGAAACTGTCAGCCCGTGCCATCAAGAGCACCGACGACACTGACGGCCACACCGTCGCCGGCTACGCCTCGACCTTCAACAGCGTCGACCACTACGGCGACACCATCGCCCCCGGCGCCTTCACCAACACGATCCAGAAGCACCAGGCCGAGGGCACCCGCATCCCCGTCCTGTTCCAGCACGACACCACCCTCGGCAGTCACGTCGGCTACATCGACAACGCCACCGAGGACGAGCACGGCCTCTACGTCACCATCCAGCTCGACGACGACGAGACCGGCACCAAGGTCTACAACCTCTGCAAGGGTCGCCGCATCAACGCGATGAGCATCGGATTCAACTACACCGACTACGAGCCGAACCCCGACGGGGACGGCTACCTCATCAATGAGATCGACCTCATCGAGGTTTCCCTCGTCATGATGCCCGCGAACCCCGAGGCACTCATCACCGACGTGAAGAGCTTCAACGATGAGGACGCCCGACGCCGCCGTGAAGAGCAGGCCACCGCTCAGCTGTCCGGCCTGCTGAAGTCCATCCAGACAGCCGACGGCCCCCAGGCCCTCGCCACCGCCCTCGACACCATGCGCGTCAAGAGCGAGACCACCGCCGCCGCAGACGACTACTTCACCGCCCTCACCGGCGGCACCCTCACCGGCCTGAATGTGAGGAACCGGAAGATCGGCGACCGCCTCGACGCGGTAACGATCGCCGCCACCGAGAAGAAGGCCGCACTCCACATCATCACCAAGGCCCGCGACGAGCACCGGGACCTCTCCGATGCTGACCTCGCCCTGCTCGACCTTCCCCGCTCGAACGCCAAGGCCCGCGACGACAACCGCAGGGACGAGGAAATCATGCGAAAACTCAAGTCCATGACCCTCGGGGACAACGCCCCCATCTACTACCACGACCACAACCAGTCCAAGGAGGACACCCCCATGACCGACAACCTGCCCCTCACCGCCAAGGCCCGCACCGAAGTCGCCCGCCGCGCCGTCGACGAGATCCACACCAAGGGCATCACCAGCGGTGCCGGCTCCCTCACCGTCTCCACCGCAGTCGGAGACATCACCGGCATCGAGCACGCCGGCACCACCATCCTCGACATCATCCCCGCCACCCGCCTCACCACCCCGGAGTTCTCCTACCTCAAGCAGACCGCCCGCGACCTCAAGGCCGCCCGTGTTGCCACCGGAGCCGAGAAGCCGAAGTCCGACCTGAAGTTCACCCGCGTCGACTCCACCCTCGAAGTCGTCGCCCACATCGTCCGCGGCATCGACGAGTACATCCTCTCCGACGTCACCGGCCTGAACTCCTTCATCAGCTCCGAGATGATCGTCGGCGTGCACGAAGCAGTCGAAGCGTGGGCCGTCGAGGAGATCGCCGCGGCCACCGGCAAGCTCGCCCAGGCGTACACCACCGACGCGTTCACCACCGCCCGGATGGGCATCAACCAGCTGCAGGCCACCGGACTCACCCCGGTCGCCGTGGTCCTCAGCCCCTCGGACTGGGCCCGCATGGAAACCACCAAGGCCGCCGGGGCCGGCACGTTCCTGTTCAACTCCGCCCCCGTCGACCAGACCAACGGCACCCTCTGGGGTGTTCCGGTCGTCACCTCCCACCGCCTCGCCGACGGTGCCGGCTACGTCATCGCTGACGGGGCAGTCGAACTGTTCCACGACGGTCAGGTCAAGGTCGCGTTCAACAGCTCCGGCGAGGAGTTCGAGCGCAACGAACTGTCCTTCCGTACGGAGGGCCGGTTCTGCCCGGTCGTCAAGCGTGAGGCCGGCGTCGTCTCCCTCGCCCTCACCGCCGGCACCGAGGGCTAACCGCCAGGGGAGGGGGTCGAGAATCACGGCGATCCAGACCCCGGGTCAGGTTTCGGGGGGATGGGAGGCAATCCCTCCCCTGGCGGTTAGCCCTCGGT
>NZ_JALAGU010000038.1 GCF_022712275.1 Corynebacterium sp. | reverse complement strand
GTTGGGGCGGGGTTGAAGGTCGGTGACTGCACTGGCGCGTTGGGGTACGTGCCGTCGGTGGAGTTCGAAATGAATCTGCTCAACAAATCTGCTGCTGAGGAACCTGACGCAGCGTAGTTACCTGTCCACGATCTGCGGGCAAGGCCAGGCCCGATCCGAGCTGCCGGACTGTGCACCGACTTGCGGCATCATGTGGTTGTTCACCTGGTAGTACGGGGATGCTGCGAGGACGGACTTGACGAGGATGTAGAGGCTCATGGGGGCTTCCTCTCTTTATGTAAGTCGACCCTGACTCTTCCTCGGTCGTGTCTTCTAGTGTGAGTTACAGCACACCCACCTATGAGGTCTTTTTGCGACGGTAGTACACCTGGCGTCGCACCTTCGCGACAGTTTCTCCGGCGTCATCCGTCACGTCGACTTCGAACCAGTGGAGGTACTTTGAACCGTCTGCGGTCTTCTCGCGGATGAGATCGTAGGTCGCGTCGTCGATTCGCATGTCTGCGGTGATGGTGCCGCGTCCGGGTTTCATGAAGCTGACCTCCGCGCCGATGTCCCACACGTTGTAGTTGCGCCCGAGGCGGGACATCGAGGCGAGCATATAGAACGGGTCGGTCATGGACATGATCGTGCCGCCGAACGCAGTTCCGACTGCGTTCTTGGTGAGTTTATTCGGCTTGTGTGTGACTACGACACGCGATCCATCATCAGCGAACTCCCTGACCTTGACTCCTGCCCCCAACAGTGGTGGCCAAAGTGACATGAAGCGCTTCAACTGTCGTGGTGTGTATGCCATTGCGGTACCTCCGGTGTGGTGTGGGACACGTTGTGATGGTTCTACCATGATATGAAACAAGTTGCCTATGGTTTGTGCCGATGCGTTATCCATGGAGTTCACTACAGTCCGCTCTCAGTCCGCTACAGGAATACAAGCCGGTATCTGACTGCTCCGTTGTAACCGCTTTGAGTCGGCTGAACGCAACACCGGCAACGAGACGTCTGTACCTGGACGCCTGGTACGTGTCTTCTGCAGGCAGAAGGTCAGGGGTCCGATTCCCCTCAGCTCCACAAGTAAGCACCCAGGGCGTCTTCCGGAAACGGGAGGCGCCCTTCTGCT
Source organism: Corynebacterium sp. (assembly GCF_022712275.1). Classification (GTDB taxonomy): domain Bacteria; phylum Actinomycetota; class Actinomycetes; order Mycobacteriales; family Mycobacteriaceae; genus Corynebacterium. The sequence continues at coordinate 48,495 of NZ_JALAGU010000038.1, read as the reverse complement.
GTATCCGGGGGCTGGGAGAGGGAACACACACAGAAACACCCCGGACGCTCCGTCTCGGAGAGCTTCCGGGGTATCGTTCTGTGCAGCTGTTGCGCGTGCTCTGCTATGCGCGGCCGGCGAAGGCACCGAGCACGGCGTGGCCTTCATCCGTCATGTGCAGCGGCAGGTTGCGACGCGCGGAGGTGGTGTCGATGAGGCCGGTGATGTACCGGTTGTTCGAGCACATCTCGTGGCCGTTGCTCGGCTCCTTGAGCGAGACGAAGCGTCCGCCACCCTCGGCGGCTCCGGCCGCACCGGCGCGCTCCATGGCCCACTCGACATCGGAGATGTTGATGCCGAAGGTCGGGACCTGGACACCCGGGATGAGGTTGATGGCACAGACCTCACCGGCGGCGTTGGTGACATGAGGCATACCGAGGACCTTGACGTCGGCGGCGCCGGCGTCCTTGGCGGCACGGACAGCCTTCGCGATGGCGTCCCTGAGGTTGCTCTCGATCTGCGGGACCGGCATGTGGTCGTTGAGGATGTAGGGGTACGTGTCGTTGGCACCCGCGAGCAGGTAGACGGTGGCACCATTGACGTCGCCGTTCGCTGCGGCCTGTTTCACCTGGTCGATGACGTGCGCGCCACCGGTACGGTAGGACGCGCCGGCGCAGGTGTAGTTCTGCACGTTCTGACCGCTGGCACCGGCTATGGCGTCACGGAACCGGTTGTCGGTGCCGCAGCCGGTCCGGGACAGGACCGGGTCCGGCAGCGGGACACCCTTGCCGGCGAGGAAGTTGTAGAGATCAGGGTTCGCGACCAGTGAGTCTCCGGCCAGGACGGCGCGGCCACCGTCGGCCTCGGCTTCAGGGGCACCGTTGCCGGTGACGGCGACGGCTCCAGCGGCGATACCTGCGACGGCAAGCACTGCGGTCGCCGCGGTGGCGATGCGGTTACGCAGTCGGCGGCCGGAGGTCATGGTGTGGCGTGAGCTCATGGAATCGAGCGTCCTCTCGTAGTCTCTGTCGTCGGCGTTACGTCAGGGAGACACCGACGGCGCGCGGATTCACGGTGGTCCAACGCACAGGTCGTCAGGAACGTTACACATTCGTGACCAATAGTGCGACCTTCGGTTTCACACTAGTACCTTTAGCCCCACAAATACCATGGGTTGCAGATAATACGGTGAATTACACAGCTGCAATTGCGGCGATGCGGTCGAGCGCATTATCGGTCGCGTGGAAGGGGAGATTGTAGTGGTCGGCGGTCGTGTCGACGATCCCGACGAGCCAACGGTTCTCCGAGCACATCGGACCGTCCGCCGAGGGGCCTTTGAGGTCGACGAATTCCGCCCCGGCGTCCGCTGCCGCGTTGATCTGGGCCCGCTGGAGGGACGCCCCGATGTCCGGGACCGGCGGCATGCCGACATCCGGCATCCACGGGGTGAAGACGCCCGGTGTGACACTGATGATGCAGACCTCCCCGGCATCATCGGCGATCCGGGGATAGCCGAGGACCCTCACCCGGGCATCGGGTGCCGTGTGGTGGATCTGACGGACCGTCTCCGCCATGGAGTCGCGGATGGCGTCCTCGACCTTGTCGAGCGGAACTCCGTCCATCAGGAGCGGGTAGGTGTCATTCGCGCCGGCGAGGATGATGACCTCGCGGGTGGCGGCGGTCAGGTCCCGGTGGTGCACCGCGTCCGAGACGGCATCGCTGACCAGGGTGTCCCCGGACCAGAGTGAACTTCCGGCACACGCGTAGTTCGCGACCGGTACGCCGGAGGACGCGGCGATGCCGTCGGCGAGACGGTTGTCCGTGGAACACCCACCGGCACCGACGGTGGCGGGGACGGGGTACCCCTCCTCGGCGACCCTGCCGACGAGGAAGTTCAGGGGCGCAGGGTTCGCTGCGACCGAATCGCCGAAGAGCAGGGTCGGTACGGTGGCTGTGATGTGTGCGTGTGCGGGGCCGGCGGCGGCGAACGGGAGACCTGCGATGAGGAGTGCCCCGAGAATCCGGGCAATGGGGGTGGCGGCACGGGGCATGTGAAAAGGTAACCTCTGGTATCGATAGTGATACATCTTCGTCTTTTTTCTGGAGCGGAGTAACGTTTGACCCTCGCTGACCGGTGGTAAGCGGCGGAATCGTTACTGAACGGATAGTGTAATGGTCCCGGCATGCCGACGCTCCAACCCGACTGGAAGGCTCCAATCCTCGTGATCAACCTGTTCGACAGCGCTGAACGCCAGCAGTTCCTCGATGACACCCGTGGTCTCCTGCGCGGTGGCAAGGCGGTTCTGGGTACCGGACTGCTTAAGGGGGGGACGCCGGGGGAGCACCTCGCCGCGGCGAAGCACCTCGCCCGCTACGGCGCGTCGATGACCGGGCTGCTCGAGTCCGGCGCCGCCCGCTACCCGGAGCGCACCGCCCTCGTCGACGACGAGGGTGAGCTCACCTACCGTGAGCTGCGCACCCGGGCCCGCCTCACCGCGCGGGTCCTCGCCAGCCGCGGCATCACCGAGAAGAGCCGGGTGGGCATCCTCGCCCGCAATGGCCGCGGGTTCATGGTGCCGCTGTCCGCGAAGGGCTATCTCGGCTTCACGGTCTTCCTGCTCAACGTCGGTGCCAGCAAGCAGCAGCTCCACGACATCGCCGTGGAGCATGACCTTGACGTGATTTTCGCGGACTCCGAGTTCGACGAGAAGCTCCCGACCGACGTCGAGGGCCTCACCCTCGTCCACGCCTGGGCCGGACCGGACCACCGCACCGACATCGACTTCCCGACCATCCAGGACCTGTGGGCCGCACCCGGCACCGAGGACGACACGCTGCCGAAGAAGGTGAACCAGGGGGGTGTGGTCCTCATGTCCTCCGGTACCTCCGGCACCCCGAAGGCGGTCAACCACTCCGAGCCGATGCTGCCCTTCGGCGTCATCGGCCCGCCGCTGGAGAAGTTCGACGTCGAGGCCGGTTGCACCCTGCAGATGACCGCGAGCATGTTCCACGTGCTCGGCTGGGGTGTCTCCGTCATCGCGCTGCTGGCGGGCTGCAAGATCGTCACCCAGCGCGTCTTCGACCCGGAGAATGTCCTGCGCCAGGTTGATGAGCATAAGTGCGACGGCATCATCAGCTCCGCGGTCTTCCTCAAGGACCAGCTCGCCGTCGATCTCGCCAACCCCGGCAAGTACGACCACTCCTCCGTGAAGTTCATCATGAACGCCGGCAACGCCATGAGTGAGGACCTGGTCCTCGGCCTGGAGGAGCAGTACGGATACATCCTCGGTTCCGGCTACGGCTCCACCGAGGGCCTGCTCGTCGCTTTCGCCGGGCCGGAGGACCTCAAGGCCGACCCGAACACCGCCGGCTACCCGGTGTGGAACGGCAAGCTCGAGGTGCTCGGTGAGGACGGTCAGCCGGTGGCGCCGGGCGAGGTGGGCATCATCCACGCCCGCAACGTCATGTCCATGGAGGGCTACCTCGGCAACCGTGACCGGGCCGAGGAGACCCGCGGCATGCTGAACCTCGGGGACAAGGGCGTCATCGACCCCGAGTCCGGTCGACTGCGCGTCCTCGGCCGCGACAACGACATGATCATCGTCGGTGGCGAGAACATCTGGCCGAGCTCGGTCTCCGACCTCATCTGCCGCATGGACGGCGTGGATGACGCCTACTGTGTCGGCGTCGAAGACGAGAAGACCTTCCAGCGCGTCAAGGCCTATGTGGTTCTCGACGGCACCGTCGAGGTCACCGAAGACCACGTGCGTGCACATATCGAGAACAACCTCATCGTCCCGGCGATTCCGCGTGATGTTGTCCTGCAGACCGAGGCGCTGCCGCGCAATGCCATCGGCAAGGTCGTCAAGCGCGACCTGGTCCGTTAGGACGCCGCTTTACGGTCTTTGAGCGTGGCCAGGCCGACGAAGCCGAGGCCGATGAGGACCCAGACGATGAGGGTGACCACGGAATGCGTGGCCCCCGCACCGTCGAAGAATCCGACGGAGCGGGCGGCATTGCCGGCCGCTCCGATCGGCAGGTACTGGCCGATCATGCCCCAGGGGGAGGGGAGCCACTGCCAGCCGGTGGCGATGCCGGACAGGGGGTTGGAGACGAAGAGTGTCAGCACTGCTCCCAGCCCGAGTCCGGCGTAACCGATGAGGGACTCCAGCCCCAGGACGAACATCGACGTGCCGGCGATACCCAGGGCGAGGATGAGGGAGAGCTCCCAGTAGCTCGCGTCGAAGGTGCCGAAGCCGAACTGCAGGATCGCACCGACGAGGAAGCCCGCGATCACGGAGAATGACAGGGACCCGATGACGCGGAGGCTGTAGCGCTTCTTCATGGTGATGGACAGGAGAGCGGCGGAGATCATGCCACCGAAGGCGAGGGGAAGGGCCAGGACGCTGAGTCCGGTGGCGTTGGGGTCGTCGTCGGTGGTGGGGGCGACCTCGTCATAACTGACGGTCATGCCCTGGTCTTCCAGGCCTGAACCGATGGTTGTCAGCAGCGTCTTGTACGAGGTGCCCGCACCCGCGGCGGTGTAGACGGTGAGCTCGTTGTCACCGTTGACGGCGATGCCGCCGATCTCATCGCGGTTGAGGACGGCGTCGCGGGCGTCTTCCGGGGATGCGTAGGTGGTGGCGTCGAAGGCACCCGGCTGCTTCTCCTCCAGGGCGCCGGTGATCTGGGTGACGGCGGCTTCTGGACCGGCGACCGCCAGGGGGAGGTCTTTTGCGCCGGAGTTGTAGGAGGGGGTGAGGAACGCAAGCAGCATGAGGCAGATGACGGCGGAGAGCGCGAGGACGATGCCGATGAGTTTGCCCCAGGGGGTTGCCGGAGCGTCTGTGGTCTCTGGCTCGGTGGACTGAGTGGTCACGGGGTGCTCCTGTCGAACTGGAAACGGAACAGTATGTTCCGGTAGCTTGAAAACGGAGCATAGTGTTCCGGTGGTGGTGACGCAAGCACTACGCTGTGGATATACGGGAGAAAGGACACTAGATGCGTGCGGATGTGCGGCAGAATCGGGCGGCACTGGTGGATGCCGGGTGGCGGATGATCGCGGACAAAGGGCCGGAGGTCTCGTTACGTTCCGTGGCAGCGGAGGCAGGGGTGGGGATCGCCACCCTGTACCGGCATTTCCCGACCAGGGAGGACCTGGTCACCGGTGTCGTCAAGGAGATGGTCGACCGGATACTCGCAGTGTTCGACGAACATGCCGACGGGTGGGGGACTGCGCAGGACGCTGAGCAGACCTGGCACGCCATCGCGCACGGGGTCGCCGACCTGAGGGTCGGCGAGGTGGCCCTGGGGACCATCGCCGTGGTGCCCGAGGGTGGCAAGGTGTGGACTGAGACCTCGGATGACCGCGCGCGTTTCGCCGTGGCCTATGGGCAGCTGCTGGACACTGCAGCGTCCTACGGGCTGGTGTCCGAGGATCTCACGGCCTGGCGTTTCCATCTGGGGCTGGCTGCACTGTCCCGACCGTTGGCGGAACGGGCGGAGGAGTTCGCGCCGGATCAGGCGGGGTGGATGGTGGACGTCTTCCTCCGGGGACTGCGGCCGTAGGTTGCTCCGCGGGCTGCCGCAGAAGTTTCACGTGAAACCGTTCATGATGAAACGAAGAGGGGCGCAGAAAACAGACAGCATGGTCTACTCGGTGAATGCTGAACAGATCCCGCCGACCGGCCCGGGCGACTGCCGTCCTGTCATCTGTCCTCGCCACCGTGCTGCTGGCGTCCTGCACTTCGGCGGTGGGGGAACGCCGCGATGCCGCCGACGGCACACCGGTGGACGGTGGGACTGTCCGCATCGGCGCCCTGACCGACCTGAGGCCGAAGAACCTCTACGCCGCGGCAACAACCGCCGAACAGGTCGTCTCCGGGCTGGTCTTCGACACCCTGACCAGCTACGCGACCGATGACGGGTCCGGTGCAGGCAGCCTCACCCCGCAGCCGGCCCTCGCTGAGTCCTGGGAGGTCAGCGATGACGGGCTCACCGTCACCCTCCATCTGCGTAACGGCGTCCTGTTCCACGACGGATCCCCGTTCACCTCCGCGGATGTCGCCGCCAGCCTCGCGAACTACGCCGACCCGACGCACTCCGGACAGCTCGCCCGTACCGCTGCGTTGGTCGGGGACGTCGACACCGACGACCCCGCCACGGCAGTGCTTCACCTGACCCGGCGGGTCAACAACCTCTTCGACCTCTTCGACATCGTCCCGGTCATCGACGACAAGGAGGTCGACGCCTTCAACGCCGGCACCGGGTTCAACGGCACCGGAGCCTTCCGCTTCGGCACACGCCACCCCGGTGCCGGACTCGAACTGCCCGCGTACGACGCCTACTGGGGAGGAGCTCCCCGCCTCGACGCCGCAGAGCTCGTCGTCGTCCCCGATGAACGGACCCTCTACTCCCAGCTGCGCTCCGGCCAGCTCGACGTGGTCTCCGACGCCGGCGCCAGGGACGCTGAGGCCCTTGAAAACAACGGCCTGTTCCGCGTCCTCGACCGGACCGGTGTCGACGGCAACATCTACGCCGGGCTGAACACGCTCCACCCGGGTCTGACCGATGTGAGGGTGAGACGGGCCATCGGCAGCGCCATCGACAGGGACCGCATCCTCGAGGAGGTCTTCCGGGGTCGCGGACGCACGACCTCGCTGCCCTGGCCGACCTACTCACCGGCCTACGACGAGGCGGCCAACGAGCATTACATCCGTGACCCTGGCCTGGCCAGGCAGCTCCTCACCGACGCCGGGGGAGCGGAGAGTATCCCCGAGATTCCCGTCTCCTACACGGCGGGCAGCGCCAGCGAACAGAACATCGCGCAGATCATCGCCGCGAACCTCGAGGAGATCGGGCTGCGCACCCGGCTTGACCCGCAGGAGAACGCCGTGATGATCGACCGGCTCCGTGGCGGTAACTTCGATGGCATCTGGGTGCTGGGCCACAGTTTCGCGCAGTACACCCCCTCGACCCTCCCGGTCAGTGCCTTCCCGTTCAACTCGGAGAAGAACGCCTCCAACTTCCTCGACGAGGACTACGCCACCGACGCAACCGACGCCTGGACCGTCGCTGACCCGGACAGCCGCGAGGCGTCGGGCATCTACCGGCGACTCAACAACGACCTGCTCGAAGATGCTTTCGTCCTTGAACTGGTCGCCCCGGACTCCCCACTGGTGACGACCTCCGCCCTGCACGGCGTCAACTGGTCGAAGCGCTCCGAACCCGACCTCGCCCACGCTTACCTCACGGAGTGACCACCATGACCAGCTTCCTCCTCCGCCGTCTCCCGGCCGCCCTCGGCGTCATCGTCGCCGGATCGGTCGTCGTCTTCGCCCTACTCCGCCTCATCCCCGGTGACCCTGCCACCTCACTCGCCGGCCCGGACGCCCCACCTGAGGCGGTGGACGCTCTGCGCGCCACGCTCGGTCTCGACCAGCCCGTCGTCACCCAGTACCTCCACTGGATCGGTGGGCTGCTCACCGGGGACCTCGGACAGTCACTGGTGCTCGGCGGGTCCGTCGCCTCCCTTATCGGGGCGGCCGTCGGTAACACCCTCGCACTGACCGTTGCGGCGCTGGTCCTTGCCGTGGTGACCGCCGCCGCAGCCACCGCCGCGCCGGAACCACTGCGGTCCACCTTCGCCTCCCTGGCCGTCGCCGTCCCGAACTTCGTGACCGGTACCGTCGCCCTGGTTCTCGTCGGAGTGGTCTGGTCGGTCCTGCCCGCCGGCGGGGTGCCCCGAGATGGCCTGCTCGCCGACCCCGGCATCACGGTCCAGTACCTGTTGCTGCCTGCGCTGTGCCTCGCTCTGCCGGTCGCCGCGACATTGACCCGGTACCTCTCGGATGCGATCACCCACGAACTGGGCCAGCCCTATGTCACGACCGCGTTGGCCACCGGACAGTCGCGCCGGTCCGTGATCCTCACCCAGGTGCTGCCCAATGCCCTGCCCCCGACCCTCACCGTGCTGGGACTGCAGGTCGGGCAGCTCCTCGGCGGAGCGGTGATCATCGAGTTCCTCTTCGCCTGGCCCGGGCTGGGCTATCTGGCCCAACAGGCTGTCACCCAGCGTGACTACCCGGTGGTGCAGGTCCTGCTCGTGCTTTCGGTGATCGTGTTCGTGGTCCTGCAGACCCTTACCGACCTGGCGCACGCCGCCCTCGACCCCCGTATCCGACTGCATCGGACACCGACCCCGTCCAGAAACCCGGCAGGAGCTGCATCATGAACACCCACCTGCACGCCCTCACCCACGGCCGTGGCCTGGCCGGCACGATCGCCGTCGGCATCGTCGTTCTCGCCGGACTGGCCGCTCCCTGGCTCGCCCCCTATGCCCCGGACATGCAGATCCCGGGCGCGAATCTCCTGGGCCCGTCGGCCGCGCACTGGTTCGGGACCGACGCTGTCAACCAGGACCTCTTCTCCCGCACCCTCTACGGCATCCGGGTCAACCTGTTCATCGTGGTCCTCGCGGTCCCGGCCGGTGCGGTCATCGGCGGCCTGCTCGGCCTGGTGTCAGCCCGGTTCCGACGCCTCGACACCCTCATCCAACGCACCTTCGACCTGGTCCTCGCCTTTCCAGCGATCCTGCTCGCCATAGCGGTGACGATGATCCTCGGGCCGGGCATCCGCACCGTCTTCCTCGTTGTCGTCCTCGCCGAGATCCCGCTGTTCGGACGCCTCGTCCGCGGCGTCGCCCTGTCGGTCAGGGAACGCCCGTACGTGGAGGCGGCCCGTACGGTCGGTGCGTCCGAGAACTGGATCCTGCGCCACCACATCCTCCCGAACTCGGTCGACCCCCTCATCGTGCAACTCGCTGTGGGCATGTCCACGGCTGTGTTCGTCGAGGGGGCGATGAGTTTCCTCGGACTCGGCGTCGTCCCGCCGACCGCGTCGCTCGGATCCCTGATCAACGAAGGTGCCGCCTACGCCTGGCACGCACCCTTCTACGCCGTCGGCCCTCTGTCCGTGGTCGTCGTCCTCACCGTCGGCCTGCTGCTCATCTCGCAGGCGCTGTCCCGCTCCACCCGGAAAGAGGTACCCGCATGACTGCCACCGTCGACACCGTCGACACCATCGACACCGTCCTGTCCGTCCGTGAACTGTCCATCAGCTTCGCCCATCCGCGCCCCGCTGTCGTCGACATCAGCCTCGACCTCCACCGTGGAGAGCTCCTGGCACTGGTCGGTGAGTCCGGTTCCGGCAAGTCCATGACCGCCCGCGCGGTGCTCGGTCTGCTGCCGCCGGGGGCGGATGCCACCGGTTCGGTGTGCCTGGGGGAGGAGGAACTGCTCGGTGCGGAGGACGCTGTGCTCGAGCGCGTCCGTGGCGCCAGGATCGGCCTGATCTTCCAGGAGCCGCAGACTGCACTCAATCCGGTGCGGACCATCGGCGCCCAGCTCGTCGCCGCGATCCGTGCCCACGACCGGTCCCTGGCCCGGCCGGCGGCCCGTGCGAAGGCGCTGGAGTTGCTGGAGACGGTGGAGATCCCCGAGGCGTCCGCCCGCCTGGCGTCCTACCCCCACCAGCTCTCGGGCGGGCAACGTCAGCGCGTCGCCATCGCCCTGGCACTGGCCGGCGACCCGGAGATCCTGCTGGCCGATGAACCGACCACCGCACTCGACGTGACGGTGCAGGCCGGGATCCTCACCCTGCTTGACCGGCTGCGGGAGACCCGCGGTCTCTCGGTCATCCTCATCACCCATGACATGGGTATCGTCGCCGAGCATGCGGACCGTGTCGTGGTACTGCGACTCGGTGTCGTGGTGGAGGAGGGGCCGGTCGGGCAGATCCTGACCGCGCCTGAACAGCCGTACACCCGTGAACTCATCGCAGCGGTGCCGACCCTGCAGGTCACCGGTTGTACGGTCGACGAGCCGGAGGACGCCGCGCCCGCGCCCGTGGCCGCGGCACGCGGCGTGACCGTGCGGTATCCGGGGTCGACGGTGGACGCCGTGTCGGAGGTGTCCGTCTCTGTCGATGCCGGGGAGACTCTCGGACTGGTCGGGGAGTCCGGGTCCGGGAAATCCACCCTCGGTCGCGTCCTCGCCGGCATCCAGCACGCCGACCGCGGGGACGTGGTCACCCGGCCACCGCGGCAGACCGCGGTGATACAGCAGGATCCGGTCTCCGCGCTCGACCCGCGCAAGACTGTCGGCTGGTCGGTTGCCGAACCGCTGGCGGTGCACCGTGTCGGGACCCGGGCCACACGCCGGGCCCGGGTGACTGAGCTGCTCGCCGCGGTGCAGTTGCCGCCGGAGGTCGCCGACCGGTACCCGCATGAACTGTCCGGTGGGCAGCGGCAACGTATCGCTGTCGCCCGGGCGCTGGCCCTGGAACCGGAACTGGTCATTGCCGACGAACCGACCAGTGCCCTCGACGTGCGGGTCCAGGCCGAGGTCATCGACCTGCTCGCCCGGATCCAGCGGGAGTCGGGTTTCGCGCTGGTGTTCATCAGTCATGACCTGGCGGTGGTCTCCGAGATCACCGACCGCGTCGCCGTGCTGCGGCGTGGAGCCCTGGTGGAGTACGGGCCGACCGCATCCGTCTTCGCCGACCCCGCGACACAGTACACGCGGGATCTCCTGACCGCGGTCCCACGGGTGACCGCCCAAGGTTCACCCACCCGTACCCCCGATACCGAAGGAGTCGTCCAGTGACCGTCCCCGAATTCGCCCGTGGCTATGAGAACTTCCCCGGCCAGGTGGGCCGTACCGTACGGGAATCCACCCCGTCCTGGCCGGACCCGGTGCGTCCGCCGGAAGGAGCCCCGAACGTCATCGTCGTGCTCCTCGATGACATGGGCTACGCGGACATCGGCCCGTTCGGTTCCGAGATCCCCACCCCGGCGTTGCAACGGCTCGCCGACGAAGGGTTCGCCTTCACGAACTACCACACCACCCCGGTGTGTTCGCCGGCGCGGGCCGCGGTCCTCACCGGCCTCAACCCGCACCGCGCCGGGTTCGCCACCGTCGCGAACTCCGATCCCGGGTTCCCCGGTGTCCGGCTGGAACTCGGTGAGGACGTAGCCACCCTCGCCGAGGTGCTCCAAGGTGCGGGCTACGCGACCGCGGCAGTGGGAAAGTGGCATCTGACCAGGGACTCCCTGATCCACGAGGGGGCGGACAAATCCTCCTGGCCGGTACAACGGGGCTTCGACCACTACTACGGGTCACTGGAGGGGCTGAACTCCTTCTTCCACCCGAACCAGATCGTCCGGGACAACACGGTGGTGCAGTTCGAGGAGACACCGGAGGACTACTACCTCACCGACGACTACACCGACGAGGCACTTCGCTTCATCCAGGCGACGCGGGCCGGCAGTGACCGACCGTTCTTCCTCTACTTCGCGCACACCGCCATGCACGGACCGTTGGGCGCGAAGGACACCGATCTGGCGAAGCACCGGGGCCGGTACTCGGAGGGGTGGGACGTTCTGCGGCGTGAACGTCACGCCCGGCAGATCGAACTGGGCATCATCCCGCCGGAGACGCCGTTGCCCGAGGCCGTCGGACGGTTGGGGAAGGAGGTCATCGACTGGGACTCGCTGGACGGGCAGACGAAGGACCTCTACGCGCGGTACCAGGAGGTGTATGCTGCAATGGTCGATTCCGTTGACCAGTCACTCGCACGAATCATCGATCTTCTCGATGAATTGGGGGAGAAGGACAACACCCTCATCGTCTTCACCTCCGACAACGGCGGCACCGCCGAGGGCGGACCGGAGGGCACCCGTTCCTATTTCAGCCGCTTCGCCCATGTGCCGGGACTGCCTGATGACTGGGCCGCGGACGTCGACCGGGACCCCGCGTTCATCGGTGGTCCCCGGTCGATGGCGCACTATCCGGAGGGTTGGGGCATGGCGTCCAACACCCCGTTCCGCTTCTACAAGGGACAGACGTTCGCCGGGGGCGTCCGCGTACCGCTGCTGCTGAGCTGGCCCGCAGGACTGGCACCGGGTGGACTCCGCGACCAGTACCAGTACGCCACGGACCTCACCCCGACGATTCTCGACCTGGTGGGCGTCCCCCACCCGTCGACGGTCGACGGAACCCGGCACGGTGTTCCGGTGAAGGACATCGACGGGGTGAGTTTCGCCCCGGTGCTCCGCGATGCGTCCCACCCCTCCACCAGGCCGGAGCAGTACGCCGAGTTCGGAGGCAACCGTGGGCTGTACCGGGACGGATGGAAGATCCTCACGAACCATCGTCCCGGCACGCCCTTCGAGGACGCCGAGTGGGAGCTCTACCACGTCGACGAGGACCCCAACGAGATCCACGACCTCGCCGGGCAGTTCCCTGAGCTGGTGCGGGATCTCGCGGCGCGCTGGGAACGACTGGCCTGGGAGAACACCGTCTTCCCGTTGAACGACCACTCGGATCCGCGGGCGGAACTACGGCGCCCCGCCGACGACATCTACGGGGAGGCGCTGACGCTGCTTCCCGGAACTCCGAAGCTGGAACGGTGGCGGTCGTCGCGACTGACACAGCTGCGGAGCTTCGACGTGGTCATCGATCTGACCGTCGCGGAGGGGAATTCCGGTGTGCTGGTCTCGCACGGCGACCAGGGCGGCGGCTACGTGGTGTGGGTCGACGCCGGTCGGGTGTGGCTCGCGGTCAACGAGTACGGCGACCTGCATGAGACATCTGTGCCGGTGCCGCCGGTGTCATCGGGGTGGCACACCGTACGGCTGCATTCGGCGGCGCTCGCGGACTTCCGGACGACCTGGACCCTGACGGTCGGGGAATCGTCGGCGGAGATCCCGGATGTGTGGGCCCTGCTCGGTATGGCACCGTTCAGCGGTATCGACGTCGGTGTGAACCGAGGTGGTCCGGTGCACTGGGACAACTACGTCGCCCACGGCTCATGGCGGTACTCCGGCACGCTGCATTCGGTACGCTACGAGCCGGGGGAGCGGGCACCCTACAGTCCCGAGGTGCTCGCCGAGATCGCACGGGACGCCGCGGAGGTCTTCGACTGAGCAACCCGGGTGGGGAGGCGCTGCGCTCCTGACTGTCACGGTTTCACGTGAAACGGGGACTGCTCAGGCATGGGGATAGCGCCGGAACGTACGGGTGATATCCCGCTCGGCGGTAGCGCTCAGTGGGCGGAAGGGGGAGAGGGCCAGCCGCCGGCCGGGGCTGCCCTTCGGTGCACGCCAGGTCGCCACGAACTTGCCGCCCCGCACGACCGTCTTGCGGAAGGCGCCGTTGTTGCCGGGGGCGACCTCGTCATGGTGATCGTCCGTGAGGAAGGCCAGGCGGTCCCGGTAGCCGAGCACCAGTTCATCGAAGGCCGGTAGCAGGAACGTGCCGTGCGCCGCCGCCGTCACGGCAGTGATCTCGTCGACCAGCCCGGGGCGTACCCAGGCGTCCTCGCCCAGGGCAGGGGAGAAGGACGCCGCGGGTTCCACCTCGTCGCGGACCATGGTGAAGGCGTCCCTGATGAGCTTCACCGGCAACTTGGTCCACCACGCGAAGTCCCGGAGTCCGGCAGGCCCGTGGCCGTTCAGGTACCGCAGCAGCAGGGTGGCGGTGGCGGACGTGGCGTCTCCGTTGAAGCGCCCCTCCAGACCGGAACCGGCCGGCAACCAGGTCTCCGCGGGGACGACGAGCTGGTCGCCGGACGCGGTGACCGGACCGTAGACGGCCGTGCCGTGGAGTAGCATGTCGCGCACCAGGAGATAGAGGAATGAGCGGGTCTCCGGCAGCCCGTGGGACGCCCACAGCGCGGCGAGATCCGCTCGGCTCAACCCGCCGGGGTGCTCCAGCAGCAGGTCATGGGCCTTGGTGATGTCAGTCGGGGTGAGACCGTCCTTTGCGAGCCGGCGTCGGGACTGTGTGCGCTGGGGTGCGGCACAGAGCTCGGTGACCCACGCAGCGTCCCGGGCGCCCAGGGCGAAGACCGTGGCGCGCATGGGATAGCCGCGGACGATCGAGCCGTCGGCGAAGGCGTCCTGCACGGCGGTGGCGTTTTGCCCGGTCAGGCGTAGGGCTATCGAGGAGGTGACGCCCGGCAGTTCCTGCCCCTGCATCGGTCCGAGGTCCGCCAGCACCTGTGCCGGGGTGTCGCGGGAGGGTGCGGCAAGGCCGAGTGCGGTGAGACGGGCTTCGACGAGGGCGGGATTGACCATGCGGGCCAGCGTAGTGGGCTGACGGACGTCTTCAGTTCACGGTGAGGTGAATGCTGGGGTGGTACGTGGTGGCACCGTAGGGTCGGCAGTCACAACCGGAACAGACCGAGCGGTCTACTTGTCCGGGGTCCACTCCCTACCGCACCACCGAAAGGAACCACCATGACCAGCACGCTCTCCCGCCCGACCAACACCACCGACTCCGCCGACACCACCAGTGCCGCCTCGACCCCGACTGTCACCCGTCTGGGGAAGAACATCGGTGCCGTCATCGAGGGCATCGACCTCTCCGGCGACATCACCGACGACGAGGTCGAGTTCATCCGCACCGCGCTCGCCACCCACAAGGCCGTGGGCTTCCGAGGTCAGTTCCTCGACGACGACAGCCAGTACGCCTTCGCCTCCCGGATCGGCACGCCGACGCTCGCCCACCCCACCGTCCACTCCACCGGCCTGGACCGCCTGGTGATCGAGGGGGCGGCGAACTCCTGGCATACCGATGTCTCCTTCGTCGACCGGGTGCCGAAGATCAGCGTCCTGCGGGCCGTGAACCTGCCGCCCTACGGCGGCTCGACCCTGTTCGCCAACACCGTCGCCGCATATAACGCACTGCCCGAGCCGCTGCGCGCCCTCGCCGACAGCCTGTGGGCGACGCACTCCAACGAGTACGACTACGCCAACAGCCACGACAGCAACGAGGACAGGACCGAGTACCGCCGTGAGTTCACCCGGGTGCCTTTCGAGATCCAGCACCCGGTCGTCCACCTGCACCCGGAGACCGGCGAGCGGTCCCTGCTGCTCGGTCATTTCGTCCAGGGCTTCGTCGGTCTGAAGACCCACGAGTTCCACGACCTGTTCGCTCTCTACCAGGACCGCATCACCCGCCCGGACAACGTCTTCCGCTGGGACTGGAGCGACGGCGACGTGGTGCTGTGGGACAACCACGCCACCCAGCACTACGGTGTCCACGACTTCGGCGACCACACCCGCAACCTGCACCGGGTGACGCTGGCCGGCTCGGTGCCGACGTCCGTGACCGGGGAACGGTCGCGCATCCTCACCGGAGACGCCTCGGAGTACTCCGTCATCGACGATGTCCGCCCGCTGGTGGGCTACGTCGGGGACGCCTCGGTGATCTGACCGCCGGCGGGGGCTGACTATGTGTTCCGCCGACCGGGGTGTATGCTCTCTCGGTGTCGTCTCCGGGGTGTTCCGGAGAGGGCAGTGACGGGGCTATAGCTCAGTTGGTAGAGCGTTGCGTTCGCAATGCAAAGGTCTGGGGTTCGATTCCCCATAGCTCCACCGCAGTTCAAGGGCACTTTCCGGGAATCCGGGAGGTGCCCTTTTCTGTCATTTCTACCATTTCTACCGCTCGACCGGACCCCTCAATTCGGGGGCGGCGCGACGCGGCCGCCATGCCTAGGGTGGAGAGCCCACAAACCCACGACATCACCGAAAGGGGATGAGCACGATGACCGATCACGACAAGAAGACCGGTAAGCATCACGCCGAGGACGCCCCTGCGCCCGAGGACACGAAGAAGGACCCGAAGCACACCGCGGACAAGGAGATTCCGCAGCAGGGCCCGGAGACTATCGAGGAGACGGTCGACGAGTGGGGCGAGGAGACCTTCCCCGCCAGTGACCCTCCCGCGAACTACTGACGTGCGGATACCGGGCGCCCCGGGGTGGTCTGGGGTGGTCCGGGGTGTGAGATCAATTACATTAGGCCAGGCTCACTGATCCGACAGGAAAAAACCGGCCGGGTGTGGGTACGCTACCCGCATGACGCTGAAGATGAGCCGCGTGTCGCGCGGCGCTGCCACCATGATCCTGGCCGCCGCCACCGCCGGCTCCGCGTTCGTTGTCGCCCCTGGCGCGACCGCGCAGGACGCACCTGCCCCCACTGATGAGACGACCTGCAAGGACGCCGGCACCATCTCCGTGCTCGCCGCTTTCGACCAGATGGCCGCCGAGACCAGGGCAGGCATCCCCGCCCAGTTCGCGTCGATGTTCGACACCAACGTGAACAACCTGCGGGCCTCGCTGGTCAGCACCAACGTCGCCTACATCGACGTCTCCCGTGACGCCTCCGAGATCAACGAGGTCGCCGAGGACAATGCCGATCCGTACGCGAACTTCGCGGTCGCCCGCCTCGACAAGATCCGTAACGGCGAGGCGGACGCCGTCGTCGCTTTCCAGGACCTCACCCTCTCCGAGGTCGTCGAGACCCTGGTGCTCGGCATGTACACCTTCACCGTGCCACTGGATGTCGTCGCCACCTCGATGCCGTCCATCGCGCCGATCCCCGTGATCGGTGACGCGCTCGGCGGCACCCCGCTCATCGGCGGCTACCTCACCATCGGCTACCTGGCGAAGCTGCCCTTCCAGTACGGCTCCAAGGGCATCAAGTCCCTGGCCACCGGCCTGCAGGACAACCTCACCTCCCGGTGCTGGGAAGGGGAGGACGCCCCGGACAACGAGGAGCGTCTCTCCGACGGAGGCGCCCGCCCGGTCGTCCCGGTGCAGCCGGCCGAGCGCGCCAACGCCGAGTACATGACGCTGGATGACGCCGAGACCTGCGTCCCCGCCTCCGCCGAAACCCTCAGCGCCGCCCTGGACCGCGTGGCTGAGGGCATGCGTGGCCAGATCCCCGCCGACAAACTCGGTGCCTTCGACGCTGAGGTCGCCCGACTGCAGGCCAACGCCCGCACCGCCCGCGTGACCAACAACTGGGTCATGAAAGACGAGGAAGACCTCAACCCGATCCTCAACATGATCGACAACCCGATGGTCACCCTGCTGTGGGGCGGTGTCGAGGGCTACATCGACGGCACCGCGAACGATTCCACCGCGGTCGGTGACCTCACCGTCGGCAACGGCGTGGATTACGCCACCGTCGCGGACTCCCTGGTCGGCTTGATCATCTCGAAGATCTGGGATGTCGCCACCGGAGACGTCGTGAATACCGCGAATCCGGGCAGTCTGTTCAACCTTGGTGCTCCTGGCCCGGACAAGAACTACACGCTGATCCCGAACCTGGCGAATGTCGCGTCCTACTTCTCCGGCACCGCCCTGGACGTCTACGACAACGTCCTCGACACCATGTGCCTCGTCCATCCGGAGGACGCGGAGACCGGCGAGTAGCCGTGCCGCAATGGCCAGGTGACCGGACGACCTGACCTGCAGACACTCGTGCTCCTGCGGCGCGTCAGCGACCGTATGGACCGCGAGTACGACCGACCGCTCGACGTCACCTCCCTGGCGCGGGCGGTGCACCAGTCTCCGGGGCACCTCATCCGCCAGTTCAAGGCCGCCTACCGGGAGACCCCGTACCAGTACCTCATGAAAAGGCGTATCGAACGCGCGATGACGCTGCTGCGTACCACGGACATGAGCGTCACCGAGGTGTGCTTCGCCGTCGGCTGCGGCTCACTCGGCACCTTCAGCACCCGCTTCTCCGAGCTCGTCGGTGTCCCTCCGAGCGTGTGCCGCGCGCAGGGAGCGGACGTGGTTCCGGGGATGCTGCTGTGTATCGCCAGGCAGGTCACCAGACCCCGCCGGGAGCGCCCCACCGCACCGTCAGGAATCGAGAAGCGGGCACATCGGGCGCACCGTAGTCTCAGCGGTATGAGCGATCCACGTACCGGTCTCAGCATCCACTCCAGCTTCCTGCCCCACCTCGACCCCGAGGCGTCCCTCGCGTTCTACCGCGACGTGCTCGGTTTCGAGGTCCGCCTCGACGTCGGCTACGAGGCCATGCGGTGGATCACCGTCGGCCCCGTCGGTCAGCCGGACACCGCCATTGTGCTGCACCCCTTGGGTGTCGGCTCCGACCTCACGGACGGGGAGACCGCACTGCTCACCGAACTTGTCGCCAAGGGCACCTACTTCGGCGCCAACCTCGCCACCGCCGATCTGGACGCCACCTTCGAGGCACTTGTCGCCGCCGGTGCCGACATCGTCCAGGAACCGGTCAACCAGGACTACGGACTGAGGGACGCCGCCGTCCGCGACCCCGCCGGAAACCTCCTGCGCATCCAGGAGACCCCGACCCAGGAAGGGAAGTAGCACCATGTCCGGATTCAGTGATGAAGAGCGTGCGGCCATGGCCCAGCGCGCCGAGGAGATCCGCTCCACCAAGGGGCTCAAAGGGGCGGCGAAGACAGCCCGTGAGTTCGAGGCCTGCGTCGCCGCGATCGACGCCCTCGAAGGGACGGACGCGGCCGTCGCGGCTCTGCTGCACCGCGTCGTTACCGAGGAGGCACAGCAGCTCGCCCCGAAGACCTGGTACGGCTTCCCGTCCTACGCCCTCGACGGCAAGGTCATCGTCTTCTACCAGCCGGCCTCGAAGTTCGACGTGCGCTTCGGCACCGTTGGTTTCTCCGAGGACGCCACCCTCGACGACGGCCCCATGTGGGCCACCAGTTTCGCCGTGGTCGAGGTGACCCCGGCGGTGGAGGAATGGCTGCGGGTCCTCGTGCGGAACGCCGTGGGAGGCTGAGCCGTCTCTGGGGCCGGTCCCTACCGCCGCCCGCCCCTGCCCCGGAACAGCACCATCGCCACGGTACGCAGGGACAAGAGGAAGCCGGCGAACAACACCACATAACCCATCGCCGCGTGCCAGGTCAGTTCGTCGACGAGCTTCGGGCCACCGTCCCCGAAGGCGATGAGCATCACCCCGCCGAGGACGCAGAACCCTGCCACCATCGCCACGGTGATCTGCTGCAGCAGCCCGGTGAGGAAGGCCCGGTCACCGGGGTTGCGGAACATGCGCATGCTGACCGACATCCGGCCGTTCTGCAGGTCACCGACGATCCCCGAGACCTGGCGCGGAAGGTCCCGCAGCAGCGGCAGGGACTCCATGAGGACGCTCTCGGCGGCGTCCTTCAGACCCCCCGGACGGAACCGGTCCTTCACCAGGTCCGATCCCTCACGTCGGGCGGTCTCCACCAGCGGATAGCCGGGGTCGAGGACGCGCAACGTGCCCTCCAGCTCGGCGAGACTGCGCAGCGCCACGGCGATCGTCTCCGGCACGACCAGCCTGTAGTCGTTGAACAGCCGCGTGAGCCGGCTGAACAGTGCGGCCCCCTCGCCGTACCCGATCCCCCCGCCGTAGCGGGACAGCAGCGCACTGACGGACCGCTGCAGGGCACGGATGTCCAGCTCCTCCGGACGGTCCATGAGGCCCAGCAGGGCGTCGGTGAGGACCCTGGCGTCCCCCAGGTCGATGGCGGCGAAGACGGCCGCCAGTGCGGTGCGGTCCGTGGAGTCCAGGCGACCCACCGCACCGAAGTCGAGCATGCCCAGCCCGGTCTCCCTCGTGGTGACCGTCTCCTCGTCCGAGCCCGCGGTGACATGCAGGCGGCCCAGGCTGTGCTCACTCTCCGAGGAGGAGGCCGATCGTACCGTCACATCGTGCATCACCAGCACATTGCCCGGGTGCGGGTCGGCCTGGAAGACGCCGTACCGCATCATCTGCCGCAGTGAGGCGCTCATGAGCAGGTCACCGAGCTCCCGGCGCAGCTCCGGGGTCATCGCCGCGATCTCCCCGTCCGGCCCGGTCGCCGAGCCCAGGGGAGTACCCACCAGCTCGTCCATCACGAGCAGTCGCCGGGAGGAGAACTCGCCGTAGACCTTCGGCATGACCATGCCAGTCGCCGCGACCGGTTCCGCCATCTGGCGCATGTTCGTCGCCTCGGTGCGGTAGTCCAGCTCCTCGGCCAGCGTCGTGGTGAAGGAGGACGCCAGCTGCTTCAGCCGCATGTCCCCGGCCCACTGCGCGGAGTTCTCCAGCCGGGTGCAGACCCGCAGCACGATGTCGGTGTCCCGCGTGACCTCCTCGACCACGCCGGGACGCTGTATCTTGAGGACCACCGCCGTACCGTCCTCCAGTGTCGCCCGGTGCACCTGGGCCACCGACGCCGCGGCCATCGGCTCATGCTCCACCGAGGCGAAGACCTCCTCCGGAGCCGCGCCGAGTGCCTCGGTGAGTGCCTCGCGGATCTCCGACCAGGGTGCGGGGGAGGCGGAGGTCTGCAGCTGGGAGAGTTCGCTGATGAACTCCGGCGGCAGGTTGTTCTCCCGGGTCGAGAGGTTCTGGCCGAGCTTCACGAAGGTCGTCCCGCACTCCTCGAGGGCCTCACGGAAGGACTGCGCGATCCGACGGGTCGCGTCGGCGTCCTTCCCGGAGAACGAGGGGCGCCCCGAGGTCAGCCCCCGGCGGACGAACACCGCCGTGACCTGCCGGTAACGGCGGTTGCGGCCGCGGGCGTCACGCAGGCCGCTGAACCAGGACAGCGGGGAGCCGCCTGTCGCCCCGGTCGGTGCGATGAGCTCCAGGACGGTCAGCACCGCCGCGCCGAAACCGAGCATCCACAGCAGTGCGATCCCGCCGAGGATGACCGCCGGGCCGGGTTCCACCCCGGAGTCCCAGAACTGGTCGATCGCCAGGTAGACCAGGCCACCGGTCGCCAGGGAGACCACCAGGGCCACGACGATCGACCGGGGCCAGCCCACCGGGACACCGAGGACCCGGCGCATCACCGTGGCCAGCAGCCAGGTGACAGCGGCGAGGGCCACCGCACCGACGATGAGCAGCAGCGGCACGAGGAACCAGGTCGCCACGGAGGCGGTGCGGGTGCCCTCAGCCACGGACAGGTACGGTGAAACTGTCGACACGTCAGTATCCATGCCGTACAGGCTACCGACGTGGAAGAACATCCCACCCCCGGAATTCACCACCTCTGAAAGGTTCCCATGACCGAGAACGGCGAGCCCGACAATCCGGCACAGGTCCACCTCAACCTCTTCGTCAGCGGCTGCGGCCACCATGCAGCCGCCTGGCGTGCAGCTGACTCCGCCGTCGACCGGCTAGGCGACATCTCCTGGTGGGAGGGCCTGGCGCAGACCGCCGAACGCGGCAGGTTCGACGCCATCTTCTTCCCCGACGGACAGGCCGCCCGGACCGAGGCGCTCACCGCCGGCCCGACCTGGTTCCTTGAGCCGATGACCAGCCTTGCGGCGATATCGCAGGTCACCGAACATATCGGTCTGGTGTCCTCGGTGTCCTCGACATTCTGGGATCCGTTCCACGCCGCCCGCATCATCGCCAGTCTCGACCACATCTCCGGCGGACGCGCCGGGCTGAACATCGTCACCTCCCAGTTGGACGCCGAGGCCCGCAACCACGGGATGGACGCTCTGCCGAACCACGCGGTGCGCTACGCCCGTGCCGGGGAGTTCGCCGAGACGATCAAGGAACTGTGGGGGTCCTGGCCGGCGGAGTCGATCGTCGCCGACCGTGGTGGACGGTACACCGAGACCTCCCAGCTGAAGAAGATCAGCCACCGCGACCGGTGGTTCCGGGTCGACGGTCCGCTGAACATCCCCACCCCGCCCCAGAAGCAGCCGGTGATCTTCCAGGCCGGTGTCTCGGAGCCGGGGCGGGACCTTGCCGCGTCCCACGCCGAAGGTGTCTTCACCGTCGCCTGGGACTCCCAGGGCGCCCGCGGTTTCCGGAAGGACGTCCGCGCCCGTACCGCCGCCATGGGCCGCAACCCCGACCACGTGCGCGTCATGCCCGGCCTCGTGGCCTATGTCGGATCCACCGAGGAGGAGGCGCGACGCCACCAGCAGGAGCTCAATGAGCTGCTCCCGATCGAGGCGGCTCTGCACGACCTCTCCGCCTTCCTCGGGGTGGACGCCACCGCCTGGGACCCGGACGCCGAGTTCCCCGTCCTGCCGCCGGTCAGTGAGTGTGATGCGGCCCCGGGACGCGCCACCCTGGTCCGGCACATCGTGGAACACGCCGGACGCCGTGGCGGGTCCAGCAGCGGCCAGGACGACCTTCGGCGCCCGACCGTGCGGGAGGTGCTCGGCTACCTTGCCGCCGGTGGCGGACACGCGACCCTGGTCGGTACCCCGGAGCAGGTCGCGGACGAGATCATCCGCTGGATCGACTGCGGGGCGGCCGACGGATTCAACATCATGCCGCCCTCCATGCCGCACGGACTGGACACCTTCGTCGACCAGGTGGTGCCGGTGCTGCAGGAGCGCGGCCGGTTCCGTCGGGAATACGAGGGCACGACCCTGCGCGAGAACCTGCTGGGGTAGTCCGGGGCTTCGGCCTGCCCGTGCGACAATCACAGGCATGACCTCCACCTCCGGGCAGACGACCGTCGCCGATGACACGACCACCGCAGACGCCGCCTACGCCCGGCTGCGCCGCGGAACCACACTGCTCTGGCAGGGGGACTTCCACAACGGACGCCAGCTCATCAGGGCCGTCGACCGGCGACTGACGAAGCAGGCGGCGCGTAAGGGGAAGAAGAAGCAGAGCGCGGGGACCGCGGCAGACCTGTTCCTGCGGCAGCGTGAGGACCGGGCGCGCCGGGCGGAGATTCTCGGCCGCATCGTCGTCGACCTGGCGGAGCGGGACGGTCAATGGCTCCTGGACCTGCACCGCGCCCCGGACGTGGCCGGGGCCTGCGGGCACGCCTACGGTGCCCCTTCGCGGGGGGAGAGCCGGCGGACACCATTCACCGCACTACAGGGTGTCCTCGGGGCATATCAGTGGCATCTCAACGGTGTGGAGGTACCGGCATTGGGGGAGAAGGTGTACCCGGACTACGGCGTTTTCTCGCCGACGCGCAGCGAGTACGTCGACCTGGTCGATGACGTCGCGGCGGCTTTCCTGCCCTCTCTCAAAGAGGGGGCGAGCGTCCTGGAACTGGGTACCGGGACCGGCGTCCTCGCCGCCGTGCTGGCCAGGAGAGGCGCCGTACGAGTGACGGCGACGGACGTGAACCCGCGTGCGGTGGCGTGTGCACGGGCGAACCTGGACCGGCTCGGTGTGGGGGAGCGGTGCGAGGTCGTCGAGGCTGACCTGTGGCCGGCGGTGTCGGAGGCCACGAGGAGCACGGAGACCACGGAGACCACGGAGACCACGGATGCCGCGGATGCCGCGGATGCCGCGGGTATTGTCGTCTTCAACCCGCCGTGGCTACCGGGGACGCCGACCTCGGAATTGGAACTCGGGATCTACGACGCCTCCTCCGATGCCCTACGGCGCTTTCTCACTGAACTCACCGACCACCTCACCGACGGTGGGGAGGGCTGGCTGGTGCTGTCTGACCTGGCGGAGCACCTCGGACTACGTACCAGGGAGCAGCTGGAGACCTGGATCTCCGACGGCGGCCTGCAGGTTCTCGGACGGTCGGACACCACGCCGCGTCATCCGAAGGTGCTGCGGGAGGACGATCCGCTGCATGTCGCCCGGTCCCGCGAGGTCACCTCGCTGTGGCGGCTGGGGCGGATGTAGGGGTGTTCCTGTGCGGGGCGGTGACCGCACGCCGCACCGGGTCCCCGCCTGCGGGTGTCCCCGGAGAACCCCCGACCGTACTGATGCTGACACCTGGATGAACTCTCCGTGTTCACCGTGAACACCAGGTGCACATAGCTGACAGGGAGCGTGGCCGGTCGTTAGCGTTCTCCCCATGACCCTCACCCGACGCCTCGCCGCCACAGTCCTCTCCAGCGCAATGGCCCTGTCCACCCTCCTCGTCTCAGTTCCCGCAGCCACCGCCGCCGGTGCCCTGTCCGACAGGGCCCCGGGATCCGTCCCCGGATCACCCGGTGGCATCACCGGCAGCCTTCCGGGCATCCCGGGTGCGGACCCCGTCGACAACCTGCCGACCACCTTCGACCTGCAGGCACACCGTGGCGGCCGCGGTGAGCATACCGAGGAGTCCCGGACCGCCTTCGAGACCGCCATCGACCTAGGCGTCACCACTCTCGAGCTCGACATCCACATGACGGAGGACGGTATCCCGCTGGTCTGGCACGATCCGTCGATCCAGGACGACAAGTGCACGGATACCGCGCCGGTCACCGCCGATGACCCGGAGTTCCCCTATGTCGGCAAGGACGTCCACGACCTGACCTGGGAACAGATCCAGACGCTGACCTGTGACAAGGTGCTCGACGATTTCCCGGACGCCGTGCCCGCCACCGGTAACCGGATCCTGCAGCTCAGCGATGTCTTCGATATCGCGGAGCATGATCCGCAGGTGTACTTCAACATCGAGACCAAGGTCGAGGCCGAGGAGCCGGAGCGGTCCGCCGCGCCGCAGGAGTATGTGGACGCCATCCTCGATGCCGCGGACGCCGCCGGCACCACCGACCGGATCACCGTGCAGTCCTTCGACTGGTCGACACTGCCGCTGGTCCGCGACCGCGCCCCGCAGGTCCCACTCGCCGCACTGTGGGACAAGAGCACGTGGACGCCGGACTCGCCGTACCTCGGGCCGGTGGACTACGACGCTGTCGACGGTGACGTCCTCGCCGGGGTGGGGGAGCTGGGTGTGGAAGTCGCGAGTCCCGCCTTCGACACCTCCTCGTCCTGGGTCGGAGGTGACCTCGCGGGGTTCATCGACCGGGCACATGAGGCCGGGGTGCGCGTCCTGCCGTGGACGGTCAACGAGACCGCCGACATGGCGGAGTACATCGACGCCGGAGCCGACGGCATCATCACCGACTACCCGTCGCGGCTCAAGGAGCTCCTCGATGAGCTGGGTATCGCCTACCGCCGTTGATCAGGTGGGGAAGAACACGCTGTAAACAATGATCCACCGCACTGTGAACCACACTATGAAGTGAGTCACTGGTAGCGTGTTGTTATGTTCATGAGGAAAACAAGTGCCGTTGCCGGGGGATTGCTTGCTTCCCTCGGTCTGTTGTTCGCCGCACCCCAGGCAGTCGCCGCGCCGGCTGTACCTGAGATGCCTGAGATGCCTGAGATGCCCGTCTTGCCGGCGATGCCCGCCCCTCCCGAGTATCCGGAGGTGCCCCATCCGCACGAGACCACGACCGGGAACGGTCCCGGCGCCGTCGATTTCCGGGACGCCAGTGCACAGGCCCGGAATAACCCACGCATGGCTCCGCCCGGTGCCGACGACTGGGACTGCGTCCCCACGGCGGAGCACCCCGAGCCGGTCGTTCTCGTCCACGGGACATGGGGGAATACCTACAGTGCCTGGTCGGGTCTGGCACCGCAGCTCAAGGAGGACGGCTACTGCGTATTCGCCCCGAACCTCGGCGAAGCGGACATCACCACCAGGGGAGGGGTGCAGTCGCTCGGGCCCGGTGTCTTCGCCACCAAGGACATCGCCCTCACCGCCGGTGACCTCGCCGACTACGTGGACGCCGTCCTCCAGGCCACCGGGACGTCCCAGGTCGACATGGTCGGCCATTCCCAGGGCGGACTGCTCGCCCGGCAGTACCTGAAGTTCAATGGCGGGGCGGAGAAGGTGGGTATGCTCGTCACGCTCGGCGCGACGAACCACGGCACCACGTTGAACGGGCTGGGGACGCTCGACCGCACCATCGGTGACCTCGGACTCGATCTCGATCCGGCGCTGGACTACGTCATCGGCGAGGCAGGCATACAGCAGGTCTACGATTCCCCGCTGCTCACCGAGCTGAACGCGGACGGGGATACGGTGCCCGGCGTCAACTACACCGCCATCGGCTCCCGCTACGACACGACCACCACCCCCTACGAGACCACCTTCCTCACCGCCGGCCCCGGGGCGACGGTGGAGAACATCGTGCTGCAGGACGGCTGCGAACAGGACATGTCGGGCCATGACATGACCTACTCGCCACGGGTGATCGACCTGGTGCGCAACGCCCTGTCCCCCGGGTCGGTGGAGCAGGTCCGGTGTGAACCGGTGGCGCCGTCTACATGACCTTTGCCTTGCCTCATGTCGTGTTTGTAGTCTGAATGACATCGCACACGACCTGAGGAGATCCCTTGTCCCTGACCATGCGCCGCCCGTTCCGGAGAGTGGCAGCTGCGGTTCTCGCTGCCGTCACCGGGCTCACGCTCACCGCCTGCTCGTCGGATGACGACGACACCGGCAATTCCGCGTCGTCAGAAGAGGTGGCAGACGGGACGGCGGTGGACTCGGCGTCCTACCCGCTCACCTTCGGGACCGCATGGGGGGAGTCCACCCTGGAGGAGAAGCCGACCCGCATTGCCGCGGTCGGGTACAAGGACGCGGACATCATGGCTTCACTCGGTGAGGTCCCGGTGATCATGTGGGAGAACACGCTCAAGCAGGAGGCCTGGACCGTCGACGCCTTCGACGGCCAAGAACCGGAGAACACCTCCGCCTACGCCGAAGACGGCTCCATCGACCTGGAGAGCGTCGCCGCTGCGGAGCCGGATCTCATCCTCGCCAGCCAGATGGATCTCGGAGACCAGTACGACGACCTCTCGAAGATCGCCCCGGTCATCGGTGCACACACCGAGGAGGATGTCAGCGGGAACTGGCAGCAGACCGTGACCGACCTCGGCGAGGCGCTCGGTAGGCAGACCGAGGCGCAACAGATCATCGATGACACCGCTCAGGTGGCTGCCGACGTGAAGGCCGAGCATCCCGAGTTCGAGGGGAAGAGCATCTCGATGCTCAACTACTTCGGGCTGGACACCATCCGCTACCTCAACCCGGACGATTCGGATGCTGCCGACCTGATGGAGTCCATCGGGCTCACGACGATCGCGGAGTCCTCGAGTTTCGGCAGCGACGACATCTCCGCCGAGCGCCTCGACGACACCGCCGCCGATGTCATGGTCATCATGGACAACTCGAACGGCAGGATCGACGAACTGACGGACAACCCGACCTTCCAGGCGATCCCGGGAGTGAAGGAGGGGCGGGTCCTGATCCTCCACAACAAGGCCTTCGAGTCCGGGAAGGCCGCGTACACGGTGAACGACGACACCGAGGAGCAGGAAGGCAATCTCCCCTGGGCCATCGCCTACCCCGGACCGCTGTCCACCCAGTGGGCGCTCGAGACCCTCGCGCCCCTGCTGGCGGATGTCATCGGCGGCGACGAGGGATAGTGCGTTTCACGTGAAACCGCTCGCCCCGGAAGCTCCGGGGTCACCGCGGGGGACGAGCTGAGGCAAACTTTTCTTCTGGAAATATGCCCGAACCGTGGACGCTGCCGTCCGGGCGCCGGTAGTTTGTCTCCCATGGGTAATAAGAGCATTTTCATCTCCGGCGGCGCCGCGGGCATCGGCCGTGAAGTCGCACTCAAGTTCCACAACGCCGGTTGGACCGTCGGCGCCTACGACATCGACGAGGAGGGCCTCGGCAAGCTCGCCGCCGAGGCTCCCGGCATCATCACCGGCAAGCTGGACGTCACCGATTTCGCCAACTGGGAGGAGGCTCTGGCCGACTTCACCTCCCACACCAACGGCAAACTGGACGTCCTCGACAACAACGCCGGCATCATCGGTGACTTCGACATCGCCGAGCAGCCGGCCGGCCTGATCGCCAAGCAGATCGAGGTCAACTGCACCGGCATCACCCTCGGCGCCAAGGCCGCGTACCCCTACCTCAAGGCCACCAAGGGTGCGCACATGCTGTCCATGGGTTCCGCCTCCGGTATCTACGGCCAGCCGCACATCACCCCCTACTCCGCGTCCAAGTTCTACGTCCACGGTTTCACCCAGGCCATGAGCCTGGAGTGGCGCAAGGACGACATCCGCGTCGTCAGCATCATGCCGCTGTGGGCCAAGACCAAGCTGGCCGCTGTGGAGGCCAAGTCCACCAAGCGTCTCGGCGTCCGGATCGAGCCCAGCGACGTCGCGAACTCCGTCTGGAAGGCCGTCCACCCGAAGAACTTCATCGAGCGTCAGCGTCAGGACTACTCTGTGTCCTTCCCGGACCTTGCCCTCCGCTGGTCCGCCCGCTTTGCTCCGGCTCCGGTCGTCCGCCAGGTCAACAAGATCATCGCCGGCTAGATAAGTACCGGGGTATGGCCGCGCAGTTGTGCAGCCACCCCGTCAACGACACACCCCGTGTCGCCGCAGGATCACTGCAGCGGCACGGGGTGTGTCGTTGTCGGGGGAGTACCTACTCCCCGTCGGTGTCCTTCTCTTTTGCGTCCTTTTCCGCTGCCTCCGCTGCCTCCGCTGCCTCCGCTGCCTCCGCTGCCTCTGCTGCGGCGCGGTTCTCCTGGGTCCGCGAGTACGCGGCCCACGGGTCCGGAGTAGCGGCAGCCTCCTCCTCGCGCTGCTTCCGCGCCTCCTCCGGATCCTCGGAGGTGGCGTCGGTGTACCAGTCGGTCAGCTCCGGATCCTCGCTGTCGAAGTGCGCGCCGGCGCCTTCCTCAGCAGGGACGGGGTCCACCCCGAACACGAAGTCGTCACCGTGCTCGTCGATTCCCTTGGCGACGCCCTTGTAGACCGCCGAACGGGCGTACCGGCGACGGATCGTCGCAGGGTCATTGGACAGGTCCTTCCACCAGGAGACCATCATGCCGATGATGATCAGGGCGAACGGAACGGAACAGGAGACCATGATCGACTGCAGTCCGGACAGTGCATTGCGTCCGCCGGCGAGCAGCAGGAAGATCGCGATGAGGCCGAGGGCCGCGCCCCAGATGATCGTCACCGGCTTCGAGGGGACCGCGCGTCCCGACTGAGACATCGACCCCATCACCACCGTTGCCGAGTCGGCTGCCGTGACGAAGAAGATCACCACGGCGATGAGCACCACGATGGACGTCACACCGGTGAAAGGGAGGTTGTCCATGATGTCGAACATGACGTTCTCGCCGGACTCCTTGATCTCCAGGCCCAGACCGTCCAGGTTCATCCTGATGGACGTGCCTCCGAAGATCACGAACCAGGCGATGGAGATCGCAGACGGGACGAGCACGACAACCGTGGCGAACTCACGGATCGTCCGGCCGCGGGAGATCTTCGCGATGAACATGCCCACGAACGGGGACCACGAGATCCACCAGGCCCACAGCAGGGTGGTCCACGAGGTGAGGAACTCCTCTTCCACCTTGCCCTCGCTCGCACTGACCTGGAACATGGCCAGGAGATTCTCGGCGAGGTTGTAGACCGTCGACGGAAGCAGGTCGAGCAGGAACACGGTCGACCCGGTGACCAGTACGAACAGTCCCAGTGCAATGACCAGTCCCATGTTGATGTTGCTCAGCAGGGCGATACCCCGCTTCACACCGGACACCGCGGAGATGATGAAGGCGACGGTGAGAACCGACATGGCCACCACGACGAACCCGTTGCCCTCCAGTGGCTTGCCGGTGAGGATCGAGGTACCGGTCCGGATCTGGAGTGCGCCGATACCCAGCGAGGTCGCGGTACCGAACAGGGTCACCAGCACAGCGGCGACATCGATGATCTTGCCGAGAACGCGGTTCGAGCCGTCCGGGAAGATCGGCTCGAAGACCGCGGAGATCAGCGGGACGCGGCCGCGTCGGTAGGTGGTGTACGCCAGCGAGCCACCGACCAGGGCGTAGATGCCCCAGGCGAAGCTCGCCTGGTGCAGGACCGCCTGGGAGAGTGCCGGCCGGACAGCCTCCATGGTGCCGCCTTCGGCGTCCGTCGCCGGCGGCGGATTGAGGAAGTGCTGCAGCGGTTCCATCGGGCCGTAGAAGATCAGGCCGATGCCCAGGCCGGCGGCGAAAAGCATGGAAATCCACGTCACAGTGGAGAAGTCCGGCTCGGCGTCATCCGGGCCGAGTTTGATGCGTCCGGTCGACCGGCAGGCGATGACGATCATGAACACCGCGCAGGCGACGGTGATCGCCCCGTACATCCACCCCAGGTTGCGGACCACCCAGGACTGCATGGTGGAGCCGACCTCGGCGATATTGTCCGGCGCGACCGCTGCCCAGACGATGAAGCACAGGGCGACCGTCAACGCGGTGGCGAACACTCCGATCCGGGTCGGGAACTTCGTGTTCGTGTCTTCGACACTGATGCCGGGGACCAGGGCCGGGTGGATGGACTGCTCACCGCTGGCGGCCTTCTTCAGGACGGTACTCAGTCGACCGGACGGTTGCCTGGGCTGTTCGCCCGGACTGGTTCTCTTCTCGGATGCGGGTGGCATCTGAACACTCTCCTCACGTCGGTGTGTCACGTCAGTGAACAACGTTACGTCAGGCCTGACCACCGGAAAGGCCTGGACACAAAGGTGAGGAGGTGTCAGTTTCGGAGCAGGCTACTCCGCGCCGGTGAGGGCGGCCCGGATGCCCTCGGCGAAGGTGGTCGGCTCGCGGCCGACGGCCTCACCGAGTGCCGCGGCGATCTCCGGGTAGGTCACTGCCTTACCGGAGAGCTCGAAGGTCTGCCCGGCGTAGGTCGGCGTCCCGTCCTCGTCGGAGGCGAGCAGGACGACGGCGGCGGTGTCCGCGTAGTCTTCGCGGGTCGCGGCTGCGACGCGTCCTTCGCCGGCCGCACCGGGCAGGACGCCGGTCTCCTTCACCTGGGCGGCGTTGGGCAGATAGTTCTCGATGTACCAGACGTTGCGCAGGACCGTGAAAGGTACACCGGAGGCGTGGATGGCCTCCTCGGTGGCTTTGTGCTCCGGGGCGAGCAGGAAGTCCGTGGTCAGGGCTTCACCGCAGCTGGTGTAGGCCAGCAGCTGGACGCCGGCGGACGCGGCTGCGTCCACGACGGCGGTGTGCTGCGGGACGCGGCTGCCGATCTCCGAACTGGAGATCAGCAGGACGCGGTCGACGCCCTCGAGGGCGGCGGGGAGGGCGGCGGGCTCGTCGTAGTCGAGGTGACGGACCTGCACACCCTTCTCCGCGAGGTCGGTGGCCTTGGCGGGGTGCGTACGCCGGCGACGATGTCGGAGGCGTCGGCGCCACGGGCGATGAGCCGGTCGATGACGAGGCTGCCGAGGTGGCCGGTGGCTGCGGTGACGAGAATGGTCATGGTTACTCCTGGTTACTCCTGGTTGGTTCGGGTGTCGGTTGAAGTGATCCGGTCGAGGCAGGCGCGGGCGGCGGTGACCGGGCAGGGGAAGGAGGACGCCGTGTTCAGTGCACCCCAGCGCACCACCCCGGCCAGGAGGCAGGCGACCATGGCGGCGTCCTGCTCCTGTTCACTGGTGGCGCCGGAGTGCCCACCGCGCAGACGCAGCAGCACCAGGTCACGGATCTCGTCCTCCACGGCGTCCATCCGGGCGACGTGGGCGGCGAGGAGCTCCGGGCACGAGGTGACGATGCGCATGCGGGCGATGTCCTCGGCGCCGGGCAGGGTGATCATGGCGAGGGCGTCATCGAGCAGGGGCCCGGTGCCGACGAGGAACTCCCTCGTCGCCTTCTCGTCGAGACACGGTGTTCCGTGGTCGAGGAAAGCGTCCTGCTTGGTGGGGAAGTGGTTGAAGAAGGTGCGTTGGCTGACGCCGGCACGCTCACAGATCCGGTCGACGGTGGTCTGCTGGTAACCGTTCTCGGCGGCCAGGTCCAGTGCTGCTGTCCTGATAGCCGCGACGGTGGTTGCTGTCCGTGTTCCTGCCATGGGGACGACAGTAACCCAATTCTGCAGTCACTGTAGAATGGGATTGCAGTGACTGAAATTCAGGCCTACGGTGGCGACCATGAACAGTGACCGCACCCTTGACCTGTCCGTCCTCGACCTCGTGCCCGTCCGCACCGGTCAGACCAGTGCCCAGGCTGTCGCCGCGACACTCGAGGTCGCCGCCACCGCCGATAAGCTCGGCTACCGCCGCTACTGGTTCGCCGAGCACCACAACATGCCCGCCGTGGCGTCCACCACCCCGCCCGTCCTCGCCGCCGCCGTGGCGGCGCGCACCGGACAGATCCGGGTCGGCTCCGGTGGCGTCATGCTGCCCAACCACTCCACCCTCATCGTCGCCGAACAGTTCGCCGCCCTCGCCGCGATCGCGCCGGGACGCATCGACCTCGGTCTCGGGCGCGCGCCGGGCAGTGACCCGGTGATCAGTCAGCTGCTGCACCAGTCCGGTACCGCGCCCGGGGCGGAGTCTTTCCCGCAGCAGGTCCGGGAGATCACGGCCCTGCTCGACCCGGACGGTGCCGGCGTCCGCCTGCGTGGTGGCGAGGGCTACGCCGTCCGCTCTACCCCGGTCGCCGTGGCTGGGGAGATCCCGCAGGTCTGGTTGCTCGGGTCCTCCGACTTCTCCGCGAAGCTCGCCGCCGAGCTCGGCCTGCCCTACGTCTTCGCCAACCACTTCGGTGGCCCCGGCCTGCAGGACGCCCTGACGACCTACCGCGACACCTACCAGCCTTCCGAGGCGTTCCCCGAGCCCCGGACCATTCTCACGGTCAACGCCTCCGTCGCCCCGACCGCTGAGGAGGCGGTCGAGCGGATGCTCCCGCAGCGGCGCACCATGGCACGGCTGCGTACCGGTCTGCCGATGGCCGCCCAGGAGACGGTCGAGGAGGCGCAGGCGACACCGCTGCCCGGACCGGCGGAGAGCTACGCCTCGAAGACCGGCAGCACCGATCCCGACCGGCTGAAGGAGGTCGTCGACACCCCGGACAACGCCCTGGAGCAGCTCACCGTCTTCGCCGGACGCCACGGGGTCGACGAGGTCATGATCGCCCCGGTCGGCGGTGCCTACGACGGTGAACCGCTCGACCGCGCGCCGGGCGCCGAGCAGACCGTCCGGCTGCTCGGCGAGGCACTGGGGTAGATCACTGATGAGTCACCGCAGCCAGTAGGTGACGTCGGGTCCCCAGCCGGCGATGACTGAGTCGGCGTCCTGCCCGTCGGCGCCGGGGACGGGGATGGAGCGGGTCGCCGCGTTGAGGTAGCCGGCGACGGTGAGGTGCACGGCATCCCACCTGTCGGCGACCGCGGACCAGTCGGGGATCAGCCACGGGCCGGCGTCCCGGGAGTCCCGACCGGTGACCTCCCACCACTCGCGGCGACGGGACCAGGTGACCTCGAGGGGGAACTCACGGCATAGGGCGGACCAGTCGTCGGCACCGGTGATCTCCCGGATGCGGGCATGCTCCGGCGGGGTGAACCGGGTGGCGCAGAAGGCGTCCTCCCACCGGTCCTCGACGAACAGGGCCCCGACCGGGTCTCCGCCGCCGGTACCGTCCGGCCAAGCCCGGGTGGACGCCGGGACCTCCCACAGTGGTACGGACCACCAGTCACCGCCGGCCGCGGCCGTCACTGACCGCAGACGGTCCAGGAAACCCGAGTCGCGCTGTTCGCTCTCCCTGGTGCGGGTGCACCAGGCGAGGAGGTTCGAGATCTTCTTCTCCGCCGTCATTGCGGGGCACGGGGCGGCGTCCTCCCCCCAGGCCACCGTCCACTGGTCGGCGGGGTCCGGGGCGGACCACCACCAGTCGGTGAGCGGGGACGCCGCGAGGTGTTCCGCCCATGGCGTCAGCGCGGCGCGGACCGCAGGATCAGCGGTGAGGACGTCGGCTCCGTCTGAGGGGCACCAGTACCTGGCGGCGTCGACGGAGGTGCCCAGGGCGTCCCGGAGCTGTCCGGCTGTGGGGTCCGGGAGGGGAATGCGACCGGCCGCGACGGTGAGCAGCCGGGCGACGGTGTCCGGGGTGGCCGGGGCGGAGGCACCGGCGGTGTCTCCGGGGTCGTCGGTGTACCGGACGTACCGGGCGATCCTGTCGCGTTGCGGATCGAGGTCCGCGCTGACCTCATGCACCGCGGAAGCCAGGGCGTTGTCTGCCACGTCGCACCCGAACTCCAGCAGCAGGCGGCGTCCGCGGGGGCCGGCAAGCAGGTCAGCAGCGCGGAGTGAGATATCCGGGGCATCCACGACACCAGGGTAACGGGGCGTCAGGACGCGGTGACGTGTTCCTTGACAGCGGTGGCGTCGACCGGTGTCTCCGCGGTCCCTGTGGCGTAGGACGGGGCCAGATCGTCGATCGTGACCTCGCCGACCGCGGCATCGTGGTCGGAGGCGTCGAGCCCGGCCTCGACCGCGGCGTCCGGCCACCGGTCCCAGGTGGCGTCCCACTCCGTGTAGTCGGTGCGGTCACGGCGACGCAGGTGCAGGGACCGGCGCATCCGCTCCAGCGTGCGGGCCACCCCGGCGGCGTGCTCGGGGGACTCGACCTGCGGGCTGTTGCCCACCAGCGGCTGGCGCGCGGATTCCGGCAGGAAGCGCACGGACACCAGGCCGACGACACCGAAGATGACCAGCCAGATCGCGGGCCACCAGGTACCGAGGATCGGGATCAGGGCGGAGTTGATCATCGGCGTCGTCCCGGCGAAGACCGCGACCGACAGGTTGTAGCCGATGCCCAGCGCGGCCATGCGGGTGTGGGTCGGGAAGATCGCCGGCAGTGTCGCGGCGACCGGACCGGCGAAGCCGCCGAGGTTCACGGCGAGAACCGCGCAGCCCAGGAAGATCAGCACCATGTTGCCGGACTGCAGCAGGGCGAATACCGGGAAGGAGAAGACCAGCAGGGAGACGGACGCGGCGATGAGCACCGGGCGGCGTCCGATCCGGTCGGACAGGATGCCGATCGGGTGCGCGGTGACCACCGTGATGACGATCGCCACGAGCACCAGCATGTCGGACTCGAAGACCGTGGTGGTGTGTGCCGCGAACTCGGTGAGGTAGGTGTTCATGAACGACGTCAGCGTGTAGCCGAGGACGTTGTACGCGGCGACGATGCCGAGCAGGACCAGCATCTCGCGCTTGTGGTTGCGCAGCAGGAAGACCAGACCGGTCTTCTGTCCCTTGGTGAGGTCCTCCTCGCGGGCCTCCGCGGCGTCCATCGCCTCCTGGAAGGCGGGGGAGTCCTCCAGCTTCAGGCGCAGGTACATGCCGACGACGCCGAGGATGCCGGCGCACCAGAACGGCAGACGCCAACCCCAGGCCTCCATCGTGTCGGCACCGAGTGTCGCATTGAGCAGGGCGACAAGGCCGGCACCCAGGGCGAAGCCCAGGTAGGAGCCGGCATCGAGGAAGGAACCCCAGTGCCCGCGGCGGTTGTCGGGGGCGTACTCGGCGGTGAAGGTCATCGCGCCGGCGTACTCGCCACCGGCGGAGAAGCCCTGCACGAGGCGGGCGGCGACGAGCATGAGCAGTGCGACCCAGCCGGGCACGAGACCGACCGGGATCAGACCGATGGACACGGTGCCGATCGCCATCATGATCATGGTGGTGGCCAGCACCTTCTGGCGTCCGATACGGTCGCCGAGGGGGCCGAAGAAGATGCCGCCGAGCGGGCGGATGAGGAAGCTGATGGCGAAGGTGGCGAAGGTGGCGACCAGGGCCAGGGAGTCCGACAGGGTGTCGAAGAAGACGGCGGACATGGTCACGGCGAGGTAGCCGTAGACGCCGTAGTCGAACCACTCCATCATGTTGCCGAGGGAGGCTCCGCCAGCGGCGCGTTTCAGCGTCGGTCCGTCGACGACGGTGACCTTGTCGGCGGTGTACGGCCCGGTGAGGGCGGACGCTTCACGGCGGTAGCGGCGCAGTCGGGCGGCACCGACTTTCCGCGAACGTTTCGAGGCGAATTTCAAGTTGTTCCGGGGCACATCGGCTCCTCGTGGTCGTCGTCCCGTCGCGGGAGAATACCGACGCGGCGAGCCCGCACGTGAACGTCGTGACACCGTGTTCTGTGACTGCACGGTGACGCCGTCTGCTGCGGAGACCCTTTCCATCCCTACCGCCGCTTCGGAGGTACTGCAAATGCGGCAGACAGGTGAATACCGGATGAATATTGTTCACAATGTGTATTGACCTGTGGAAATGTGCATAACCTGTATATTTTGTCGCCCAACCGTGATTCCGGCACCGTGAACCTGTCCACAATGTGCATAACTGCGGTCCTGGACACCCTTGCCGAATGTCACGGTGGGATCATGACACCGGGGGATTTCGGGGACGCCTCGCCCCGGAGTTTCGGCTCGGGTGGACGGACCGTCCGCGCACTGCGCAGTTGTGACCTCACCGTCGAGCGCGGGGGAATCGTCGCGCTCGCCGCCCAGCGCGTCGGTGCGGTGATGCAGACCGGTGGCCTGCTGCCCGACCTCACTGTCGCTATCACCCTACGGACCATCGCCGCCGCCTTCCCCGCACCCCGCGACATCGACGAGGTTCTGGACCTCGCCGACCTCACCGCCCTGCGTGGCCGTCGGGTGGGGAAGTGCTCCGGTGGTGAGCAGCAGCGTATCCGTTTCGCCCTCGCCCTCCTCGGTTCCCCGGATCTGCTGATCCTCGACAAACCGACCGCGGGGATGGACGCGGCCTCCCGCCACCGGTTCTGGGACACGATGGCTGCACGTGCCGCCGAGGGCGTCACCGTCGTCTTCGCCACCCACTACCTCGAGGAAGCGCAGAACTTCGCCCGACGCATCGTCATGCTCGACCGTGGCGGGATCATCGCCGACGGCACCCTGAGAGGACCTCGGGGACAACGGCCGCGTCCTCACCTGGACCGGGGAGAGCGCCACACGCACCGCCACCGCAGGGGACGCCGCGGCGTCCGACGCGATGGCCCGTGAACTTCTCGCGGATCCGGCGGTCAGCGCCGCGCGGGAGAACGGGTGGTTGTAGAACGGTCTCTATGACTGCTTCCGTTCTCGCCGATGCCGCACCACCCGACGGCTGGGGTGCCGCCCTGGCCCGCACGCTCGGCATCGACGCCTGGCGCATCCCCGTGGTGATGATCAGCGCGGTGGGCGTCTACCTGGCATTCCTGGTGATGGTGCGGGTGTTCGGTTCCCGGATCCTCACCGCCTGGTCCACCTTCGACGCCGTGGTCATCATCATGTTCGGTGCCGTCGCCGGCCGTGTGATCATCGGCCATCCACCGACCCTGTCCGCCGGACTGATCGGACTGCTCACCCTCATGGCCATGGAGGCCCTGTTCGGCGCGGTCCGTCGGGTCCGGTCGGCACGGCTGGCGATCACGGCGTCCCCCGTGGTGATCATGGCCCACGGTCAACGGGTGGAAGACGCCATGCGTCGGCAGCACGTGACCTCCGCCGATCTCGCCAGTGCACTGCGCCGGGCCGGGGTGACCGCACCTGACCAGGTGCAGTGCGTCATCGTGGAACCGACCGGGGCGCTGTCGGTCCTGCGCGAGGGGGAGACCATCGACCCGGAGCTGCTGCGCGGGGTGGTCGGGGCGGAACTCGTCGGTGGCGTCAGCCGCGACGCGTGACGGACAGGACAAGGGGGACGGACGCCACAGCCACCACCGCGCCGGCGGTGAACACCGGGATATGGCCGGTGTGCGGGGCGATCAGCGAGATGACGAACGGGGCGAAGAAGCCGATGTACGTCAGCGAGTAGAACACGCCGGTCAGTGCACCGAGTTCCTCGGTCGGGGCGATGCGCTGCACCTCGCGCAGACCGGAGACCATCATGATGCCGTAGGCGGTGCCCAGCACCATTGCGGTGGGGACCATGAGCCATGCGGCGGCACCGGGGGCCGCAGCGGTGACGGCGATCCCGAGCAGCATGCCGACCGTGGCGGTGGCCAGGCCGAGCACTGCGGGGTGGGGTGACGCGCCGAGGTCGGCGTGGCGTCCTATGCGAGGCTGGACGACGGCACCGGTGAGCATGGTGACCCCGGCGATGAGGCCGGTGTAGGCGACCACCGGGCCGACGGACTCTCCGGCGACCGGGGCGAGGGCGGCGAAGGAGGTCGTGGCACAGCCGAACGCCCAGGGTGCCCAGGAGGCGACGGCGAACAGGAAGTGCCGGCTACGGGCGGAGGGCGGGATCAGTGGTGTTCTGTGCCGGCGCATCTGCGGGGTGTGGGCTGGTCGTGGTGGTGCGGGCGTGGTCCAGACCAGTGGGGTGAGCACGAGGACCATCACCAGGTGCAGGGCCGGACCGGTGGTGTCCGGCCCGGGCAGCCATTCGGCGACAGGGCCGGTGACCAGGGGACCGATGCCGAAACCGGCGGAGGTGGCGACCGTGGCGCGCCGGGCGGCGGCCCCTGCGCCGTCTTCCGGTGAGGTGACCTCCTTGAGCCAGGACGCCCCGGCGGCGAGTACGAGTCCGACCGCGGCTCCGGTGAGCATCCGGCCGCCGGCGAGGATCAGCGGGCTGACCGGTCCGGCGAAGAAATGGGCGGTGAGTGTGACGAGGGTGCCGGTGATCGAGAAGACCAGGGCAGGGCGGACCACGGCGCGGCGTCCTCGTCGGTCGGAGGCAGGACCGCCGATGAGCAGGGCCGGGACCAGTCCGACGACGTAGATGGCGAGGAGGAAGTTCACCTGCGCTTGGCTGAGGTCGTGGACCTCGCGCATGACCGGGAGCAGTGGGGCGAAGAGGTTGGCGCCGAAGCAGATGGCGAACATGCCCAGGGCGACGCGGAGCCATGGGGCGAGGGTGGTCCTGGCACAGGTGGCCTCCGCGCCAGTACTCTCTGCGCCGGTGCTCTCCACGCCGGTGCCCTCCGCACCAGTGGTCGGACCGGCGTGGGGGTGGTGATCCCGCGATGGACGTGTCATGGGTCACAATTCTGGCACGGAAACTACCGTGGTGATCGTGCCGGGAGGGGGTGATCACGGTCCGCGCTGCGAAGGCGGTGGAACAGGGGGATCGTAGAGCGAGGTCACGGAGTTTGCGCCGACATTTCGCGGGATCCGTGGCAGCATAGGTCGAAATTGTCGGCGCAACCTCGGGGACAGATCACCTGAGGCTGTTCGCCACCGATTCACCCTGGCACCGGGCTGACGCGGGAGTGCTCTGCGCAGTCATGACGATGATTCGGCGGGGAGCCGCGACAGTCGCGCTTCCGGCGCTCGCGGTGCTGGTCGCGACAAGGCTGGTCGGCCGCACCGATGGCAGCGGTGACAGCGGTGACAGCGACGGCACAGAGCAGACCATGGTCACGGTGACGAGTACGGCGTCCTCTGCGGCGCAGCCGGAACCGATGACAGGGGAGGACGCTGAACCCGCCGATGACCTGCCGGAACCTGCCCAGTCGCCAGGGGAAATCGTGGGGTCCTCGGACATCTCCACCGGCTCATCCAATGGTGGTGCCACCGGCGGCCCGGCAATCGGGGACGCCTGCATCGGCGCGAACATCGGCATGCGTGCGACGGCCGATGACGGGACCGGCATCATCTGCGACAACTACTCCTGGCAGGTCGATGTCGGGCAGGAGGCGTCGCATCCGTGGGTCGACGGGCAGATCGAGTGGGGCAACTGCATCGCGGAGAAGACCGTCGAGGAGTGTCGGGCTGAGCTGAACGGGTGAACCGCGCACGCAAAAACCCCGGCCCACACACAGTCGGGGAAGATCTGCGCGGGGTGCCGGGGCGGGTCTGGCGTAGAGCCTCTACTCCGAGATGGAGCTCACGACATCGCCGGCGGAACCGGTGACCGTGTCGAAGAGGGAGGTCACGAAGTCGGTGACGGCGTCGAAGATGCTGGAAGCGGAAGAGACGATGGTGTCCATTACTGGGCTCCTTGTCAGATAGGGAACTTGGTAGGGTCGCTCCGATCGTGACCGGAACGTGACAATTACGTTATCCAACCGTGATCGACGAATGCCACCGAAAACCGGGGATCACAGGGAACCGACAGGGAGCCCCAAGCGCTGACCTGCGGTTCTGTGTTTCTGTGTGTGTGTCCGCGGACCCTCCACCACTGGGATCAGATCGGCTCGCTGCTCGACGACCCGGACGCGGACGCTGTCGCATCCCTCACCGCGCGGAAGGAGCGGATCCTGGAGAAGGTCGCCGGGGTCGCGGACCTGGAACGTGGTGTGGACCGGATGATCGAGGCGCACCCGGGTGGCGTCCTGCTGACGACGGAGCAGCAGTGCGAGATCTTCGGTGACGGCCGGGACCCGGACTGGACGCGGCAGGCCCATGAGAAATGGGGCACACCGCCCAGTGGTCCGAGTACGCCCAGCGCGGGGCGCAGCGTTCGCCGGAACAGTGGGCGCAGCTGCGGGACGCGATGGCTGACCTGGAAGGACGCCTCGGCGACGCCGTGCGTGACGGGGTGCTTCACGGGTCGGACGCCGCGGACGTCCTGGTCGACGAACACCGGGAAGTCTTCTCGAACTTCTTCACCCTGTCGGTGTCCATGCAGGTCTGCCTGGGCCGGATGTACGAGGCGAGTGCCGGCACCGGGGGCGGACTTCGCCGAGCACTATGAATCGGTCGCGCCGAGGCTGACGACATGGCTGCGTCAGGCGATCGACGCCCGGGCGCGGGCGTTCGGTGTGGATCCGGACGCGGCGGAGTGGGGGTGATGTGAGGCTTGAACCTCACACCCCCAGCAACCGCCGCAGCACCTGCACCACGCCCTCGTCGGTGTTGCGCGGCGCGATGAACTGCGCCGCCCGCTGCACCGCACCGTGACCGTTGTCCATCGCGAAGGACCAGTCGCCCTCCGCCATCATCTCCAGGTCATTGAGGTAGTCGCCGAACACCGCGACGCCCGACCGGGGGATCCCCAGGTTCATCTCCAGCGCCCGCAACGCCCTGCCCTTGTTCGCCGAGCCGTTCATGATGTCGATCCAGTTCTTCCCCGAGACCACGACCTGGTGCTCCTCCCGCAGGTCAGCCACCC
Organism: Corynebacterium sp.; assembly: GCF_022712275.1. GTDB lineage: Bacteria > Actinomycetota > Actinomycetes > Mycobacteriales > Mycobacteriaceae > Corynebacterium. The sequence goes on along the minus strand of NZ_JALAGU010000038.1, from coordinate 8,026 downwards.
CCGGACCGCCACCGGTGAACAGGGCGGATGCTGCCTGGGCGGCGGAGTCGAAGTCGAAACAGGCGCACTTCAGCACGGTGCCCTCCTCGATGTCCGGCACCGCGTGAAGGTTCGGTACGACCTCCAGGGACCGGTAGTACCGGTGCGCCTCTGCGGCGAAGATGTCGTCGTCCCGCTCGATGTACGCCTTCTTCGGCCCGCAGACCACCAGGCCCACATTGCGGTCCGTCTCCGCGGTCCGCACGATGTCGATGATCCGGTCCACCGTCGGCGAATCCACCGGGGAGGTCGAGACCACCTCGTCGTCATGCACGACCAGCGTCCCGTTCTCGCAGATGAAGGTCCGGATGCCGTGCTCGGCGAACATCCCCTTGAGCGTGGCGTACTGGCGTCCGGACGCCGGGACCACGGTGATGCCCCGGCTCCGCAGCTCAGGCAGTAGCTCCCAGAACGCGTCGGGCACCTCGTCCGACCCGTTGAGTAGGGTGCCGTCCATGTCCAGGACGACGAGTCTCAGGTCAGGCACCGGGCCGGTGATGTCGGTCCACGGGCGCGGGGTGGGAACAGCTGGAGGAACAGCGGTGGTGTCCATGCTGTCCATCGTCCCTGTTCTCCCGCTACACTGCCACCCATGGGCATCTACTTCCGCAAGCGTCAGAAGACCGGTAAAGACTCCTGGATCAACTACTCGGGATCCGGCGCGTCCGCGTCCCGGCGCTTCGGACCGGTGACCGTCAACTCGCGCGGTACCTACTCCGTCAAGCTCCCCGGCGGCATGAACATCCGCGGTAGCTTCAGGAAGAAGAAGTAGAAGAACTCCATGCCTGCCCTGTCTTTCCTGGACCGCACCCCCCGTTGGGTCGACGGTGTCACGTCTTTCGTCATCTTCATGGTTCTCGTGGTCTCCAGCGCGGGACCGCTGATCTCGATCCCGGTGCTGGTCATCCTCAACCTGGCCTTCGACGCCATCCGGAAGTACCACGAGCGCAGCAAGGAGCGGGGCGGCCACAACCCGGCCCCCGCCGCGCCGACGAGCCCGACCTCCCCGGCGCAGGGGTAGCAGGGGCTCAGATCTCGATCTCGAAGTCGTCCTCGAGCTCGCGGCCCTGGTCGCGCAGTGCGGCGATGCCCGTCAGCCGTGCCATATCGGCGTCTGTCCCGGTCTTCCCGTGGCGCCAGTACCCGAAGACCTGCACCTGCGGCTTCGGCAGCCCCAGCTCCTTGAGACACCGCGCGCGCACCGCACGGATGTCCTCCCGCTCACCGGCGGCCCAGACGGTGTCCGTGGCGGTCACGTCCAGGTCGGCGAAGGCGTCCGACAGGGGAGTGGGGGAGGACGCCGCGAACCGCAGCTCCGCTCCCGGGAAATCGGCCGCATAGTCTGCACAGCCTCTGACCTGCGTATCTTCCTCCGGCAGTGCGAGAATAACCGTCGCCACACCGGGCAGTGCCCGGGTGATGGCGGACGCCGCGGGGTAGGCCGAACCGTCGGCCAGCAGCACGATCCGGCCGGTGGCGTCCGTCGGTGCGGCATGGGGACGCGGACCTGCGAAGTCCACCCGGTCACCGGGTTCCAGACCGGCCAGCCACCGCATCATCGGTGAACTCTCGCCGTGCACCACGATGTCGATGTCCAGGGTGGAGGACGCCACATCCACCGCGGCGACGGTGTACACGCGTCGGCATACCCCGGCCTGCCCGATCATGGGACCGAGCGCGTCCGTGGCGTCCGGTATCGCCAGCCGCAGGGCGAGGTTCGGATGTGACCAGACCGAAGGATCGGTATCGGCCATGCCCGGCACCACCCCGGAGACCCGGGCCAGCCAGGGGTGGCGGCGCGTCACCGAGGTGACCTCGAGGTGGAGGTCATTGAGCCCGGCCCGGTGCTGTGGGCTGTTGAGCAGTGTGTTGAAGGACGCCGCGTCCGGAGTGGAAGAGACAGAGTCACTCACCGTCGGCCTCCTGCAGGGCCGCGAAGTAGGGGTCCATCTCGTCGAGCACCCACGGCACACTGCGCACTGTCGGTGCACCGAGGGCGGTGGCGGCGACGGTCTGCAGCTGCGCCGCCGAACCGTTCTTCACCGATGGGAGATCCGACCAGCCGGGCAGGTCATCCGGGGTCTCGCCGGAGATCCACAGCACCAGCAGGTCCATGTCGAGCAGGTCGAGGTTCTCCGCGGAGACCGCGATGCCACGGCCGGATTCGGTACCGGTGATCCGGTCCGTCGCCTGAGTCATGCCCAGGTCGGCGAAGAAGGTGTTGGACGCGTCCTGCGGGGAGGTGATGACGGTGAAGGACTGCGCCCGGTACGCGGCATAGGCGAAGGTCGCGCCCTCCAGCGCCGGGTATGTCTCCTTGACCTGCGCCATCGCGTCGTCGACCTCGCCGATCTTCTCCTCGGCCTCGTCGGACTTCCCGAGGATCTCGCCGGCGGCAGTGGTGACCGCGCGCCAGTCATCGACCTTGCCCTCACCGACGGTGGCGACGGTCGGGGCGATGTCCGACAGTGCGTCATAGGTGGCCTGGTCGGGCAGGAACCCGGCGAAGATGACGTCCGGGTCCTGCTCGGCGATCGCCTCCATGCCCAGGGTGGTGACGAGGTCGGCCGAGGTCACTGAGACGGGCACGGTGGTCCCGGCGACGTCTGTACCCTCTGTACCCTCTGTGTCCCAGGGCTGGCCGTCAGCGAACTGGTCATTGACGACCTGTGTGGCGACCGGGGAGCCGAGCTCGGCGAAGGCGTCCGTCCAGGTCTGACTGAAGCTCAGTGCGTGCTCCGGGTTCGAGGGCACCTCGGTCGTGCCGAAGGCGTGGGTGACGGCGACGGTCGTCGCACCGCTGTCGCCATCGCCGCTGTCACTGCCGCTGTCGTCGGAGCAGGACGCCAGCCCCAGTGCGCAGACCAGGGCCGTGGCCAGGGTCGGTACTGCTGTCAGAGTACGGCGTCGTGTCGTGGGTGTCACAGATGTTCTCCTGTCGTGTCAGCTGAGGCTCAGCTCAGTTCGTCGTGAGAAGTGTACGGTCGTGGCCATGCCCGCAGTTGACCGGAACGGTCAGACAGTTGAACTGAAGATGCCGCACCTGTGGTGGGTGCTCCGCGGCAGTCTCCGGCTCACTGTCCGTGACGGCGACACCACCCGGTCACACCACATCGTCGCCGGAGCCGCCGTGTCCGTCGACCGCGGGGTGCGGGTCAGCGTCCACCGGTCCGCTGACGCCGTCGCCCTCGGCTTCCCCCTCCCGGAGGATGCCGCCCTCCCCTTCACCCCGGACAGTCCCGTGACCGTCTCGGAGATACCCGCCGACTGGTACGGCACACTCATCACCCGGTTCGCCGACAGTCTGAACTACCTCAGTACCCCCAGTTCCTCCGGTGGGGACGCGTCACTGCGTCCCCGGATGCCCGTCGACTCCGCGGCCCGTGCCGCCGCCCGGATCCTGATGACCGATCTCTCCGGTGGACACAGTGTCGAGGACCTCCCCGAGGAGGTCTTCGTCTCCCCGTCGACGCTGCGCCGACGCTTCCTCGCCGAGACCGGACTGTCCGTCGGGGCCTGGCGCGGCAGGCTCCGGGTGTCCCGTGCTGCTGAGCTGCTGGATGGCGGCAGCTCCGTGGAGTCCGCCGCCCACCGTGTCGGACTGTCCTCGGCGGCCGCCCTGTGTCATCTCGTCCGGCGGCACACCGGGATGACGCCCGGGCAGCTCCGCGACCGACCGGACCCTGCCCCGTCCGTGACGCCCGCCGAGGAGCTGCACACCTGGCCCCGGGTGAACCGTTTCCACGTGCTGATCTGGGCATGGCGTGGATCCTGCCGGGTCAGCATCGGCGACACCACCACTGACCTGGGGGAAGGTGAGCTGATCTGGCTGCCCGCCGGTCTGCCGAACCACGTCGCCATGAACCCCGGTGGACTGGTTCTGCCGGTCGGCGCCCGGGCGGGGCGTCCGGCCGGTGATCTGACCCCCACAGTGATCCCGGGGGCGGACGCCGCCGAGGACGCCGCCGAGGAGACTGATGCGCTGCTCGCCGCCCTCGGCCGTGAGTACGACCCCGTCTCCCCGGAGCAGACGGACCTGGTGGACCGCCAGTTCTACAGCCTGCTCACCGGGGCCGGCGACACCCACGGCTCGCACCTGCTGCGCCGGCTCACCGAGGACTTCCGGCGGCACCCCGACATCGACCGCACCCTGCCCGGGTGGGCTGAGCGCCTCGACTGCACCACCGGGGAACTCACCGAGGCACTGGATCTCTTCGGTGCCGGGAGTCTGCGGGAGTGGGCGGCGAAGGTGCGCATGGCGGCTGCCCGGCAGCTCCTGGCGTCCGGCATCCCCGTCGGAGCGGTCGCCCGTCACCTGGGGTACAGCGGCACGGCGTCTTTCAGTCACGTCTTCCGCCGTACCCACGGTGTGCCACCGGGTCGGTGGCACGGGTACGTGTGACGCTCAGATCTCCGGTGACTCGCGTCGCGCTGCGGAGGCCAGGGCCGCCCGGAAAGCCCGGACCGCAGGGTGCCCGGTCTGGCCCTCGCGCACCGCGGTGAACAGTCGCCGCGCCGGATCGCCGGGCAGTACCTGGGCGGTGGTCTGGTCGAGGAACGGGCCGACCAGCAGTGACCCGATCACCGCGACGGCATGCCCGGTGCGCACCAGGTGTGCCTGCAGCAGCGGATCATCGGTGTCGCACAGTACCTTCGGGACCACACCGGCGTCCGCCAGCATGCGTCGCACCCATTGGCCGCCCGGCAGGTACTCCGGGTCGATCGCCCACTGCGCGTCCGCCAACGAGGACAGGGACGCCGGCTCCGGCCAGTCCGCCGGCATCGCCAGCAGCAGCGGATCGGTGAACAGTTCCTGACGCTCCATGCCGGGACGCACCGGATCCGGCTCATCCGGCCACTGGTCGCCGATCACCAGGTCGTAGAGGTGCGTGGCGAGCCCGTCGAAGGCGGTGCCGATCTCCCGGTGGAAGACCTGTACCTGCAGGTCAGGGTGCCGCGCCTTGAGCAGTGTCAGCGCCGTCGGCAGGACGGAGACCAGTGCCGAATGGAAGCTCGTCACGCGCAGCGTCCCCGAGACCGTCGGGGTGGACGCCGCGAGCTCGGCCTCCGCCCGGTCCAGCACCGCGAGGATCTCGTCGGTGCGGGTGACGAGCTGGCGGGCGGCGTCGGTCAGCTTCACTCCGCGGCCCACCGGTTCCAGCAGTCGGACGCCGGCCTCCTTCTCCAACTGGTTGAGCTGGTGGGACACGGCGGAGGGGGAGTAGCTGAGCACGCGGGCGACCTCGGCGAGGGTGCCTCGCCGGGAGAGCTCGCGCAGCAGGGTCAGACGGTGAACGTTCAACATACTTCACCATTATCGTCCATATACCTGCGCTGGACCGGCCGATCAGGTCAGGTGCACAATATCCGGGTGAGAACCACGACATCTTCCGCTCCCGCACCGTCGATGACCTTTCCGGTGCTGTGCATCCTCGGCTCCTGCGCCTCGCTGCAGTTCGGTGCGGCCACCGCCGTCAGTCTCTTCGATGACCTCGGGAGCTGGGGCGTGACCCTGCTACGCCTCGGTATCGGTGGCCTGATCCTGGTGGCTCTCTCCCGGCCCGCGGTCCGCTCCTGGAAGCGTGGCGACTGGCGCTCTGTCGTGCTCTTCGCCGTGACCATGGCCCTGATGAACGGCTTCTACTACGCCGCGATCGGCCGGATTCCGCTGTCTGCCGCCGTCGCCCTGGAGTTCACCGGGCCCCTGGTGTTCTCGGCGCTGACCTCGAAGAACCGGCGAGACCTGATCTGGGTCGGTTTCGCCACCGCAGGGATGGTCGTTCTCGGTGCCGAATCGGTGCTCGGCGGGGCGGACCTCGACCTCGTCGGCGTGCTCTTCGCGCTCATCGCCGGCGGCTTCTGGGTCGGCTACATCATCTACTCCGGGCAGGTCGGGGCGAAGATCCCCGGGACCGGCGGACTCGCGGTCGCCATGGTTCTCGGAGCCGTGCTGCTCGCCCCGGTCGGTGCCCACGGTGCCTTCGTCGGAGTCTCCGGCGGGGACGGCGGGCTGATCGACCGGCCGGGACTGTTCTGGTTCGCCGCCGCGACCTCGCTGCTCGCGTCCGTCCTGCCGTACACCCTGGAGCTCATCGCCCTGCGCCAGATCTCCGGCGCGATCTTCAGCATCCTCGTCAGCCTGGAGCCGGCCTTCGCCGCCGCGGCCGGGATGATCATGCTGGACCAGGAACTCACCGCCTACCGCGCGGTCACCATTGTGCTGGTGATCTGCGCCTCGGCAGGGATCACCTGGTCACAGCACCACTACAGGGAGGCTGCCGGGGTGACGCCGACGCCGGACGCGGAAGGCACGGACGATACGGTCCTGGACGCGACGACCGTGGCGTCCTCGTCGAAGAGCATCTCCTCGGTGACGTCGCCGCGGGAGAGCTCCGGCCACTCCGCCAGGTAGTCCTGCCGGTAGAGCCAGGGGGAGCGGTCGCCCTGGCGGGGGGTGAGGTGCTGACCGCGCTTGATGTACCCGGCCTCGAACTCCAGCAGCTCGCGCCGCTCCACGTCCTTACCCGGGATGACCGGGGCGGCCAGGTCGATGCCGTGGTCGGCCATATGGTGCCACAGCCGGACGACGTAGCGGGCCGTGAGATCCGCACGGGTCGTCCACGACTGGTTGAGGTATCCGACCGTGAAGCTGACGTTCGGCAGCCCTGAGAGAAGGACGCCGCGGTAGGCCACCAGATCCGACAGCTCGACCGGCTCGCCGTCGACGGACACGGACGCCCCGCCGAACATCTGCAGCTGCAGGCCGGTCGCGGAGATCACCGTGTCCGCTTCGAGGACGCGACCGCCGGTGAGCATCACGCCCTCCGGCACGAAGGTGTCGATTTTCGCGGTGACGACCTCGGCCTTGCCGTCCTTGATGGCACGGAAGATGTCACCGGTCGGGGCCTTGCAGACGCGTTGGTCCCAGGGCTTGTAGGGAGGGGTGAAGTCCCGCTTGATCTGCTCCGGGGTCAGCCAGACACGCTGCAGGCCGTGGAGGAACCACCGGAAGGCGAAGGGGAGGTACCGGGCGATGTACCACTGCGTCATGTCGCGGACAATGTGGTTGCCGCGGGCGACCTTGTGCGCCAGTCGGTCGTTCCACGGGATCACCCGGTTCCAGATGTTCGAGATCGTGTCGAAATCCGCCAGGGCCGCGACCCAGGTCGGGGTGCGCTGCAGCATCGTGACCTCCGCACCGAGGTCGGCCAGCGCCGGGACCACGGTGATCGCCGTGGCGCCGGAACCGATGACGACGATCCTCTTGCCGGCGACCTCACCCTGCTCCTCGGGCTTCCAGGCCTGCGCGTGGATCAGGCTGCCGCCGTTGCCGGTGAAGTCCTCCTGACCGGGGTAGTGGGGCAGGAATCCGTCGCGGTGGTCGTAGTAGCCGCAGGCCAGGTGGAGGCGCCTGGCGCGGACGACGGTCTCGACGAGGTTCTCGGCCGGGGCGTCCGGACGGTCGTCGGGACCGTGGCGGTGGGCACGGACGGTGGTGACCTCCCACAGGCCGGACGCCGTGTCGAAGTTCACCGACTTCACCCAGGTGTTGAGCCGGATCCGGTCGAGGAAACCGTCCTCGCGGGCGGCGTCCCGCAGATACTCGCGGATGTGGGCGCCGTCGCCGAGGGTGTGCCTGCCCTTCCAGGGCTTCCAGGGGAGGCAGAAAGACGCCATGTCGGAGTCCGAACGGATGCCGGGGTAGGTGAAAGTGGTCCAGGTGCCGCCGATGTCGGTGTTCGAGTCGACGATCTCCCAGGTCCAGCCCGGGAAGTTCGTCGCGACGTGGTGGCCCATGTCGATGCCGCCGATGCCGGCGCCGACGATGAGGAGGTCGAGTGGTGCAAGGGTCCGGGTCATGGACACACCGTAGCCTGATTTCGTTTCTTCAGTGATAGTTACGAGAAGAATTCTGGCCGGACGGTTCCGTCAGGGGGTGGCCGCAGACGAAAACGCCCGTCCCGGGCAGACTGCCTGGGGCGGGGGT
>NZ_JALAGU010000037.1 GCF_022712275.1 Corynebacterium sp. | reverse complement strand
TGCCACGAGTCAAGGATCGGTGCACCCGGCACTGCTCGCGGTGATGACCACCGCCGTGCTCTGGGGTACGACGGGCACCGCCGCCACCTTCAACGAGGGTGTGGGACCGCTGGCCACCGGCGCCGCGGCCCTGGGCATCGGCGGCATCCTCCAGGCGCTCATCGCCCTCCCCGACCTTCGCCGTCACCGGAACACTCTCCGCGACCGCTGGGGCATGGTGGTCCTCGGCGCGCTGGCGGTCGCGGTCTACCCACTGACCTTCTACAGCTCGATGCACCTGGCCGGGGTCGCGGTGGGAACGGTTGTTTCCCTGGCGTCCGCTCCACTGTTCGCCGGTGTCCTGGAGTGGGTGACGACGCGGCGTCCTCCCTCCCGTCGGTGGTTCCTGGCGCTGGTGCCGGGAGTGATCGGCGCAGTCCTGCTGTGCACCTCGCACGGCGGTGGGTCCGGGACGGTGGACGCCGACGACGTGGTCCCCGGCGTCCTGCTGGGACTGCCGGCAGGCGCGTCCTACGCCCTGTACTCATGGGTGTCATTCCAGCTGATGATCACCACCTCAGGACGCCCCGTCAGCCGCGGTGCGGCCATGGGCTCCGTCTTCGGCCTGGGCGGCCTGATGCTTCTGCCGGTACTGGCAGTGACGGGTGCACCGATCCTTGACTCGTGGCAGAACATCGGGGTGGCGACATACATGGCGCTGGTGCCGATGTTCCTGGGCTACTTGGTCTTCGGGTACGGACTGACCCGGCTGAACCCGTCCACGGCGACGACGGTGACACTGTTGGAACCCGCTGTCGCCGCGCTGCTGGCGGTCGTGGTTGTCGGTGAGCAGCTCAGTGGCTCCGGCTGGGTCGGTATGGCGTGCGTCGCCCTGGCGCTCGTCGTACTTGTCGCACCCCGCCCCAGACCCCGGCGCAGGACGCAGCCCGGAGCTCAGCCCAGCCCGGCGTCGAGACGGCGCAGCACAGCTGCCAGGTGAGCGTTCTCCGCGGCATCCGGCAGGAGGTCGGCGAGCATCTCCGCCCACCCCGCACGGACACGCAAGAGGTTCTCCGCCGAGAAAGGGGTCGGCCGGATACGCACCATGCGTCCGTCGTGTTCGTCCCGGGCGCGCTCGATGAGACCCTTGGCCTCCAGTGAACGCAGCGTCGCGCTCATGTTGCTGCTCTTGAGGTTCAGTGCGGCGCGGAGTTCCGTGGGCGTGATGCCCGGCTCGTCGTCGATACGGGTCATGACCAACCCCTCAAGGTGGGTGAGTTCAATGCCCTCGCCCGGCTCCGCCATCTGGATCTTGCGCGCGACCCGCAGCAGCAGATCCGCGATCTCCCCAGTCGAGTCCCCCGGTGTGCTCCGTGGCGTGTCCCCGGTTCCGACATGAGTCATGTCGAGGATCTTACGCTCCCGCATGTATCAATGCTAGCATAGCGATGTTTGCATAGAAAGGATCTCGCCAACACCATGTCGTACCCCCGCACCAGTACAGCCGCCGGCACCACCACGCCGGACTCACCGCAGGCAGAGACCGAACAGTCTCTTTACCCTGCACTGCTCATCACCCTCGGCCTTCTCGCCGCGGTCGCCCCCTTCGCCACCGACCTCTACCTGTCGGCCATGCCCCAGATCGTCGACGACCTGTCGACCACCACCTCCGGCGCGCAACTTTCCCTCACCACCTTCCTCATCGGCGCCGCCGTCGGCCAGCTGATCTTCGGGCCCCTGTCCGACCGCATCGGACGCCGTCGACCGCTCCTCGTCGGCACCGTGCTCTACCTCGCGGCGTCCATCTGCGCCGCGCTCGCACCGTCACTCGCACTGCTCGTGGTCTTCCGCCTGATCCAGGGCATCTCCGGCGCCGCCGGCATGGTCATCGGACGCGCCGTGGTCACCGACAGTTACCGTGGCACCCAGGCCGCCCAGGCCATGAGCCTGATGATGATGGTCGGCGGCATCGCCCCGGTCCTCGCCCCCTTCGCAGGGTCCCTGCTCGCTGACCCGATCGGCTGGCGGGGTCTGCTGTGGGTCGTCGCCGGACTGGGTCTGATCGCCCTGGTCTGCATTCTCGCGTTCATCCGGGAGAGTCACCCGCGCTTCACCGGGAAGGACGCCACCCCCGGGGCCGCCGTGGAAGCCACGGACACCGGCAACACCGAATCCGGCCTGAAATCCCGTGCCTTCATCGCCCCGGTCCTCGCCTTCTCCTTCGGCTTCGCGACGATGATGGCCTACATCTCCGCGTCCCCGTTCCTGTACCAGAAGTACATGGGCATGAGCACCGTCAGCTACGGACTCGCTTTCGCCCTGAACGCGCTGGCACTCATGGTGGTCAGCATCGTCGCGTCGAAGCTGGCAGTCAGGTTCCGGATCCGGAACCTCACCCGCATTGGACTCGCGGTCAACCTCGCCGGCGCGGTCCTGTTCGGACTGATGGTCATGGTGAACGCACCGGCGACCAGCCTCATGATCCCCCTGATCATCATCGTCGGATCCCTGGGCCTGGTCATGGGTAACGCGACCTCCCTGGCACTCAGCGCGGTGCCGAAGGCCTCCGGTTCCGGATCCGCGGTCCTCGGCTTCCTGCAGTTCGGCCTGGCCGGACTCGTCTCCCCGCTGGTGAGCATCAACGGCGAGCTGGACCCCGCCCCGCTGGCCGTGGTCATGCTGGTAGCGTCCGCCATCGCCTCGGTCGCCATCGCCGCCTCCCCGGCGAAGGCCTACCGGCTCTGACTCCGCTGCCCCTAGTTCGTCGACAGCCCCAGATAGTGCAGGGTCACGCGGGTGGACTGCTTCGCCGCCGAGCGCAGCACCGGGTCGACGTCGGTGTAGATCTCGTCGACGATCTGACCGACCGTGGCGTCCTCCCCGAGCTTCTTCACCGCCTCGGTGACCTGTGTGATGCGCTGTTCACGACGGTTGATGTACTTCTCGACGACCTCCGCGGCGTCCTCCCGGTCCGGACCGTGACCCGGCAGCAGGCGGACGCCGTGACTGCGCTTGTCCAGCAGTCGCAGCGAGTCGAGGTAGTCCCCCAGGTCACCCGAGGTCTCCGAGATCATCGTGGTGTGGCGTCCTGCCAGAGTGTCGCCACTGATGATGCCCTCGACATCGTCGTCGGTATCCGCCGCACCACCGGCACCGTGGATGAAGAAGCAGAGGGAGTCCCCGGTATGGCCCGGCGTCGCGACGACCTCGATGGTGGGGGTGAGACCGTCGAAACTGATCAGCTCCCCGTCCTCCAGCACCTCCCCACCAGCACACCAACGCTTGTCCGCGGCACGGACCGGCGCACCGGTGAGCTGACGGAACCGCGGAGCACCATCAGCATGGTCGCCATGGTGGTGGGTGAGCAGAATCAGGGCGATTTCCGCGCCCGCGGCCTCAGCCTGCGCCTGCAGCACATTGAGATGGCCCTCATCGTGCGGACCCGGATCGACGATCACCGCGACACGGTCCCCCGGGGCCCGGATGATCCACGAGTTCGTACCTTCGAGAGCGGAGTAGCTGGGGTTGTCACACAGCACCACTCCGGCTGACGGAGTGACGGGACGCAACTGGCTGTAAGCGGGATGCTCCATGCCCCCGATCCTACGTCGAATCAGGGACCGACTGTCGGAGATACGGGGGTAGGTCCGGGGTATCCGAGAGGATACGGTCCCCCGGCGACTCCCCTACTCCGCGACGCGGACGATGAGCTCGACCTCGACCGGGCTCCCCAGCGGCAGCTCGGCGACGCCGACGGCACTACGGGCATGGGCACCGGCGTCACCGAAGACCTCACCGAGCAGCTCGGATGCACCGTTGACGACGCCCGGCTGACCGCCGAAGCCCGGCGCGGACGCCACGAAGCCGGCGACCTTGACGACCTGGACAACCTTGTCGATGCCGACGAGGGAGTCGATGGCAGCGAGAGCGTTGAGCGTGGCGGTACGGGCGTAGGCCTTGGCATCGTCCGCAGAAACCGGGGCGCCGTCGCCGACGGAACCGGTGGCGGGGAGCTCACCGTCAGTGAAAGGCAGCTGACCGGAGGTGAAGACCAGGTCTCCACTGCGCAGGGCCGGGACATAGGCCGCGACCGGGGCAGCGACCGGCGGCAGGGTGATGCCGAGTTCTTCGAGGCGGGCGGAGACGCTGCTGGCCATGTCTACTTCTCCCGCTTCATGTAGGCGATGTGCTGCTCTCCCGTCGGGCCGGGCAGTACGGTGACGAGATCCCAGCCGTCCTCCCCCCAGGTGTCGAGGATCTGCTTGGTCGCGTGGGTGAGCAGTGGAACGGTGGCGTATTCCCAAGTAGTCATGCGCGCCAGACTACTGCACCGGAACTACTCCGCGGACTGTGCGGCGGTGGAGGCGAGCTGACCGGCGAAGAAGTCGGCCCAGCTGGTGACCTCAGGGTGCTTGCGGAGCAGGGCCCGGCGCTGACGCTCGGTCATGCCTCCCCACACACCGAATTCGACGTTGTTGTCGAGTGCGTCGGCACGGCACTGCAGGACGACCGGGCAGTGACGGCAGATGGCGACGGCCTTGCGCTGGGCGGCGCCTCGGACGAACAGCTCCTCCGGGTCGACGTTGCGGCAGTGCGCCTGGGTGATCCACTCACCACGGTTGGTGAAGGACTCGCGGGTCGTGACCTGACCGGCTGCCCGGCGGACGACCGTGTCGGTGGCATCTGCACGCTCAACGGGACGGAGTGAAGTGGTCATCGGAGAGTCCTCCAGTGATTTCGGGGATACCGCCGCGGAAAACCTCCTGCGACGGGTCGATCGGAAACTAGGTGTAAGTGTATTCACACAGAATTAGAAGTGTCTAATGGCTCATACCGGTGCGAATTGTGGGACAGGTCACCCATCTGCCGCCGCCCGACCCCGCCGCTGATTGTGTGACCGCCACCACACATTCCCGCGCGTTCGTCAAACCCCCGGTCGGAAATCCATCATCCACGCAGGTCACCGAACTAGTATCAGAGGTGATACAACCCGCTCCCACTCCCCCCGTGGTCCCCCTACAGCACGTGACGACGACCGCACACGGATTCCAGGGCATTCGCCCGGAGCGCTCACCCCCACCTCTACCCCCGTCACATCGCACAGCGCGTCTCCGATGCTTCGCCGGACCCGTTCCAGCACCGGTCCAGCACCGGTCCAGCACCGGTCCAGCACCGGTCCAGCACCGGCCTCTTACCGGTCCAGTACCGCCGGAACGCGGGGAAACCGCGTCCCGCCGGATATTGTGGCCCCATGACAGGAACGGCCGAGAACCCCCAGCTGCCCCGCCTTTTGACCGCGGTGCTGCTCATCGCCGTGCTCACCGTCGTCGCCGCGCTGCCCGTCGTCGGCGCCGCCACGCTTGTCACCCGCGAAGCCAGCGACACCGTCAACGAGGACTTCCGGGATATCGACGCCAACGCGTCCCTCCCCCTGGTCTCGACCGTCACCGACCGCGACGGTAATCCCCTGGCCCGCCTCTACGACCAGCGCCGCTACCAGGTCGAGTCCGACAAGATCTCACAGAACGTGAAGGACGCCGTCGTCGCCATCGAGGACCGCCGCTTCTACGACCACGACGGCGTCGATGTCCGTGGCACGCTGCGCGCCCTGGTCGCCAACCTCACCAGCGGCGGCGTCGAACAGGGCGCGTCCACCCTCGACCAGCAGTACATCAAGAACTACCTCCTGCTCATCGAGGCCACCGACGACGAGGAGCGGGACGCCGCCACCGAGACCTCCGCCGCCCGCAAGCTCCGCGAGATGAAGCTGGCCATCGACCTCGACAACAACTACACCAAGGACGAGATCCTCGCCCGGTACCTCAACCTCGTCTCTTTCGGCAACGGCGCCTACGGCATCGAGACCGCGGCACGCACCTACTTCGGAACCACCGCCGCCGACCTCACCGTCGCCCAGTCCGCACTGCTGGCGGGCATGGTGCAGTCCACCACCAACCTCGACCCCTACACGCACCCGGACGCCGCCCTCGCCCGCCGCAACACGGTCCTCGACGCCATGGTCGACACCGGTGCCCTCAGCCCCGCCGACCGTGACACCGCCGCCGCTGAGCCCCTCGGGGTGACCGAGGAGCCTTCCACCGAGCCCTCGGGCTGCATCAGCGCCGGCGACTCCGGCTTCTTCTGCGACTACGTCCTCGAATACCTCGCCGAACACGACCTTCCGATCGAGGAACTCAGCCAGGGCGGCTACACGATCCGCACCACCCTCGACCCCGCCACCCAGGAGGCCGCCGTCTCCTCGGCGCGCAGCCAGGCCGCATCGGACGCCGAGGGCGTCTCCGTCTCCTCCAACTACATCGCGCCCACCGACGACGCCCACGAGGTCGTCGCCATGGCGTCCTCCCGCGTGTACGGGCTGGACGCCGACGCCCGCCAGACCGTGCTGCCGGTGACCCACTCCATGGTCGGCAACGGTGCCGGCTCCGTGTTCAAGCTCTTCGCCGCCGCCCGCGCGCTCGACGAAGGGCTCCTCGGCCTCGACGACACGGTCAGCGTCCCCTCCCGTATCGAGGTCGAGGGCATGGGCGACGGCGGCGCCGAGGGCTGCCCGCCCGGGAAGTACTGCGTGGAGAACGCCGGCAGTTTCAAGTCCTCCATGACCCTGCGCGAGGCCCTGGCCACCAGTCCGAATACGCCGTTCGTCGACATCGCCCAGAAGGTCGGCGTGACCTCGATGGTCGATCTCGCGGTGAAGCTCGGCCTGCGGTCCTACGCCGAGCCCGGCAGCTTCGACGGCGAGACCTCCGTGCAGGACGCCGTCGCCGGCTCCAACATGGGCTCCTTCGTGCTCGGCCCGCTGGCCGTCGACCCCCTGGAACTGGCCAACGTCTCCGCCAGCCTCGCCGACAACGGCCGCTGGTGCGAGCCGACGCCTGTCCTCGAGGTCACCGACCGGAACGGCAAGGACGTCACGCCGGATGCCGCGGACTGTGAACAGGCCCTCGACAAGAAGGTCGCGAACGCACTGGCCAACGGCATGGGCGACGACGCCGGCAACGGCACCGCAGCCACCGCCGCAAAGAGCTCCGGCTGGAACGACCCGGTCTCGGCGAAGACCGGGACCACCGAGTCCAACCTCTCGGCCGCTTTCCTCGGCTTCATCCCGGGACTGGCCGGCGCGACCTACGCCTTCAACGACGGCGGCACCGTGGCGGAACTGTGCACCTCCCCGCTGCGTCAGTGCGGGGCCGGCAATCTCTTCGGCGGCAATGAGCCGGCCCGGACCTTCTTCCAGACGCTCACCGCGTCCGCCGGCCGCTACGGCGGCGGGAAGCTCCCGGACCTCGACAGGTCCTACCTGCACGGGCGGGACCGTCGTTAGACTGGCCGGGTGAGTACTTCTCCCCTGCGTCCCCGTCCTGCCCGGAAAACCGACCGGAAATCCACCCCGGCCTCCGCCCCGGGTTCAACTCTGCGCACCGCGGCGCGCGTGACCACCGCCGCCGGCGGTGTCGTCGCCGCCACCGGCGCACTGACCGCCGCCGGCGGACTGCTGGGGACCCGCGACTTCATCCTCCACGAGGTGACCGCCCCGGTCCTCGCCCCGGGTACCTTCGACCGGCTGCGGCGCTTCCACGCGGACGCCTGGCCGGTCGGACGCGACGACTTCACGATCCTGCATGTCTCCGACCTGCACATGCTGGACCACCAGAAGCTGAAACAGCGGTGGGTGGCGTCCCTCGACCAGCTGGACCCGGACCTGGTGGTCAACACCGGCGACAACCTCGGTGAAGAGCAGGCGGTGCCGGGCGTCCTGCGGGCCCTGGGGCCACTGCTGCGGCGTCCCGGCGTGTTCGTCTTCGGCAGCAACGACTACTACGCGCCGCACCCGGTCAACCCGTTCAATTACCTGCTCGGCAAGAAGAACCCGCCGAGCGAGGTCGAACTGCCGTGGCGTGGCATGCGTGCCGCCTTCCTCGAGCACGGCTGGCAGGACGCCACCCACCACCGCACCGATTTCGCGGTCGACGGTCTACGACTCGCTGTCGGCGGAGTCGATGACCCGCACCTCAACCGCGACGACTACGACGCTCTCGGTGGTGGCCCGAACCCGGAGGCCGACCTGGCGATCGGCCTGGCCCACTCCCCGGAGCCGCGGGTGCTCGACCAGTTCGCCGCCGACGGCTACCAGCTGGCGATGTCCGGTCACACCCACGGTGGGCAGCTCTGCCTGCCGGGCGGGCGGGCGATCATCACGAACTGCGGCATCGACCGGTCCCGGGTCTCGGGGCTGTCCCGCTGGTCCGAGCGGATGGCACTGCACGTCTCCAACGGGCTGGGGACGTCGAAGTACGTGCCCTTCCGTGTCTTCTGCCGCCCCTCGGCGACGCTGGTGCATGTCGTGGAGCGCCCGGCGGAGTGACACCCGACGCACCAGGCGTATGGACAGCGCCCTGACCAAGGGCCTGGCGATTGCCCTGACCAGCCGCTTTGCGCGATCCCCGCCGGGTCGCCTATAGTTTGTCCTCGTTGCGACACGGGACGCCATGTGAATGGTGACCGTGCCGTTCCAGACCGGGGTATGGCGCAGCTTGGCAGCGCGCTTCGTTCGGGACGAAGAGGTCGTGGGTTCAAATCCCGCTACCCCGACAGCCAGAGGAACACCCTCCGACCTTCACTACGGGTCGGAGGGTGTTTTTCATTGTGCGGGTCAGGCGCTCCTGGTGTGGGACCGGTTCTCCTGAAGTGTCTCGTTGATCTCGAGTCCAACTTCACGGGTCCAGTTCAGAACCACCCTGGAGCACCGGAGCTGGGATGATCTACTCTGCGACAGTCACGCCGCCGAGCTCGACCGGACCCTGCGTCAGGACCGTCCGGCCGTCGCGCTCGACCAGGGTGCCCAGGTCTCGGCGGGTCACCGAGTCGTCGGAGGAGTTGTAGCCGTCGGAGATCTCGGCGGAGAGCACCCGGGTACCGTCTGCCCCGGTGACCACCCACGGGTCCTTGACCACGACATCGGCCATGGAGAACTTCGCCGTCGCGTGGACGGTGCCGCGGTACCGGGCCACACCGTCGGTGGAGGCGTCCGCGTCCAGCGACCAGGCCACCCGGTCACCGTCGAGCAGGGAAGCGCCGTCGCGCGGAGCCAGTTTGCCACCGGCGGTGTCCGCGGCCGTGGCCAGCAGCCCGGCGTCCAGGATGAGGTCCGGAGTCGGCTCGACCGGGGCATTCGCGCCCGGTTCGGCGGAGAAGCTCAGCGGCACGAAAATCTCCTCGGCGGCGTTGACCGACCCGGCGGCGGGGTACACGTAGACCCCGAAGTTGTCACCGGGGGTCTCCGCCGGCGGATCGACGACGATCCGGGCAGTGAAGGTGCCGTCGGTCTCCATGCGCTGGGATTCCCGTGCGATAGGCGTCCGCATGTCCGGGGCGGTCGGAAGGGCATTGAGGGAGGAGTCCGGCAGCACCCAGGCGAGCTGGTCGTGCGGGTGGGTGCGTGCCTCGCCCGGCGCACCCTCGGACGGACGCCAGTCATCGTCGAAGCCGGAGTAGAGGACGTACACACCGTTGGGGACGCCAGGGATGATCGGCATGACGAAGCCGCCACGGTTGGCGTCCGGAGAGAAGCCCTCACCGTGCACCAGCAGGACGTCACCGCGGTGCACCACGGTGCTCTCAGCGACGGGTGTGCCGTCCTCGAAGGTCACGGTCACATCGGGGTCCTCGGTCACCTGCGGGAAGACCGAGTCGGGGACGGTGGGCAGGGCGGCGGACGCCGGGCCGGCCACGACGGCTGCGGACGCCAGGGCGACGGACACGGTGGCCGCGACAGTGGCGGAAATACGGAGAATACGGGAGTTGAACGTCATGACGTGAGCATAACCTCACCTGATGCCGGTTCAGAACTCCTCGTACACCGCCGGGTCCTGGTCCTTGCGTCGTCCGTCGGGGCGCCCCAGCCCGGTGATCGCCGCAACCTCGTCCGCCGAGAGTTCAAGCTGCAGAGACTCCAGGTTCTCCCGCTGCCGGGCGGTCGAGGACGCCTTCGGAATCGCCACGGCACCGCGTGACCGGTGCCACGCGAGGATAACCTGTCCGGGGGTGGCACCATGGGCGGCCGCCGCATCCACCACGGGGGCCGCGTCCAGTACCTCGCCGCGGTTCAGCGGGCTCCAGGACTCGGTGATGATGCCGTGGTCGATGTTCCACGCCAGTGCCTCGGTCTGCGGGAACTCGGGATGCAGCTCGATCTGGTTGACGACGGGCAGTTCCCCGGTCTCGCGTTCCAAGGTCTCCAGGTGCTCGGGCAGGAAGTTGCAGACGCCGATGTGCTTGACCAGGCCACGGTCACGGGCCTCGATCAGCGCCTTCCACGCCTCGACGTAGAGCCCCTGGCCGGGATTCGGCCAGTGGATGAGGTAGAGGTCGACCGGGCCGATACCCGATCGCCACACGCTTTCCTCGACAGTCGCCAGGGCGTCCTCCCGGTGCTGGTAGCGCCCCGGGAGTTTGCTGGTGTAGATGATCTCGTCACGGTCGACGGTGCCGGCGGCCACCGCGTCGCGGATACCGGCACCGACGGTGCCTTCGTTCTCGTAGTTGTAGGCGGAGTCGATCAGTCGGTAGCCGTTCTCGATCGCGGAGGTGACCGCGGCGCGCCCGGCATCGCCCCGGAGCTTGTAGGTACCGAAGCCGATCGACGGCAGGAGGAGTTCGTCGGAAATCATGTGACCGATGGTAGGACCTCTGTGACCACCTGCGCAGCACCCTGGCGGGAGCCAATGTGAGGTGTTCGACGATCACCACCCGTGACCTGCAGCGCAGCCGGTGACCGTCGCCTGTTACAGTAGAACCGTTGCCTGCCGGCCCCACAAGGTGTATCGCGTTCACGTCAACCGGTGCTGACCTGCGGTCGGTGTCGCGCGAACCCACACACGCACACAATCCGACACAGTGAGGTGGTCCTCCGACCGTGACCCTGACGAGCCTCGTCCTCATTCCTGTCATCCTCACCGTGGCTCTGATCCTCGTCCCCGCCCTGGTCCGTCTCCTCGACCGGGACGCCGGGTGGCCGCTCGCCGCACTGTTCACGGCCCTGGTGGTCTGGATCATCGCCGATCCCGACCTCGCCTCCGGCGTCATCGACGGCCGCACCGTCAGCTGGTCGACCACCTGGTTGCCGGATGTGCTGCCCGGTGGCGGGGACGTATCCCTGGCGCTGCGGCTCGACGGTCTCTCACTGTTCTTCGTGCTCCTGGCCCTGGTCATCGGCGCCGCGGTCTTCGCCTACTCGGCGCGCTACCTGCACCGCACCACCGAGGACCACGGCGACGGCGTCATGAGTTTCTACGTGCTCATGACCGCCTTCATGGCCTCGGTCGTCCTGCTCTTCCTCGCCGACGATGTCACGGTCCTCTTCATCGCCTGGGAGCTCGTGTCCCTGGCGTCCTTCTTCCTCATCGCCCGCGCCGGACGCACCGGCGAACCCGGAGCGATGCGCACGCTGCTGCTCACCTTCACCGGTGGGCTGAGCCTGCTCGTCGCCCTGGGTATCGCGGTCGCGACGACGGGCACCACGAGCCTGTCAGGGATCATCGCCTCGGACGCCTGGGGGGAGGACGCCGTGCGCACCGGCATCGTCGCCGCCCTCATCGCACTGGCCGGTTTCTCGAAGGCCGCCCAGTTCCCCTTCCACGCCTGGCTGCCGGAGGCGATGGCCGCGATCACCCCGGTCTCCGCCTTCCTGCACGCCGCAGCCGTGGTCAAGGCCGGTATCTACCTGCTGATGCGGTTCTCCGGGGCCTTCCACGAGGTCACCGTGTGGAACCTCATGCTCATCATCTCGGGCATGTTCACCGCCGTGATGGCCGCGGTCTTCGCGATCCAGAAGCCGGATCTGAAGAAGCTCACCGCCTATTCCACGGTCTCCCAGCTCGGATGGATTGTCGCCACCATCGGTGTCGGTACCCCGGTCGCGCTCGCCGCGGCAGTGGTCCACACCGCCGCGCACGCCCTTTTCAAGTCTTCCCTGTTCATGATCATCGGTGTCATCGACCACCAGGCCGGCTCTCGTGACCTGCGGGATCTCGGCGTCCTGTGGCGGAAGATGCCGTGGACCTTCAGCGGCGCGGTCGTCGCCGCGGCCTGCATGGCCGGGCTCCCGCCGACCCTCGGCTTCGTCTCGAAGGAGGGCATGCTGGGCGCCTTCGAGGAGGCCCCTGTCGGCACCGCGGGCCAGATCGTCCTGCTCACCGCCGCCGGTATCGGTGCGGTGGCGACCCTGCTGTACTCCGCGAAGTACGTGCTCGGCGCGTTCATCGACGGGCGGCCGCTCGACAGCGACAACCCTGACAGCCCGGACGGCGCCGAGCGCGTCCCCTCCCCCTCCACGACTCCCGATGACGAGGTCCGCGAGGCCTCCCCGGTGTTCTGGCTGCCGGCGGTCCTGCCGGCATTCGCCAGCATCCCGGCGGTCTGCGTCCTCGCCTTCTGGGACGACCCGCTCGATGCCGTGGTCTCCGCGACCGGCATGACCGGCGCGGACGCCCACCACTCCCACCTCGCCTTCTGGCACGGCTGGACGGTGCCGCTGGGTATCACCGCCGCAGTCATCGTCGTGGGCGTCGCCCTGCTCTTCGCCCGCCACCGGATCTTCCCCGCGATGGAGCGGCGACACCTGCTGCCGTTCACCGGTGCCGGCTTCATCTCACTGTCGGTGCAGCTCGCAAACCGGTGGGGACGTCTGGCCAACCGGCCGGGCAACTCGCTCAACCCGACCCGCCACCTCATCTGGATCTTCGCGATGGTGCTGCTGCTCGCCGGTGCCGCCTTCCTCGACGAGGAGGGACTGCACCAGCTCGGCAGCCTGCCGCCGCGGGTCGACGGCATCGACCAGATCGGCGACCTCGCCGGCCTGGCGATGGTGATGCTCGTGGTCATCGCGATCATCTCCACCCGCTCCCGGTTCGGCTCGGTGATCCTGGTCGGTATCGCCGGCGCGGCGGTCTCCTGGATCATGCTGACCCTCGGCGCACCGGACGTCGCCCTGACCAACCTCATGGTCGAGTTCGTGGTCACCGTGTTCCTCATGCTCATCGTCCGCCACCAGCCGCGTCTGTACCTGCGGGAAGGTGAGAACCGGGCGAAATTCTCCATCGTCTCCGCGACCATCGTCGGCCTCATCGTCTTCATCGGTTCCTGGTTGCTCATCGGCCGGCACGGTCGACCGGAGCTGGCCATGTGGTACCTGGAGAACGGCCCGGAGGAATCCGGGGCGAACAATATCGTCGCCTCGATCATCGTGGAGTTCCGTGGCTTCGATACTCTCGGCGAGCTCTGCGTCCTCGGTATGGCCGGTATCGTCATCGCCGCGGTCGTCAACTCCGTGCCCCGGTCCCCGGTCCCCGGCTACGGCCCGGGGTCGAGCTCGGAACTGTTCCGCCGCAAGGGCACCACGAAGTTCCCCGACGTGCACAATGTCCCGGAACTCGCCCCCTTCTACTCCCGCTACCTGCGCAGCACCTACCTGAACTCGGTACTTGGCCGGATGGTGATGTGGCCGATGGCGGTGGTGCTGGTGATCTACTCCGCGGCGGTGTTCTGGCGCGGACACCAGTCCCCCGGCGGCGGCTTCCTCGCCGCCCTGATCCTGGCCCTGGGCATCGTGTTCTGGTACCTGGTGCAGCCGGCGTCCCGCACGGTCGGCGGGAAGAACCTCGGCTACTACATCATCGGGTCGGGCATGCTGCTGGCACTGGGGACCGGCCTGATCGGCTACCTCGCGTCCGACGGCGCGGGATTCCTCACCCCGATCCACGGGCACATCGGCAGCGAGCACGTCACGACCTCCCTGGTCTTCGACGCCGGTGTGTACCTCGCGGTCATCGGCACGGTGATCGTGGTGGTCAACACACTGGGTGGACGCAACCGCCCCGGCGCCGATCCGAGCCGCACCACCAAGGCGGCACCGGTCGAGACCGGCGCCACGGCAGCGCAGCCTGCGGTGTACTCCGTGTCCGAGACCTTCGGAGGGTCGTCGGTGCCGTTGCACCCGGCGGCGGTCCGTAAGGCGCGGGAAGCTGCCGAGAAGGCCGCAGCACATGAACCGTCCGACACATCAGGCACAGCCGACACGACGGAGAAGGAGAAGGACCAGTGATCATCTCAGCTGTCATCGCGATCCTCATCGCCGGTGGTGTGTACCTGGTCATGCAGCGCGGCATGGTGCGCATCATCATCGGCACCACACTGATGAGTCACGGTGTGAACATCCTCCTGCTGGCCGCCGGCATCGGTGCCTGGCGCGCCGACCCGATCGCCGACCGCACAGAGGTCGCCGACGCCGCGGACCCGCTCCCCCAGGCGTTCGTTCTCACGGCCATCGTCATCTCCATGGCCGCGACCGCGGTCATGCTGGCGATGGCCGCCCTCGGCCGCGACGACGACACGACCTCCGCGGAAGACATCGAACGCGCCCAGCGCGAGTTCCGTTCCCTGGAGACACGGGGCCGGGCCGCCCACCACATCGACGAGCAGTCGCCGCAGGCCCGCCGGCGTCGGCTGCGTGAGGAGGAGTACTGATGAACTTCCCCGCGGAGCTCCTCCCGGTCTTCGTCTTCACCCCGCTGATCTCGGCGGGAATCGCGGCGATCCTTCCCTGGTCGACGGTCAGACGTGCCCTCTCCCTGCTTGTCCCGGCCGCCGGTGTGGTCGGCGGTGCGCTCCTGCTCGCCGCGGTCTCCGGCGCCGGTGACGGTGGGGACGCCGGGACCGACGTCCTGTCCACCGGTATCGGACAGTTCGCCGGCGGTGTCGCCATCCCGCTCGCCGCAGACACCCTGTCCGCCCTGATGATCATCACCACCTCGGTCGTCGCCCTGGCGGCCAACTGGTTCGCCGAGGTCGTCGGCGAGAACCGTGCCCGGTTCTTCCCTGCGATGACCCTCATGCTGATGGGCGGCGTGTGGGGCGCGCTGCTCACCGCCGACCTGTTCAACCTCTTCGTGTTCATCGAGATCATGCTGATGCCCTCCTTCGGGCTGCTGACCATGACCGGCACCTGGGCCCGGCTCGCCGCCGGCCGGGCGTTCATCCTGGTCAACCTGGTGACCTCGATGTGTCTGCTGGCCGGTGTCGGCCTGGTGTACGGCGTCATCGGTACCACGAACCTCGCCGCGTTGGCCGGCGCGGCCGGGCCGAGGGCGACGGAGAACGGCTTCGACACGGACGTCTTCGGCACCCAGTGGCAGTTGTGGATGGCTCTCGGCATGGTGTTGCTCGCACTGTGCGTGAAGTCCGGTTCCACCCCGGTGCACAGCTGGCTGCCCCGCTCCTACGGTTCGACCTCCCCGACGGTGATGGCCCTGTTCTCCGGCCTGCACACCAAGGTCGGCGTGTATGCGGTACTGCGCGTCTACATGACCGTCTTCGACGGCGACCAGCGGTGGGCGCTGACCATTCTCGCCTTCGCCGTCGCCGGCATGCTCATCGGCGGTTTCGCCGGCCTCGGCGAGGCGTCGCTGCGTGGCGTCATCGCCTACCAGATGGTCAACGGTATCCCGTTCATCCTCGTGTCTCTGGCGTTCCTCTCCGGGGACGCCGAGCTGATGCTCTCGGCCGCGATCTTCTACATGCTGCACCACATGATCAGCGCCGCGGGAATGATCCTGTCCGCCGGTGCGATCGAGGAGACCTACGGCACCGGTCGGCTACGCCGGCTGTCCGGCCTGATGCGCCGGGACCCGCTGGTCTCCACCGTCTTCGCCGCCGCGGCCCTGTCGCTGGCCGGATTGCCGCCCTTCTCCGGCCTCTGGGGCAAGCTCATGCTGGTCCTTGGGATCAGCGAAGATTCCGGATGGAAGGTCTGGATCGGACTGGCGGCCGTGGTCGTCGCCTCGGTCGGTGCCCTGCTCAGCCTGCTGTACGCGTGGCGCAAGGTCTTCTGGGGCCGCCCGATGGACCCGCAGGACATGGATCCGACCCTGGCGGTCAGCGGATCGATGACCCTGCCCTCGGCGGCACTGATGGTGCTGAGCCTGGTGATGTTCCTCGGTGCCGGCCCGGTCTCCGGGTGGACGCGGGACGCCGCCTCAGGTCTCACCGACACCACCGCCTATGTCGAGGCGGTACTCGGCGATCCTGACGAGGCCGTCGGTGTGGTCCTGCCGACCGATGTCCTGATGACGCCCTACGACCCCTCTGACGTCACTGAAGGAGGTGACCGGTGATGGCCCGCCGATCCGTCCGCTCCGTTCTGCGGTCGACTGTGCATGTGGTGTCCTACGGCACCTGGCTGGTCGGTCAGATCATCAAGGAGTCCCTCATCATGGCGAAGGACACCTTCACCACCGGTCGCAACATCGCGCCGGTGATCCTCTACTATCCGCTGCGTGTCACCGACGAACGTGACGTCGCCGCCTTCATCGCGTCGATCACCATGACTCCCGGCACCCTGGCGCTCGGTGTCACCGGGCCGAAGGAAGTCGACGATGACGCGGCCGCAGGCAAGTTCAACCCGCGCGACATCGGTGCAACCGGTCCGAAGGAGTTCCGGACGCACGGTCTGCCCCGGGTGCAGCGCTTCCTCGCCGTCCACGCCATGTACGGTTCCGACCCACAGGAGCTGCTCCACGGGCTGGCCGTGATGGAGGCGAAGATCTCCCCCGAGGTCAAACAGAAGTCCCCGGAGTTCGACGTCGAGCACCTGGTGGAGCGTGGCGTACCCGGTCCGCGTGGTTACCGCGGCACCCACGGTGGTCGTGCCAGCGAGGACAGCGTCTTCGCCGTGGAGAAGGTCGATTCCACACCGCACGCCAATGCGTTCGTCGCCGCGATCATGCGGGCCGAGGACGAGCTCGATGTCGCTGACCTGCCGGACCTGTCGAAGGCGGAGCGGGAGAAGATCGCCCGCGAGCACGCCGAGAAGATGGCGGCCCAGCGCAGGGCCGAGCAGAAGAAGCGCCGGGAGGCCCGCGCCGCTCTCGCGGCGATGGGTGACGAGGACGCCTCGGTCTACGAACGTGCGGCCGAAGGCATCGCCACCGGCCGTCCGGTGAAGGAGACGGAGGAGACCACGGACGCCGCGGCCGCCGACGAGACCGTGTCCACCACCGATACCTCCGGCAGCACCGACGGAGACGCCACGAAGCACCGGAAGATGAAGCGGAAGCACCCGGGGACCCCGGCGAACTCCTCGCTCATCAACGCCTTCGAGGCCCGCGCGAAGCTGCCCCAACCGCGGCTCAACCTCAGTCGGTGGAAGAACGTCCCGACGAAGTCGAAGGACATCAAAGATGCCGGAGACGCCGGGGATGCCACCGGAGACACGGAAGAGAAGGAGAACGACAAGTGACCCCGACACATCTCCTGTGGATCTTCGCCGGTGTGGCCGGTGCGATAATCGGCGTCTCGCTGCTGGTTGTGCTGTGGCGTGCGGTGACCACCCGCAATGACGCCCGGCGCGCCGTGCTCGCCGACATCATCTACGTGACCGTCATCGCCGGCTTCCTGGTGTACACCCTGTTCCAGCGGTCCGCGATCGTCTACGATGTGGTGCTCATCGCCGGGCTCGGTGGCGCGATCAGCACGATCTCCTTCGCCCGCATCCTGACCCGCGGAAGGCGGTGACCGACATGACCGACATGACCGACATGGCAGACATGAACTCATCCCTGACGCTCCTGGCCGCCGAGACCGGGCAGATGCGCGAGTACCACGACCTGACCTGGTGGTCAGCGGTGGTGGTGGGGCTACTGGCCCTGGCCGGTGCCCTGTTCATCCTGGTGTCTGCGGTGGCGATGTACCTCGCGCCGGACGCCCTGAGCCAGGTGAACATGCTGGGCCCGGCGATGGGCATGGGCCTGCCGCTGCTCATCATCTCGCACCTGGTCTACTCGTGGACAACTGAGGGGTTCGCCCTCGGTGAGCTCCTGGAGGCGATAGGGGCGATCGGTGCGCTGCTGGTGGTCCAGGCGGTGGGGTCGTATGTGGTGGGACGCGCCCTGCACGCGACCCACTGGGACCACACGGTGCCGCTCTCCGGCGGCGAACGGGAGCCGGAGAAGGACTGAGGCCTCCTCCACCCACGTCACTCTCCCCGTGCACGCAACTCACCCTCACCAGCAGCCGATCTTCCGGATCAGTCGCTGGTGAGGGTGAGTTGCGTATGCGGGGTGTGCGCGTCAGCTGTTCTTGAGCTCCGTGTAGATCTCCTCGACCCGGTCACGGAGGTTCTCGTCGACACGGCCCCAGTAGACCCAGCACTGGCCCTCGACCTGCTCGGAGACACCCTGCATGGCGCGGGCGATGTTGCCGGCCAGGCGCTCGCGCCCGGCATCGTCGAGGACCTCACGGACCAGCTGCCCGGGCTGCATGAAGTCATCGTCGTCGGGGTGCCGGACGTAGGCCCCGCGAGTGAGGTCGCCACCGTAGTTCTCGTCGAACAGGCCCAGGTCATCGGCCGGGCCGGTGGCGGACTCGGCGCCGCGTCCGAAACCGTACTTCGACTGCCCCGGCTCAGCACCCTGCTCGACCGCGCCGGAACCGTCGTCGACGTCATCGACGCCCTCGGGCCGGTCGTAGCGGTTCGGGGAGTAGGTCGGGGTGCCGGCCGCGGGGAACTCGTAGGCGGCCGCGCCGTCCTTGGCGGTGTAGACATTCTGCTCCGTCACGACAGGGCGGTTCACCGGCAGCTGGGTGTAGTTCACACCGAGGCGGTAGCGCTGCGTGTCGGCGTAGGCGAAGGTGCGGGCCATGAGCATCTTGTCCGGCGAGAAGCCGATACCGGGGACGATGTTCGACGGGGCGAAGGCGGCCTGCTCGATCTGGGCGAAGAAGTTCTGCGGGTTCTCGTTGAGGGTGAAGTGCCCCACCGGGATCAGCGGGTAGTCCTTCTGCGACCAGGTCTTCGTCAGGTCGAAGGGGTTCCAGCGGTACCCCTCGGCCTCGTCGAGCGGCATGATCTGCACCTTGACGTCCCAGGTGGGGTAGTCGCCGCGCTCGATGGCCTCGTAAAGGTCGGAGCGGGTGTGGTCGAAGTCGCCGGACCCGACGAGCTTCCCGGCGTCCTCGTCGGTGAAGTAGTCCCAGCCCTGGCGGGTCTTGAAGTGGTACTTCACCCAGAAGCGCTCACCGGAGGCGTTGATCCACTGGTAGGTGTGCGAGCTGAAGCCGTCCATGTGACGGGCATCGGTCGGGATGCCGCGGTCACCCATGAGATAGGTGACCTGGTGGGCGGTCTCCGGGCTGCGGGTCCAGAAGTCCCACTGCATGTCCGCGCTGCGCAGACCGTTGGTCAGACGCTTCTGCGAGCGGATGAAATCGGGGAACTTCATGCCGTCACGCAGGAAGAACACCGGGGTGTTGTTACCGACGAGGTCGTAGTTTCCCTCGCGGGTGTAGAACTTCAGCGAGAAGCCACGGACGTCGCGGACCGTGTCGGGGAAGCCCTGCTCACCGGCGACGGTCGAGAAACGGGCGAGCATCGGGGTGACACGGCCCGGCTGGAACAGGTCGGCCTTCGTATAGGCGGTGACGTCCTCGGTGATTGTCAGTTCACCGAAGGCGCCGGTGCCCTTGGCATGGACGTTGCGCTCCGGGATGCGCTCCCGGTTGAAGTGGGCGTGCTTCTCGATGAGGTGCGTGTCGGTGAGGGAGATGGGCCCCTGCTCGCCGACGGTCACCGAGTGTTCCTCGGTACGCACCGGTGCGCCGTTGACGTTCGTCGAGTGCCCGGCGTAGGGGCAGACACCGCGGGTTGCGATGTCGGCGGATGTGGGGTCTGTGTGGTCTGCAGTCTGGTCGGTCATGACGCCCTCCAGTAGTCGTGTGGATTCCTCTTCCAATCCCCGTTATACGCCGACTATCAGAGGGGTCAATGAATAAACTATTAACAATAGTGGTTCACTTATCGCAGCACGCCGGATCGCACCCCGGGTGCTAAAGTGACACCTGTGCGAGACCATTTTTCCCGACGCCGCGGTTCGGCGGCGTCCGACCGGACCAGCGCCGACGCCGCTGTCACGGACCTGGCCCTCAAGGCCGGTGCCGGTGACCGACAGGCACTTTCCGAGTTCATCGAGGCGACCCACGACGATGTGTGGCGCCTGCTCGCGCATCTCGCGGACACCGACCGTGCCGATGACCTGACCCAGGAGACCTACCTCCGCGTCCTCGGCGCACTCCCCCGGTTCGCCGCCCGCTCCTCGGCCCGCACCTGGATCCTCTCCCTCGCCCGCCGGGTGTGGGTGGACAGCGTCCGTCACGACATGGCCCGTCCCCGCAAGTCCGTCGAGGAGTGGGAGGACGCCGCGGGCCGGTCCCCGTCCCCCGACACCGCCGGAGACCAGGCATGGGCCGAGCTGGTGGACGCCCGGGCACTGCTCGACAATCTCGCCCCCGACCGTCGGGAGGCACTGACCCTGACCCAGGTGCTCGGCTACTCCTACGCCGAGGCCGCGGACATCTGCGGTGTGCGCGTCGGCACGATCCGTTCCCGCGTCGCCCGGGCCCGTGCCGACCTGCTCGAGGCGCAGAAAGCCGCCGCGATCACCGGCGATGACCGGCAGAACCCCGGCAGCGGATCAGGCCACCTGCGGCTCGCCTGACCGGACCGGCCGGGACGGTCGGCCAGCCCCGCTACCGGTGCAGCGAGCGGTAGAAGACGATGCCGTTGCCCTCATTGTCGTAGACCACGGCGCGGCGCTCATGGGCGTCGTCGTGCGCCTCCTGGACGACCGCACCGCCGTTGGCGTCCACGAGTGCGGCGTCCCGGTCCGGATCATCGGACTTCACGCCGACGACAACCTTGCCCGGGATCGGGTGGTCGATCGGGGTGCACAGCGCAAGGGTGACCTGACCGGCGTCGAGGGCGGCGAAGTGGGAGCCGTCGCGGAACTTCAGCGGGAAACCGAGGACCCCGGTGTAGAAGGTCACCGAAGCGTCGATGTTCTCGGTGGACAGGAAGATGAACTTCAGTTCGCGGGCGGGACCGGTGGATTCGGTCGCGTTGTCGGCCATGGTGTTCTCCTGACTGGTGATGGCGTTACTGACCACTCCGACGCTACTCCGCCGATGGCCTCCACCACCGCGTCAGTGAAGCGACGACTGCCCGTCACACCAGGTCCGGTAGCCGCCCGTGAGGTTGTACACCGGACCGAACCCTTCGCCACGCAGCAGGGATTCCGCGACGTGCCCGCGCTGACCGACCTGACAGAACACCACCAGTGGCCGCTGGGTACCTGCACCGGAAGTCCCGGCACACAGGTCACGCACCTCTGCCAGCCGGTCACGCAGGTCATCGAGCGGCACATTCACCGCTCCCGGCAGTGAACCGCCGGCGAACTCCGCCGGACTGCGCACGTCGAGCAGGACCGCGTCGGGAATGTCACCGATCGAGGACCAGGTGACCAGGTCAGTCCGACCGGTGCGCAGGTTGTCGGCGACGTAGCCGAGCATGTTCACCGGATCCTTCGCGGAGCCGAACTGCGGGGCGTAGGCCAGCTCCAGGTCGAGCAGCTCCGAGGCGCGCCGGCCGGACTGCATGGCGGTGGCGATGATGTCGATGCGCTTGTCCACGCCGTGCCCGCCGACGACCTGGGCGCCGAGGATGCGGTCACGCAGGTCCTCACCGCGGAAGTCACCGGTTCCGACCAGTAGTTTCATCGACAGGGTCGCTGCTCCCGGGTAATAGCCGGCATGGTCCGCGGGGTGGGTGGCGATGGCCTGGTGGGGAACACCGGCGGCGATGAGTCGCTTCTCCGACCACCCGGTGGACGCGACCTGCAGCCCGAAGACACCCATGACGGAGGTGCCGTAGGTGGCGGGCAAGGTCACCTCATCACCGGCGATGATGTCGGCGACCAGGCGTCCGTCCCGGTTCGCGGTCTGCGCCAGCGGCACGACGACCGGGTCACCGGTGAGGAAGTCGGGGGTGGCGGTGGCATCCCCGACGGCGAAGATGTCGGGATCAGAGGTCCGCCAGGTCCGGTCGACGACCAGGGCACCGTCGGCCAGGACCTCCAGGCCGGCGTCGGCGGCGAACCCGGTGGCCGGGCGGACGCCGGCGGCCGTGATCACCAGGTCCGCGGGCAGGTCGGTGCCGTCGGAGAGCGTCACGGAGTCCTCCCCGACGGCGGTCACGCCGGTACCGGTGAGGACGCGGACGCCGCGGTCGACGAGGCGCTGTTCGACGACTGCGGCGATCTCCGGGTCGAGCGGCCCCATGATCTGCGGACCGTATTCGACGACGGTGACCTTCAGTCCACGGTGGGCGAGGTTCTCGGCGACTTCGATGCCGATGAACCCGCCGCCGACGATGACGCCAGGGACCCCGGGGGCGAGCCCGGCGACGGCGTCGTGGATCCGGTCGGTGTCCTCCACGGTGCGCAGTGACAGGGCGCGTCCGATACCGGGGACGGGCAGTTCCACGGGGGACGCCCCGGGCGAGAGCACGAGACGGTCGTAACGGATACGGCGGGATGCACCGGTGGTCAGGTCGGTGACGTCGAGTGCGTGTGCCTCCCGGTCGATGGCGGTGACCTCGGTGTTGACGTGCACGTCGAGACGGAAACGTTCATGGAGGGACGCCGGGGTCTGCAGCAGCAGCTTCTCGCGCCCCTCGATGACACCGCCGATGTAGTACGGCAGGCCGCAGTTGGCGAAGGAGACGTGTCCGGACTTCTCGAGAACGGTGATCCGGGCGTGTTCGTCACGACGGCGCAGCCGGGTGGCGGTGGACATACCGCCGGCGACGCCGCCGACGATGACGGTGTGGAGTGATTCAGCCATATCCTGACTATACCCCCTGGGGTATACGTCTAGCGGTTCCCCTCGCGATTTCGGACCCCCGCCACCCCCGCGGGTAGGCTGACCTCCATGGCTGAACCGGCGGCACCGAATCCCCACCGCGCACTGCTCGTCCTCTCCTTCGGCGGACCCGAGAAGAACGAGGACGTCATCCCGTTCCTCGAGAACGTGACCCGCGGACGCGGCATCCCCCGTGAGCGCCTCGCCGAGGTGGGCGAGCACTACTTCGCGATGGACGGCAAGAGCCCCATCACCGACCAGAACCGGCACATCATCGCCGACCTGGAGGCACTCATCGCCGAGCGCGTCGCCCCGACGGGCATCGACCTGCCGGTCTACTTCGGCAACCGGAACTGGCACCCCTTCGTCGAGGACACGGTCGCCCAGATGGCCCGCGACGGTATCACCGAAGCCCTCGTCCTCGCGACCTCCGCCTGGGGTGGCTACTCCGGACACGTCCAGTACCTGGAGGACATCGACCGGGCCGAGGAGTCCTGCCGCGACGCGGGCCTCAATCCCCCGGCGATGACCAAGATCCGCCCCTTCCACAACCACCCGCTGTTCGTCTCCACCTTCGCCCGGCTCGTCGACGAGACCCGCGCGGCCATGCCCGCTGACCAGCAGAAGGACGCCAGGCTGCTCTTCGCGGCACACTCCATCCCGGTCAGCGCCGACGAGACCTCCTCGGCGGACACCACCCACCGCTACTCCGGTCAGGTGCTCACCGCGGCCCGCGAGATCCGGGAGCTGTCCGGCTTCGCCGTCGACGGTGCCGAGGGTGCGGACGTGGAGCTCGTGTGGCAGTCCCGCTCCGGCCCGCCGCACATCCCGTGGCTCGAGCCGGACATCTGTGACTACCTGGAAGCCACAGTCGCCGGTGAAGGCATGGCGGACTTCTCCGGATCACTCACCGGCGGGACCACCCCCGGCGGCGACCAGCGTCCTGTCCTGCTGTGCCCGGTCGGGTTCATCACCGACCACATGGAGGTCATCTGGGACCTCGACACCGAAGCCCGTGACACCGCCGCCGAACTGGGCGTCCCCCTGGTGCGCGTCCCCACCCCGGGCTTCGAGCCGGAGTTCCCCCGGATGATCCTCGACCTGGTCCACGAGCACTGGCCGGACGTTCCCGGCGAGGACGCCTGACCGCCGGTAGGTCGCAGTACGTCCTGGTACGTCCTGGTACGTCCTGGTACGTCCTGGTACGTCCTGGTACGTCCTGGTACGTCCTAGTACGTCGTGTTGGCGATGTAGAGATCGCACCTCGCACCGGAAGCGACCTTGCGCGCCACACTGCCCAGCACCCGGGACACGCCCTTGATGTTCTTGTTGCCGACCACGATCACGTCGGCGTCCAGTTCCCCGGCCTTGCGCAGCAGGGCCTCGGCCGGTGCGCCCGGGACAGCCGAGACGTCGATGGTCAGGCCGGGGTTCGACTCGCGGAGGATCGCCGCCACCGACTCCGCAACCTGCTCGGAGGCTTTCGCCACGCCTTCGATGAGCTTCCTGGACTCCGCCTTGCTCGTCCGCCCGGAGCTGTGGCTCCGGATAGTACTGAGCGCGTCGGTACTGCTGGTGCTGTAGGCACTGCAGATGTGCAGCACTGCACCGGAGTTCCCGGCGAGCTCCGCAGCCTTCGCCGCCGCCCGGAACGCGGTCTGGCTCGCATCCACCCCGGTCACCACAGTTCTGGTCATAGTCCACCTTCCGGTTCGGGCGGTCGGGGCACCGTACCCCGGTCACTCTGCCGTCCAACGCCGTCCAACGCCGTCCAACGCCGTCCAACGCCGTCCAACGCCGTCCAACGCCGTCCAACGCCGTCCAACGCCGTCCGACACCGTCCGACACCGTCCGACACCGTCCGACACCGTCCGACACCGTCCGACACCGTCAGACGGCCATGACCCCGCATTCCACATCCTCGTGATGTGTGATCACAAAACTACCGACGGAGGGATCGGCGCACAACCCCGGTCGTGGATCACACGTCCCGGGACGGCCGTTCGGGCAGACGGAGCCGACCGGGCAGACCGGGTCCTAGTACGAGGTGTTGGCGATGTAGAGGTCGCACTTCGCTCCGGAGGCGACCTTGCGCGCCACGCTGCCCAGCACCCGGGACACGCCCTTGATGTTCTTGTTGCCCACCACGATGACGTCCGCGTTCAACTGCTCCGCCTTGTAGAGCAGCACGTCGGACGGGGTACCGGCCATCGACGAGACCTCGATCGTCAGATCCGGGTGCGACTGGCGCAGGATCTCCGCCACGGATCCTGCGACGCGTTCGGATGCGTCGGCGACCCCGTCGATGAGCTTCTGAAACTCCGCGGAGATCACCCGGTTCGAGTTCTGTGCGCTCTGCGCCTCGCTGAGGGCATCGGAGCTGGCACTGCTGTAGGCGGTGCAGATGTGGAGCACCGCTCCGGAATCCGCGGCAAGCCGGGCAGCCTTCTGCGCGGCCTTGAACGCGGTCTCGCTCGCGTCCACTCCGGTCACGATCATCCTGGTCATGGTTCGCCTTTCGGGGGTCGAGGTCATCGAAGTCACCGCAGCGGACCCCGTGGTGCGGGACCCCGGCTGCCATGATGTGCAGTTCCGAAACTACAAGGGTGCGCATACCCCCGCCAAGCGCTGACGCCGTGTCCCCGGACACAGCTGAATCAGGCCCCCGGCGGGCCGGCAGCCCGGCGGCGGCCCGGCGGCACAAGGGATCGGATCCCCGACAACGACCCGAGGGGTTGGTCTGGCAGTGTCAGACCAACCCCTCGGGTCGTACCTGGCCCACGGAGAGCCGGATCCAGGAACTAGACCAGCAGCTCCGCGATCTGGATCGTGTTGAGTGCGGCACCCTTGCGCAGGTTGTCACCGGCGACGACGAGCACCAGGCCCTTGTTGTCGTCCACCGACTGGTCCTGGCGGATGCGTCCGACGAGAGACTCGTCCACACCGGCGGCGGCGAGCGGGGTCGGCACGTCGACGACCTTCACACCCGGCGTCCCCTCGAGCAGTGCCTTCGCCTCGTCAGGGGTGATCGACTCGGCGAACTCGACGTGGACGGTCATGGTGTGGCCGGTGAAGACCGGGACACGCACGCAGGTACCGGCGACGCGCAGGTCCGGGATGTGCAGGATCTTGCGCGACTCATTGCGCAGCTTCTGCTCCTCGTCGGTCTCCAGGGAGCCGTCGTCGACGAGGTTGCCGGCCATCGGCAGCGCATTGAAGGCGATCGGTGCGACGTACGGACCGAAGTCCCCGGCGACCAGGGCGGAGCCGTCGGTGGCGAGCTTCTCCAGGTTGCCCACGTTGTCACGGACCTGCTCGGACAGTGCCTTCACGCCGGCCAGACCGGAACCGGAGACGGCCTGGTAGCTGGAGACGTGCAGGCGGGTCACACCGGCCTTCGCGTGCAGCGCACCGATGACCGGCATGGCGGCCATGGTGGTGCAGTTCGGGTTGGCGATGATGCCCTTGGGTACGTCCCGGGCATCGTCCGGGTTGACCTCGGAGACGATGAGCGGGACCTCGGGGTCCTTGCGCCAGGCCGAGGAGTTGTCGACGACGGTCGCACCGGCCTCGGCGAACCGCGGGGCGTGCTCACGGGAGGTGCCGCCACCGGCGGAGAACAGGGCGATGTCGATGCCCTTGAGCTCCTCGGTAGGGGTCGCGGCGACGTCCTCCACGACGATCTTCTCGCCGCGGAACCCGATCTCGGAACCGGCGGAGCGGGCCGAGGCGAAGAAGCGGACCTTGTCGGCGGGGAAGTTCCGCTCGACGAGGATGGATCGCATGACGCGGCCGACCTGTCCGGTCGCACCGACGACGGCGAGAGTGGTCATGGGTGATGTGCCTTTCTGGGTGTTACCGGCCGGTACCGGCGTAGACGACAGCCTCGGTCTCGCCGCCGAGCTGGAAGCGCTCGTGGAGGGCGGCGACGGCCTTGTCGAGGTCGGTGTCGCGGATGAGGACGGAGATGCGGATCTCGGAGGTGGAGATCAGCTCGATGTTGATGCCGACGTCACGCAGCGCCTCGCAGAAGTCCGCGGTGACGCCCGGGTGGGACTTCATGCCGGCGCCGACGAGGGAGACCTTGCCGATCTGGTCGTCGAAGAGGATCGACCCGAACTTCTGGTCGACCTCCGGCCCCTGGAGGCCCTTGAGCAGCTCGACGGCACGCGGGGCGTCCTCGCGGGGGCAGGTGAAGGTGATGTCGGTGAGGTTGTCGTTCACGGTCGAGATGTTCTGCAGGACCATGTCGATGTTGATCTCGGCGTCCGCCAGGGTGCGGAAGACCCGTGCGGCCTCACCTGGCTTGTCGGGGATGCCGAGGACAGTGACCTTGGCCTCGGAACGGTCATGGGCGACACCGGTCAGGACTGCTTCTTCCACAGGAATATCCTCCACAGAGCCGGACACGATGGTGCCGGTCTCGTTGCTGAATGACGAACGGACGTGAATCGGGACATTGAAGGCGCGGGCGTACTCCACGCACCGGAGCATGAGGATCTTGGCGCCGACGGCGGCCATCTCGAGCATCTCCTCGAAGGAGATGTGGTCGAGCTTCTGAGCGTTCGGCACGATCCGGGGGTCGGCGGTGTAGACGCCGTCGACATCGGAGTAGATCTCGCAGACATCGGCCTTGAGCGCCGCGGCGAGTGCGACGGCGGTGGTGTCCGACCCACCGCGTCCCAGGGTGGTGATGTCCTTGGTCTCCCGGTTCACACCCTGGAAGCCGGCGACGAGGCAGATCTTGCCCTCGTCGAGGGCCTCGCGGACCCGCCCCGGGGTGACGTCCACGATGCGGGCGTTGCCGTGCCGCTCCGTGGTGATGACGCCGGCCTGGGAGCCGGTGAAGGACTGTGCCTCAGCACCGAAGGAGTCGATCGCCATGGCGACCAGGGCGTTGGAGATACGCTCACCGGCGGTGAGGAGCATGTCCATCTCGCGTGCCGGCGGCACCGGGTTGACCTGGTTGGCGAGGTCGAGGAATTCGTCGGTGGTGTCACCCATCGCCGAGCAGACGACGACGACGTCGTTGCCCGCCTTCTTGGTCTCCACGATGCGCTGGGCGACCCGTCGGATGCGCTCGGCGCTCTCCAGGGATGAACCACCGTACTTCTGGACGATCAGGGCCACTGTCGATTACTCCGTCTACTGCTGCGGGTGTGAACTTTCAGACCTGCCCAGCGTACCTGACCAGGTAAGGCTGTGGAAGCACGGGGACCGCCAGACCCTGGCCCGACCCTGGCTAGACCCCGGCTAGATCTTCAACGTCACCACGGCGTGCGTCCCCCAGCCGACGGGCAGGTCAGCGACCCCGGTCAGCCCAGCGGCGGAAATCGCCCTGGACAGGTCCCGCCTGGTGGGCAGCGACCGGCCCTCGAGGAGCAGCCGGGTGAGGTCCTCCTCGTAGTCGTGATCCTCGTCACCGGACTCGGCGAGCAGTCGGGTGACCACGACGACCCGCGGGGCGATCCCGGCCGCGGACGCCAGCAGCCCGGCCACCTTCTCCGGAGCGACGAGGGCACAGGGGTCGACGACGAGGACCGCTCCGGCGTGCACGTCCGGGGTGGTCTCCCGGTCCCATGCCACCACAGTCACCCGGTCCCGGCGCGCCTTGTCGACCTCGGCGATGAGCCGGTCGGTACCGGCACCCGTGTCGAGGACGACGACGTACAGGTCATCGTGGTGGCGCAGCAGCTCATCGGCGTAGACCGCGGCGCCGGTGCCTTCCCCGGCGCCGGCCACGGCGACCGACTTCAGACCCTCTCCCCCGGTCAGCCGCGCGGAGAGCTGCCCGAATCCCTGGGCCAGGGCGGGGGCGACCCACTGGGCGCGGGTGGCCTCGGCGTCCGCCAGGTTCTCGACGATGCCCGGGTCCGCGGCACGCAGCTGCTCCCAGGTGGAGCCGGTGGAACCGACATGGACGGGGGCGGCGGAGCGCAGCCCCTCGGTGAGGTGCAGCCAGGACAGCGGACGCAGGGCGTCCGGGCCGGTTAGCCGGGAGACCGGTCCTTCGGGGTCGGAGAGTTCCTGGCCGAGGGAGGTCAGGCCCACGCCGGTGAGCGCGGCAGCGTCCCCGCCGGAGAGTCCGTCATCCTCCGGGGTGATGAGGGTGATCAGCTTGAGCGACTCGAGGTAGCGCAGGAACCGCAGGAGGACGCCGCCCTCGACTCCGACGGCGGGCGCGACGTCAGCGACAGTCGGGATGGCTGCGGTCGTAGACGCACCGGTCGCACCGGATGCTCCGGCAGCCTCCACCGCAGCGTCGACCAGCTCGAAGAGGCGGAGTTCGGCTGCGGTGCGTAGGGCCAGACCGGGGGCGATCTCGGCCATCTCGTAGAGCTCCATGAGCGGGGAGATGCTGGAGGTTCCGGCGGTACCGGCGGTCGCTCCCTCGGCGACGGCGTTGTTGCGTCGCCAGTAGCCGACGATCTCGACGTGCTCACGCGGCACGCCCATCTTCTTGGCAAGGGTGCGGACCGTCTTCAGCCGCCCGGCCTCACCTGCGGCCCAGAGGAACGGCGTCCCCTCCGGGAGTTTCCCGCCGCCGCGGACGTGGGTGAGCAGTTCCTCGGTGAAGTCGCCGCCTTCGTCGCGAACGACCCAGTGCATGTCGAGGTCGGCGGCGCAGTCGATGTCCTGGATGTCGGCGCGGGTCGGGACCTCCACCACGGCGACGACGGGATGGTCGGCCGGGCATTCCTCGAGGCAGCGTCCGATGGCGGGCAGGGCGGTCTCGTCACCGACGAGCAGCAGCCAGTCGGTGTGCGACGGGTGGGCGCCGCAGTTCTTCGGTCCGGCGACGAAGACCTTGTCACCGGCGGACGCCGCAGCGGACCAGCCCTCAGCCAGACCTGCGCCGTGGCGGGCGAAGTCGATGGCGAGCTCGCCGTATTCCCCGGCGTCCGGTGACCAGGTACGCACGGTGTAGGTCCGGAACAGGTCGTTGACCTGCTCGTTCCAGTCGAGTCGACCGTCACCGAGGGACTTCGGGTACGGGCGCTCCCCGGTCTCCGGATCGGGGAGGATCAGCCGGACATCGTCATCGAAACCGTCACTGACCAGAGCAGGCACCGGTTCACCGTCACGGGTGTGGGCGAGCAGGCCGGCCCCACCGAAGGTGACGCGGCGCATCGCCGGGGTGACATCCTCGACCCTCAGCACCTCCAGTTCACGCAGGGAGATCGGGTAGATGTCGGTGTCACGACTGATGCGGGGCACGGGGGTCCTTTCCACGGAACGGTTCGGGGCAAGGCTAGCATTGGCTTGCCCGGTAGCAGGACTGCATTCCCCGGCTACCGTAGCCACTTCCCTGACACCCCACTTCCAGAGGACACCCCGCATGCCCCATCCGTTCCGACGCCCCGACCGCAACCGCCGCCTCAGTCACCACAGCCGCCACAGTTTCCGTGCCGCCACCGCCGTCGCCGCCGCACTCATCCTGACCGCCGGCCTCGCCGCCTGCTCCGACGACAGTTCCGACGGGGACACCACGGGCGGCGGTTCCGGCGACGGCTCCTGGCCGCGCACCGTCTCCTCGCTCGCAGTGGAGAACCACCACCTGGACTGCACCGACCAGATGGACATCTCCACCTGCGCGACCGAGGATGTGGAGATTCCCGAGCAGCCGCAGCGCATCGTCTCGACCGCCGTGGGACTCACCGGTTCCCTGCTGGCGGTGGACGCCCCGGTGATCGCCACCGGTGGCGCGACCACCGGCTCGACCGCGGACAACGACGAGGGCTTCTTCAACCAGTGGGCCGACGAGGCCCGGGAGAAGGGCGTGGAGAGCCTCTGGCAGCTCAGCCCGGACCTGGAGAAGATCGTCACCGCCGATCCGGACCTCATCCTCGTCGCCGCCAACGGCCAGGACACGGCCGTCCCCGGCCTGGAGAAAATCCAGGCCATCGGTGTGCCGGTCGTGGTCCTCGACTACGTCAACATGGACTGGAAGGATCTCACCACCGAGATCGGCGAGATGACCGGCCGGGAGGCGGACGCCGCGGCCCGCATCGACGAGTACAACGAGCGCGTCTCCGAGGTGAAGGCGAATATCGAGGACCCGGAGCAGCCGGTCAGCCTGGTGCTGCCGAGTGCCGACAAGTCGGGCAACGCCAACTACATGACGGCCGAGTCACCGCAGGGCCGGGTCGCCTCCGACCTCGGTTGGGAGCTCACCGTGCCCGGCGACGATGTCGCGCGCACCGACGGTCCCTTCGCCGGACGCACCGACGTCAGACAGGTCACCGCGGAGAACCAGGACAAGGCCTTCACCGGACACACGGTGCTGGCCGTGGACTCCGGCATCGGCGAGGATCCGGCGGAGTACCTGAAGAACATGCCGATCCTGGCCGACACCTACGCGGTGCAGAATGACCGGGTGTTCGCCATGCCGCCGGAGCTGTTCCGGATGGACTACTACTCGGCGATGAAGATGCTCAACCGGATCGACGAACTCTTCGTGAAGTGACGTCATGAGGTGACGGGTGAAGTGACGGGCACCGCCGCTGCGTCACCCCCCGTAATTGACCGGCGTGAACTGAGGCGAGGTTTCGTTTACCCTGTCGTGGTAGGTGCCCGGACCCCGGATGCCACTGACCCAAGAGTTTTTCGAGAGAAGGATCTTCCATGTCCTCACGCGCACTGTTCCGCCGGTCCCGCGCCGTCGCTGCCGTGGCCGCCGCCACCGCCCTCACCCTCGGTGTCGCCGCCTGCTCCGACGACGACGATGATTCGGACACCGGAACCTCGGCCTCCGCCTCCGCCGACGGGTCGGACTCCGACTCTGATTCCGATGACGCAGAACAGGGCACCTGGCCCCGCACCGTCGACTCCCTCGTGATCGAAAACGGCCAGCCTACCGGTGACACCGAGGAGGTCGAGATCCCCGCCAAGCCGGAGAAGATCGTCTCCACCTCGGTGACCCTGACCGGCTCCCTGCTCGCCGTGGATGCCCCGGTCGTCGCCTCCGGCGGCGCCAAGGCCGGCCCTACCTCGGACGACAAAGGATTCTTCAGCCAGTGGGCCGAGGAGGCCGACGAACAGGGCGTGAAGGCACTCTGGTAGCTCGAGCCTGACCTGCAGAAGGTCGCCGCCGAGGACCCGGACCTCATCGTCGTCGCCGCCAAGGGCGCGGATGTGGCAACCGAGCAGTACGACGAGCTGACGAAGATCGGCGTGCCCGTCGTCGTCCTCGACTACTCTGACAAGACCTGGACCGATCTGACTACCCAGGTCGGCGAGATCACCGGTCACGAGTCCGAGGCCGCCGACGCCATCCAGTCCTACGAGGACCGTGTCGCCGAGGTCAAGGAGAACATCGAGGAGCCGGAGCAGCCCGTCAACGTCGTGCTGCCCGCCCAGGAAGGCAACCTCAACTTCATGACCGCCGAGTCCGCCCAGGGCCAGATCATCAAGGATCTGGGCTGGGAACTCTCCGTCCCCGGTGACGACGTCGCGCGCACCGACGGTGACTACGCCGGCCGGACCGACGTCCGCCAGGTCACCGGCGAGAATGCCGACAAGGCACTGGTCGGCAAGACCGTGCTCGGCATCAACGTCGACGGCACCGAGCCGGTCATCGACAAGCTCAAGGCCATCCCGACCCTCGCCAACACCTACGCGGTGACACACGACCGCGTCTTCGAGCTCGGCGCCTCCGCCTTCCGCATCGACTACTTCTCCGCCATGGAGATCCTCGACCAGATCGAGGAGTACTTCGCGAAGTAGTCCCCGGGCACCGGCCGTTTCACCGTCGGGAGGTGAACTCGGATAGCCTGATGCCACGATGATGCACAGCAACGCCCTCGCTGTCGTCTTCGCCCTTCTCTCCGCACTGACCATCGCCTGGGGCACGGTCCTCAGACACCAGATCGCGGAGCAGACCTCCGGCGACCCCGACGACGCCCACGGCTCCCCACTGCTCGCCGCTGTCATGCGGCCGAAGTGGTGGGGAGGAGTTCTGTGCGCCCTGGCCGGCTACGGCCTGCAGATCGTCGCCCTCGGATTCGGCACCCTGCTGGTCGTCCAGCCGATCCTCGTGCTCTCCCTGATGTTCACGCTGCCGCTGTCAGCGAAGTTCGACGGACGCCGCGTCTCGAAATCCGAGATGTTCTGGGCGGGACTGCTGACTGTGGCGGTCGGCGTCCTCGTGATCTGGGGTAAGCCACTGCCCGGCCGGTCGATCCCCGAGCTGGACGACTGGTTCATCGCCCTCGGTGCCGGCCTGGTGGTCATAGTGGCGATGTGCTGGTTGGCCGGCCACCGCCCCGCCAACCAGCGGGCCCTGCTGCTCGGCCTGGTCACCGGCATCATCATGGGTTATCTCGCGGTACTGTCGAAGGCCGTCGTCGCGATCTTCACCGCCGACGGGATCCACGGTCTGATCACCTCCTGGGAAGGCTACGGACTGCTGGCGTGCGCGGCGATCGGCACCGGCGTCCAGCAGCTCAGTTTCAACGCAGGGGCGCTGAAGAACTCCCTGCCCGCGATGACCATCGGTGAGCCGATCGTCGCCTTCATACTGGGCTACACGCTGCTCGCGGAGAAGTTCCAGGTCCACGGGCTCGGCTGGATCGCCATGGCCGCCGCCCTGTGGGTCATGGTCGCCAGTACCGTCGTCCTGTCGCGCAAGAGCGTGGACTGAGCCGGCTCAGATCGCGTAGGCGAAGTCGACCAGCATCTCGGCGGAGGCCCAGAAGCCCACCACACACCAGGCCACCCCGACGACCACCGGGATCCCCGCCAGCCACGGCCGGACCACCAACAGCGCGCGCAACCGGGCCAGTGCCCACACCACCAGCGGCAGCAGCAGGAAGAGCACCGGGATCAGCAGCAGCCGGGGACGCGAGTGCATGATGCCGTCGGAACCCAGCGTCATACCGGCGACTGCCACCGCAGGCAGCCACAACTGCCACGGCATCCGGCCGGTCAGCAGCGGCCACAGGGACGCCACACACAGCACGGCGACGAGGATCATCGACCAGGTGGAGATCGCGTAGCCGGGCATGGTGCCGTCGGTGGTCCCGCCCTCACCGACGGTCGTGGTGAGGTCCAGGGAGGACGAGGTGATCCAGTTCCATGTGGCCTGTCCGGCGTCGAAGCCGGAGTGCCAGCCCCGCTCCTGGGCCTCGAAGTAGCCGCCGATCTCCGCGGTACGGCCGTTCGCCCAGCGAATGTACCCGGCGATCCCGAGGACGCCGATGACCGGTGCCGCGCAGGCCCGCACGACCCTCCCGGCGCCCTCCCTCTCCCGCCACCAGCGCCACAACTCCACCGCAGCAGCCACCGCCAGCGTCAGCACCAGTACCACGGCGGTGATCCGCGTCAGCCCGGCGAAGAGGACGAGGACGCCGGCCGTGAGGTAGCGGCGTCGCAACAGCATGGTCACGGCCCACACCGCGAGCGCCGTGTACAGGGACTCCGAGTACGGCATCACGTACACCACCGACATCGGTGCGCCGAGGGCGAGGACGCCGACCGCCAGGGTGAGGACCGCCGCCGTCACCGGGGAGACAGGTCGCCCGGGGTCACCGCCGGCGACCCGCGGCCAGAGACGGTCGACGGCCAGCCGCCCCAACCCCCAGACCATGGCCACGGACGCCGCCACGGACACGACCGCAGCAGCGGCGACGGTGATCTCGGCACCGGTGAGGATGCGGACCGGCGCAGCGAGGACCTGCACCAGCCAGGGGTAGCCCGGGAAAAACGCCACGGACTGCCATTCAATGGGGTCGCCACCGGGCGTCCCGGCGTCCCCCATGGCGAAGCCGGAGTAGCCGTGACGGGAGATGAGCGTCATCCACCGGGAGTCCCACTGCATCATCACCTCGGTGAGGGTCATGCCGTGGCGGGAGCCCCTGATCTGCATCACCAGCAGCAGGGCGGAGTACATCAGCACGGTGGTGACCAGTGCGACAAGCGGCACGACCGGGAACCGGCGGTGCCGCTGCGCGGACGGTGGACTCTGGGTGGACATCGCCCACGACGTTAGCGGGGGTGCGGCGCCACGGTGGCGTTCCCCCCGGATGCGGTGGGGACTATGGGCCGTGTCACACTTCCCGGCGGCTGTGGGTTACACTTGCCGACGTGAACACGTTCCGCGGTCAGCTTCTCCTTCTTAGCCGCGGCGGGGTCAGGGCATAAACCGACCGGCTCCCCGTCGCGGAGTTGAGTCGTGCCGGTCGGTGTTGAGAGTATTTTTCCACCGGAGACGCACCACCGGCGTCGAACCTGCAACAGGAGCACACCATGACCCCCAGCGATTCCTTCATCTCCGCCCCCGCCCGGATCGACACCCCCGCAGGTGAGATCCCGGCCGGGCAGCCCGCCTGGAACAAGCAGCGCCCGTCCCAGATGCCGGTCCACCGCTACCAGCCGCACTTCACCGAGGTCGAGCGCTTCCAGCTGCCGGACCGCACCTGGCCGGACAAGGTCATCGACAAGGCGCCGCAGTGGTGCGCCGTCGACCTGCGCGACGGTAACCAGGCCCTGATCGACCCGATGAGCCCGGAGCGCAAGCGCCGGATGTTCGAGCTGCTGGTCAAGATGGGTTACAAGGAGATCGAGGTCGGATTCCCCTCGGCCTCCCAGACGGACTTCGACTTCGTCCGCGAGATCATCGAGAAGAACATGA
Organism: Corynebacterium sp.; assembly: GCF_022712275.1. Taxonomy (GTDB): domain Bacteria; phylum Actinomycetota; class Actinomycetes; order Mycobacteriales; family Mycobacteriaceae; genus Corynebacterium. Next base: position 72,189 of record NZ_JALAGU010000037.1, on the reverse strand, counting down.
TCCCCGACGACGTCACCATCCAGGTCCTGGTCCAGGCGCGTGAGCACCTGATCCGCCGGACCTTCGAGGCCTGCGAGGGGGCGAAGAACGTCATCGTGCACTTCTACAACTCCACCTCCATCCTGCAGCGCAAGGTGGTCTTCCGTAAGGACAAGGCCGCCATCAAGCAGCTGGCGACGGACGCCGCGCACCTGATCAAGGAGATCGCGGTCGACTACCCGGACACCAACTGGCGCTGGGAGTACTCCCCGGAGTCCTACACCGGCACCGAGGTCGAGTACGCCAAGGAGGTCTGTGACGAGGTCATCGAGATCATGGACCCGACCCCGGACAACCCCATGATCATCAACCTGCCGTCCACGGTCGAGATGATCACCCCGAACGTCTACGCCGACTCCATCGAGTGGATGCACCGCAACATCTCCCGACGTGACTCGGTGCTGCTGTCCCTGCACCCGCACAACGACCGCGGCACCGGCGTCGCCACCGCCGAGCTGGGCTATATGGCTGGCGCGGACCGCATCGAGGGCTGCCTGTTCGGCAACGGTGAGCGCACCGGCAACGTCGACCTGGTCACCCTGGGCCTGAACATGTTCACCCAGGGTGTGGACCCCCAGATCGACTTCTCCGACATCGAGGAGATCCGCCGCACGGTGGAGTACTGCAACCAGCTGGAGGTCCACGAGCGTGCGCCGTACGGCGGCGACCTGGTCTTCACCGCCTTCTCCGGTTCCCACCAGGACGCCATCAACAAGGGCATGGACTACATGGCCGACGAGGCGCACCCGGGTGCCCACGCCAACGAGATCAGCGACGAAGAGTTCGCCAAGATCATCTGGGAGGTCCCTTACCTGCCCATCGACCCGAAGGACATCGGCCGCAGCTACGAGGCCGTCATCCGCGTGAACTCGCAGTCCGGCAAGGGCGGCGTCGCGTACATCATGAAGACCGACCACGGTCTGGACATGCCGCGCCCGATGCAGGTCGAATTCTCCGCCGTCGTCCAGGCGGTCACCGACTCCGAGGGTGGCGAGGTGAACTCCAAGGCGATGTGGGACATCTTCTCCGGGGAGTACCTGGACCGCGTCTCCCCGCTGGAGCAGATTTCCGTGACTGTCGACGGCCCCCAGACCGAGGGCTCGGAGACCAAGGTCACCGCCGAGATCGAGTGGAACGGCGAGCACAGGACGATCCAGGGACGCGGCAACGGCCCGCTGGCCGCCTACGCCCAGGCACTGGAGTCGCTCGGCGTGGACTTCGAGGTGCAGGAGTACACCCAGCACGCCCGCACCGCCGGTGACGACGCCGAGGCCGCGGCCTACGTCCTGGCCGAGGTCAACGGCCAGAAGGTGTGGGGTGTCGGCATCGCCGGCTCCATCACCTACGCCTCCCTGAAGGCGATGACTTCCGCGGTCAACCGCGCGTACGCCAACGAGGCCTCGGTCCTGGCCGGCGGCGTGTAGGTCGCAGCACACCGCGTCCTGTAGTGGCGTGGCACCGACGCAGCATTCAGGGAGGCACCGTCCCCACCCGGGGCCGTGCCTTCCTTTTGTGTGCCAGGTCTGAGCCTCTCTGTCACCGTGTCGCCCCTGCCCTCCCTGTCTGCGCCATCGGATACGGTCCAGCGCCATCCGGTTGTGTCGGTTTTCCGCCGGGATCGACACAGCCGGATGGCGCCACATTCAACCTGATGGCGCAGTGACGGGTGGCACGGCCCTGATCCTCGCCCCTGATCCTCACCCGAATGCTGCGGTGCTTCACCCCGTACCGGACCCGGACAGTATGATGGCTCCATGACTTCCACGGGCCCGGACAACGACAGCGCCGGGAATTCCGGGACCACCGGGGGTTCCGGAACCTCTGCGGCCGGACGCTCCCGGCGTCGGCGTCGCCGCCAGGTCCACCGCCGCGCCGCTCCCCCCTCGCAGGATGTGCAGCAGACCGCGCAGAAGAACCAGCGGACGCAGGGCACCAAGAACTCCGCGCAGGCCGCCGACGACGCCACCACCGAGACCACCGCGTCCGACCGGAGCAACAACGTCGGCAACGGACGGGCGGACCAGCAGAACCGTCCGACGCGCGTCCCCAAGACCTTCCACGGCGAGATCCCCGACGCCGAGACCGCCCCCTTCGTCGCGCTGACTGTCGCGGCGTCGGGTATCCACCCCACGACCTCGCGACTGGTCGCCGTCGCCGCCGTGCTCTACGACGCCGAGGGCACCCCGGTCAGTTTCACCGGCAACCGCCCGGCCTGCAGCGACGGCAGCGATCTCTCCGGCAGCACCGGCTCAGCGACCGACGCCGGCACGACCGAGCTCACCGGCGTCGTCCAGCAGATCAACCCCGGCGAAGACCCCGGCCCGTGGCACCTCCACGGCTACACCGAGGCCGACCTCGGCCAGGCCCCCGGGTTCGCGACCGTCGCCCCGCTGTTGTTCAACCTGCTCGACGGCCGTACCGTCATCTGCCACGGAACCACACTGACCTGGGGTTTCATTATCCAGGAGTACCGTCGCGCCCAGCGTGCCGCCAACCGGTCGGCCCCGCAGGGCGCCAACCGTGGCCGCCGACGCAACTCCCGGCGTCCCCGCAAGATCGCCGTGCCGGTCCCCGAGCGCATCGTCGACACGATGACCACCGCCCGCCGCCAGTCGGTGCCTGTCATCGACCCGCGGCTGCGCAGTATCGCCGCACACTACCGCGATACCGAAGGCCTGGAACTGGCCGCCGACACCCTCCCTGACCTCGGGGCCGTCGCCTCCGACGCGCGCACCGACACCGGCGCCGATGAACTCCTCCTCGCCGATGCACGTATCCTCCTTCCGCTGCACCTCGTGCAGGAGGACCTGGCGGACGCCGGTCGCGGCATCATCCAGTCCGCGGTGCCCGCCGACCTCACCGCCGACCGGTTCGGTCTGCAACGTTCCACCGTCCGGGTGGACGCCACCACGACCCCGCGTCCCTACGCCAACCCCGGTACGCCCGGTGAGGACCGTCGACTCACCGAGGGCATGGAGTTCGTGGTCAGCCCCGATGTCGCCACAGATCCCGACGAGATCATCTCCGCGGGCCTCCGTGCCGGCCTGGTCTACAGCGAGAAGCTGAACCGGACCTCCAGCCTCGTGGTGTGCAACGCCAACCATGAGCTGCGTGGTAAAGCGATGCACGCGCACCGCAAGAACATCCCCCTGTTCACCGACACCGGGTTCTTCGACGCCCTCGAGGACGTGGAGCCCGGGACACCGTCCACCGGTGAGCCGGAGACGCGCCCCGCCACACCCCGCATTCCCGCACCGCAGCGCGGCAGCCAGGGTCGCCCGCGCAAGAAGCAGGGCAACCGCCAGGGCGGACGCCAGAGTGGGAACCAGGGTGGCCGTCAGGGGTCTGCGCAGTCGAACCGTCGTACCCCGATCCGCCAACCGCAGCAGCACGGCGAAGCCCGCGGCAACGACGGTGGAACCGGCCCTGCCTCCGGTTCCGGGAACTCCACCGCGTCCTCCGGCTCCGGATCCAACGGTTCCTCAGGGAACCGGAACCGCAACCGTAACCGACGACGGTCCTCCGGGAATTCCGGCGGCGGGCAGCAGAAGAAGCAGGGCCAGAAGAAGCAGGGTTCCGGCGGGAGCTCCGGGTCGGGATCGAACCGTTCCGGGGCACGGCGTCGGCGTCGTTCCGGGGCGAACCGCCGATCCAACCAGTCCAACCGGTCCAACCAGTCCAACCAGTCCAAGTAGATAAGGTGATCTGATGGGTCTGCGCACCTCATTCGCCGTCCGCGCCGCCGACCTGGCGACCTGGGCGTCCCGCAAGGCCGGCCGTGGCAACGGCGGCATGATCGGCGGTCTCGTCGCCGACTTCATCGACCCGAAGCTGATGGAACAGCTCGGGCAGGGTCGTCCCTGCGCGATCGTCACCGGCACGAACGGCAAGTCGACGACCACCCGGATGCTCGCCGAAGCCGTCCGCGGCATCGGCACCGTATGCACCAACGACGGTGGCGACAACATGGACGCCGGTGTCATCTCCGCACTGCTCGCCGGCCGTGATGCCCAGCGTCTCGTCCTCGAGGTCGATGAACTGCACGTGCCGCACATCGCGACGAAGCTCGACTGCGATGTGCTCGTGCTGCTGAATCTCTCGCGTGACCAGCTCGACCGCGTCGGCGAGATCAACAAGATCGAACGCGTCCTGCGCGAGTACGTGAGTGCGAACCCCGACCTCACCGTCATCGCGAACTGTGACGATGTGCAGGTCACCTCGGTCGCCTGGGACTGCCCGAACGTGGTGTGGGTCTCCGCCGGGGTCGGTTTCACCGGCGACTCGACCAGCTGTCCGCGCACCGGTGGTGCGATCGTGCGCACCGAGAAGGCCGACGGCTCTCCCGACTGGTTCGCGGTGAAGCCACTGGCCGACGGCTCAGAGTTCCGGCGTCCGACCCCGAGCGTGACGGTCGACCCGTCCGGCCTGCACACCCCTGAGGGCGACCGGGACCTGAACCTCACCCTCCCGGGCGACGCCAACCGCGGCAATGCGGCGCAGGCCGTCACCGCCGCCGTCGCCCTCGGTGTCCCCGAGCAGGACGCCGTCGCCGCTGCCGAGCGGGTCGACAATGTCGCCGGACGCTATGCGACGGTGAGCTTCGAGGGGCGCGAGGTGCACCTGCTGCTGGCGAAGAACCCGGCCGGCTGGCAGGAGGCCCTGTCGATGGTGGACCGCACCGCCGACGGCCTGGTCATCTCGGTCAACGGCCAGGTCGCCGACGGTCAGGACCTGTCCTGGCTGTGGGATGTGGTCTTCGAGAACTTCGAGGGGATGAAGGTCGTCTCCTCCGGTGAGCGGTCCGCCGACCTGGCGGTCCGGCTCGGATACGCCGGGGTGGAGCATGACACGGTGCCGGACATGCTGGACGCCCTGCGCGCCTGCCCGCCCGGCCGGGTCGAGGTGCTGGCGAACTACACCGCCTTCCGGGACCTGAACCGCGACCTGAAGAAGGCCGTGCAGAACACCGCGAAGAAGGAGCAGCAGAATGGCTGAACTGACTATCGGACTGGTCCTGCCGGACGTGCTCGGCACCTACGGCGACGACGGCAACGCCCTGGTCCTGCGGCAGCGGGCGCGGATGCGCGGCTTCGACGCCGGGATCCACCGCATCACGCTCGGGGACGCCGTGCCCGAGGGCCTCGACGTGTACACCGTCGGTGGCGGTGAAGACGTCGCCCAGACCCTCGCCGCCGAGCATCTCATCGCCGACGGCGGCATGACCCGCGCCGTCAATGCGGGATGCCCCGTCCTGGCGATCTGTGCCGGACTGCAGGTCTTCGGCCACAGTTTCCGGGCCTCCGACCGGATGGTCGACGGGCTGGGACTGATCGACGCGACGACCTCGTCACTGCAGACCCGCATGATCGGTGAGTTGAAGTCGGTGCCGGCGAAGCAGGGCATGCGTGCCCCGGGGATGGAAGAGCTCACCGAGCCGCTCACCGGGTTCGCGAACCACCAGGGCGCGACGATCCTCGGCCCGGACGCCCGACCGCTGGGTCATGTCACCCACGGCACCGGCAACACGGACGCCCACGGCGCCCTGACCGCCGGTCTCAGCCCGGAGACCGCGAAGGTCGAGGTCTACCACGAGGGTGCGGTGCAGGGGTCGGTCATCGCGACCTACATGCACGGCCCGGTGCTCGCCCGGAATCCTCAGCTCGCGGACCTGCTGCTGGCCAAGGCGACCGGTGTCGCGCTGGCCGACCTGCCGCCGATGACCGGGGCTTTCGCCGAGCAGTTGACCGGTGAGGTCGCCACTCTGCGCGCTGAGCGGATGAAGGCGTAGCCCACTTCCCGGTACTCACTCCTCGGCGAGTGTGCGGACGACCCCGTCGTCGACGGTGACTGATCTTGCGTCACTGCGCCGCCGCCCGGGAACGTGGACGCCATGGTCACGTTCCAGTCTGGAAAGGTGGACCCCCAGCCGTTCCGGGAAGCCCGGGACAAGCGCCGACGGGTCGATGGCGATGAGCAGCATCCCGGTGGAGGGGCACTCGGATCCGTCAGTGAACGAGGGCGCGTCCAGTGACCAGGTCCCGCCGGCGAGTCCGGCGAGGACCTCGGCGGCCAGACCGATGTTACCGGTCCGGTATCCACCGTCCGGAAGAAGTGCACCAGCCAGGGCAGCGGTGACGTCCCGGGTGGGTGTTCCGGTGCCATCCACCGCCCAACCGTCCGGCAACGGCTCACCGGCGTCCGCCATCGCCTGCACCGAGACCAGTGCAGTCGGACTGACCGCCTGGTCCATGAGGAACGGCCGGTCCCCTGCCGGGGCAGCAAGCGACACCGGGTTCGTCCCGATCACCGGCGCACCGTCATCACCCAGGGCTACTGCGGCCGGGGCGTTCGCCGCAGCCAGTGCGACGTATCCCCGGTCAGCGAGCCTGGCTGTGTAGTCGCCGAGTTCCCCGCAGGTGTAGGAATTCGAGACGGCGAGTATGCCCGCCCCGTGCTCAGCCACCGCATCGAGCAGATCGGGCAGGGCATCGTCCGCGGCACGCTGGACGGTGCCACGGCAGGCGTCGACGCGGACGACCGCGCCCCGACGTTCGACAACCGGGGCCGCGGTGCCGTCGACGGCACCGCGGCGGACCGCGTCCAGATGGTCGGTGAGATGGGATGCTCCGACAGCGGAGCGTCCGCGGAGTTCGGTGCGGACGGTCGCCGCCGCCAGAGAATCAGCGGTGGCGGCGTCCGCACCTGCCCGGACAGCGGCGGCTGCACACAGTCCGTGCAGCTCCTCCGGGGTCAGGTCCATGAGGCCCCCTTTCCCCGGGATGGCCGGGACGTGGTCTGGCAGGCGATGTGATCGATGATGTCACTCCCACGGCGGGTGTCAAGGTGGTGGGAATTCAACATCGCACACCACAGATCGCTGTGATGTGTGATCACAAAACTAGTCCATGTGTGACTCCGGGCACAACGACAGATTTCCGAACATTCTCTGAGCTGGCGAGACAACAGGGCACTTGACCAGATTGTTGAGTGATGAAAACATGACCACATCCTTCCCGGCGGGTGTCACCTCCAGGACGGAGACCTCATGGACATGCTCACCCGCGTCAGCGACTGGATCTGGAATCCCCTCGCCTACGTCGCTCTCGCCGTCGGCGCCTTCTTCACGATCATCACCCGCGGCGTCCAGTTCCGCCGTCTTCCGGACATGATCCGGCAGCTCAAGGAAGGCGAATCGACCGAGGGAGGACTCACCTCCTTCCAGACACTCGCACTCACCATGTCGAGCCGCGTCGGTGTCGGCAGTATCGCCGGCGTCGCCACCGCCATCGCCATGGGCGGCCCTGGTGCACTGTTCTGGATGATCATCACCGGTCTTCTCGGATCAACCTGCGCCTACGCCGAGGCGGTCCTCGCGCAGACCTTCAAACGCCGGATCCACGGTGAAGACCGCGGTGGCATGCCCTACTACATCCGGTACGGACTGCGCGCCCCCGGACTCGCCGCCACCATCGCCTTCACCGCGATGATCGGCTACGGTTTCGTCTTCCCCGGTATCCAGGCCAACAACATCGCGTCCTCGATGGACCAGGCGTTCAGCATCCCGTCCTGGGTCACCGGCACCGTCGTCGCCGGAATCCTCGGGTTCGTCGTGGTCGGCGGGACCAAGCGCATCGTCAACGTCGCGCAGTCCGTCGTCCCCTTCATGGCCATCGGCTACCTGCTCATCGCCGGGATCATCATCTGCGCCAACATCACCGAGGTTCCCGAGGCGATCCGTGTGATCGTCATGTCGGGCATGGGCACCGACCAGCTCTTCGGCGGACTCGTCGGCTTCGCGGTCTCCTGGGGCGTGCGTCGTGCGGTGTTCGCCTCCGCCACCGGCTTCGGTGAGGGCACCTTCTCCGCCGCCGCGGCCCACACGACCCACCCGGGCAAGCAGGGCATCATCCAGGCCTTCAGCATCTACATCGACCTGTTCCTCATCTGCACCGCCACCGCGCTGATGATCGTGGTCACCGGCTCCTACAGCGTCAAGGACCCGGACTCCGGCCAGATGCTCGTCGACGGTGCCCCGGACCTCGTCGCCGGCCCGAACTACGTCCAGCAGGCCATCGACGGAACCTTCAGCGGTTTCGGCAGTATCTTCGTTGCTGTCGCCATCCTTCTGTTCGCCTTCACCTCACAGGTCTTCTTCTACTACGTCGCTACCACGAACCTCATCTTCCTGCTCGGCGAGCAGCACAACCGCATCTTCGAGGGACTCATCAAGCTCGGTGCGGTGACCATCGCCTTCATCGGTTCGGTCATCAGCGCTGATGCCATCTGGGCGGCCGGCGACATCGGCTATGCGCTGCTCGCCTGGCTCAACATGTTCGCCGTCGTACTCCTGACCAAGACGGTCCGCAAAGTCGTCGTGGACTACGAAGATCAGCGCAAGGCGGGGATCGACCCGGTGTTCTTCCCACAGAAGCTCGGGATCAGGGACGCGGACTGGTGGGAGAACGAGTTCATCGAGAAGCACCCCGAGTACGCGGAACAGGCAGCGTCCCACGCCTCGCCTGACGCACCTGCCACCACCTCGACATCCACACCTTCCGGGGACGCTGAACCCCCGCATCCGCACGGGGATGACTCTCCGGAATCCTGAGCCCCGGTATACTCGCCCCATGGCACTGACCCGTCTCGACACCGCGACCCGTGTGGGCGACATGGCTTTCGAGGCGCTGCAGTCCGCGATCACCGACGGCGAGTACGAGGCCGGGGACCGGCTGCAGATCCGCGACCTGGCGGACAAACTGGGTATCAGCGTGATGCCGGTGCGTGAAGCCATCAAGCGTCTCGAGGAGATCGGACTCGTCGAGACGAAGCCCTACCGCGGTGCGATGGTCAAGGAGTTCACGCCCGCCGAGCTGCTCAACATCTACAACGTCCGGCGGCTGCTGGAGACCGAGGCGGCACGACTGGGTGCCGTGGCAGCCTCGGAGAAGGACATCGCGGAGCTCGACCGGCTGTTCGCCGCCATGGAGGAGGCGCTCGACGAGGGGGATGTCGTGCGGTACCTGGATCTCGACGAGGAGATCCTCATGACGGTCTACGACGCCGCGGACAACCCGGTGCTCACCGAATCCATCCTGTCATTGTGGGTCCGTTGCCGCCACTACAAGATCGCCGGCGCCCGCCGGTCCATCAGCGACGGCGTCTCCCCTGAACTGCTGGTCCACCAGCGCAACCTCATCGACGCGGTCCGCCGTGGGGACTCTGCTGCCGCCGCCGAGACGACCTCGACTTCTCTCGATGACGCGCGGGCGCGTATCCGTGCCAGCCTCTCCGACGACGCCTGACGCACTTCCCGCTCGGCCACCGTCTCGCCCAGATTCACTGAACCCGCAGGTCACGCACCGTCAGGAAACTTTTCATTCGCAAGTCTTGTGTGATCTGTGATCACAAATTACTGTGGCGGGTACAACAGCGGCTGCCGTGAGTGCGAAACACCACGGAATCCCCGGTCACTGTCCAGCACACCGCACACAGACCACACTCCCCGAAGGAGGATTTCCGTGGATGACATGACAGGAACGACGGACATGAAGGATGCCGTCATCATCGGCGGCGGACTCGCCGGACTCTCCGCTGCCTGGCGACTGCGCAACTGGGACACGGTGATCCTCGAGGCGTCCCCCCGCACCGGCGGACGCATCCGCTCCGAAAAGCGCGGGGACTTCTTCCTCAACTGGGGCGGCCACGTCTTCTCCGGTCCCGGAAGCTCCACCGACGAGCTTCTCCGGGAGTCCGGCACCCGCTTCGTCGAGGTCCCCGGAAACCTCGCCGCCCTGCACATGAACGGCAAGTTCATCGACAAAGGCCTCGCCCAGACCTACCCGCTGCAGGTCCCCCTCAAGTTCAGGGACCGCATCGGGATGTTCACCTCGGGCGCCAAGGTCAGCAAGGACGTCCTGCGCTACGCCGCGGTCGTCCGCAGGCGTCCCGGTGAGTCCGGCGAAACGCGCCAGCAGCGCATCTACGACTTCGAGAACGACCGCACCTTCGCCGACTACCTCGGCGACATCTCCCCCGAGGCCGAGGCCCTGTTCACCCCGACCGTCACCCGCTCCGCCGGTGACCCCCACCAGATCTCCGCCGGTGCCGGCATCGGCTACTTCAGCCTGGTCTGGAACATCGGCCAGGGACTCAACCGATCCATCGCCGGCGGTCCCTCCACCCTCACCGGCAATCTCGCCGCCGCCCAGGCCGACCGCATCATCACCGAGGCCGACGTGCAGGAACTCACCCAGCACGACGGCTACGTCACCGTCCGCTACCTGCGCGACGGAGTGGAGCACGCGGTGAAGGCCCGCACCGCGGTCATGGCCACGCCTGCCCCGGTCACCCACCGCATCGGTGTGGACCTGCGTCCCTCCCTGCGGGACGCCCTGTCCAAGGTGCAGTACGGGGCCTATGTCTCGGCCGCCTTCCTCACCGACGAAAAGACCCCGCAGGCGTGGGACGACTGCTACGGCATCGCCACCCCGAAGCGCTCCTTCAACATCGTGCTCAACCAGGGCAATGTCGTCCACGGCCTGTCCGATGAGCGGCGTCCCGGTGGTTCGGTCATGGTCTTCTCCCCCGCCAGCCTCGCAGACCGCCTGCTGCCACTGAGCGACGAGGAGATCACCGAGATGTACCACCGCGACCTCAACGAGGTCCTGCCGGGCTTCTCCGACATCGTCACCGAGACCCACATCCAGCGGTGGCCGCTCGGAGCCCCGTACTGCTTCCCCGGTCGGGCGAAGATCCAGGGCGAGCTCATGGCGCCGGAGGAGCGTGTCTTCCTCGCCGGAGACTACCTCGGCAACCTCTACACCGAGACCGCCATCACCTCGGCGTTCACCGCCGCCCAGCGCGCAGCGAGCATCCTCGCCACCGAGCACCAGTACGACAACACCGCCGCCGTCGGGCTCACCGACGGTGTCGCCCACGGCGAGGACGGCTGGGTCCAGCCCACCATCGACACCGCCGCCCTCGCATCCACCGCGGGCACGTCCACCCCCACCGTCGCTTCCTAGGAGGAACACCATGACCCTGAACAACACCGCCGACCTGCGCGGCGTCCTCACCGCCCTGTCCACCCCCTTCGACGCCGACGAGAACATCGACGTCGACCTGCTCAAGAAGGTCGTCGACCGGTCGATCGACAACGGTGTCGACGGCGTCGTCGCCGGCGGCTCCACCGGCGAGTTCGCGATGATGACCGACGCCGAGCGTGAGCAGCTCGTCGACACCGTCGCCGGACACACCGGGGTCGCGTCCCGGTCATCGCCCAGACCGGTGCGACAACCACCAGACAGGCCATCCGTTTCTCGAAGGCCGCGGAGAGGTCCGGTGCCGACGTGCTCATGCTGGTCACGCCCTACTACGAGCCGCTGACCCTCACCGAGACCCTCGACTACATCCGCGAGGTGGCCTCCAACGTCGAGCTGCCGGTCATGCTCTACAACATCCCCGGCGCCACCGGCGTGAACCTCGCCGCCGACGACGCCGCTGCCCTGGCAGACGAGTTCGAGAACATCCGCTACATCAAGGACTCCTCCGCCGACTGGGAGCAGGCGCTCCAGCTCATCCACCACCACGGTCACCGGCTGGGCACCTTCATCGGCTGGGACTCCTACATCTACAGCGCCATGGTCGAAGGCGCAGCCGGTGTGATGGCGGGGGCGGCCAACGTGGTGCCGACCGAGATCGTCGAGGTCGTCCGCCTCATCGATGCCGGGAAGCTCGCCGAGGCCCTGGCAGGCTGGAATAAGGTCTACCCGGTGATCGACACGATGATCACCCAGGACTCCTTCATCTCCGCGGTGAAGTCCGGGCTGCGCCACCGGGGCCTTCCGGTGGGCGTCCCGCGTCGCCCCATGGCCGACGTCTCCGCCGAGGCGGACGCCGCCATCGGTGCGGCCGTCGCCCGACTCGCCACCGCCTGACGCCACCGCCTGACGCCACCGCCTGACGCCACTGCCTGACCGATCACCACCCGAGAACCGACAGGAGCTTTCCCATGACTGACGTCCTCCGTTCCGATTCCCCGCTCATCGGCACCGCCGACCTGCCCCCGCTGACGCACTTCATCGACGGGACGTTCCGGGACGCTGCGTCCTCCGACACCGCCACCGTGGTCAACCCCGCGACCGGCGAGGTCCTCGCCGAGGTCGCGCGTGGCACCGTCGACGAGGTCGACACCGCAGTCGCCGCCGCGTCCGCCGCGCTCCCGACCTGGCGCGAGACCACGCCGAAGGAGCGTGCGGATCTGCTCAACCGCATGGCCGACATCGTCGAGGAGAACGCCGACCTGCTGTCCCGGCTGGAGTCCGCCAACGGCGGTAAGCCGAAGGCGGTCGCCGATGACGACATCGCCGGGACCGTCGACATCCTCCGCTTCTCCGCCGGAGCCGCGCGCGCCTACACCGAGCTCGGCGCCGGCGACTACGTCACCGACCACACCTCTTTCATCCTGCGTGAGCCGCTGGGTGTGATCGGTGCGGTCGTGCCGTGGAACTACCCGCTGCTCATGGGCGCGTGGAAGTTCGCCCCGATCCTCGCCGCCGGAAACACCCTGGTGCTCAAGCCGTCGGAGCATACACCGCTGAGCATGCTCAAGTTCATCGAGCTCGTCGCCGATGTCCTGCCCGCCGGTGTCTTCAATGTCGTCACCGGGCGTGGGTCCGTGGTCGGTAACCGTCTCGCCGAGCACCCGGATGTCGCGATGATCGCGCTGACCGGCAGCGTGGGCAGCGGCCAGTCGGTCGCCACCGCTGCCGGCGACTCACTCAAGCGCGTCCACCTGGAGCTCGGCGGCAAGGCGCCGCTGGTCATCTTCGAGGACGCCGACCTGGCCGCCGCTGCGGAAGCGATCCGCGAAGCGGGCTACTGGAACTCCGGTCAGGAATGCGGTGCGGGGACCCGCGTCCTGGTCCACGAGTCCGTGGCGTCTGAGTTCGTCGACCTGCTGGTGGAGCAGGTCTCCACCTTCGTCATCGGCGATCCCGCTGCCGGTGAGTCCGTGGAGATCGGCCCGCTGGTCTCCCAGGGTCACTTCGGCCGCGTCGTCAGCTTCCTCGACCGGGCTGTCTCGGAGGGTGCGACGGCGGCCATCGGTGGTTCAGCGATCGACGGTGACGGGTTCTTCGTCGCGCCGACCGTACTCACCGGCGTGGAGCCGGGGACGGAGGCGGCGTCCGAGGAGATTTTCGGCCCGGTCGTCACCGTCGAGACCTTCTCCGACGAGGACGAGGCGATCCGCCGGGCCAATGGAACGCCGTACGGTCTGTCCGCCTCGGTGTGGACCACCGATGCCGCCCGCTCCATCGACGTCCCGCGGAAGATCGACGCCGGCACCGTGTGGGTGAACTGCCACCTGGTGCTCGCCAATGAGGTCCCGTGGGGTGGGTTCAAGGGCTCCGGCTACGGCCGCGACCTGTCGCTCTACGCGCTGCAGGACTACTCGCGGACCAAGCACGTGCAGATCAACCACGCGCGGAAGAAGTAGGCGGCGACCAGTCACGCCAGCCGCGCCGACCGGTACACAATCATGACGGATTAGCCACGCTGAGTGTCACAGCGGGGCGAATCCGTCACAGTTGCGTACAGGGACCGAGGCCGGAAACCGGTCGCTTCGCACGGGAGGAATTCCCCTCCCGCCGCGTCCTACGAGGCAGGACGCCGCACGACGCGCCACCGTCCGGTGCCCGCCGACTCCGAGACGATGGCACTGTGGCGCACCGGCTCAGGCACGGGCACGAGATCTTCCACGGTGGTGGCGACGGGTCGGGAAGGAAGGCTGAAGCGTTCGCGGAGGTGACGGGTCATGGAGTACCGGTCCCCTTTCAAGCTGTCGGTCGTGTGCGGTCTGCCGGCGCACGGCAGCGTGGATCGCCGCCCGTCAGCACCGGACACCACCGAGTATCGGACACGCCGCTGACACCACCCCTGCGGAAACCCGTGACCTACCGGCACATCCCCTGCCGGTTCACTGGCAGCGGCCCGCAGCACCCCGCAGCGCCCCGGAACATCCCCCTGACCACCGGAAACCGCAGAGTAAATTGATGACAGCCGCATATTATCTTACGTGAATGATGTTAATGTTCTGTGGACAATATGACGGAACGGACAACTACACAGAGAGAATGAGTGAGCGAGCACGAGGACTCTGACATCACTGAACCAGTCGACCGGACCGGCAAGGTCCGCCTATGCCCCGACCACTCGCGCCCCTCCTACAGCCTCTCCACCTGGGTGTCGATGCTCTTCGCCGCGGGCGTCGGCATCGACATGCTCTTCTACCCGGTCACCGACCCCGGTCACCCAGTACATGGTCGCCCCGGTCACCACCCCGGTTCCGTCCTCCGGAGGACGCCGTACCCAGTCGCAGGAGGACTACCTGCGCCTCGAGGTCTTCGACCAGACCGTCACCCGGGGCCACGACCTCAACGGTCTGACGAGGCAGCAGATCGTCGACGATGTCATCGACCGGTACGAGACACACCTCGGGTTCCTCACGGAATCGGCATCCACCGACACCCGGTCCAGGCTCACTTCCCCGGTCACGCCGGTCGCCGAACCCTCCCTCATCAAGGATGGGGAGCAGGAGGACGACAGCCGTGTGAAACGCCGAATGCCCGCATCACGCACTCTGAGGTCGTTGCGGAGGTATCTCCAGCAACCTCAGGCTGCGTGATGCGGACATTGCCGGGCCGACCGGGGGGCGAAGGAAAGGACGCCGGGCGTGGGCCGTAACTCGCAGGCGCTACACCCGCCACTCCCCGACCACGAAGGCCTGGGCGACAGGCCCGTCGTGCGACAGGCTCAGCTGCCACACCGCATGACCTGCCCCGTCTGCCCCGCCGAACCGCGCGGTCAGCGCCCCGTTCACCCGGGCCTCCAGTACAGGAGCCAGCCGGATGTACGGCCGACCCCAGCGGTCCTTGACCACCTCGATCTGCGACCAGTCCATCTGGGCACCGGGAATCTCGTCCCCGGCGTCGGCCAGCGTCCAGGCCTTGTAGAAGGCCTCCTTCGCCGCCCACCGGGCAGCGAGGTGCTGTCCGATGTTCCCACTGGTCTTCGCCAACCGGGCGCACTCACGTCGCTCCGCACCGGTGAAGGACAGCGCGAACTTCGAGCCCGGCAGGTCCAGCTGTTCGGTGAACGCGGGGATGTCGACCACGTCGACGCCCACACCCAGCACGAATCCACGTGGCACCGGATCCGCCGGCTCCACCCGACCTCGCGCGGACACGGGCCCCGCGCCGTTCACCGGGTCACTCACCGGAACAGACCGTCCTCACCGGCGCGGGTCGCCGGGTCGAGCAGCATGGCCGGCTCAGCCTCGTCGATGTCGACACCGTCAGCGAAGCGACGGTGCCCGATCTCCTCGAACAGGGCACGGTGGCCCAGCATGCCGGCCTCGCGGCGGCGGACACCGGCGCGCAGGCGCTCGGAAGCCTTCGCCTCCCAGGCCGCCGCGGCGTCCTCACCCAGCTGGGACGCCACGGCGACGCGGAACGCCTCGGGGTGGACCAGTGCGAGCAGCGCGGAGACGTGACCGAAGCCCAGGGAGGTCAGCAGACCCGCCTTCACCGTGCGCTGCAGCTGCAGCGGCTCACGCAGCCACACCAGATCCGGGGAGGACGCCATCTCCGGGTCCACGCAGTCCAGCGAGCGGTTCGCCGGGATCCGCGAGGTCCGGAACATGTCGCCCAGGCCGGCCATCTGGAAGACGGCGGCACCGCCCTTGGCGTGACCGGTCAGGGTCTTCTGCGACACGACGTACAGCGGGTTACCCGCGGTACGGCCCAGCACGGACGCCAGGCGGGTGTGCAGCTTCGACTCGTTCGGGTCGTTGGCGTTGGTGGAGGTGTCGTGCTTGGAGACGACGGTGATGTCATCGGCGGACACACCCAGCTTCGCCAGGTCGCGGGCCAGGCGGGAATTCTTCCCGCCACGGCCGGCGGCCAGCGCACCCTGTCCCGGGGCCGGGATGGAGGTGTGGGCACCGTCGGCGTAGGACGCCGCGAACCCGACCACGGACTGGACCGGCAGGCCCAGCTTCGCGGCCACGGAACCACGGGCCAGCAGGATCGTGCCACCACCCTGTGCCTCGACGAAGCCACCACGGCGACGGTCGTTGGCGCGGGAGTAGAAGCGCTCGTTGAGGCCCTTGGCGGCCATCTTGTCGGAGTCCGCGGTCGCGTTCATGTTCGCGAAGCCGGTGATGGACTCCACCGACATGTCGTCGGTCGCACCGGCGACCACGAAGTCGGCCTTGCCGAGCTGGATCTTGTCGGCACCCTCTTCGACGGAGACCGCGGCGGTCGCACAGGCACCGACCGGGTGGATCATCGCACCGTAGCCGCCCACGTAGGACTGCATGGTGTGCGCGGCGACGACGTTCGGCAGCGTCTCCTGCAGGATGTCGGACGGGATGTCCTCCTCCAGGAAGCGGTCGACGAAGAGCTTGCGCATCGAGGTCATGCCACCGAAACCGGTGCCCTGCGTCATGGCGACGTCGGACGGGTGCACGGCCTGCAGGATCTCGGCCGGGCTGAAGCCGGCGGAGAGGTAGGCGTCCACCGCGGTGACGAGGTTCCAGATCGCGATGCGGTCCACGGCCTCGATCATGGACGCCGGGATGCCCCAGCGTGCCGGATCGAAGTCGGTCGGGAACTGGCCGCCGACCTTACGGGCCAGGGTGGCCCGTCGTGGTACGCGGGTCCGGGCGCCCGGCAGACGGGTGACGGACCACTCGCCGGTCTCCTCGTCGTGGTTGGCACGCGTGAAGGTCGGGTCGGAGTCCACGAAGGACGCGGCGTCCTCGGCGGAGTCCACGGTGAAGGTGACCTCGTGGTCGAGGAAGATCTCGACCTCCTGCGGGGTGTGCAGGTCCTCGAGGGCCCCGTTCTCACCGTCGTCGACGAAGGTGCGGACACCGGCGCGGGCGGCGACCTCGTCGCGGTAGCGCGTGTAGATCTCCTCCTCGGGCACGATGTTGCCGTCGACGTCGTACCAGCCGGCGACCGGGGTATCCATCCAGGTCAGCAGGCCGGTCATCCAGGCGAGTTCCAGCACACCGGCGGCGGACAGGTCCACGGACCCGTCAGCCTGGATGCCCAGCTCGGCCTCGGCACGGGTACGTCCCGAGCCCCAGGCGCTGACCTCACCGAGGCCCACGACGACGACCATGTCCTCGAGGTCGGTGGTGACGTCACCCCACGGTGCGGCACCGAAGTCAGAGCCGACCGGCTGGGCGACACGCACCGGAGAGGGCAGGGCGTTGACCGTGACCGGGGCCTCGGCGTCCTCCTCGACCGCGGCGGCGGTGGCGAAGGCACCGTCGGCGACAGCCTGGTCACGCATTTCGGTGAGGTTGATCTTGTCGAGCCCACCGGTCAGGTCGGCGTCGACCGGGCCGCCCAGGGCCTCGGCCCGGACCGACTCAGAGCAGAGCTTCAGTAGCTCGCCGGAGATTTCGGCGGGGCTCCACACGTGGACGCCCGCCTCGACGGCGGCGTCGACCAGCGGGTCGTTGCCGCCCATGAGGCCGGTACCGGCGACCCAGCCGATCCGCGGGTGGGCGATGGTGACACGCCCGCCCCTGCCACCCCAGGGCTCGTTGGACCACTTGTTGCAGACGGCGTCGAAGGCGGCCTTGACCTCGCCGTAGGCACCGTCGCCACCGAAGGTGCCGCGGTTCGGCGAACCCGGCAGGACGACGTGCAGGCGGTGGGCCAGGTCGGCCTCGTGGCCGATGCGGGACAGGGCGGTGAAGGACCGCTCGACACTCCACAGCAGCAGTCGGGTCTGGATCTCGGCGTTTCCGCCGGCGTCCTCCACGGTGCCGGAGACGGACGGGGCGGCGAACGGCAGGAAGAGGTCAGGGACCAGGGCGGGCTTGATGAGCTTCTGGTCGGAGCCGACGGTCTCGGTCTGCTCGGTGCCGATCCACTCCACCAGCGCGTCGATGTCGCGGTAGGAGGAGAGGTTGGCCGGCACCAGCCAGATCTTGGCGGACGCCGAGGCGTGCTCGCGGTAGAGCTTCTTGACGAACTCCAGGCGGGCGGAGTTGATGCGGGACGCGGTCATGATGACCGTCGCACCCTCGGCCAGCAGGTCGCCGACCACACCGCCGGCGATGGATGCCGGGGTGACACCGGTGACCACGGCGACCTGCCCCTCGAAGGCACCCGGCTCGGTGGATCGGGCGTCCTCGGCGATGGACCGGAAGCGGGCGGCCAGCGCGGTGTCACCGGCGGCCTCGGCGTGGGCGGCACGGAAACCGGCGTGCACGGCGACGGTCTCGCCGGTGCCCACGAAGGACACGGACTCGGCGAGTTCCTCACCGTTGGCCAGGCGGGCGACGTCCTCACGGGCGGTCGCCCAGCGGTCGTCGATGAGCAGGGTCCGGCGGGCATCGAAGGACGGCGCCACGGACGCGGGCCAGTTCGCGCCGAGCTCGGCGGAGACGGCCTCGAGGACGGCGGCGGTCTCGGCACCCTCCTCGTCGGACAGGGCGGCGGACTCGGGGACGTCGAGGTCCAGGGCGGCGAGGATGTGGCGGGCCGTGGTGGCCAGCACACCCGTCTCACCGGTGACACCTTCGGCGAAGGCGTCGAGGGCGGCGGAGTCCACGGTGCCGCCACCGCCGGCACCACCGGCGGCCGGGATGGCCACCGGGATACCGTGGGCGGCACCTGCCTGGGCGACGGCCTCGTCGATGATCGCGTTGACGTCGTTCATGGTGGTGGCAGAGGTCGCCAGGGTGGCGAGGTCACCACCACGGGAGGACGCACCCTCGCGGGACCCCAGCAGGATCTGCGCGGTGGTGTGGTCGACCCAGCCCGGACCGAGCTCCCAGGTGCCGGTGACCCGGTCGGCGATGGCCGAGGCCTTGGCACCGGCGGCACCGAAGAGCTTGCGCAGGCGGTCCTTGACGGCCTCACCCAGCACCGGCCCGAACGCGGAGTAGTTGTGGGCTGCGGCGTCGACGGTGACGGACAGGGTGTCCACGTCGGCCTCGGCAGCGCCCTCGACGGCGGACAGTCCCAGCTCAGCGGAGATGTCCATGAGCAGCTGGTTCAGACGCGAGGAGACACCGTTGGTCAGCGTACCGGTGGTGTCGGCGCCGCCGATCTGCTCCGGACGCAGCTTGTTGGCGTAGGCCAGCAGCGTCTTGATGGCGTCGGACGCCTTGTACGGCAGGTCGGCGGGACGCTCCACGGCACCGGCCGGGGCGGCCGGGGCGGTGCGCAGCTCGGCGGACTCGGTGACCGGGGCCGGCATGGACTCGGGCACGGATTCCGACGGGGCCTTGGCGGACGCCTCGGCGTGGGAGAGCACCGGGTCGCCGACCGGCACGGAGGTGGGCACAGCGTCCTCGTCCTCGTACACGGGACTGTCGATGGTCTGCTGGTCGGTGTGGTAGACGAGCTTCTCGTCGCGCTGGACGTTGCGCACGGCGACGTCGGCGGCGGAGAAACGCGGAAGCTTGAGGGTCTTGGTGGCCAGGTTCGCCAGGGTCGGCGAGGCACCGAGACCGACCTCGACGACCTCGTCGATGTCGAGACGGTCCGGGGCGAAGAGCAGGTCCTGGGTCTCGATCCAGCGGACCGGGGAGGCGAACTGCCAGCACAGCAGCTCGATGAACAGGGTGCGGGCGGTCTCCGCCTCGGCGGCGTCGTCGACGGTCGCGGCAGCCCAGTCGTCGAGCAGTGCCTGGGCGGGCTCGGAGGGGACGACGTCCAGGATGGAGCGGACGAAGTCCTCGGTGAGCTCGAACGGGCGGGCGACGAGGTTCGGGATATAGCGGCCGACGAGGATCTCGTGGTTGATGCGGGCGGGAAGCAGGCCGTCGAGCTTCTCCCGGAAGTCCGGCACACCGGGGTGCAGGACGCGGGAGTGGAAGGGCACGTCGATGCCCGGGACCATCATGAAGGAGCCCTTGCCGCCGTGCTCGGCGGTGCGCTTCGCGGCGTCCTTCTCGAGGGCGGCGAGACCGGCGACCGTCCCGGCGATGGAGTACTGCTCACCGGCGAGGTTGAAGTTCACGATCTCGAGGAACTCTCCCGAGGCCTCTGCCACACCGTTGACGTACTCGACGACATGCTCGTCGTCGACACCGAACTGGTTGGGGCGCAGGGCACCCATCCGGTAGTTCGAGCGACCGTGCTCGTCGCGCGGGATGAGGTGGTGCATGGTCGAACCGCGGTGGAAGACCACCTCGAGGACGGTCTCCAGGTCGATGGTGCCGGCGTAGGCGGACAGCGCGGTGTACTCACCGAGGGAATGTCCGGCGTAGAAGGCGTCGGCGACCAGGGCGTCCGCCTCGCGCAGGCGGGCGGTCTGTGCCAGGGCCAGGGTCGCCAGGGCGACCTGGGTGAACTGGGTGAGGTACAGGACGCCGTCCGGGTGGTGGTAGGTCACGCCCTTGGCGGTGAGCTCGGTCGGGTTGTCGCGTACGACGGTGAGGATGGAGAAGCCCAGTGCCTCACGGGTGTGCTTGTCCGCGCGCTCCCAGACAGCGGCGGTGGCCTTGGAGGCGGCACGCTCGTCGAGTCCCATGCCCTTGGCCTGGATACCCTGGCCGGGGTACACGTAGGCGATGGTCGGGGCGGCGGTGACCGCGGTGCCCTGGGAGACGAGCTCGTCGTTGATGCGGCAGGTGACGTCGAGCAGCAGTCCGCCACCGGCGACACGTCCGACGCGCTCGACCTGGATGTCCACCGGGTCGCCCAGCTGGACCAGGCCGAACATGCGGTAGGTCCAGCCGAGGATGGTGTGGCCGGAACCGGCCGCGGAGGCGGCGTGCTGGGCGGTGGCCGAGAGCCACATACCGTGGACCAGCGGTGCCTGCAGGCCGGCGACGCGGGCGGCGACGTGGCTGGTGTGGATCGGGTTGAAGTCACCGGAAACCCAGGCGAACGGAGTCATCTCGGCCGGGGCGTTGACCCGGGTGCGCAGCAGGGTGGAGCGCGGGGTGTCGGTGATCTCACGGTCGATGCCGCCGGCGGGGGCCGGATCGGCGGGCGGGGTGGTGCCGAAGGCGCGACCACGGATGGCGAAGCGCTCGGTCTGCCTGCCGAGCAGCTCACCGGCGGCGTCGAACATGTGGTGGTGCACGGTGACGACGCGGCCGGAGGAGGACTCCTCGATGCCGGCGGCCCAGCTGGTGACGGTGATCTCGCCGGTGGGGATCTCGTCGGCCGGGACCTCCAGGGCCACGGAGTGGTCCAGGTGGACGGCGTTGAGCAGACCCTCGATGACCGGGTAATCGTCGACCAGAGCAGAGCCCAGGGCGGCGTAGATGGCCGGCCAGCAGGTGCCGAGCAGGGCGTCCGGCACGATGGTGGCGCGCTCGTCGGAGCGGGAGCCGGAACCGGTCTCGGACAGGTCGGGAAGGCCTGCGCCGGTCACACCGGCGTGCTGGGAGCCGAGGCTGTCGGTGAGGTGGAAGGTGTAGTTGAACTTGCCGAAGGGGGTCTCGGCGGAATCGGAACCCTCGATCTTGGCGGGCATCCGGTCGATGACGTCGCCGGTGACGGAGGTGTTGCCCACACCGGCGGTGCCGGCGAGCAGGCCGTACATGGTCTCCGGGAGCTTCTCCTCGTCGACGACGGGCAGGGCGCCGGAGGCGACCGCGTCGGAGAGGATCAGCGGGACCGGCAGGCGGCGCACGGCGTGGACCCTGCCCTCGCCCTCGCCGGCGGGTGTGCCGTCCCAGAAGGTGTCGAGGTGCAGGTCGACGGTGACCTTCACCGGGCCGCCGTTACTGCCGTCGTCGGTGACGATCAGCTCGTACTTCTCCTCGTCGATGACATGGGCCGGGTTGTCCATGAGGTGGCCGGTCCAGGAGATGTACGGGGTGGCCTTGAGGAAGGACGCCACGTCGGCGGCGTCGGAGGTCCGGGACCACGCGGTGGCGACCTCGGCTTCATCGGCGTTGTCCAGGGAGTGACGGCCGGCGGGGGCGGAGTCGCCACCGGCGACGCGCTCACGGCAGGCGTCCTCGAAGCGGCCGAGGATGGACGCGACGGGCTCGTCGACGGTGGTGATACCGGAGACGGACACCGGGCCCGGGATGATGCGGACCTGGTCGGCGGTGTAGCGCTCGTCCTGGGCCTGCCAGAGGCAGTCCTTGCCCCACCAGGCGAGGAGGTCCTCGTCGATGGCGGGGACGAAGCCGACGGGCTTCGGGAACTTACGGCACAGCACGAGGAACCAGGCGGTGTCCAGCGGGGTCAGGGTGTCCTTCTCGGCCGCCGGGTAGGCGGCGACGAGGGTCTCGATGGCCTTCGCCGGCTCCGCGGCGTCCTGCTCGGTCGGGAAGAGGGTGACGACCTCGCCGTGGTCGGCGTCGGACAGGCGGGCCTCGACACGCTGCAGCAGGAGGTGGAAGCGGGACAGCCAGGACGGGTCGACCCACGGGAAGGACAGCTCGGCGAAACGACGGACGACCTCGGCGTAGGTCATCTCCTCCAGCTCACCGAAGTAGGGCTTGGCGGTCTTGTTCAGCGCGGCGATGATCTCGTCGCGGCGGTCGTTGACGGCCTCGAGGTTGGAGCCGATCTCCTGGATCAGGCGCATGCACTTCGCGGCGGAGTTGTCGACCTCGTGGATGTCCGCACGCAGGTGGGACAGGCCGGAGGTCGCGCCACCGGCGGAGTGGCCCGGGGCGATCCAGCCGCCGTTGGGGGCGGTCAGGGCGGAGCCGGTCTCGTCGGCGACACCGGGGGTGTCGACGAGGAGCTGCTTGATCTCCGGGGTGGTCTTGGCCTCCTTGGCGGTCATCGCCGCGGTGCCGACCATGATGCCGTCGACCGGCATGGCGGGCAGGCCGAGGGCGGTGGCCCAGGAACCGGTGAGGTAATCGGCTGCCCGCTCCGGGGTGCCGATGCCGCCGCCGACACAGAGGACGACGTTCGGCTGACGACGGATCTCAGCGTAGGTGGCGGTGAGCAGGTCGTCCAGGTTCTCCCAGGAGTGGTGACCACCGGCGTGGCCGTCCTCGACCTGGAGGATGATGCTGGTGCCGGTCTCCTCGAGCTGGCGGGCGATGCCCAGGCCGGCGCGGATCTGGGCGACGGTGCCCGGCTTCAGGGCGATGTGGGAGAAGCCGGAGTTACGCAGTGCACCGATGACCTCGGGGGCCTCGTCGGGCTCGGGGATGCCGGCGGAGATGACGACGCCGTCGAACGGTGCGCCGGACTCACGGGCCTTGGAGACCACGCGCTGGGTGCCGAAGTGGAGGTTCCACAGGTAGCGGTCCATGAACATGGCGTTGAACTGGACGGCGCGGCCCGGGTCGAGCAGACCCTTGAGCTTGGTGAGGTTACCGTCGAAGACCTCGGCGGTGACCTGTCCGCCACCGGCCATCTCGGCCCAGTAGCCGGCGTTCGCGGCGGCGGCGACGATCTCCGGGTCGACGGTGGTCGGCGTCATGCCGGCCAGCAGGATCGGGGAACGGCCGGTCAGGCGGGAGAACTTCGTCTCAACGGTGCGGCCGGTCGGCAGGTCGAGCAGGCGCGGGGCGAAGCCCGACCAGTCCACGGTGCGGGCGGGGTCCTCGCCGGGGGCGGCGAGCTCGTCGACGGCGGCCAGGGTGCCGGCGGGCACGAGGCCGGCGCCGGAGCCCTCGACGAGGTCGGCGGAGAGCTTGGAGACGGTCTCACCGGGGCCGAGGTCCAGGAACCAGGTGGTGCCGGAGGCCAGGGCGTCGACGATGCCGTCGACCCAGTCGACGTGGTCGGTGAGCACGGCGCGGGCCAGCTTCTCGGCGGCGCCGTCGGTGTTGAGACCGCAGGCGTCGGCCCAGGCGACGGTCTGGGCCACGGCAGGCTCCATCATGTCGTGGTGGAAGGGCACGGTGACGTCGAGGTACTCGCAGACCGGGGAGAGCGGGGCACCGCCGCGGGTCTTCGCGGCAAGCTCGGCGGCGTCACGGTCGGCGACGACGGCGATGGTCTTCTCGACCACGCCGAGGTCCTCCGGGGCACCGGAGAGGATGAAGCGGCGGTGGCCGTTGCGGATGGCGACCCGGACACCGGTCTCGGCACCGCCGGCTGCCTCGGCGACCTCGGCGAGGACGGCGTCGAGGGTGGCGCGGTCGAGGCCGCGGACCGAGAGCATCGGGGTGGCTTCACCGGCGGAGACACCGAGGGAGCGGGTCAGGCGGGACGCGGCGGCACCGATGAGTCGTGCGACGGCGACGACGTGGGCGGAGTCGCCGGCGCGGCCGTCGACGAGTGCGGCACCGAGGACGCCCTGGGAGTGGCCAAGGACGGAGGCCCGGTCAGCGGCGACGGCGGCGGTGGCGTCGTAGCCGGCGGCCTTCAGCGCGGCGAGCTGGCCGAACTGGGCGACGGTGATGCCCGGGACGGACAGGGCGGCGGAGACCGAACCCTTGGCACCGGTCAGGCGCTCGAGGGTCAGGGCACCGGCGGTGGCTGCGGTGACCTGCGCGGCGACCGGTGCGATGAGAGCTGCGGAGTCGTCGAGTACGCCGCGGACGGCGTCACCCAGGGACGGGTCCTCGGCGAGGTCGGTGAGCCCGGCGCGCCAGGCGGTGGCCTGTCCGCCGAACAGGAGGGTGGCCCGGTCGGCGCCCGCATCGGCGGAGCTCAGTCGGGAGAAGAAGCTGGTGTGGGTCATGATGTCCTTTGCGTAGGAGTCGGTGACGGGAAGTGTCGCTGGCTGTGGGGCTGGTACCGGACCCGTCACAGAGGCCCGTTGGAGTGGTACTTGAACCGGTTGAGGTCGCGGTGCTTGGTGCGCAGGGCACGCAGGGCGACGGCGATGGTGTCGCGGGTGTCGATCGGCTGGACGATGCCGTCGAGTTCACCCATCTCCACGGAGAAGTTCGGGTTGATGTTCTTCGCGGCGTACTCGTCGGAGAGCTGCTTGGCCACGGCGGCCTGCTCCCCCTCCGGGGCGGCCCTGATGTCACGGCGGTTGAGGATCTGGACCGCACCGTCGGCACCCATCACGGCGATCTCGGCCTTGGGCCAGGCGTAGGCGTAGTCCGCGCCGATGCCCTTGGAACCCATGACGATGTACGCTCCGCCGTACGCCTTTCGCGTGATGATGGTGATCATCGGGACGGTGGCGTTGCCGTAGGCGTAGATGACCTTGGCGCCACGGCGGATGATGCCGGCGCGCTCCTGCTCGGCGCCGGGCAGGTAGCCGGGCACGTCGACGAGGGTGATCACGGGCAGGCCGAAGGCGTCGCAGCAGCGCACGAAGCGGGCGGTCTTCTCGGAGGACTCGACGTCCAGGGTGCCGGCGTTGTGCATCGGCTGGTCGGCGACGATGCCGACGGGGCGTCCCTCGATGCAGGCGAAGCCGATGACCATGGACTTCGCCCAGTGCTCCTGGACCTCGACGAACTCGCCGTGGTCGACAATGGCCTCGATGACCTCGACGACGTCGTAGGGCATGCGGGGGTCGTCGGGGATGATGTCGCCGACGCCCATCGCGGCCTCGATGTCTTCGGGGGACGGCTGGTAGGAGTAGTTCGCCTGCTCGTCGTTGCAGTTCTGCGGGAGGTAGTCCATCAGGCTGCGGGCGTAGTCGATGGCGTCCTCCTCGTCGTCGGCGAGGTAGTGGGCCACGCCGGAGACCGAGTTGTGCATCTGGGCGCCACCGAGGTCGTCGAGGCTGATGACCTCACCGGTGACGGCCTTGACCACGTCGGGGCCGGTGACGAACATGTGGGCGTTCTCCTTCGTCATGATGACGAAGTCGGTCATGGCCGGGGAGTACACCGCACCGCCGGCGCACGGGCCGAGGATGACGGAGATCTGCGGGATGAATCCCGAGGCCTGGCAGGACGCCCGGAAGATCCGGCCGTACATGGCCAGACCACCCACACCCTCCTGGATGCGGGCTCCGCCGGAGTCGAGCAGCGCGAAGCAGGGAACGCCCTGCTGGACGGCGCGCTCGATGAGGTCGGTGATCTTCTGACCCTCGACCTTGCCGAGCGTGCCGCCGCGGATGGAGAAGTCCTGGGAGTAGACGGCTACGGGGCGACCGCCGACGGTGCCGAAACCGGTGGCGACGGCGGCGCCGAGGAAACCCTGGGCCGGGTCGCCGCCGAAGAAGCGACCGTGCTCGACAAAGGATCCCTCGTCGCAGAGCATCTCGATGCGCTCGCGGGCGGTCAGCTTGCCCTTGGCGTGCTGGAAGTTCTTCGCCTTCTCGTCGGCGGCGGCGGCCAGGGCCGCGTAGTCGACGACGGCTTTCTCGGTGCTGGATGCGGTGGTCATCTACGCCTCCTCGGTGTTCTCGGTGGTGGCATCTGCGGCGGCAGCGGCGTCACCCTCAGCGACGTCGATGTGCAGCAGCGGGGTGCCGGCCGGGACGTTCTGCCCGATCTCGACGTCGAAGGAGGTGAGCACACCGGACGCCGGGGCGTGGATGTACTTCTCCATCTTCATGGCCTCCAGGACGATGATGACGTCACCCTCGTTGACCTGGGAGCCGACTTCGGCACCGAGGCGGACGACGATGGCCTGCATCGGGGCCAGCAGGGCACCTTCGGCGTTGAGGCCTTCACCGGCGTCCGGTGCGGCGTCCTCATTCTTCTTGCGCCGTCGGGAGCCACGCAGCGGCTGAACGCGGCGGCGGGCGTTGCTGCCGATCTCGCCGAGGGAGTCGCCGATGTTGCCGAGTCCGGACTGCATCATCGAGCCGAGACCGGCGAGGGACGCGAGGCCCTCCGGCAGGGTGATCTTGTGGCGGCGGCCGTCGATCTGGGCGGTGAAGGTGCGCAGTGCGTCGGCGATGGCGTGGCCGACACCGTCCTCGTCGTCACCGGACTTCGCCTCGCCGTCCCTGCCCCCCTTCCTGCCGAGCTTGACCCACTCCCCGTCGGTGAGCTCCGGGAGGAATTTCGTCTCCAGCCAGCGGGTACGGACCTGCAGGTCACCGTGCTCGTTGGTACCGTCGAAGTCCGGGTGGGCCATGATGAGGTCCAGCAGCGGGGTGACGGTGGCGATGCCCTTGATCTCCAGCTCGTCGAGGGCGCGGCGGGCACGCTCGATGGCACGGGTGCGGGTCGGGCCGGTGACGATGAGCTTGGCGATCATCGAGTCGAACTCCGGGGAAACCTTGTCGCCGAGGCGGACGCCGGTCTCGATGCGGATGCCGTGGCCGGCGGGCCAGGTCAGTTCCTTGATCTTGCCGGCGGCCGGGGCGAGGTCGTTGGCCGGGTCCTCGGAGGTCAGGCGCAGCTCGATGGAGTGTCCACGGACCTCGGGGACCTCGGGGACGGTGCCGCCGTCGGCGATGATGAACTGGGCCTCGACGAGGTCGAGCCCGGTGACCTCCTCGGAGACGGTGTGCTCGACCTGGAGGCGCGGGTTGACCTCGAGGAAGTGGAGGTTGCCCTCGTCGGTGAGCATGAACTCACAGGTGCCGAGGCCGACGTATCCGGTGTGGTCGAACAGGGCCCTGGACCACGTGGTCAGGGTCTCGACGGCTCCCTCGGGCATGAAGGGGGCCGGGGCCTCCTCGATGACCTTCTGGTTGCGGCGCTGCACGGAGCAGTCGCGGGTGGTGACGACGGCGAAGTTGCCGTGGACGTCCCGCATGCACTGGGTCTCGATGTGGCGACCCGAGGTGATGAACTTCTCGATGAAGAATTTGCCGAGGTCACCGCCGACCATGGCGTGTCCGGCGGCGAAGTTCTTCACGTCCTGCTCGTCACGCATGACCTCGATGCCGCGTCCGCCACCTCCGTCGGAGCGCTTGAGGACGATCGGGAAACCGTGTTCGGCGATGAAGGCGTCCACCTCGGCCATGTCGGAGACCGGGTCGACGGTGCCGGGCACCGGCTCGACACCGGCGGCGATGGCGACACGGCGGGCACTGATCTTGTCACCGAGCTGGCTGATCGTGTCGGCGGCCGGGCCGAGCCAGGTCAGACCGGCGTCGGTGATGGCCTGCGCCGCTTCAGGGACCTCGGAGAGGAAGCCGTAGCCGGGGTGGACCGCGTCGGCACCGGAGCGCTTGGCGATGTCGATGATCTTGTTGACGTCGAGGTAGGTCTCCTGGAGGGTGGTGCCCTCCAGTGCGTAGGCCTCGTCGGCCAGGATGACGGCCGGGGATTCGATGTCCTGGTCGGAGTACACGGCCACGGAGTGCAGGCCGAGGTCACGGGCGGTCCGGACGACACGGGCGGCGATTTCGCCGCGGTTCGCCACGAGAATACTGGACGGCATCGGGCTCCTTTCGGGGAGGCGTCTGATCGGTAGGGATCAATCGGTGTGGATCATCTGCGCGGGACCGGTTCCCGCGCGAACGAGGACACACGCTATGCCTGCCGTCTGGCACCCCGGGTGAGTCATACCTTCGTTATAACAATTTCCACCCCCGCCTTCCGCCGTCCGGATACCCGTCCGGCCTTGACGATCGGCCCCTGTTCTTCCAGTAGGGAACGGGTTTCTTCGGGAAACGGAATCCGCACTCCACGACGTGACCCCCCACCCCCGATTACAAGTGGTCATACCACATGAATGTGATACGCGTCACTGTATCGTGACATGTTTAAAAACATACGGATGAACGAGTGTTCACACACCGTGCCCATACATGCACCACCGAGCGAGTGCCAGGTGAAGTTGACCATCGTGTTCGTGTCCGTGAGCATGCCCTTCGCGCCACCGGCGGAGATGATCCGTTCCGCCGTCGGGCAGATGCGCTTCTCGATCAGCTCGCCGTCGCCGCCGGCCGGCCGGTGCAGCTCAGCCCGACCGGACGCGGCGTCCCACCGGAAACTGCCACGGGTGTCGCTGACGCCGTAGCCGACCATCATCGTCGAGGCGATGTCCGCGCCCATGCCGGGCATGGACGTCCGGATGACCGTGTGCGCGTGGTTGACGTCGTCCGCACGCTCGACGTCGGCGACCTCGGTGCGGGTACGCAGCTCGGCCGGTCCGGTCGCCCCGGCGCGGGCGATGTAGGTGACGTCCACCGAAGTGCTTGCCGTCGGTGCAGGAAAGCGCCATCTCGCCGCGCAGTTCCCGTCGCGCGAAGTCCCGGTCGAGGCGACGGGGAAGTGGGTGTTGAAGATCTCCTTCGTCGGTTCCAGGGACATGCCCTGGTAGACCAGCGATCCGCCGCCGAGACCGGTGGAACGCATCGCCGTCATCGTCACAGAGACGACAGCCTCGAGAATGCCGACGTAGGGATCGACGGCGAGGTGCCTTCCCGAACAACTGTGGAGCGGGGCCGGAGGATCCGAGCGGACTGTCCTGGGCTGCGGCCCTGCCGGCCCGTCCGCGACCCGGGCAGCGATACCGCCCGAGATGCTGAGGGTTCTCCTGTGCAGGGGTGGAGGTGACCCTCAAGTTCATGTCACTGCAGAATCTTTACATATTCAAACAGTCATTTTCTACCGCAGACGCAGCACCGACGCGATCATCGGCAGCTGTGCCGCGACCCGGGCCCACCCACCGATCTTCATCGCGGTGGACTTGCGGTCATCGGCCTGCCAGTCGATCGCCATCTTCACGTTGCCGGGCAGGACGCCGACCAGGAAGACGGCGGCAGGCTTCGCAGCCTTCGCCCGGGTCTTCGGGTTCGCGATCGCGGCGGCCAGACCGAACTCGACCAGTGCACTCCCCCACGTCCAGAGCTTCGCCTCACCGGGCAGCTGTTCCGGGATGAGCATGTCGTAGAACCGGCGTGCCCCGAAATGGAGGACGCCGGCACCGCCGAAGACGGTGGTCCACACGGCTGCGCGTGCGACGTCGGTTCTGCTGTTCGCGTTCTCGTCTGTGCCCATGTCCTCAGTCATACCGTCCACGAGACCACGGCCAGCGGCGTTCCCGGGGAAATGTCGCGGATCTCACCCATTCCCGCGCGGTGCGGGACCAGCAGATCGGCGGTGTCGTCGAGCAGTACCGCAGCCAGTGCGTTGTCGACCGGCATCATCGCGTCCACGACGGTGACCTGCAGGCGTCCTGCGGCGGGACTGTCCCGGTCGACCATGAGGTTCACCGCCCAGGTCGGACGGGGAAGGCTGGTGAGGACGGCGTCCGCCCCACCGTCGAAGGCGAAAGGGGTGTGGGCGGGGATGCGGTACGGCGTGCCGTCGACGGTGAGCTCGATGTCCGCGAGTGGGGTGTGGATCCGGTCCATCCCGGGCAGCGGGGAGAACGGGCCCTCCTCGTTGAGGGACGCCACGCTCAGCCGCCACCATCCGTCGACCGGGAAGAAGCGGCTGTAGTACGCGGCGGACTCGTCCGGGGAGATCAGCTCCACGGTGGTGCCGCGGCCGTTGGCCCAGGGCTGTGCGGTCAGGTCACTGGTGCGGCGCAGGGTGCGCCATGTGGTGGTTCCGGTGGTGGTCACGTGGTTCAGTCTGCCCGTGTTGCGGCTGGTTCGCAGCGCGGGCGAGGCGGGGACGCCCAGGCGTCACCCCAGCGGTGTGCGGCCCTCGAAGGCGCGGGAGAGCGTCAGCTCGTCGACGAACTCGAGGTCACCGCCCATCGGGATGCCCGAGGCCAGCCGGGAGACCGTCAGCCCGGGGAAGTCCTTGAGCAGGCGTCCCAGGTAGGACGCCGTGGCCTCACCCTCCGTGTTCGGGTCCGTGGCGATGATGACCTCGGTGATGTCCGGGGCGTCCGGCAGGGTACCGTCGGCGGCCGGGACGTCGTCGACACGGCCACCGATGCGCTGCACCAGGGCGGTGACGTTGAGTTCCTTCGGCCCCACACCGTTGAGCGGATCGAGTGCCCCACCGAGGACGTGGTAGCGCCCCTTGTACTCACCGGTGCGCTCGATGACCTGGATGTCCTTGGACTCCTCGACGACGCAGACGAGCGTGGCGTCCCGCGAGGAGTCCGCGCAGATGCGGCAGACGTCCTCGGAGGAGATGTTGTGGCAGATGCGGCAGAAGTGTACGCCCTGCTGCAGGCGCGTCAGGGCGCCTGCGAGACGCTCAACGTCCGTCGATTCCGCCTGCAGCAGGTGGAAGGCGATGCGCTGCGCACTTTTCGGGCCCACCCCGGGCAGCCGGGAGAACTCGTCGATGACGTCCTGGAGTGGACCTTCGAACAACTCAGTGGCTCCTGAACTCTAGAGACCGAAGCCGCCGAGGCCCTGCGACAACGGGCCCATCTTCTCCTGGGACAGCTGCTGGAGGTTGTCGTTGGCGGCCTGGAAGGCACCGATGACGAGGTCCTGGAGGGTCTCGACGTCGTCGGGGTCGACGACCTGCGGGTCGATGTTCACGGACTGGACCTCGCCGGCACCGCTGATGGTGACCTTGACGAGGCCGTTGCCGGCGGCGCCCTCGACGGTGGAGGCGACGATCTCGGCCTGCGCCTCCTGGAGCTTCTGCTGCATCTGCTGGGCCTGGGCCATGATCTGGTTCATGTCGGGCTGGGGCACGGTGGGTCCTTTCGGGACGGTGGTGAAGGTCGTGAGTGTTCAGGTTTACCGGGGACTGAGTCTACCGGGTGCGCTCAGCCCCGAGGTGCTGCTCCAGCAGCGCCCCGGCGATCTCGAGGGCGGACCGGTGGTCGAGGTTCCCCGAGTTCGGGTCGTCAAGCTGGGCGAGAGCTTCCTCGGCTTCGGCCCGGTGATCATAGGGCACCTGATTCGCGGCACCCTGACCGGAGACGCCGGGAGCCGCCGAGCGGGGGCCGTTCGGCCCGTTCTGATGTCCACCGTAACCGTCGTCCCAGGGTTCGCCGGGCTCCTCCGGCAGCGGGACGCCGTTGAAGCCGTTGTCCGCCGCAGTCGCCGCTGCGGACAGCCGGTTGCTGTTGCGCGCCATGCGGGCACGCCAGCCGGTGAGTTCCTCGACGTTGCTGCTGTTGCCGCCGGTCGCAGGTGCACGATCCTGGGCGGGAGCAGGAGCGGGCGCCTGGGCCGGAACCTGCTGCACCACGGGAACGGACGTCGGGTCCTCGTCCTGGGCCTTGGCCCGGGCCAGGGCGATCGACACAGGATCCTTCGGGTCCGTGGCCGGAGCAGGTTCGGACACCGAATCATTGACCTCCTGGTTCACCCTGTCATCGGAGGTACGCGGTGCGTACCCCTCATGCAAGGGTGAACCGTCGGTGACCCTTTCAGGAGCTGATGCGGGAACCGGCTCAGACCCGGCGTCAGGCGCAGAGACAGGCCCGGGCCGGGAGGCTGATGCGGGCGCGTCGGGGTGCTCAGGGGCCGGTTCCGGCTCGGAAGCTGGCGGCTGGTCAGGCTCCGGATTCCCGGTGCCGTCCGCCTCAGCTTTTCCCGGCGGCGCTCCGACCACTGCATGCACGCTCACCGGTGTGCCGGTCACCTGCTCTGCGGCCGAGGCATAGGCGGCGGCGTGGGTCGGGTTGTTGATGAAGGACGCCAGGGCGCCGGTGTGGTGGTGGAGCACCACACCCGGGGTGCCGTCGGAGGATGGTTCACCGGCGGTCGGGACCGCGTCACGGGCGGCGATCCATGCACTGAGGTCGACTGCGCGGAGTGCTTCGAGGACCTCCGGCCAGCGGGACACCACATCGGGGGTTGCCGAGGACTCCACTGCGGACGCCTCGGGCCGGGATTCCGCCTGGGGCTCAGGAGCCGGCTCCGGTTCGGGAGCAGGCTCCGGAACAGGCTCGGGCTCCGGGGTCGGCTCAGGTGCGGGCCCGGGCTCCGGAGCAGGTTCGGGGGGCAGCTCAGGAGTGGGGGCTGCAGCAGCCGGTTCGGTGGACCGACGTCGGTTGCGGCGCATGATCTCGCGGGCACGCTCGGCCTCGGACATCGTGTCTTCCTGCCCCGACTCCTCTGCAGGCGCCGGGGCAGACTGTGCGGGTTCAGCGGGCTGTGCAGCCTCAGCAGGTGCGGCCGGTTCAACGGGCACGGCAGGTTCATCTACCTGGGCCGGTGCTGATGTCTCAGGCTCAGGTTCGGCCACGGAGGTGGACCCGGCGACCGGGGTCGGAGTCTGTGTCGGCGCCTGGGCCGGAGTCTCGGCCGGAGTCTCGGCCGGAGTCTCGGCCGGAGTCTCGGCCGGAGTCTCGGCCAGCGCCTCAACGGTTGCCGCCTGTTCAGTCGCAGGTGCAGCAGCCTGACGCTGCGACTTGCGCACGTAGCGGGTCGTCCCGGCGACGCCCGGGGCGTCCTCCGGGGCACCCGGTGCAGCACTGGCAGCGCCTGAGGCCCGACCGGCACCTGCCCTCGGCGTGACCTGCCCGGATTCCAGAGCCTCGACGCGTTGTGCGAGTGCCTCCACCGTCATTCCGGCGGCAGGAAGAGCCATCCGGGCGCAGAGGATCTCCAGCAGCAGCCGCGGTGAGGTGGCGCCACGCATCTGCATCAGACCCTCGTTGACCAGTGCGGCACACCGGGTCAGCGTCGCCGTCCCCAGTTCACCGGCCTGGCGGGCGAGCACATCACGTTCATCGACCGGGGCGTCCACCAGGCCGGTGTCGAAGGCGTCCGGCACGGACTGGACGACCAGCAGATCGCGGAAACGGTCGAGCAGGTCGGTGGCGAACCGGCGCGGATCATGCCCCGCGTCGATCACGTCACTGATCACCGAGAAGAGTCCGGCCTGGTCGGCGACGGACAGGGCGTCCACCGCGCGGTCGATGAGGGTCGAATCGGTGACGCCGAGCAGCGCGACCGCCCGCCTGTAGGTCACGCCCTCCGGTCCGGCACCGGCGAGCAGCTGGTCGAGGATCGACAGCGAGTCACGCGGTGAACCACCACCGGCCCGGATGACCAGCGGGTACACGGCGTCCTCGACGGCGACGCCCTCGTCGGTGCAGACCTTCGACAGCAGGCCACGCATGGCCGGCGGGGTGAGCAGGCGGAAGGGATAGTTGTGCGTCCGCGACCGGATCGTCTGGAGCAGCTTCTCCGGCTCGGTCGTCGCGAAGATGAAGATGAGGTGCTCCGGCGGCTCCTCCACGATCTTCAGCAGGGCGTTGAAGCCCGCCGAGGAGATCATGTGCGCCTCATCGATGATGAAGACGCGGTAGCGGGACTCCGCCGGGGCGTAGAACGCACGGTCGCGCAGTTCGCGCATGTCGTCGACACCGTTGTGCGTCGCGGCGTCGAGCTCGGTGACGTCGAGGGTGCCCGGACCACCGGGTGCGAGGGCGACGCAGGAGTCGCACACGCCGCAGGGGGTCGACGTCGGCCCCTCCACGCAGTTCAGGGAGCGGGCGAGAATACGCGCCGAGGAGGTCTTGCCGCAGCCGCGCGGCCCGGAGAACAGGTACGCGTGGTTGATCCTGCCGCTGTCCAGCGAGGTGCACAGCGGTTCGGTCACATGTTCCTGCCCGACGACCTCGGCAAAGGTCGCCGGCCGGTACTTCCTGTAGAGAGCCACGGGGACCAGAGTACAAGGACGCCCGACGCGTTGAACGGGCAACCGTCGGGCACCCTGCCGGGCGCCCGCCGACCGGCTACCGCCAGACGTCGTTGAGGTCGGTGCCGCTGTCCGTCAGCTGCTGCTGTACCGCCCCCAGTCCCTGCGAGGTGGCCACGGAGAACTCCTCGTCCGTGAGCATCACCAGCTGGGCCACCACCGTCATCCGCCCTGGATGGGTCCAGTCGTGGGAGGTGCCACCACCGTGGCGTCCCCCGAAATCGACCTCGTGGACATGCGGGACGCCGTCCTCCCAGAGGAACGGCGGGATGAGCAGACCGTGCTTCGCCGTCATCGTCTCGTCGACGTGCCAACCCAGGTCGGGTAGCAGCAGGCCCGGCTGCGGGGAACGCTGGTGCGGATCCTGGGCGATCATCGTCGCCGCCGCGGTCACCAGATCGGCCGCGGCCCGGGAATGGCGGGTCGTGACAGTGACGAACTCGACGCGCAGGTCAGCACCGTCCTCGGTGACGAGACCGGGTTCGATGCGGGCGGCGTCGAGCGTCATGGCGACGGTCTCGGCCGGGGCGGTCGGGTCCTCCGGGTCACCGGGCCCGCCGATGCTCACGTCGGCGACGGTGAACTCAGGGAAACCCTGCACCACCCGGCGCGTGGTCGTCGTCGGATCGCCGGGGAGCAGGTCAGAGGCCCAGTAGGTCGTCTCCTTGAGATTCACGCGCGCCTACTCCGCGGTGACGCCGGCGGCTTCTGCAGCTTCTGCGGCTTCGATCGCGGCGAGGAGCATGCAGGTCGCCACACCGTCCATCGCCACCTCGATCTCCTCCTGCGGCGGCAGGGACGGGGCGAGGCGGATGTTGCGGTTGTTCGGGTCGTCCTTCAGCGGGAAGGCCGAGCCGGCGCCGGTCAGCGCGATACCCGCCTCCTTGGCCAGTTCCACGGTGCGCTTCGCGGTGCCGTCGAGCAGGTCGACCGAGATGAAGTAGCCGCCCTCCGGGTGGGTCCACTCGGCGATGTCCAGGCCACCGAGGCGCTTCTCGAGGATCTCGGTGACGGCGCGGAACTTCGGGCCGAGGATGCCGGAGTGCTTGCGCATGACCGAGCGCACGCCCTCGGCGTTGCCGAAGTAGCGGACGTGGGCGAGCTGGTTGATCTTGTTCGGGCCGATGCCGCGGATGGACGCGTACTTCCGGTACCAGTCCAGGTTCTCCTTCGAGGAGTTGAAGAAGGCGACACCGGCACCGGCGAGGGTGATCTTCGAGGTCGAGGACATGGCCCAGAAACGGTTCGGGTTGCCCTGCTCGGCGGCGATACCGACGATGTCCAGGATCTCCGGGAACTCGTCGGTGAGGGTGTGCACGGCGTAGGCGTTGTCCCAGATGATGCGGAAATCGGGGGCTGCGGTCTCCATCGACGCCAGTGCCTCGGCGACCTCACGGGAGACGGTGGCGCCGGTCGGGTTGGAGAACACCGGCACAACCCACATGCCCTTGACCTGGGGGTCCTTGACGAGCTCGCGGATGGCGTCCACGTCGGGGCCGTCCTCGTTCATCGGGACGGTGACCATCTCGTAGCCGAAGGTCTCGGTGATGGAGAAGTGACGGTCGTAACCGGGGACCGGGCAGATCCACTTGATCTTGTCCTCGGCTGACCAGGGGCGCTCGGAATCGTTGTTGCCGAAGCTGTGCGACCAGGAGATGAGGTCGAACATGATGTTCAGGCTGGATGCGTCGCCGGCGACGAGGAGGTCAGCGGGGACGCCGAGAACCTCGGCCCACAGTTCGCGGATCTCACGGATACCGTCGCCACCGCCGTAGTTGCGCGCATCGGTGCCGTCGGCGAGGGTGTGGTCGCCCTCGCCGGGCAGTGCGAGCAGTGACTCTCCGATGTCCAGCTGCTCGGAGGAGGGCTTGCCGCGGGTGAGGTTCAGGCTCAGGTTGCGGGCCTTCAGCTCCCCGTAGGACGCGGTGACCTCGTCCTTGAGCGCGAGCAGTCGGTCGGTGTTGGCTTCGGTCAGCTTCATAGTCCCGCAGGACCTCCTCGACGGTTACGGAACAGGGGGTGGTTCCGTCGGCATATTTCCGTCGCAAGTCTAATGCGCTGCGTCCCGCCGTGTCAGTACCGGCTCCGTCACATGGTCAGGGCACCCTGTCCCCGACTGAGCACTCCCCTGAACCCTTCCCCGCCAAGTCCCCCTTCCCGGAAAATAGAACGGACCTCACGCACCCGCCAGAGCCCGCTTACCCTTGCTGCATTCCTGCCCTGGGGGAGTTCGCAGGATTCACGCCACGTGAGATCCGTCGACCATGGTAGCCCAGGATCCGACTGGTGCCAAAGCACGGGGTGGACCTTGTGCGCGGCCGGAGGCTTCCCGACCCCTTTCCGCCGCACGACCAGCAATTTTGTGACATGCGAACCCCGTGTGTATATTTGTCGGCGGAGGATTCGACTAGCGGCCTATGTCACACGCCTGGAACGCGTGAGGGAGTTACATCCCACAGGGGTTCAAATCCCCTATCCTCCGCCACAGGAACCCCCGGTGTCTTCGGACCCCGGGGGTTTCGTCATCAAGTGTGCCCAGATCGACCCCGGTGACGTACGATCAGTCCGGATAAACCCCGGCCCTTTCTCCCCGACATCTCCGAGAAGGACACCACCCGTACATGGACCATCGCGCATCCGGGCAGCACCG
Source organism: Corynebacterium sp. (assembly GCF_022712275.1). Lineage (GTDB taxonomy): Bacteria > Actinomycetota > Actinomycetes > Mycobacteriales > Mycobacteriaceae > Corynebacterium. The sequence continues at coordinate 35,140 of NZ_JALAGU010000037.1, read as the reverse complement.
GCGACACGGCGCACCCCGCGTAGCCAGGGGTTCCCGGCACCGTCGGCAGACTGTCGCGCCGCGCATGATGACCAGCTCGCTTCTCGTCGCCGCCGGTGTCGGTGTCGCCACCCTGTCCGGCGTGACGCTGGCGTCCCTGTCCGGGGCGTCCTCCGGATCCTCGGGGAATGTCGTGGTCTTCGGAGACTCCTACTACTCCTCCCCTGATGAGGCCGCCCTGACGCGGTCGTGCGCCCAGTCGGACGCGAACTGGCCGCGACTCGCCGCGGCGGACACCGGCGCCACCGTCCACGACTTCAGCTGTGGTGGGGTGACCTCGGAGACGATGCTCGAGCGGGTCGACGAGGCACTGGCCTCCGGTGATCTCGGCGCGGAGACCGGGACGGTCTTCCTCTCGATCGGCGGCAATGACTTCGCCCACCAGGGCGTGGTCCGCGGCATGAAGATCGACAACCTGGACGGACGCCGCGAGACCGTCCTGACGAACGTGGACACCGCCGTGACGAAGATCCGGGACGCCGCCCCGGACGCGAAGATCGTCTTCTCCAGCTACCTCCCGGCGACGGTCGGGCCCTACGTGTGCCGCACCGACGGCCCGGACGAAGGCGTCCCTCTGCCGGTGTACGACCAGCAGCTCGACGAGGTCGAGGAGTACATCAGCGAGACGATGGCGATCGCCGCGGAGAAGTACGGCGCGGAATTCGTGGACGTCCGTACCGCTGCCGCAGGAAATTCGACGTGCAGCCCGGTCGGCGAACGCTACCTCTCGGGTGAGGAGGGTGCGACAGACGTCCTCATGGCGTGGCACCCCACCGCCGCCGGCTCCCGGTTCATGGCGGACCTGTTCATCCCGGAGATCGTGCGGTAGCCCGAGGTAGCTCCAGGCAGCCCCGGGCGCTTTCTGCCGTCAGGCCTGCGGGAACGCCGCGTCCAGCTCGGCGAGCCAGGCCCGCGCATTACCGTCCGAGGGCGCGCGCCAGTCACCACGCGGCGACAGGGAGCCTGCCGGGGAGACCTTCGGCCCGTTGGGGATCGCGGTGCGCTTGAACTGCGCGAACCCGAAGAAGCGCTGCAGGAATGAGCGCTCCCAGGTCACGATCGTGGCCAGGTCGTAGGTGTACCGGTCCTCGTCGGGGAAACCGGCCGGCCATTCGCCGACCTCGGCGTCCTTCCAGGCGTGCCAGGCGAGGAAGGCGATCTTGGAGGGACGCAGTCCCGCGAGAATGTGCCAGAGTGTGAAGTCGTGCAGGGCGTAGGGACCGATGGCGGACTCGGTGGACTGCACCTTGCCGTCGGCACCTGGTGGGACGAGTTCAGGGCTGATCTCGGTGTCGAGGACGGACTGCAGGACCTCTACCGTCGCGGCGTCCACCCCTTCGCGCTCGGCGATGACCCAACGGATGAGGTGCTGCATGAGCGTCTTCGGCACACCACTGTTCACGCCGTAGTGGCTCATCTGGTCGCCGACGCCGTAGGTGCACCAGCCCAGTGCGATCTCGGAGAGGTCGCCGGTGCCGACGACGATGCCACCGTGGTGGTTGGCCAGGCGGAAGAGGTAGTCCGTACGCAGGCCCGCCTGGACATTCTCGAAGGTGACGTCGTAGACCGGCTCACCGTCGCCGAAGGGGTGGTGCATCTTCTTCAGCATCTCGGTGGCTGCGGGGACGATGTCGATGGTCTCGATGGACGCGCCGATCGCCTCGGCGAGCTTCACGGCATTGGACTTCGTGTGGTCGCTCGTCGCGAAACCGGGCATGGTGTAGGCGAGGATGTCGGAGCGCGGACGCCCGGCGCGGTCCATCGCACGGGCGACGACCAGCAGCGCGTGGGTGGAATCCAGCCCACCGGAGACGCCGATGACCGGCTTCGGGTTCCCGATGGCGGAGAGCCGCTGGGCCAGGCCGGCGACCTGGATGTTGAAGGCCTCATAGCAGTCCTGGGCCAACCGGGCAGGATCACCGGGGACGAACGGGAAGCGGGCGAGATCGCGACGCAGTCCGATCTCATACTGCGGCGGGTCGAGGGTGAACTCGACGGTGCGGTAATCCCGTTCCCCCAGATCAGCGAGGGTGCGACGGTTGTCGTCGAAGGTGCCCTGGCGCAGCCGGGCCTGCCGGATGCTGTCGAGATCAACGTCGGCGACTGAGTAGCGCATCCCGTCGGGGAAACGCTCCGTCTCCTTCAGAAGGACGCCACGCTCATGGATCATGGTCAGCCCGTCCCAGGCGACGTCGTTGGTGGATTCGCCCTGGCCGGCGGCGGCGTAGACGTAGGCGGCCTGACACCGCAGGGACGCCGAGGACGCCAGCAGGTGGCGGTCATCTGCACGGCGCTGGGTGATGGGACTGCCGGAGAGGTTGAGAAGGACGCTCGCGCCGGCGAGTGCGGCCCGGGCACCCGGCGGGACGGGTACCCACATGTCCTCGCAGATCTCCGTGTGCACGGTCAATCCGGGTACATCGACGGCCTCGAACAGCAGATCGGTGCCGAAGAGTGCCCGGTTGTCGCCGATGCGGATGGTGGCGTCCTGGATATCATCACCGGGGGCGTACCAGCGGCGTTCGTAGAACTCGCGGTAGGTCGGCAGGTTGGACTTGGGGACGACGCCGAGGATCTCGCCGCGGTGGATGACGACCGCGCAGTTGTAGAGGCGGTTGCCGTGCTGCAGGGGTGCGCCGACGACAAGGACGGGCATGAGGTCGAAACTCGCGGCGACGAGGGTTTCGACGGCGTCGGCGACGGCCTCGAGCAGGACGTCCTGGAGGACGAGGTCGTCGATGGCGTAGCCGGTGAGGCTGAGCTCGGGGAACACGGCGACGGCGACGTGGTCGCCGTGGAGTTCGCGGGCGGCGTCGAGGATGGTCCGTGCGTTGGTCGCGGGGTCGGCGACGGAGACCGGGACGGTGACGGCGGCGACGCGGGCGAAGCCGTGGGCGTAGGCCCCGGCGGTGGGCTGATCAGGCTGATCGGACATGCTCACCAGTGTGCCAGGCGGGTGGCGGTGAGGTGCGGCGGGTGGCTGGTCCGGTGTCCTGGACAGTATGTCCGCATCACGCAGCCTGAGGTCGTTCAGCCTCCTCCGCCACCGACCTCACGGTGCGTGATGCCGACATCGCTGACATCGCAGATCATCAAGAATCGGGAATACGCGGCCACCACCACAAGTTGTGCCTGGAATGAGCACAATCGGAATCATCGGCTCCGGCCTTATCGGAGCAACAGTCGCACGTCTCGCCGTCCAGGGTGGCCACCAGGTCGTCCTGTCCAACTCCCGCGAACCCCGCACCCTGCTGCCGTTGGTCGCGGCACTCGGACCGAACGCCCGCGCCGCCACCCCGGTCGAGGCAGCGGAAGCGGGCGACATCGTGGTCGTCAGCGTCCCGCTCGGCGCCCTCGCCGACATCCCCGTTGAACCGCTGGCAGGCAAGACGGTCATCGACACCTCCAACTACTACTGGCAGCGCGACGGCCACATCGATGCACTCGACAACCGCGAGGTCACCACCTCGAAGTACCTCCAGGACCGCCTGCCGAGCTCCCCCGTCGTCAAGGCCTTCAACAACATCAACTTCGCCCACCTCGGCCGTCTCGCCCGCCCTTCCGGGGATCCGGAGCGCACCTCCCTGATCATCGCCGGCGACAACGAGGACGCCAAGAACGAGGTCACGACCTTCCTCGACACGCTGGGCTACAACACCCTCGACGCCGGTCCCCTGTCCGAGGGTCGCCGCTTCGACAACGGCCAGCCCGCCTACGGCCGCCCGTACCTCACCCCGGACGCGAACCCCACCGACATCCTGTCGATGGGACCGGGCCGTCCCGCCGCCGACGAAGAGCTCCGGGACGCACTGGCCGCTGCCGAGCTGCCTGCCTGACCAGGCATCACCGGAGTTCCGCACCGGACGCCCGGGGAGGGCGAACAAGGGTAGCCTTACGCCATGTATCTCGGCGTCCTCCCCTCCAGTCCGTGGCAGCACCAGCGCATCTGGCCCGCCTCCCCCGACTTCACCGCGCATTCCATGGAGCCGGCGCTCTACACCCGCCTCGCCCGTACCTGCGACCGGGCGGGGATCGACGTCCTCTTCCTGCCGGACAAGCAGGTCGCGAACGCCTCCCCGCCGGACCCGACCGTCGCCGACTCCTGGTTCGACCCGCTCACGATGTTCGCCTACCTCGCCGCCGTCACTGACCGCATCGGCCTGGTCCCCACCCTGTCCACCACCTGGTTCGAGCCCTACCCCCTGGCCCGCCAGATCCTCAGCCTCGACCACCTCTCCGGCGGCCGCGCCGGCTGGAACGCCGTCTCCTCCCACCCTGGCCTGGAGGACGCCAACTTCGGACACCGTCCGGTACTGACCCGCGAGCAGATGAAGGCCCGGCATGCCGAGGCCGTTTCCCTGGTCAAGGACCTGTGGACCAGTTGGGACTCCGACGCCGTCACCCACGACGCCGCCACCGGGCAGTGGTTCCGGCCCGGATCGGTGCATCCGGTCGACCACCACGGTAGGTTCTTCGACGTCACGGGGCCTCTGACGCTCTGCCGGTCCCCGCAGGATTCGCCGGTGCTGTTCATGGCCGGGGCGTCCGAGAACTTCCTGCACACCGCGGCGAAGGATGCCGACGTCGTCTTCACCGCGCTCAACGACGTCGACGCCGCCCGCACCATGGCGCTGACCCTGGCGTCCTTCTCCGAAGAGGAAGGACGCGGCGACGGGGCTCCCCGCCTGATGCCCGGATTCTTCGTCTCCGCCAGCAGCTTTCCGGAGTACGGGACGGATGCACAGTCATGGGTTCCGGGAATGCACTTCCATTCTCCGGCAGGGCCGGAACCTGCCACCGGTGCCGAGGTCGCCGCCGAGATGGTGCGGATCGTGGAGGAGACGGGGATCGACGGCTTCATCGTCATGCCCCGGCAGATCCCCGAGGACATCACCTTCCTCTGCGACGAGGTCGTCCCGGCCCTGGTGGAACTCGGTGCGCGGCCGGAGCCGTCAGGCAACCCGGAAGCAGCACCGTCGACCCTGCGCGCCAACCTCGGGTTCGTCTGAGTCCGCTCCCCCACCACCGGTTCCGCAGACTTCAGTACCGCGCCACCGCCCGCACCGGTGCCCCGTCGCCGCCGGCGATGCTCAGCGGCAGTGCGGTGAACTCCACGGTCCGCGGCAGGCCGGTGAGTCCGCGCAGGTTCTCGATGATCAGCCGGTCCGCCCCGAGCAGGACGCGGTGCGCCGCCAGTGCGTCCGCATCGTCCGCGTCACCACTGCCGTCCGGGGACGCGGTGTCCACCCCGAGCACCTGCACCCCGGCCTCCACCAGCGCGGACGCTGCGTCCTCGGTCAACACCGGATGGCGCGGGTAGTCGTCGGTCCCCCAGAACCGGTCCCATCCGGTGGCGAGCAGCACGATCCTGGGCAGTCCGTCCGAGGTGCCCGGCCCTGACGTGGACCCTGCCGCTGCCTGTCCTGCCCGACCGGACCACGCATCCACCAGCATCTCCGCGTCGATCCGCTCCCCCGGCGCGAGATCCGGAAGGTGGACGACTGCGGCGTCCCCCGTGAGTTCCTCCGGCGCCACCTGATCGACGGTGCGTCCTCCGGGGACGATATGCGCCGGGGCGTCCACGTGCGTCCCCTGCGGTCCATGGCCGCGAGCGTACCGCCGGTGTCAGGCCGGGACACCGCCGAGTGTGCACCGACAGATCCAAACATCCGTGCCACCGTCCGGTCTGTTTGTCGGCGCAAACTCGGGGGATGCACGTCAGGCCAGACGTCAAGGAGCGCAGACCGCCACAGGCGCCTACAGCACGCGGTGTCGCCCGATCGGCAGCACCAGCGGCGTACCCGAGACCGGATCAGGGATGATCCGGGAGTTCAGACCGAAGACCTTCTCCACCAGATCCTCGGTGAATACCTCTTCGGGCTCACCCTGTGCCTCCACTCCCCCGTCGGCGATCATGACGATCCGGTCGCAGTAGCGTGCCGCGAGGTTGAGGTCGTGCAGCACCATGACGATGGTGATGCCACTGTCCGCGTTGAGGTCGGTGAGCAGGTCCAGCACCTCGACCTGGTGGGCCACATCGAGGTAGGTCGTCGGCTCGTCGAGCAGCAGCAGGTCGGTCTGCTGCGCCAGTGCCATCGCGATCCACACCCGCTGCCGCTGTCCACCGGACAGTTCGTCCACCGCCCGGTCCGCCAGCTCCGCGGTTCCGGTGGTGTCCAGGGCGAAGGCCACCGCCTCATCGTCGGCCGACGACCAGCGGGACATGATGCCCTGGTGCGGGTGGCGTCCGCGTCCGACGAGGTCGGCGACGGTGATGCCCTCCGGGGCGATCGGAGACTGCGGCAGGAGGCCGAGCGTCCTCGCCAGCTCCTTCGCCGGCATGGAGTGCACGTCCTTCCCGTCGAGCAGGACCGTTCCCGTCGTCGGCTTGAGCAGGCGGGACATGGACTTGAGCAGCGTGGACTTGCCGCACGCGTTCGCACCGAGGATGCCGGTGATCTTCCCGGGCAGGACCGACAGGTCGATGCCGTGGATGACGGCATGGTCGCCGTAGCCCAGCGACAGCCCTTCCACGGACAGTGAATGGGATTCGGTCACAGCGAGCCTCCGGAACGGTTGGTGCGGATGATGAGGTAGATCAGGTACGGGGCGCCGAGCACGCCGGTCACCACGCCGACCGGGTAGCGGGTGTCGAAGAGCCACTGTCCGGCGAAGTCACCGACGAGCACGAGCAGGGCGCCGACGAACGCGGCGGGGATCAGCAGCGAGGTCCCCGGTCCCACCAGGCGTCCGGCGATCGGGCCGGCGAGGAAGGCGACGAAGGCGATCGGGCCGGCCGCGGCGGTCGCGAAGGCGATGAGTCCGACCGCCAGGACGGTCACGATCAGGCGCGTCCGGGTGACGTTGACGCCCAGGGCGGCGGCGGTGTCGTCGCCGAGCTGGGTGGCCGACAGGTCGCGCGACCGGGTGAGCAGCAGTGGAGCGAGGACCACGAAGGCGACTGCGACGGGGATGACGTTGTTCCAGTCCGCCCCGTTGAGGCTGCCGGTGAGCCACCGCATCGCCTCCTGCGTGTCCCACGACTGCGCCCGGGCGAGCTGCCAGTTCGTCAGCGACGACAGGATCGCGGACACACCGATGCCTATGAGGATCAGTCGGGTGCCGGCCACCCCGCCCTTCCAGGACAGCAGGAAGATCGTCACGGCCACGGCCAGTGCGGCGAGGATGGCGAAGACGGAGGTGGCGGTGCTGGACCAGTGCAGCGTGAGGATGGAGAACACCGCCGCCGCCGAAGCACCTGAACTGATGCCGATGATGTCCGGGCTGGCCAGCGGGTTGCGCAGCATGGTCTGGAAGACCACGCCGCCGAGTCCGAAGCACAGGCCGCAGATCAGTGCCAGGCAGGCGCGCGGCAGGCGGAGGCGTCCGACGGTGAAGGACGCCCCGGACACTTTCTCGCCGATGATGACGCGCCACACATCCGAGAACGGGTAGAAGGTATGACCGAAGAGCAGGGAGGCGACCCAGAATCCGATCACGAGAACGCCGAGGATGCCGACGACGGTCCACCAACGACGGGCACGGGCCTTGCGCTGCGTGATGACGGCGTTGAGAGTGGTGGGGATCGTCACAGCGCACGCACCTTCTGCCGGCGGACGATGGCGATGAACACGGGTGCTCCGATGATGGCGGTGAGAATGCCGACCTGGAGTTCCTCCGGGCGGGCCAGGATGCGGCCCAGGATGTCTGCGCCGGTGAGCAGCACTGCGCCGGCGACGGCGGAGAACGGGATCAGCCAGCGATGGTCGACGCCGATGAGCAGGCGGCAGGCGTGCGGGACGACGAGTCCGACGAAGCCGATGGGGCCGGTCACGGCGGTCGCCGCACCACAGAGCACCACGGCTCCCAGGGCGGCGGTCGCCCGGGTGACCCACACGCGCTCACCGAGCCCGGCGGCGAGTTCGTCGCCGAGGGCCAGCGAATTCAGGCCGCGGGCGGAGAGGAGGCACAGCAGGAAGCCGACCACGAGGAAGGGCAGGGCCAGGCGGATCGAGTCCCAGGTTCCGCCACCGACGCCACCGATCTCCCAGCTCTTGGTGAGGTCGACGATGTCGGTGCGGGTCAGCGTCACCGCACTGATGAAGGAGGTCAGCGCGGCAGCGGTCGCGGAACCCGCCAGGGCCAGTTTCAGTGGTGTGGTGCCGCCGTGACCGAGGGAGCCGATGACGTAGACGAAGACGGCGGTGACCGCCGAACCGGCCATCGCCAGCCAGATGTACTGGCTGGCGCTGGACAGTCCGAGGTAGGCGATACCGAGGACCACGGCGAGCGCGGCACCGGTGTTGATGCCGAGGATGCCTGGGTCGGCCAGCGGGTTGCGGGTCACGCCCTGCATCACCGCGCCGGAGATACCGAGGGCGGCACCGGCGATGACCGCGAGCAGCGTCCGGGGAATGCGCTTGGCGACCACACCTTCCGCGAAGGTGTCCCGGTTGCCGAGGTAGGCGGACCAGATGTCGCCCAGGCCGACATGTCTGGAGCCGATGGCAGTGGACAGGGCGATGACGGCGACGAGGACGCCGACCGCCACGATGAGCCAGGTGGTCCGCATCACCGTGGAGCGACGCAGCCGTTCGGCTGTTGTTTCTGCTGTGGTTGTCTCTGCAGCGGTTGCCTCTGCAGTGGTGACGGCGTCCGTCATGGTGTCGTGCTGTGCCTTACCCTGTACGTCCTACCTGGCCTTGGCTGCGGCCTCGTCGAGCACCTTGAGGTAGTCGTCGAGGATGTAGGAGATGGCGAGCGGGGTCGGGTTGGCGGCGGTGCCGAGGGCGTCGTCACCGAGCAGAACCACGGCGCCGTTCCTGATCGCCGGGATCTGGCCGAGCACCGGGTCATCCTGCAGGGTCTTCAGCATTTCCTCGTCACCGTAGGTGACGATGATCTCGACGTCGTCGAAGACATCGGACTGCTCGGCGGAAAGGGTACCGGCGAACTCGTCGTTCTCGTCGGACCACTTCTGGATGGAGTCCGGGGTGGCCATGCCGAGGTCCTCGAAGAACTGCGGACGGGCGTCGTGGGCGGAGTAGAAGCTGACCTGGCTGAGGTCGGTGGGGTCGACGTGGGTGAGGAACATGGTCTTCCTGCCCGCGACCGCCGGGTATTCGGCGGCCTTGTCGGAGATCTCGGTCTCGAGGTCGGAGATGAGCTGCGTGCCCTCGTCCTCAAGACCCAGGGCCTTGGACTCGATCTCGATGTTCTCGCGCCAGGTGGTACCCCAGGCGACCTGGTCCTTCGGGAAGGGCACGGTCGGGGCGATCTCGGAGAGGCGGTCGTAGTCCTCCTCGGTCAGCCCGGAGTAGCCGGCGAGGATGACGTCGGGCCGGGTGTCCGCGACAGCCTCGAAGTCCACGCCGTCGGTCTCGTCGAAGAGCACCGGGGCGTCCTCGCCGGTGGCGCCGAGCTCGTCGAGCTTGTCCTGGACCCACGGGAGGACTTCGGAGCCGCCGAAGTTGGCCTCGGCCATACCGACGGGGACGACGCCGAGGGCCAGCGGGACCTCCTGGTTGGACCAGTTCACGGTGGCGACACGCTCCGGGGTACCGTCGATCTCGGTGGTACCGAAGGCGTGCTCGATGGTGATCTCACCGCCGTCGGAACCGTCATCGGAGGAACAGGCGGCCAGGGAGAGGCCGAGGACGGCGGCCGAGGCCAGGGCCAGCGGACGGATGAACCGCTTGAGCCGGGATGTGGGGGACATGGGTGACCTTTCAGGCAGGAGCTCTTGAAACCTGCCCTAACGTAGTGCAGCCTTGCCTGTGGGTCAATCACGCAAGAATGACATTCACTTGCGTAAAATGGACAATCTACTGGTCTCCCCCGTGAAACTGCCCCGGCGTCGTCCCTGTGACCCGCCGGAACGCCGTGGTGAACGAACTCGCGGAGCCGTATCCCACGGCCGCAGCAACCTCGGCGACCCCCAGGCCCTGTCCGAGCATCGTCGCTGCGTAATGCACCCGCGCCGCGGTGATCCACCGGGCGAAGCCCATACCGGTCTCCGACTCGAAGGCGCGTGTCACGGTGCGGGTACTGACCCCCAGTTCCCTGGCCCAGGCTTTGAGGGTGCGGGTATCTGCAGGGTTCTTCTGCACCGATTCAACGATTGGTGCGACAAGCGGCGCAGTCGGCACGCGGAGCACCAGCCCGTTGTCGCTGGGCGTGAGGACATCGAAGATCATCTGCTCGGTCGTCCGGTGCGCCTCATTGTCGAGCTCCTCGGTGACGAGCCGCTCGAGCAGCAGCCGCAGCAGATCCGTGAGGTCCACCGCCACCGGGTGGGATGCCAGCGGCATGGTGTCCGCACCGAAGTGCACGGCGAGCTGCCGAGAACCGGCGGGGGTGCTGCCGGAGTGCGGGGTCCCCGCGGGAATCCACAGCCCGACGGTGCGCGTCACGGTCCAGACACGTTGCCCGATGACCGCGTGCCCCACCCCGCACTCGTTCCAGATCAGCTCATGGGTGGGGTGCGAGTGGTCCCTCCACCACGTCTCCCGGACGTGCTCTTCCTGATTACCGAAGGCCCGGACGGGGAAGCGGAGCGCACCGGCCGGGTACATGGGCAGGTGCCTGGTGTCCACGGAAGTCACGGCGTCCACCCTATCGGAATCACCGTCCCGGCTCCGGACGGACAGCATCCGGGAATGAGGCCAGGTTTACCATTGCTCTTTACGGTGGTTACTCACTAATATGCTTCCTCATGCGTATCCCCACATTCAGCACCGGACGTCCTGCCGGACGCCGCCTCCGGACCACGGCCCTCGCCCTGACCGTCACGGCAGCACTGGCGGGATCCCTCGCTGCCTGCTCCGACGATGATTCAGACTCGTCAGACTCCTCCGCGACCGCCGCCCAGTCCGGCGCGGTCGAGGTGACCCACACGATGGGCACCACCGAGGTCCCCGCTGACCCGGGGAAGATCATCAGCTTCTCCCCCGCCTTCACCGACGCCTTCTCCGCACTGGGCCGGCCGGTGGATGTGGAGTACCGCACTGACTTCTACGGTGAGCCTGGTCCGTGGGAGAACAGTGATTCCGGTGAGACCGTCACCTACCCGATGACCGGAACCCCGGACGTGGAGAAGGTCGCCGAAGCCGATCCGGACGTCATCTTCGCCGGATACCTGCCGGATCAGGCGACGTACGACCGTTACAACCAGATCGCCCCGACCATTGCCACCGTCGGTTCCTCGCCGATGTCCGATGACTGGCGTGAGGCCACCACCGTCGCCGGTGACGTCCTCGGTAAGAGTGACGAAGCCGAGAGCCTCATCGCGGACGCTGATCAGGCCTTCGCCGATGCGAAGGAGAACCACCCGACACTTGACGGTGCAACCGGCACCTTCGGCCAGATCAGTGAACAGGGCCTGGCCGTGGTCACCGGAGATTCCGACCCGGCCAATGTCTTCCTCACCGACCTCGGCATCGTGATCCCCGAGGAGATCAAGGCCGCCAGCCGGGACGGGAGCCGTGCCTTCATCTCCGAGGAGAACACCGACCTGCTCAACACCGATCTGCTGTACATGTGGCCGGTCGGGGTCGAGGCAAAGGACGTCCCCACCACGGTGAAGGGCTGGGACCAGCTCACCCCGGTGAAGAACGGCACTGCCTTCCTCGCCGACACGGACGCCGCGATGGCCATCAGCACCCCGACCATCCTGTCGGTGGTCTGGGAACTCGAGCAGCTGGAGGACACCTTCACCGCCCTCGACGAGGCCGCCGAGTAGCACCGGACAACCACCCTCCCACCGCCGGTAGAATCGACTCCATGATCTCCAGACGCCGGTCGGTGGGCCGCCCTTCCAGAACTTCACTGGATGCCCTGCAGGACGCCGCCCTGGCCCTCGGCCTCGACAGTTTCACCCTCGCCGCCGTGGCAAAGGAAGTCGGTGTCGCCGAAGCGACGGTCTACAACTACGTCGACAGTCGCGACGAGCTGTACCGCGGTACCTGCGACCGGTTGTTCGCCGGTGTCGATCTGGAGCCGGCACCTGACACGGACTCGGGCACATGGATGGACTACATGGACGCAGTCAGTGCCCGGGTCGTCCCGCTCGCCACCGCCCACCCGGGGTTCGCCGAATACCTGTTCTACGGCCCCTTCGGTCCGGAGACACGGCGCATCTACTCGACCATGGTGGCGGAGGTCATGCGGCGACGGCCGGAGCTGGATGCCAATGCCGCGTACTTCGTGGCGTCCCGGACCTTCATGAGTTCACTGACCACGGCACCCTTCCCCCATCTGCACGACGCCGGCACCTGGCTGCGTCACTCACTGATGCGGGGGATGGAGCAGCAGATCGAGGCCGGAAACCTGCCGCACATGGACGGCGACTGGAGCGATGTCCTGGACCACGACGGGACGCCGGGCACGTAAAGGGTACGGCAGGGGTCCCCATGGATGTGACAGTCCGCGATCCGGGCCCGGCGCGCCGGTCGATCCGTTAGCGTGAACGCCATGGCCACCACTTCCCCTGAGCTGCCCACCCTGACCTTCACCGACGAGCCGGTGCGCATCGCGCACGTCCGACTGAACCGTCCGGAGAAACTGAACTCCCTGACCCTGGGCGTCCTCGATGAACTCATCGCGATCGCCGGGACGATCCGCGCCGACCGCAGCGTCCGCGCCGTGGTCATCGCCGGTGAGGGACGCTCCTTCTGCGCCGGCCTTGACTTCGCGTCCGCCATGAAGAAGCCGCAGGCCCTGGCGGCGAGTTTCGTGCCGCGGCCGTGGCGGGGCACCAACCAGTTCCAGGAGGCGTGCTGGGCGTTCCGCCGTCTGCCGGTGCCGGTCATCGCCGCGGTGCACGGCCACTGCTTCGGCGGCGGACTGCAGCTGGCGATGGCCGCGGACTGGCGGTTCACCACCGCCGACGCACAGTGGTCGATCCTCGAGTCCAAGTGGGGCCTGATCCCGGACATGTCCGGGCTGCAGTCCCTGTCCCAGCAGCTGCGGGCGGACATCCTCAAGCGGCTGACCATGACCGGCGAGATCGTCGACGGGGGCAAGGCCGTGGAGTTCGGCCTGGCCAGCGAGGTGGTCGACGGTGAGAGCTCAACGCAGGACGCCGTGGTGGACGCAGCGGTCGAACTCGCCGCGCAGATCGCCACCCGATCCCCCGACGCCACCGCCTACGGCAAGAAGCTCGTCGACGAGACGTGGACCCGCGGGGCACGCGCCACCTTCGCCCTCGAGCGGATCCGTCAGTTCCGGTTGCTCGTGGCGTCCAACACGAAGGTCGCCCAGAAGGCCGCGGCGAAGAAGATCACCCCGGTCTTCACCCGCCGCAACGTGCGGTAACTACTCCGCTGCCCACTGCACCGGGTCGTGGGAGAGCAGTGCCGGATCGGCGAGTGCGGCGTCCCCGATGGAGGCGTCGATCCAGGCCCGTGCCGCGGAGGCCTTCTCCGCGTAGGTCTCCCCCGGCAGCTGACGCAGCGTCACCGCACCGTCCCGTTTCGCCAGGCGCTGACCGGTCGGCCCCAGCACCAGCGGGACGTGCACGTACTCCACCTCCGGCAGTTCCAGCAGATGGGCGAGATAGGCCTGCCGCGGTGCGGAACTGAGCAGGTCGTCACCGCGGACGACCTGGTCGATGCCGGCCAGCGTGTCATCGACGACGACGGCGAGGTTGTAGGCGAAACCGGTGTCCTGCGCACCACCGCGGCGCAGCACCATGTCGTCGACGTCCCCGGTGTACCGGCCGTCGACCGCCTCGTCAGAGAACACCTCAGGCACCGACCATTCGGTGACCTGCGCGCGCAGCCGAAGCGCCGGAACGCGCCCCACCGCCGCCAGTTCCTCCCGCTTCTGTTCACGCTGAACCTCGGTGAGATCCCGGCAGGTTCCCGGGTAACGGCCCGGCACGGCGTGGGGCGCACGGGCTGCCTCGGCGATGTCCCTGCGCGAGCAGTAGCACTCGTAGACCAGGCCGTCCTCGACGAGCCGGTCGAGGGCGACCTCGTAGCGTTCCAGGGTGTCCGACTGCCGGGCGAGCGCTCCGTCCCAGGTCAGTCCCACCGACTCCAGGTCCTCCAGCTGCCGGTCGGCGGAGAGCTCCGAGGAACGGGCGGCGTCGATGTCGTCGATGCGCAGCCGGAATCCGCGTCCGGTGGAGCGTGCCCACGCTTCGGCGAGTACCGCCGTCCGCAGGTTTCCGAGGTGCAGGTCTCCGCTGGGACTGGGCGCGTAGCGGCCGTTGCCGTGGGTCATAACTCACAGGGTAACCGCAGGGTCTCCGGCGTAGCCTGGGTGGTGTTCCCACACCACCACACCACGACCGTCATACCGGGAGGTACAGACATGACCGACAGGAAGCCGTCCGACGGTTCCCAGGACTTCAACGGGCTGTTCGACATGATCCGCGGACTGCGCGAGGACTTCGCTGCCAGGCGTCCCCGCCTGGAGATCACGAAGGACGCCGAGGACCGTGACATCCGTGCCGCCGTGCTCAGCGTCCTCGCCGCCACACCGTCGACCGGAGCGGGGGTGATCCGGGCGATCACCGAGCGGTCCACCGACGACCGGGAGCCGGCCGCCGCCGAGGTCTACCCCACCCTCCAGCTGCTCGTCGACGAGGGCCTGGCCACCGTCGCCGATGATGAAGGACGCCGCACCTTCACCCTCACCGAGGCGGGACAGGACGAAGCCTCCGCCACCGGAGACGAGGACACGGACGCCGATGACTGGGCCGGATTCTTCGCCCCGTTCCGCAGTTTCGCGGAGAACACACCGTTCGCCGGGAGCTTCGCCGGAGCCCGCGGTGACCTGCCGAAGGCCGGGGTGAAGCTCAGCCAGGCGGTGCACCAGACCGTCGTCGGAGGTGACGGACAGCAGGTCGAGAAGGTCACCGCACTACTCGACGAGACCCGCCGGAAGATCTACGGCATCCTCGCTGAGGAGTCCACCGAAGAGACACCCGAAAACACCGGGGAGTGAGCACACCCCGCCCCGGCGGTCACCGGCTCCGGGCCCGCTACCGGCGCATCATGGCCTTCGGGCTGTCCGTGATGCTGCAGGTCTGGTGGTTCGACCTGGTGCTGCCCCGGATCGGCCTGCGGGCCTGGAGCCGGAAAGGCCAGACGAAACGGTTGACCGGGACCGCCATGCGGTTCCGTCGGCTGGCGACCGACCTCGGTGGCCTGATGATCAAGGTCGGGCAGTTCATGTCCACCCGCATCGACATGCTCCCACCACAGGTCACGGATGAACTCGCCGCCCTGCAGGACAATGTCCCCGCTGTCGGATTCGCCGAGGTCCGCGCCCAGGCCGAGACTGACCTGGGGATGCCGTTGTCGCGCGCCTTCGCGACCTTCACCGGGGAGCCGATCGCCGCAGCCTCGCTGGGGCAGGCCTACCGGGCGCGACTCACCCCCGCCCTCGCCACTGAAGCGGGGTACACCGATGTCGTGGTGAAGGTGCAGCGCCCCGGAATCGCCGAGGTCGTGGAGGTGGATCTGGCCGCGCTGCGGAAGATCGCCGGCTGGTTGGCGAAGGTTCCGTTCATCGCCGGACGCGCCGACGTGCCCGCACTCATCGAGGAATTCGCGGACACCAGCCACGAAGAGATCGACTACCTTCACGAAGCTGCGGAGGCGGCGTCCTTCCGGAAGGAGTTCGGAGACGCCCCAGGCGACGGTCCGCGGACCCGCGCGCCGCAGATCGTGTGGGAGCGCAGCACCCGCCGCGTCCTGACACTGCAGGACGTCACCGCGGTGAAGATCAGTGACGTCGCCACATTGCGCGGTCTCGGGATCGACCCCTCTGACGTGGCCGTGCGGCTGGCCGAGGAGATGTTCACGCAGCTGTTCACGACCGGACATTTCCACGCCGACCCGCACCCGGGGAACATCTTCGTCACGCCGGGGCTGAAGCGTGGCGAGTTCACGCTCACCTTCATCGACTTCGGGATGACCGGGCACATCGATGACACGCTGCGGGACGGGCTGCGGTCGTTGGTCATCGCCGTGGGGCTGCGCGACGGCCCCGGGATGGTCACCGCTATGCAGTCACTGGGCGTGCTGCTCGACGGGGCGGACACCGACACCCTCGCCGAGGCGATGACCGAGCTCTTCGACCGCTTCGGCGGGATGGCCGTGACCGATCTGCAGCACGTGGCCCCGAAGGAGTTCGAGGAGTTCGCGCACCGGTTCCGCGACGTGATCCGGTCGATGCCCTTCCAGCTGCCGGAGAACTTCCTGCTCATCATGCGTGCGGTGTCGATGCTGTCGGGGCTGTGTTCCACGCTCGACCCGGAGTTCAACATCTGGGAGTCGGTGACGCCCTTCGCAACGCAGCTGATCCGGGAACAGGCCGGCGCGTCGGCATCGGAGATCGCCCGGCGTGCCGTCTCCTCCGCGGCGGCGACGGCGAAGACCGTGGTCGCCCTTCCCGGACGCCTCGACCATGTGATCGGGGTGGTCGAGAGCGGCGACCTGTCGGTGAAGACGCCGCAGGTCGAGCACCAGCTCAAGCGGCTGGAGCGGGCGGCGGTGCGGGTGGTCGCGGCGATCATCTTCGTCGGTCTGGTGGTCGGCGGGGCCGTGCTGCGCGGGTCAGCGGGCGCCGGGGACTCGTGGAGTACCGCGGCGAACGTGGTCGGCATCGTGATGATGGGTCTGTCGGTGCCGCCGCTGCTCTACGCGGTCTTCGGTGGTCGCCGGGTCAGCTGAGCACGCTGACCGCATCCCCGACACGGAGGACGCCACCGGTTCCGGAATTGCTGCCGACCTCACCGGAACCCGTGGCATCCGTGGGCAGCAGGAGGACGCCGAGTGTCGGTTCGGTCTGGCCGACCTCCTTGGTCAGCACCTTGAGCAGGTTCGCGTCGCGGACGCCGGTGTCCGGGTTCGCGGTGACCGCCATGCAGCGCACGATGGTCTTCTGCGCGGTGAACCGGACCTCGCCCACGGTGAGGTCGGTGTTGTCCGCCGCCCAGTCCAGCTCGGTCCAGGCAGGAACCCCGTCGATGACGACGTTGGACCGGAACCGGCGGTCGTCGAGAGGCACCTCTCCGTTCGCGGCACCGTGCGCGGCACCGTTCGCCTGCTCCAGCTCCCTCACCGACTCCTCCGAGTGCAGGGAGACGAAGCCACGCGGCCGGTCCTGGAACCGGGCGCTCTCCCCGTCACCGACGAGTTCCAGGGGAAGTCTGCCCGTACGCCTGAGCCTTTTCGCGTCCGGACCTGCGAGGATCCAGTCGGCCAAGGCATCACAGATCTCGCGGCGTCCTTCCTGGTCAAGCCCTGCGGAGACCAGGACCGCATCATTGTCCGTGCGGTCACGGAAGCTCAGCGTCCTCCCGTCGAAGTCGACGCGCAGCCGGGCAAGAGTCGGGAAATCCTGCAGGCACAGTCCCTTCGCCTTCGGCCAGTAGTCCAGACCGTCCTTCTCCTCCGGTGTGGCGGAGTCCGCGAACCGGACGGCGAGGACGCGGTCCCCGGCGATCCGGCCATCCGGCTGGACCGTCAGAGACTTACACGGCTGCGGAGTGAACCCCTTGACGGGGTAGCGGTAGAGCGCTGCAACGTTGCCGACCTTGCTGACCTTGCTGACCTTGCTGACCTGGGCATCCTGGGCATCCTGGGCATCCTGGGCATCCTGGGCATCCTGGGCATCCTGGGACATGACGGTTAATCTACCTTGATCAGCAGCTTGCCGAAGTTCTTCCCCTCGAGCAGACCGATGAAGGCCTCCGGAGCGTTATCCAGGCCCTCGACGATGTCCTCCTTGTGGACGATGGTGCCGTCGGCGACCTTCGGGCCGATCTCGTCGAGGAACTCGTCGTAGTGCTCGGCGAACTCCGTCTGGATGAACCCACGGACCAGCACACTCTGCGTGAGGATCGTGTTCATCGTGGCGGGCAGCCGGTCATGGTCTCCCAGGCCACCGGTGTTGTAGTCGGCGACGAGCCCACACACCGGCACCCGCGAATACAGGTTGAGCAGCGGACGCACCGCGTCCCACACCGGACCGCTGACGTTCTCGTAGTAGACGTCCACCCCGTCCGGACAGGCGGTCCTGAGGTTCCGGTAGAAGTCCGGGTCACGATGGTCGACGGCGGCGTCGAAGCCGATACCCTCACTGACCCAGGCGCACTTCTTCTCACCACCGGCGATGCCCACGGCGCGGGCCCCGGCGAGCTTGGCCAGCTGGCCGACCATCGACCCGACCGGTCCGGACGCCGCGGCAACCGCCACGGTCTCCCCCTCCTGCGGCTTGCCGATGAACTTCATACCGGCCCAGGCGGTGAATCCGGGCATACCGAGGACGCCGAGTGCGGTGGTCTCCGGTGCACCGGAGGTCCGCACCTTGCGGACGGTGTGGACCTTGGCCGCGGGGATGACGGCGGCGTCCACCCAGCCGGTGCGCCAGAGCACCCGGTCACCTTCGGTGAAGTCCGGGTTCTTCGAGGCGACGACCTCGCTGACGGTCTCGCCCTCCATGATGCCGTCGACGGGAACAGGTGCGGCGTAGGATTTCGCGTCACTCATCCGGCCGCGCATGTACGGATCGAGAGAGAGGTAGTGGACCTTGACCTCGATGTCACCGTCAGCGAGTTCGGGAAGCTCGACGTTCTCTGTGCGGAAATGCTCCGGGCCGGGTGCCGCTTCCGGACGGGATGCGAGGACGATCTGGCGTGCGGTGCGGGTGGTCATGCTGTACCTGGTGCTCCTTGACGAGGGGGTGATTGTCCTCCCCGAGGGTAGCTACGGTACCCGCGCTCAGGCCGAGAGCCCGTAGGTCGGGTGGTGCAGGGTGGGTTCAGCGGACCTGTCCACCCTGAGGCACTCGACCTGGCACCAGAGAGGCGCCGGCAACGACTCGACCGGGTGGTCCGACGGCCCGGAAACAACCTCCCGGGTCGTAGCCGGCGCGGTCAGGTCCGGGGGCCCTCGCCGGATAGACTGGTCAACCATGACTGACTCTGCGTCCGAGCCTGCCTCGAAGCCGGCGCCCGAACAGACCTCCCCGGCGGCCTTCCCCACCGACACCACCTTCGATCTCGGCACCAGGATCGGCGAGGTGGACGGTGCCCCGGTCCACGGCCGCACCGGCGTGATCCACACCCCCCACGGCGACATCCACACTCCCGCCTTCATCCCGGTCGCCACGAAGGCCACGGTCAAGACGCTGACCCCGGAGCAGGTCCGCTCCACCGGCGCAGAGGCGATCCTGTCGAACGCATACCACCTCTACCTGCAGCCCGGCGAGGACATCGTCGACACCGCCGGCGGCTTGGCCGAGTTCGAGAACTGGCACGGCCCGACCTACACCGACTCCGGCGGATTCCAGGTCATGAGCCTGGGTGTGGGCTTCAAGAAGGTGCTGG
Organism: Corynebacterium sp.; assembly: GCF_022712275.1. Taxonomy (GTDB): domain Bacteria; phylum Actinomycetota; class Actinomycetes; order Mycobacteriales; family Mycobacteriaceae; genus Corynebacterium. Next base: position 15,756 of record NZ_JALAGU010000037.1, on the reverse strand, counting down.
CGATGGACGTCGCCAACCTCACCGACGCCGATATCCGCGCCGCGAAGAAGGAGCGGATGGCGCAGGTCGACGAGGACGGTGTGGACTTCAAGTCCGTCATCGACGGCTCCATGCACCGCTTCACCCCGGAGAAGTCGATGCAGATCCAGCACGGTCTCGGCGCGGACATCATGTTCGCCTTCGACGAGCTGACCACGCTGGTCGACACCCGCCGCTACCAGGAGGAGTCCGTCGAGCGGACGCACCGTTGGGCCCGTCGCTGTCTCGTCGAGCACGACCGGCTCACCACCGAGCGGACGCACCGCCCGCTGCAGTCACTGTGGGGTGTGGTGCAGGGCGCGCAGTATGAGGACCTGCGGCGCAAGGCCACCCGCGGTCTCGTGGAGCTGTCCGCAGAGGCGGAGAAGGAAGGACGCCGCGGCTTCGGCGGCTTCGGTATCGGTGGCGCGCTGGAGAAGGAGAACCTCGGCACCATCACCGGCTGGGTGTGTGATGAGCTTCCCGATGACAAGCCCCGCCACATGCTGGGGATCTCCGAGCCGGATGACCTGTTCACCTGTATCGCCGCCGGTGCGGACACCTTCGACTGTGTCGCCCCGACCCGGTTGGCCCGCCGTGGTGGTGTCTACACCCTGGACGGTCGACTGAACCTCATGGCGTCCCGTCACAAGCGGGATTTCATCCCGATCGACGCGGAGACCGGCGGCTACGTCAACGAGCACTACACCCGCGCGTACATCCACCACCTCCTCAAAGCGAAGGAGTTCCTCGCGGGGACACTGTGCACCCTGCACAACATCAACTTCATGATGACGCTGACGCGCAACATCCGGACCGCCATCGAGGAGGGACGCTTCACCGAGTACCGCGACGAGTTCCTCGGCCGCTACTATGCGGACAAGGCTCCGGAACTGCGCGGGAGGTAGCGCAGGGCGCAGCTATCCCTGCGCCCCACCGATCCGGGTGTGCACCTCCGTCCGCGACGAGTACATCGCCCAGACCTGATCGGCAACGTCGCCGGGGTCGATCGCGTCCGGACCTGCATCCGGGGTGCCCTTGACTGTCCCGTCGACGACGATCTCACCGGCGTACACGCCCTGACCACGCAACCGCGCGGCGAGCAGTCCGACGAGCTTCGTCTTGGCGGCGCACTCCAGGGCCACGCCGTCGCCGCCGAAGGAGACCGCGTAGGCGTCCTTCCGGTCGTCCCGGAGGCCGAGGGCACCGTTGACGACGAGCACCGCCCCGCGCTGGGATTTCAGGTCGTCGAGTGTGGCCTGCACCGTGCTGACCAGGCCGGACACGCCGATATCGAAGACCCGGCCGACGGTGTCCGGGTCATCGGAGAGCACGTCCCCGACGATGACGGAGCGGTAGGCGGTGAACACGACCGCGGACACCGGCCCGTGCCGGGCCTGTACCTCACGGACCGTGTCACTGATGGACGCCGGGTCGGAGGCGTCCCCGACGAAGGCATGGGCCTCGGTACCGGCGTCCCCGAGTTCGGCGACGCCGGTACCGAGGCGTTCGGTGTTGCGTCCGACCAGCGCCACCTTCCAGCCTTCGCGGCCGAAACGGTGGGCGATGGACCGGGAATTGCCGGGTCCGTACCCGACGATGAGGAGAAGAGACATGAGGCTGCACTCCTGGGGTGTGGTGGGGCCGGATGGTGGGCACCCGGCCCGGAATGTGTGGTACACCCCACACTACGCCCGCGTCAGGCGTCCACCCGGTCCTTCACCGGCTCATCATCCATCTTCTCGATCGCACCGGAGGCGTAGGCCTTCTCCAGCTTCTCGCCCTCCACGTCGAACGTGGGGAGAATCCGATCCAACCACTTCGGCATGTACCAGGTGGCACGCCCGGTGATGAACATCAGCGCAGGCACCAGCGTCATCCGGATGAAAAAGGCGTCGAAGAGTACGCCGGCACCGAGGGCGAAACCGAAGACCTTGATGAACGGCAGCGGCTGGGCGATGAAGGAGGCGAACACGGCGATCATGATCAGCGCGGCCGCAGTCACCACACGTGCACCCATGCCGAATCCCCGGACCACGGAATCCTCGACGGCGTTGAAATTCCCGGCTGATCCGTCAGCCACTGCCTGGTGAGAGTGCTTGGTCCACCTCTCCCTCATCCGGGACAGAATGAACACTTCATAATCCATGGCCAGCCCGAAGGTCACGCCGATGAGGAAGATCGGCATGAAGCTGATCAGCGGGCCCGGCGAGTCGATGAGGCCCCACAGGCCCTCCTGCCAGAACAGCACCGTCACGCCGAAGGCCGCGCCGATGGAGAGCAGGAACCCGGCCGCCGCGACCAGCGGCACCATCAGCGAGCGGAACACCATCAGCAGCAGCACCAGTGCCAGACCCACGACCAGCCCCAGGTAGACCGGCATCGCGTCCTCCAGCCGGTCGGTGACGTCCTGCTGGATCGGAGTGAACCCGGTGATACCCATGTCCACCCCGGTCTCCGCCTCGATCCGGGACTGCTCACTGCGCAACTGGCCGATGAGCTGCACCGTCTGTTCGTCGATCGGCCCGGTCGTGGGCGTCACCAGGATCTGCGCGGTTGTACCGTCCTCCGACGCGCTGATGAGCTGCGAGTGCTCCACACCGACATTGTTGCCCAACTGGTCCTTGATCACCACGAAGGACGCCTGGGCCGGGTCAATTCCACCGTCCACCAGCGGTTTCAGCGACTCTGCCGCCGGGTCGACGTTCTCGGCGTCCACGATGACGAGCAGCGGGGAGTTCCGCCCCGCACCGAAGCCGTCCTCGATGAGTTCGGCGGACTTACGCTGTGTCGTCGACTCCGGCGAGGTCATGTCCGAGGGCAGCGAGAGCTGCAGGTTCTTCGCCGGCAGGGTCAGCAGCACCAGGACCGCGATGACGATGACCACGAACAGGCCCGGGGCACGGTGGATCAGCATCACCCAGCGGGTGCCCAATGTCGGCGCATACGGATTGCGGGCCTTGCGCGCGTCACCCGAGGTCCCACCGAACCGTCCGGACAGTCGGGCGAGAACATCCGGCTTCCGACGCTTCCCGTGGCGTCCCCGTGCCGGGGAGCTGTCCGGGATGTCACCGCGACCGAAGGCGGCGTCCTTCCGGAAGACGCGGTCCCCGGCGAAGCCCAGCAGTGCGGGAAGCAGCGTCAACGCGACGAGCACGGCGATGAGCACGATGGCCGCGGCGGCGAAGCCCATGTAGGTGAGGAACTCGATGTTCGCCAGGGCCAGACCGACGAGAGCGACGACGACCGTCAGCCCGGCGAAGACCACCGCGGAACCGGCCGTACCGACCGCCAGACCCACGGCGTCCGGCCTCGATCTGCCGTGACGCAGTTCGTCCCGGAAACGGCTCATGATGAACAGGGCGTAGTCGATACCGACGGCAAGTCCGATCATGATGCCGAGCACCGGGGTGATGTTGTTCAGCTGCACGAAGGCCGTCGCACCGGTGATGCCCAGCGCTCCCAGGCCCACACCGATGAGCGCGGTGATCAGCGGCAGGCCCGCGGCCAGCATCGACCCGAAGGTGAAGACCAGGACGATGAAGGCGACGATGACGCCGATGACCTCACTGATCGGCTCGATCTCGATGGGGTCGCCGAAGCCGGCGCCACCGGCCTCCGCCTGCAGCCCGGCGTCGCGGGCGATCTGCAGTGCGTCGTTCACCGCGTCCTTGTCAGCGGTGGTGACGTCCGCGGGCAGGTCGACGTCGAAGGAGAAACTGGTGGTGCCGGTCGTTCCGTCGGCACTGACCAGGGCGACATTCGCGGCGTCCGCCTCGGCGACCTGCTGCGACAGCCCCATCTCCGTCTCCGAGGAGATGAGCAGGTCGGTCTGGGCGTCGTTCGCGGTGACCGGGTCGGTGAGTTCCTCGCGGGCCTCATCGGTCAACGCGGAGACGTTGTCGCGGACCGCGTCGACGGACTCCTCCACTGCGGCCGCGACCTCCGGGTCGGTGAGCGTCTTCCCCTCGGGGGCCTGGTAGACGAGGGTGACCCCGGCGTCCTCCATCGGATTCTTGGTGCCGGGGAACTTGTCCATCAGCATCTCGGTGGCGTGCTGGGAAGGCACGTCGTCGATCGAGAAAAGGTCGTTGTACCCCTTCTGGAACGCCGTGGAAAGACCACCGACCACCACGAGGACGCCGAGCCAGACCACGAGAACGGACTTCCGGTGGAGGAAGGACCAGCGGCCGAGGCGGAAGAGGAAGGTAGCCATGGCCGACCATCCTAGGCGACATGGCTGGGAAGGCTGAGGAAGACCCGGAAAGATCCCGGACCGGCTACTCGGCCCCGGAGGTCACGACCGTTCCGCCCTTCACCGGGTCCGGCCCGCCGGCCGGGAAGGCCCGGGCGAGGGCGGCGGCGAACATCCGGCCGCGGGCGGCGTTGCCCTCGGCGTTGTAGTGCACGTCGTCACCGTCGAGGAACCAGTCCATGTGGTCGGCGACCTCGGAGGCCCAGTCCCACACGACGGCGTTGGGGTAGTCCTTCATGGTGTTCTCGAGGATCTCATTGAATTTCTGCATGTTGGCGTCGGCGTAGTAGCCGTCGTCGATGCGGGTCTTCGCGGTGGACCACATGACGCGCTGACCGTCGAGCTGGTCCATCATCATGCGGACGCGGGTCTCTTCGTCGTAGTTCGCGCCGGCGGCGACGTTCGCGGCGTCGTTCACACCGGTGCCGATGACCCAGCAGGTGCCCTCGGGCTGGTCGTAGGTCAGCAGTTCCGCGACGGAATCGACCGCTGACGGGTAGTCCTCGAAGCCCTCGGTGGTGTTGCGTCCACCGAAGACACTGGTCTCGACCTCAGGCGCGCCGTGCTCGATGTACTGGTTCTCGCCGACGTCGTCAGGGTCGGGCAGCATCTCCGGGTTGAAGATCCCGAGCGAGGTCGAATCACCGACGTGGATGACCTTGGTGCAGGCCATCTGGCTGACGCCGTCGGCCGCAGCCTCGGCGGCGTCGGCCCCGTCGGCGGTGACGGGGCCGTCGTTCTCGACCTCCATGGCCTGGCCGCCGGTGCCGTCGGTGGACGCGCCGGACGCACCGCCGTCCGGGTCGGCGAGGACGGCGGGTGCACCGATGACGATGACGGCGGAGAGCACCACACCGGAGCCGGCCCCGGCGTAGCGCTGGATCCGGCCACGGCGCTTCACCGGGACGGCCTTGTCGAGCTTCCACTCGGCCCACCAGTCCTTCACCGGACCGACCACGCCGTGGCGGCGGACCGGGTCCTCGAAGTACCTCCAGCTCAGGGCGGAGAGCACCACGGAGATACCGGCGGTGAGCACGAGGGAGAGCAGCAGCCTGTCCTGGACCCAGCCGGCCGGGAGGAAGGCGATGACGGGCATGTGCCAGAGGTAGATGCCGTAGGACCGCTCGCCGAGCCACCGCATCGGCAGGCAACCGAAGACGGCCGACCACACACCGGTGGGGCGCAGCACCGCGAGGATCGCGCACACCGCGGCGACGCTGAGCAGGGCGATGCCACCCTGGTAGAGGAACATGTCGTCCTGGTCGACGAGGATGACCATCGCGAGGATGCCGGCGACACCGACCAGTCCGAGGACCGCGGCGGCGGGCCCGTTGGGCTGCGTCGACTTCCCGGCGGACCGACGGGACGCCAGCCAGACGGCCAGGGCGGCGCCGAGCAGCAGTCCGCCGGCACGGGTGTCGGTGCCCTCGTAGGCACGGGTGTTGTCCGCACCGTCGGTGGCGAGCCACCACATCAGCCCGAAGGACGCCGCAGCGAGGACGACCGTCGCCCAGGCCACCAGTGTGCGGCGGCTGCGCAGCAGGAACAGCAGCCCGAGCAGGATCAGCGGCCAGACCAGGTAGAACTGCTCCTCCACCGACAGGGACCACATGTGGTCCAACGGCCCCGGACCGCCGAAGTTGTCGAAGTAGGACGCCTCGGAGAAGATCGTGTGCCAGTTGTTGACGTAGAAGAACGTCGAAAGCCCTTCACCGGCCCGGTCGGTCAGTGCGCCGCGGTCGAGGGCGACGGTGAGCAGGAGGACGGCGATGACCGTGACGATCATCGCGGGGGCCAGGCGCCGGAAGCGGCGGAGCCAGAAGGTCTTCAGGCCGAGGTTGCCGCGCCGGTCCCAGGACCGCATGAGGTTGGCGGTGATGAGATAGCCGGAGAGGGTGAAGAAGACACCCACTCCGAGCAGTCCGCCGGGGACGCCGCCGACACCCAGGTGGAAGAGAATCACCACGGTGACCGCGAGTGTGCGCAGTCCGTCCAACCCCGGGACATACGTCGTCCCCTTGTCCACCGGCTTCGGCACTGTGCCCTGACCTTCTTTCTGCTGTGGTCCACCCTTGTTCCGCCGGAGACAACCGTAGCAACGGGGTCGGACAACTCCGCATCACAGCGAGGTGAGAGCCGTACACTCCGCAGAATGCCCGTTTCTGACCACCCCTCCCCACCCCCGTGGCAGGTGACATGTCAGAACCCCGGCACCGGGGATCCGGTACCGGGGTTCTTTTTTCCGGCGGTGGCGGAGGGATTTGAACCCCCGGTTGTTATTACACAACACTCGCTTTCGAGGCGAGCACCTTCGGCCGCTCGGACACGCCACCGTGGAACAGGATAACGCACCGGGGTCGGTAACGGAAATTACTCTCCGGCCAGCTTGTCCAGGCCGCTACGGACGGCGCCCTTGGCCTTGTCGCCCTTGTCACCCTTGGCGACCTTGTCGATCGCGCTGTCGGCGGCGCCCTCGATCTTGTCGCGGTTGTCGGAGACGGCGCCCTTGGCCTTGTCCGCGTACTTCTTCAGGTCATCGATGCCCATGGTGGTTCCCTTCGGAGAGTCGGTGGTCCGGGGGTGGAGGCCCGGCCGGTGTGGCCGACAATACACACTCCGGCCCGGTCACCGTCGGGAACTGAAGAACTCCCGGACCAGATCCTCACATTCGTCGGGCAGCACTCCACCACGGACCTCCAGTTCGTGCAGCGGGGATTCGCGGGCCACGTCGAACACCGAGCCGCAGGCCCCGGTCCGCGGCTCCCACGCCCCGAAGACCACGGTGCGCACCCGGGCACCGACCATCGCCCCGGCACACATGGCGCAGGGTTCCAGGGTGACCACGAGAGTGCAGTCGGTCAGCCGCCAGGCGTCCCCGTGGGTGACCGCGGCGGCCCGCAGGGCGAGGACCTCGGCGTGCGCGGTGGGGTCGGTGTCCGCCTCCCGACGGTTCGTCGCCACGGCGAGCTCGGTGCCGTCGGGAGCGTAGACCACCGCACCGACCGGCACATCACCGTCCGGGGTGGACGCCGCGACCTCCAGTGCCCTGGCCATCCGTGCGCGGTCACGCACCGTGGTCGCGGGGTCCGGCAGTCCGTCGCCGATCAGGGGACTATTCGTCGCCGACAAGGTCAGCGAGCTCCTCGTCGAAGAGGTCGGCGAGCTCGTCCCCGAAGCCCAGGTCTCCGGCGATGGAGAGCAGCTGGTCGGAGGCGTAGATCTCGGCGTCGTCGAAGAGGACGGAGAGGGACTGCCCACCGACGCCGAGGTCGGTGAGGATGCCGAAGTCACCCTCGGGCCAGGGGGCGTCGGGGTCGTCGGCCTCCTCGATCTCCTCGTCGGTGGGGGCGTCGAGACCGAGCTCGTCGAGGATGTCCGCGGCGAGCCGCACCCCGTCGACCTCGGGATCGTCCTCGTCCTCAAGGGCGACGGTCGAGTCACCGAGCAGCAGTCGGGCGCCGCCCGGGGCGGGGCGCACCAGGGCAGCCCAGTCATCGTCGACGGAGACCAGTCCCAGCAGGACACCCTCCGCACGCATGTCCCGCAGCCGACGGACCAGCGGGGCCAGACCGTCGGGAACGGACCGTTGCACCACGCGCAGATTCCAGACCCCGTCGGTGAGGTGTGCTGCGACGACGAAACCACTCATGGGCGCTACGGTAGTCGGCTTTGTGCCACACTTGGTAGGTGACTTCTCCGAATCCCGACCTGACCACCGCACATGTCGACGGACAGCCTGCTGCCCACCCCCGTTCCCCCGGACGGTCCGGTCCGGTGTGCGTGCTCGGAACGGGTCTGATCGGCGGCAGTCTGCTGCGTGATCTTGCGGCTGCGGGAACCCCCGCCTTCGGGTGGAACCGGTCGACCGCGACGGTCGAGGCGGCATCCTCCGACGGTTTCGACGTCTCCGGCGATCTCGTCGCCACATTGACCCGCGCCGAGCGGGAGGACGCCCTCATCGTGCTCGGTGTCCCGGTCCCCGCACTGCCGGCGATGCTCGAGGCGGTGGCCACCCATGCCCCGTCCTGCGGGCTCACCGATGTGACCTCGGTGAAGGGTGAGGTGCTGCAGCTGGTCGAGGACCACGGCCTGTCCCGACGGTTCGTCGGTGGCCACCCGATGGCCGGCACCGCGGACTCCGGCTGGGACGCGACCCAGGAGGGGCTGTTCCACGGGGCGGTGTGGGTGGTGACGACCGACGGCGCACCGGCGGACGGCACCCCCGAGGACGCCGACTGGCTGCAGGTCTGGTGCCGGGTCGTGGACATGGCGGTGCAGGTCGGTTCGGTGGTCGTGCCGGCCCGCGCCCGGAAGCATGACAGGGCCGTCGCCCGCATCTCCCACCTCACCCATGTCCTCGCCGAAGCGCTCGCGGTGACCGCGGACCAGGGCGGGGCGCTGGCGCTGTCCCTGGCGGCGTCGAGTTTCCGTGACGCCACCCGGGTCGCCGGTACCGAACCGGACCTGGTCCGGGCGATGTGCGAGAACAACCGGGAGGCCCTGGTCACCGCGCTCGACGAGGCGATGGAGCTGCTGGCCGAGGCGCGGGAGAATCTGGCGGACCCGGAACGGGACATCTCCGGCCTCGTCGACGCCGGTCATGACGCCCGGCTGCGCTACGAGGCGCGGGCCGGGCGGGTGAAGGGCGGGCCGACGGACCGGCCGTACATCCAGCTGCGTCCCGGCGCCGCCGGCTGGCTGGACCAGCTGCACTACGCCGAGAGCATCGGCGCGCAGATCGGGCTGCTGGAGGTCTGACCGGCGACCCGGCGTCCCGCTATGTCTCGGCGGGAGGGACGGAGTCCGGGACCTGGCACTCCGCCACACCACCCTCGCTGCCGAGGTCGGTGATCACCGGGGCGAGCGCCTCGGCCAGAGCGGCGGAGGCCTCCCGGGCGGTGGCGTCGGTGGCGTCACCGGGCACGATCGTGAAGGCGACGGGGACCTGGTGGTCGGCTTCGCCGACGAGCCCGAACTCGCGGAACAGGTAGGTGCCGTCGTTCTCGTCACCCCAGCCGCCCTTGAACCGGGCGCCCGGCAGCTGACCGAGACCGTCCCGGTGCTCGTCGACGACATGCCCCATCTGGTCGAGGATCTGCTCCGCGCCGGGGAGGCAGGCCATGCGGTTGGCGAAGATGACCTGGTTGTCGAGGGTCCAGTAGATGTCTCCGAAGCCCTCGTAGTCCTCCCGGTCACGGTCCCCCTCGGCGTCGGTGGGGTCACCGGCCTGCCGGAAGACGCCGTCGACGGCGGCCGAGGACTCCTCCTCGGTGCCGAGGGACTCCCAGAGCCGCAGGGCGGCGTCATTGTCCGACCGGGTCAGCGCGAGAGTGAGGTCGTCGGCGAGGACGGTGGGGTCCTGCCCTGCGTCCAGCGCGTTCTGGACGGCGGCGAAGGCGATCGGGACCTTGACCGTGGACCAGGCGTGCAGATCACCGGACTCACCGGCGTGGACCACGCCGCCCCCGGCCCGCAGACTGATGCCCACCTGGGCATCGAAACGTTCGCTGATGTCGTTGACGACAGCCTCGATGCGGCGGGTCGCATCCTCGGCCTGCTCCTGCGCGGTCGGGCGGGACGCCTCGGTCGCCGCGCTCTCCAGGGCAGACTGTTCCCGGTCTGCCGAGCTCTCGGAGGAGGACCCGGAATTCAGGGCCGTGACGACGACAGTGACGCTGAGAATCAGCAGCAGGATGGCGCCGAGGGTCCACAGACCCGCGGTGCCTCCCCGGCTCTGCCCGTCTCTTCCGTCTTCGTTCCAATCAACCACCCCACGACCATAGAGCATCAACCTGTGGATGGGCGCAGGAGACGGAACGTACTGTTCAGCAGATCGATTCCACGCCGTGGGCGCTGCCGAGGGTGCCGCCGAGCTGGTCGACGATCTCACTGAGGGCCGCGGAACCGGACTCGTAACTGCCGTCCGGGGAGGTCACGGCAACAGCCACCGGGACCAGGGTGCCGTCGGCACCGGGCACCAGCCCGAACTGGCGGACCTGGTAGCTGCCGGAGGCGTCGGGGCCCCAGCCACCCTTGTAGCGCGCATCGGGGATCCGGCCGAGACCGTAGTCCTGCCCGGCGGAGATCTGCCCCATGGCGTTGAGCACCGGCTGCGCCCCGGTGAGGCAGGAGAGTCCGTCGGCGAACCGCACCTGGTCGGCGGTGGACCACAGGGTCTGACCGAAGGAGGTGAACCCGTCGCGGACAACCCGGGTCTGCACGGTGGTGGATTCGTCACCGCCGTCACGCAGCACCTCCTCGACCTTCGTACCGGCGGTGGCGGGGTCCCCGAGGGAATCCCAGAGTGCCTGGGCGGCGTCATTGTCGGACGCGGTGATCGCGGAGGTGACGTTGCTCTGGACTGTCGCGGCGTCCGACAGGGAGCTGCCGTCGTCGACGGCGCGCAGTGCGGCGACGGCGACCGGGACCTTGCTCGTCGACCAGGCGGCGGTGGTCTCCAGGTCACCGGCGGTGACGACCGTACCGTTGTCGAGGTAGGCCAGCGAGTAGGGGACGTCGACGTCCACCTCCGCGCCGTCGGCGGAACCGGTGGCCGGTGCGGCAGTAGTGGACGTGGCAGGACCGGTGGGGTCCGGCGCTCCGTCGTCGGTGACGGTGACGACGGTCTGCCCGGCGTCGGCGTCCTCATCGTCGACGGTGCCGATGACGCAGCCGCTGAGTGTGACGGTGGTGAGGAGTGCGGTGACGACCGCGGGGACGACCGCGGGGATGAGCGGTGCGGGACGCCGGTCAGGCGATGTAGACATGGGCGTCGTTGCCTCCGGTGCAGTGGATGTAGCTCCCCTGGTCCGAGCAGCTCATCGTGTAGGTCCGGCCGGTGGTCGGGCTGGATGCGGTGACGGTCTGGTCGGTCTTCCGGTCGACGCGGTAGGCCTCGACATAGGCGTTGCGCACGTTCTCGGCGAAGCCCGGGGTGGTCGGGCCGGACAGCCAGATGGAGTTGAAGTTTCCGGTGGGCTCACCGTTCGACGCCGCCGCATTCACCGGGGTGACGCCACCGGGCAGGTCGGCGCTGGTGGGCCGGGCCTGGGAGGCGGTGGTGCTCGGGGCGGAGTCATCGCTGTTCCCGGTGCCCCCGGTGTCCCCGGCGTCCGGCGGCACGACAACCGTGGTGGTCGCCGGGGAGGACGCACCGTTGTCGGAGTCGTCCGAGCCGAAGAGGTTGTTCCACTGGGTGGCCAGCAGGACGCCGAGGGCGATGACCAGCAGGATCACCACGATGACCAGGGCGATCTTCGTGCCGTTGCCGCCACCGTTGCCCTGCTGGTCCTGTCGGTACTGCGGCCCCTGGGGCCCCTGGGGTTGCTGCGGGTCCGGCAGATACCCCTGAGGCTGGTTCTGGCCCTGCTGACCCTGCGGGCCCCACTGGCCGGACTGGAAGGGATTGTGCTGGTAGCCGCCGGCGCCGGCTGCCCCCGCAGCACCTGCCGCACCGGCCTGTCCCGGGGTCACCGGAGGGAAGATGCGGGTGGCGTCATCCTCGCCGCCACCGGAACCACCCGGTACGCCACTCCCGGATCCTTCCGGGGGTGTGTAACCCCAGCCCTGGGTCATTGTGTTTCCTTCCGTACATTTTCCTGAGTCAGGCTTCAGTGTATGCCAGCGTGCGTCACTGCATCATCATGTACTCCTCGGCGGACACCGGCTCCTCATCGGAGGCGTCCGGCACGCTGGCCGGGACCTGGCATTCGGCCGTGCCACCGTTGTCCGCCGCAGCCTCGAGCACCGGCCCCAGCGCCTCAGCCAGGGCCTGTGCGGCCTCCCGGGCGGTGGAGTCCAGACCGTCATCGGGGACCACGGCGATGGCGACAGGGACCTGACGGGCCTTCTCCCCCACCAGTCCGAACTCACGCAGCACATAGGTTCCGTCGTTCTCCGGACCCCACCCGCCCTTGAAGCGGGCACCGGGCAGCACACCGAGGCCCATCCGGTGGACCGCGATGACCTGCCCCATTTCGTCGAGGACCGGTTCCGACCCGTCCAGGCAGGCCATGCGGTCGGCGAAGGTCACCTGGTCGTCGAGGGTCCAGTGGATGTCACCGAAACCGGTGTAGTCCGGCTCGCTCTCCGCGGCGACCGCGTCGGTGGGGTCCCCGGTCTCCTTGAGGACCTCCGTCAGCGCGGCCGACCCCTGCTGCCAACTGCCGAGGCTGGTGAACAGGCGCATCGCGGCGTCATTGTCGGACATGGTCATCGCGGCGGTGATGTCGTCGGCGATGTACCCGGTGGTGCCGTTGTCCTCGGCGTGCTGCTGTGCGGCGATCGCCACCGGGACCTTCGTCGTCGACCAGGCGCGGACCTCCTGCAGCTCACCGGCATGCAGCACCTCACCGTCGGACTTCAGGCTCACACCGAGGGACGCGTCGTAGCTCCGGGAGACCTCCTCGACGATCCGGTCGATCTCGTCGGGGATCCGCTCGGAGTCCAGGGTGTCCAGGGTGTCCCGGCTGTCAGCCTGCGCCTCCTGCGCCTCCTGCTCCTCCGTGCCGCCGTCGTCCCTGCCGGTGACGATGAGGACGGTGACGACCACGGCGAGTATCACGAGGAGTACCGGGCCGATGATCCACCGGCCGGGGCGTCGCGTCCTCTGATCAGGTCGGGTATCGGTCATGGGAGTGACTGTAGATCACGGACCTGACGGGCCAGGAGTCGGAGAGTCAGGACCACGGCCAGGATTCCTTCACCGGCGCCCCGTCGTTCTGCCGCCAGCTGTTGGCCGTCACCGCGGCATCGGCGACATTGGCCATCGCCCGACATCCTGCCCCTCGCAGCCCGGCGTCCGTACAGGACCCAGTCATCCGGGACGCCAACTGCCGGTCCAGCGCCGGACGTACCCCACGCGGGATGTCCTCACCGGTGGCGTCGGCGACGCGCAGCAGGTCATAGCCCAGGTCGTGGGTGAGGCAGGCCGGGATGAAGGACGCCGGCAGCGGAACCGGGGAGGAGCAGTCCCCCTCCGGATCCGAGGGGACACCGTCGACGACCACCGGCTGATACCCCAGTTCCCCGGTGATCTCCTCAGGCAGGGCCGCGATCCAGGCCTCCGCGTCAGTCACAGCGGACACGTCGTCCTGATCACCGTCGACACCCACCGCGGCGAGGTCCTGCGCGGCCGCGACGGCGGACCCGGGCAGCGCCGGCGCAGTGTCCGCGGCGTCAGCAGCATCCCTGACGACTGCAGTGTCTGCGCTGTTCTCGACCCGTGCCGCGTCCACCGGTACGGCCGCCGCCGTCGACCCGCCGAGGGCGAGCACCAGCGTCGCGGCGATGCGGGAGGTGAGGAGGTAGCGGGGACGGGTCAGCAGGGTGCGGGTAGAGAGGCGTGTCATGACCGTGAACGCTATGGAGCGCCGTCCACCGCCCGGATCCCTCACGGCAGTGATCTTCCCCGCCACCCGAATCACCCTGGAGAGGGATGTCCTGTCCCACGTCGCGCTCTAGTGTCAGAAACCATGAGCCCCACCCTGCATCGTCCCCGGTTCACCCGTCAGCGGTCCACCCGACCGTTGTCCACCTTGCGGACGAACCCGCAGGTGCGGCAGTACGGCGCCCCGGCGCTGGTGGTCCTGTTCGCGGGCATCCTCTTCGCCGTCGCCTGGCCCACCTTCCATCTCACCCACTCCCTGCACGCGGCGATCGTGCCGCTGCTCGCCGCCGCCGGCACGTGGCCGGTGATCACCGCCGTGCGCTGGCCGGTGGTGTCCTGGTCGGTCGTCGCGGCCGCCTGCCTGATCAGCCGTCCGCTGCACGACAACCCCGACTTCGCCCTGGGCTGGCCGGTCGCCTTCCACCTCGCCCTGGCGTTCACCCTGGCGGTCGTCGTCCTGCGCGGACCGGCCCGTGACGTGGCCTTCGCCGTCACCGGCACCGCCCTGCTGATGCTGACCAACCCGACGGAGGTCATCGTCGGCTGGCTCGTCGGCGCACTGGTGTGGCCCGTGTTCTTCCTGCTGCTGCGCTGGCTGCTCGCCTCCCGACGCCAGGTGAAGACGGAGACCACCCGCGCGACCGAGCAGTCCCAGCTGCGGGTGATGGCCGAGGAGCGCAACCGGCTGGTCCGTGACCTGCATGACGTGGTCGCCCACCAGATGTCGATGATCGTGGTGCAGTCACAGTCCGCGCCCTACCGGCTCCAGGACGTCACCCCGGCAGTCCACGCCGAGTTCGACTCCATCGCCGGTACCGCCCGTGAGGCTCTCAACCAGGTCCGCGAACTGCTCGGGGTGCTGCGCTCGGACGCCGAATCCGGGGCCACCACCCCGGTCGGCGCCGACCAGATCGAACCGGTACTCACCACCGCCCGGCGCGCCGGCATGGACCTCACCTGGACCCTCGACAATTCCGTCGACTCCCTCGACGACACGGTCGGGGTGGTGCTGCAACGCGTCCTGCAGGAATCCCTGTCGAACGCCTCCCGCCACGCGCCGGGCGGGAAGGTCCTGGTCAACCTGACTGTCACAGAGAAGGACGGACGCCGCGACGCGGACCTGACCGTCGACAACGGTCCGGCCGCTCCCGGGGAGATCGTCCCCCCGGAACACAGTGGCGGGGCGGGGATCCCGGGCATGGCCGCCCGGGTGCAGGCAGTCGGCGGATCGTTCACCGCCCTGCCCGCCGCCGACGGCGGGTTCAGCGTCCGTGCCGTTGTCCCGGTCTCCCGGTGAGCACGGGTGAACGACAGGTAGGTTCGGTGTCCATGGGAGATATCACCGTCACCGTCGTCGACGACCAGGCCATGGTCCGGCAGGGTTTCGCCGCCCTGCTCGGTGCCCAGCCGGACATCACCGTCGTGGGGGACGCCGCCGACGGTGCCCAGGCTGTCGAGCAGGTCACCCGGCTACACCCGGACGTGGTGTTCATGGATGTCCGGATGCCGGTGATGGACGGCCTGGAGGCCGCCCGCCGCATCCTGTCCACCGGGCTGGACCCGGCACCGAAGATCGTCATGCTCACCACCTTCGACCTCGACGACTATGTCTTCGAGGCACTGCAGATGGGCTGTTCCGGATTCCTGCTTAAAGACGCCCCGGCCGACGAACTCCTCCGGGCTGTCCGCCTCGCCGTGACCGGGGAGGCACTGCTCGCCCCGTCGGTGACGAAACGCCTCATCGAGGACGCCGTGGCGAAGCGTCCTGCCGGACGCACCCGACCCGGTGACGGGAACGCCGCCGGGCAGGCGGCGCTGCGGGCGCTGAAGACGTTGACGCCCCGCGAGCACGAGATCCTGGAACAGATCGCCACCGGCCGGTCCAACCAGGAGATCGCCGAGACCCTGTTCATCTCCGAGGAGACGGTGAAGACGCACGTGCGCAAGGTGCTGCAGAAGCTGTCCCTGCGTGACCGGGTGCAGGCCGTGGTCTTCGCCTACGAGAACGGCGTGGCCTGAGGCCCCTCCCTCTGGCCCCTCCCTCTGAAGGGTGAGCCACGAATCCCCCGTCACGGGGATCCGGCCGGTGACCTGA
>NZ_JALAGU010000036.1 GCF_022712275.1 Corynebacterium sp. | reverse complement strand
CAATAAACCCCATAAAGAGCCATCACTGGCAAAAATAAATATACTGAACTGCTGACATCCAAAAAATGAATATCCACGCATGCTCCCGGTCGGGGGACCGGGAAACCATGCGCCGGTCACAACAACCGACAGAACAGACCTAAGATTCGGTTTCTTACACGCGGTCACCCACGTGCCGGCACCAACCCAAGTCATCATCTGCCGACCATGCGACAAAAAACTTGATTCATCACGCTATTGAGTTCTCAAACAACATCCGCACACCGTTGCTGACCAGGTTTGTTCCCCCGGTCGCTCTCGGCGACCTGGATTAATCTACACACTCGGCCTCAGCGTCACAAACCAGCAGGTCAAGCCCTTATCTGCCTCCGGAGGCACACTCTGGGGAGCACGTCGAGCCCTGCCTCCGTCTCAGTGCGGCGAACTGCTCTGAGTTCCGGGCCGATCTCGGCGTCCTGCAGCGTCCGGAACCCCAGCCGGTGGTAGAGCGGACCGTTCCACGGGACATCCCGGAATGTCGTGAGGACTATCCCGGGAAGCCCCTGCGCCCGCGCCCGGTCGCCGGCCTTCCCTATAAGCGCGCATCCGATGCGTCTACCCCGGTACAGCGGATCCACAGACACCTGTTCCACAAGGAGGTCATCGTCAGCGGTCGAGAGCCAGATCCACGCGATCGGCCCGCGTTCCAGTGCTTCCGTCGACGAGTGATCCTCGACGACAAGCACATCCCCGCTCCGGACGGCACCAGTGAGAACGTCGACAGCCGGCGGTTCATCGTCGGCCACGACATCGAGACCGATATCCCGGAACGGGGCTCCGGCACGTCGTTCAAGATCCCGGATCGCCGGGATGTCCGAGACGACGGCCGGCCGGGCATGAAGACCGTGCCTCACGGCTTCCTCCACACGCATACTCCTTCCGGCTCTCAGGCAAGCACGGAGCCGTGTGCCCCGTCGATCACCGCCGCCGAGGCCGCCTGTGCCTCAGCGTGCCGGGCCTCCACCACGGACAGTTGACGCTCGTCGACCGGGCGTCCGGCTTCCGCCAGCCAGTTGGAGAGGATCCGGTGTCCGTGCTGCGTCATGACGGACTCCGGGTGGAACTGGACGGAGTGGATCGGCAGCGTCCTGTGGCGCATCGCCATGATCATCCCGGAGTCCACCGTCGCGGTGACCTCAAGACACTCCGGCACGGTCTCCGGATCGACGGTCAGGGAGTGGTACCGCGCCACGGTGAACGGTGACGGAACGTCCGTGAGTACCCCGACACCGGTGTGGAAGACCGGGCTCGTCTTCCCGTGGAACAGTTCTCCGGCCCGCACCACATCCCCACCGAAGTGCAGGGCGATCGCCTGGTGGCCCAGGCAGACACCGAACAGCGGCGTGCGGTGCTCCCCGGCCCAGGTGATGACGTCGAGCATGCGTCCTGCCGTGGCGGGTTCGCCCGGCCCCGGGGAGAGGAGGATGGCGTCGAACCCGTCGAGCGCTGCGTCCAACCCGGCAACGCTCTCACCCGGATCACCGAGCTCGGGAGCGTCGTTGCGCCACACGGTGCAGTCCTCGCCGAGCTCGCCCAGGTACTGGACGAGGTTGTAGACGAAGCTGTCGTAGTTGTCGATGACGAGGATGCGCATGGCGTCATTCTATCCGTCCCGCTGCGCGACGTCGCTCCATATACCCTGCTGCTACGCTGGTGGGGTCCGAACAAGCAGTACGAAGTCAGCGAGAGTGTCCCTATGCCCAAGTCCAGGATCTCCTCCACTCCGGAAGGTGCCGGCGCCTCACCGGTCGACCACCGCACCCCGGTCAAACTGAACGCCACCGGCACGTCACGCTGGTACATCGTCGTGATGCTCGGCCTGATGCTGCTCGGTCTCGCCTGGATCGTCGTGAACTACATCGCCGGCGGCGACATCCCCCTGATGCGCGATCTCAACGCCTGGAACTACCTCATCGGTTTCGGTCTGCTCATCGCGGGTCTGCTGATGACCATGGGCTGGAAGTAGCCCTCACCTCACTGTCGGGCGGTAACGCCACCACAGCAGCAGCGCGATGACCGTGCCCGCGGCCAGGCCACCGAGGTGGCCCGCCAGCGACACGCCCGCGGTCGTCACCGTGAATGCGAGATTCACACCGATGAGCACCAGTGGGCCGCGCACGTCGGTCCGACGCGTGACAGACAGTCCCACCAGCATGGCGAACATGCCGTAGCCGATGGTGGACGCCCCGCCGACCGCGTAGTCCGGCGCGAACCACAGTGCGGCGAGACTGCCGCCGGCCGCGCAGAACACCATGGACGCCGCCACGGTCCGCGTACCGTAGGCCCGCTCCAGCTCCCTGCCGAGCAGGACCACCAGCAGCATGTTGAGCAGCAGATGGGCGATGTTGAGGTGCACCAGCGCACTGGTCACCAGTCGCCACCACTCGTGCCCCTCAGTGATGTCGGGGGCGACCATCATCAGCGACCACGCCAGGTCACTTCCCCCGGAGTAGCTGCCGACCGGGGCCTCGAGGCTGCCGGACTGCACCACCTCAACGCAGAACACCGCCACGCACACCAGGATCAGTACGGTGCAGGCCGGAGCTTCCCGGGCGAATCTGCGGACGAAATCCATGGTGCGTTGTAGCGGTGCGGGGGTACCGACGTACCGGTCCGGTACTGTGCCGGTTCCGAACTGGTTGCTACTCGGTGATGTCGATGGACTCGATGACGACGTCCTCGACCGGACGGTCCATGCGGCCGGTGGCGACGCGGCCGAGCTTGGCGACGACCTTCTGGGACTCCTTGTCGGTCACCTCACCGAAGATGGTGTGGTGGTTGTTCAGGTGCGGGGTCATCGTGGTGGTGATGAAGAACTGGGAGCCGTTGGTGCCGGGGCCGGCGTTAGCCATGGCCAGCAGGAACGGACGGTCGAACTGCAGCTCCGGGTGGAACTCGTCGCCGAACTGGTAGCCGGGGCCGCCACGACCGGTGCCGGTCGGGTCGCCGCCCTGGATCATGAAGTTGTCGATGATGCGGTGGAAGACCGCACCGTCGTAGAACGGGCCTTCGGTGGTACCGGAGGCGTTCGGCTGGGTGTAGGGGGCCTTCTCCTTGTCACCGGTGGCCAGACCGACGAAGTTCTCGACAGTCTGGGGTGCGTGGTTTCCGAAGAGGTCAATGCTGATGTCGCCGAGGTTCGTGTGCAGAACCGCGGTCGCAGTCTTCTGGGCGCTCATGGTGATCCAGCGTACCCAACTGAAAGGGGCTCTGTGTCACGGACTGCCCCCGTGCAGCGCAAAGCGCCACACCGTAGCCTGGTTAGTGTTTATGATCGGACGTTAAATGCCACCGTAAGTCAGCACGCACCGCGAAGGAGTACCGGGCCATGGCCCTCACAAACGCACGAATCGCTCTACTCGCCGCCCAGCGCGCGCGGGCCTGGAACAAGGACCGCAAGTCCCGCAACGAATCCGCGCGCCATGAGGAGCTCGCCGTTCTCCGACGTCAGGTGACTTCGCCGGAGGAGCGCGAGAAGTTCCTCGCGGACGCACCGGGCCACACCCGCGCTGTCGTGCGCGAAATCCTCTCCGAGGAGGATGCCGCGGCCACCGACGCGAAGATCGAGGCGGACGCCAAGGTCGCGAAGCTCACCGCAAAGGCGGAGAAAGCCCGGAACAAGGCGGACAAGATCACCGCCAAGGCCGACAAGAAAACCGACAAGGCTGAAAAGGCTCAGGCCAAGGCCGAGAAGAAGGAGAAGAAGGTGGCGAAGAAGTCCGCGAAGATCGCCGTGAATTCCGCCCTGTCCGCCAAGGCGGGCGAGGCACGTGACGCCGGTAAGGAGGAGGCGGAGAAGCTGACCCGTTCCGCCAAAAAGGCCCGCGTGCTGGCGAAGAAGCAGATCTCCACCGCCGCCGCGACGCTGGGCTCGAAGGTCGCTGACCTGAAGGACGCCGGTTCCGACGCACTGGACACCGTCACCGAAGAGGCCCCGAAGATCGCCTCCGAGGTCGGCACCACGGCGAAGAAGGCCCAGAAGAAGGCCGGCAAGAAGACCCGGAAGCTCACCAAGCGGGCGAAGAAGTCGGCGAAGAAGAATGCCGCGATCGCCGAGAAGCAGCTGAAGAAGTCCACTGCCGAGATCGAGAAGAGTGCGAAGAAGAAGGCCGACAAGGTCCGCTCCAAGCACCTGAAGAAGGCGGACAAGGCCGACAGAAAGAAGAAGGGTGTCTTCAGCTCAGTGCTGGTCATCGCCCTGGTCGCCGTGGTCGTGGCCGTCGTCGCCTCGAAGTTCCGCAAGCCGGAGTCCCCCGCCCCGAAGGCTGCCCCGCGCAACAATGCCCCGCAGACCGAGGCACCGAAGTCCGCTCCCGTCGAGAAGAAGGTCGAGGAGGCCACCGAAGAGCCTGCCGAGGACACCGCCGACGAGACCGAGGCTGGGTCCGCGGCTGAGTCCGCGGCTGAGTCCGCGGCTGAGTCCGCGGATGAGCCCGAGACCAAGACCGAGGCTCCGGCAGCCCCGGGCGCCCGGGGCGGCGGGGGCTGCCGGCGCGCCCGGGGCTGCCGGCGCCGCGGTCTGGGGCGCGGGCTCAGCCGCGGGGTCCGCCGCGGGCGCCGCCGCGGGCTCAGCCGCGGGCCCCGCCT
>NZ_JALAGU010000035.1 GCF_022712275.1 Corynebacterium sp. | reverse complement strand
GGGGAGACGGGGGCACAGAGGGAACGTTGCAGGACATCGTCGCACTGTGCGGTGTCATCGACCACCTGGCGACCGTGGAGGACGGGGGGTCGACATTCCGGAGGCTGCTGGGGGACGAGGGTACGGCACGTTTCATCTCCAGGGTCTGTCACCGGGAACCGCTGGCCCGCGTCCTCGTGGTCCTGTCCACCGGTCCCTGCTCTGCAGCGGTGCAGAACCTCCTCGCCGAGACCGCCCGTATCGCCCGGGGACCGCTACGCTACCGGGCGCTGGTCCTGCTGTCCATGGTCGCGTGGTGCGGCTCCGGGGGAGTGCTGGCGCACCGGGCCGCCCACCGAGTGCTCAGGGAGACGGACGGCCCGGTGTCACCGGGGGTACCGGCAGGACAGGTCAACGCCGGGTCGGTGCAGCTGGCCCGCGAACTGGTGGCGACCGCGGAACAGGGACGTCCGGCCGGGGTGATCGCCACGATGATCGACGGGGGAGTGCGCGAGATAGACGACACCCTCGCCCTGGCGGAGGACGAGGGTGTCGGGGAACTGCTGGGTCGGGTCGTGGACCGCGACAGTGTCAGCGTCGTGCGAAGTGAGCTCGCTCGCCGAGCTGCGAGGTGAAGGCCCATGCATCCCTGACGATGGTCGTCAGATCGGAGCGGGTCGGGGTCCAGCCGAGGTCGGCGACCGCACGGTCCGACGAGGCGATGAGGGTGGCGGGATCGCCACCGCGGCGCGGTGCGACCTCGGCGGGGATCGGGTGACCGGTGGCCTCGCGGCAGGTCTCGACGACCTGACGGACGCTGAAACCGTCACCGGAACCCAGGTTGAAGATCCGGTGCACACCGGGCTCATTGGAGGACGCGGCGAGCAGGTGCGCGTCCGCCAGATCCCGGATGTGGATGTAGTCGCGGACGCAGGTGCCGTCGACGGTGGGCCAGTCGTCACCGAAGATCATGATCTTGTCCCGGGCGCCGGCAGCGACCTGCAGCACCAGCGGAATGAGGTGGGTCTCCACGGCGCGGTTCTCGCCCACACTGCCGTAGGCACCCGCCACGTTGAAGTAGCGCAGGCTCGTCGCGCCGAGACCGTAGGCCGCGGCGTAGGAGGTGATGATGTTGTCGATCGCGAGCTTCGACGCCCCGTAGGGGTTGGTCGGTGCGGTCGGCAGATCCTCGGTGATCGGCACGGTCTCCGGTTCGCCGTAACAGGCCGCTGTCGAGGAGAAGACCAGGTTGTCGACCCCGGCGGCGCGCATGAAGTCGAGCAGTCGCAGGCTGGTGACCACATTGCCCGACCAGTACTTGGCGGGAGAGACCACGGACTCGCCCACCAGTGACTTGGCCGCGAAGTGGAAGACCGCGGCACAGTCGTCGGCGAGGACGCCGGGAGCGGCGTCCAGGACGTCACCCTCGACGAAAGCCGCGTCCGCGGGGACGGCCTCCCGGTTGCCGGTCGACAAATCGTCGATGACGGTCACCCGGTACCCCTGCTCCACCAGGACGGTGGCGCAGACGCTGCCGACGT
Organism: Corynebacterium sp.; assembly: GCF_022712275.1. Taxonomy (GTDB): domain Bacteria; phylum Actinomycetota; class Actinomycetes; order Mycobacteriales; family Mycobacteriaceae; genus Corynebacterium. The sequence goes on along the minus strand of NZ_JALAGU010000035.1, from coordinate 58,743 downwards.
ATCCTGCGCCACCGGTGACGAGGACATGTGCTCCCTTGCTCAGCGGCATGTCAGGTCAGGCCTCCTCGACGATGACGCGGATCGCGTGTCCCAGCTCATCGGGGACGGTGACAGTGCCGGCCTCGGTGGTCAGTGACAGACCGTCGGGGGTGTCCTGGGCGGTGACGACCGAGCCCGGGCGGATGTCGTACTGGCCGAGACGGGTGATCACCTTGTGCTCGACCTGCACGATCTCGTTGAAGCTGACGATGCGCACCGTGGTCGGGGTGCTCAGGTCGAGATCGGAGGCGCGGTGGGAGTCTGCCGGGTTGGGGACGGACTCCGACCCCAGCTTCTCCAGCCCGGGCACCGGGTTGCCGAACGGGGAGGTGTCGTGCTCGCTGAGGACCGCGAGCAGACGCTTCTCCACCTCGTCACCCATGACGTGCTCCCAGCGGCAGGCCTCGTCATGGACGGACTCCCAGGGAAGACCGATGACGTCGACCAGCAGGCGCTCGGCGAGGCGGTGCTTACGCATCACCGCGGTGGCGTGTGCACGACCCTCCTCGGTGAGCTTAAGGGAGCGGTCGTCGGCGATCCAGAGCAGACCGTCACGCTCCATACGTGCGACGGTCTGACTGACCGTCGGGCCCGACTGCTCGAGTCGCTCTGCGATGCGCGCGCGCAGCGGCGGGATGCCTTCCTCCTCCAGTTCGAAGATCGTCCGGAGGTACATCTCTGTGGTATCGACGAGATCCTTCACTCGACAACGGCCTTTCTCTGATAGTCGTTCTGACTAAACGTGCCAATTACTCATAAACTACACGTTTCGGTGCCGCGCGGGGTGGACCGGTCTATCCGACCCGTCAGACGGCGTATTCACGCAGCTTGTCGGCACGTTCTCCCTCACGGAGCTTCGCCATGACCTCGCGCTCGATCTGACGGACCCGCTCGCGAGACAGTCCGAAACTGCGACCGATCTGGTCCAGGGTGCGCGGCATGCCGTCATCGAGGCCGTAACGCAGCTTGATGACGTCCTGCTCGCGCTCCTCCAGGGTGTCGAGAACCGCACGGACATCGGAGTGCCGCAATGAGGCGACGACGGCTGCCTCGGCATCGGTGGAGTCCGAGTCCTCGATGAAGTCACCCAGCGGTGCCTCCTCGTCGGAACCGACCGGCATGTCGAGGCTCACCGGGTCACGGGACTGCTTGAGCAGCGTCTCGATCTTCGACTCGTCGATGCCGGACTCCTCGGCGAGCTCCTCGTTCGTGGCCTCGCGGCCGAGATGCTGGTACATCTCACGCTTGATGCGGGAGAGCTTGTTGACCTGCTCGACGAGGTGGACTGGCAGTCGGATGGTGCGTGACTGGTCCGCCATACCGCGGGTGATGGCCTGGCGGATCCACCAGGTGGCGTAGGTGGAGAACTTGAAGCCCTTGGCGTAGTCGAACTTCTCCATCGCGCGGATCAGACCGAGGTTGCCCTCCTGGATGAGGTCCAGCAGCGGCATACCGCGGCCGGTGTAACGCTTGGCCAGCGAAACCACCAGACGCAGGTTCGCCTCGAGCAGGTGGGTACGGGCTGCGCGACCCTCGCGGGCCAGGATCTTCAGGTCACGCTTACGGGCGCGCGTCAGCTTCTCGCCGGTCTCCAGGAGGTGTTCGGCGTAGAGACCTGCCTCGATGCGCTGGGACAGCTCCACCTCGTCGGCCGCGGTGAGTAGTGCGGTCTTGCCGATCCCGTTGAGGTACACGCGCACCAGGTCCGCCGACGGGTTCTCGTTGTTGCCGCGCCGACGGCCCTTGTCCTTGGGCTGGTCCTCGGCGACGTCCTCGTCGGAGCCGACTGTGTCATCTGTGTCATCCGTGTCATCCGTGTCGTGCGGGTCTTCTGCGGCGGCGGCAGCTGCGATGCTGTCGCCGCCGGGGGCATCGTCGCGGTCACCGGCACCGGTGGTGCCCTGCGCGTCGACGACGTCGGTGCTGTCCAACGACGTGGCGTCCAGGGTGTCAGAGTCGGCCGTGGTAGCGGTCCTGCTGGTGTTGCTGTTGCTCATGCGGGTGACCTCCCGGGTTGGTTGTCCGAAGCACTCACTGATCCAACGGGTGCATCCCGGGAAATGTTCCCGGGGGTGGTTTCGGCGACACTTCTGCGGTTGTTCGGGTGCTGTCGGTGAGGGCCACGGGATGCTGTGGTCCGTCCATATCCAGCGATGACTAATTCGGAAAAGCCTATCGCGAACTGATCTATTTCGACAGGGGAACCTTACCCCCGGTCGGGGGTCAGAAATGTGCGGTCACCGAACTCAGGCCTCGACGATGACGGTGAACGGACCCTGGTTGACGGAGGAAACCTCCATCATCGCCCCGAAACGCCCCGTGGCGACCGTCAGACCGCGCTCGCGGAGATCGTCCACCAGCAGGTCGATGACCTTTTCGGCGTCCTCCCCGGGAGCTGCGGCGGACCAGGACGGACGCCGTCCCTTCGCTGTCGCACCCATGAGCGTGAACTGGCTGACGACGAGGATCTCGGCGCCGTTGTCTGCAGCTCCGGAATCCCGGACCCCGTCCCACGGCTCACCCGGGGCCGGCAGGATCCGGAGGTCGGCGATCTTGCGGGCCACCGTGCGCCAGGCGTCCGGCCCGTCCTCGCGTCCGACTCCCACCAGTACGAGCAACGCACCTCGACCGGCACCGTCCCGGTTGCCGTCGACGGCACCGACGATATCACCGGCCACGGTGACCTGTGCCGAGGAGACGGTACTGACGACAGCCTTCACCGCAGGCCCTCCCCGTCGTCCGTCACGGGTCTGCTGTCGAGGAGGTCGGCCGGCAGCAGCAGGCCGTGGCGCACCAGATCGACCACCAGCGGTACGAGGGCCGTGGTGAACGTCTCGTCATCGAGGTCGTTGACCGCGCAGTAGAGTCCCGCGGTGTCCCGCAGGCTCAACCCGTTCGGGTTGAGCCCGGCGACCACGGCCGACAGCGGGGTGTCGATCTCGTGGCTGAAACGGGGGCCGTCGGTACGGGTCAACCGCAGTACGGTGCCACGGAACCCGATCCCGGTCGGGTCCGGCAGCTCCACAGATTCCCTCGCGACCGTCGGCCGCACCGCGAAGGAGGCGTCCAGCACGTCCCCGGCATCCCGGTCGGCCAGCCAGTCGTTGCGCAGGAACCATTCGGCGACCTCGTCACCGAAGAAACCGAGATCAGGAGTGGTGATCTCCTCGAACGTCACCTCCGACGGTCCGTCGATCCGCTGCATGTGCAGGTAGCCCATGCCGATCCGGGTGACGCCGTGGTCGCCGAACATGTCCAGCCAACGACGGGTGCGGTCACGACCTTCGGCAGTGCGGATATCCACGGATTCGTCGGCCAACCAGGTCCGGACGTAGGTTTCGGGGTCGACCTCGTCGCGCTGGACCACCCAGGCACGGACCCCGGTCTCCGGGAGCCAGGACGCGACACGGGACGCCGGGGACTCGGTGAAACCTGTCGCCCAGGCACCGAGCAGGTGGGCGGTTCCGCCGGGGGAGAGATGCCCTGCGGCGCCGGCGGCGACCAACCGGCTTGCGCCGTCGAGTTCCAGGTCGGAATCCCGGTAGATGTGCCCGACCTCCCCGACGCCGACGACGAACGGCGGATTGGAGACGATCCGGTCGAAGAGCTCGCCGTCCACCGGGTCGAACCAGCTGCCCTCACGCCAGTCGACCGGACGGCGGGCCCCGTCGGTCCGCAGGACACTGCGTTCCGAGGCCCGGGCGAAGTCCAGGGCCCGGCCGTGGATGTCGGTGGCGATGACCTCGTCCGCGTCCAGCGACAGGGCCAGGACACCGGAACCGGTACCCATATCGAGCAGTCGGCCGGTGTGCCCGGCCGGTACCTGGTTGAGCAGGGTCAGTGGGGCCTGGCCGACGCCGGGCACGTGGTCGGGGCCCGGCACCCGGACATCGAGGGAGGCGTCCGGGTCGGAGACGATGAGTAACCCGTCGGTGCCGTGCCGTGGATCATCCACCGGACGGATGTCGACGGTACTGACCACCGAATCGCGGGGACCGGGGACGAGGACATCGGCATCGCAGAGTCGGTCGACGAGGTCCTCGCCGAGCAGGGTGCACAGGTCGTCACGGGAGGTGGCGTCCCGCAGGAAGAAGCAGCCGGTCATCACTGTGTCGCGGATGTCCGGACGCCCGGTGGCGTGGAGGCGGCGTAGAGCGGCACCCGGGTTGCCCTGTAGTGCTTCGCGCCAGCCCACGGCGCCGAGGACGCCGGTCACGGTGTCACGGCCGTAGTTCAGGGCGGTCAGTGCGGTGACGAGGTCACCGAGGGCGTCAGGGCGGGGATCCGCGGTGCGCGGTGCATCGGTGGCGTCCTGCGTGGTCATCGGTGGGGGTTCTCCTCGTCGGCGTCGATGATCTCAGGGGTGTCCCGGCGTACACCGGTCTGCGGGGTATCCGGTGCGCTGCCCAGCGCGGCACGGGAGGTCGGGTCCGCCAGCGCCTGCATCTCCCGTGCACGCTGCTCGCGGACCAGCGCGGGCTTGTACACCTTGGGCACACCTTTTTCCTGCGCCTCGCCCGCATCATTGGCCAGCAGGACCGCCACCCACGGCAGCGGCAGGGAGATGACCGCCACGAGTGCGGCGAGCGCGGGATTGTGCAGCCAGCCGTAGATCATCACCGCGATGATGAACAGGGGGATCCGCGAGAGCTGCAGGGCAGCGTAGACGTGTCGTCGGTGGCGCCAGTTCGACAGCCGGGACTTCTTCGCTGAGGTGATCAGGACAGTGTAGTCGGATCCGCGTCGTCGTCGGGACCGTCCGCGTCCTGCACGCCGGTTGCGCCGGTGCGTCGCGTCCTGTTCCTCCTCAGCCATGGGGACCACCGTAGTCCCCGTCCCCCGGTGAGTTCACACGGGACAGCGGGATGACCGTCACTCACCGCTCACCGACCGGTGCCGTCCGCCGCGGTTGGTAGGTCAGGTGGGTCGAACGGGTGGAAATGAGCGGGCGGCAGGGGCATGATTGACTACCGTGACTACTCCCGGAACATCAACGATTGAGCGCCCCGACGTCCGGACGGACGACCAGACCTCCGACGACACCCCGAAGTTCTTCCACTACGTCAAGAAGAACCAGATCGTGGACTCCGCCGTGAACGGCCGGATGGTCGTCGCACTGTGCGGTGAGACCTTTCCGGTGACCAAGCAGGCCAAGCCGGGCTCCCCGGTCTGCCCCGACTGCGAGCAGATCTACCAGGGGCTCCGGAAGAAGTGACCGCCGCCCCTTCCGGCACGTCGGCTGTCCTGCCCACCGGGCTCCGTCTCTGGCAGCAGGAGGCGCTGAAGAAGTACCTCGAGACATCACCTCGTGACTATCTCGCGGTGGCGACCCCGGGTGCGGGTAAGACGACTTTCGCCCTGACCGTGGCCCGCGTCCTGCTGGACCAGCGTGTCGTCGAGCGTGTCGTCATCGTCGTGCCCACCGAGCACCTCAAGAGCCAGTGGGCGGCGTCGGCGGCACGTCTCGGCATGTCGTTGGACGCCGAGTTCACGAACTCCTCGGCCGTCAACGCCTCCCACAGCGGCGTGGTGGTGACCTATGCCCAGGTCGGTATGAAGCCGACCAAGCACTACCAGGTCGCCACGGCCCGCAAGACGCTGGTGATCCTCGACGAGATTCACCATGCCGGTGACGCCAAGAGCTGGGGTGAGGGCGTGCGTTTCGCCTACGACCAGGCGGAACGACGCCTGGCGCTGACCGGTACCCCGTTCCGGTCCGATGATTCACCTATCCCGTTCATCCTCTACAAGGAGATCGACGGAGCGCTGGTCTCCCAGGCCGACTACACCTACGGCTACTCCGAGGCCCTGTCCGACGGCGTGGTGCGACCCGTCGTCTTCATGTCCTACTCCGGCAACACCCGGTGGCGGGATTCGGCGGGCGAGGAGTACGAGGCACGCCTCGGCGAGCCGCTCAACGCCGAGCAGACCGCCCGTGCGTGGAAGACGGCCCTTGACCCGAAGGGGGAGTGGATCCCCGCGGTCCTCGCCGGCGCCCACACCCGCCTGCTGCAGCTCCGGCAGTCCATTCCGGACGCCGGTGGGCTGGTCATCGCCACCGACACGACGACCGCGCGCGCCTACGCGAAGATACTGGAACGCATCAGCGGCACCAAGGTCACCGTGGTGCTCTCCGATGAGGCCGGGTCGAGTGACCGGATCAGGCAGTTCTCCGACAGCACCGACCTCTGGATGGTCGCGGTGCGCATGGTCTCCGAAGGCGTGGACGTGCCCCGCCTGGCCGTCGGTGTCTACGCGACCTCGGCCTCGACACCGCTGTTCTTCGCCCAGGCCGTGGGTCGTTTCGTCCGGTCCCGTCGCAAGGGGGAGTCCGCCAGCGTCTTCCTGCCCAGCGTACCGGTGCTGCTGGACCTGGCGTCCAACATGGAGCGCCAGCGCAACCATGTCCTCGGCAAGCCCGACCGCCCGAACGAGGGCTGGGACGATGAGCTGCTGGTCCAGGCGAACCGGGAGGAGACCGAACCGGACGAGCAGAAGAGCTACGAGTCCATTGGTGCCGAAGCCGAGCTCGACAGTCTCATCTTCGACGGTTCGACCTACGGTACGGCCACGATGGCGGGCTCCGACGAGGAGCAGGACTACCTGGGGCTTCCCGGGCTGCTCGACGCCGACCAGATGAAGACCCTGCTGCGTGCCCGTCAGTCCGAGCAGCTCGACGCCCGGGCACGCGAGGAAGTCACCCGCAAGGAGCAGGAGCGTGAGGCGCGACGCCGGGGCGAGGATGTCTCCGGCATCGACGGTGCGGGCAACCACCGTGACCGTGTGGCCAGTGAGGAACTGCCTGCCCTGCGAAAGAAACTCAATACCCTTGTCGCCGCGAAGTCCGCGCGGACCGGACGGCCTCACGGGGCGATCCACAATGACGTGCGGCGCAACTGCGGTGGCCCGCCGACCGCCCTGTGCTCGGCGCAGCAGCTGCAGGACCGGATCGCCTACCTCCGGGACTGGTGATCAGGGGTCGTCGACTACGCTGGGCTCCATGGCACAGCAGCGTCCGAAGAACCCCTCCCAGCCCCCGCAGCGTCAGAGCAGACTGGGACTGGCCGCACTGCTCCTCGGCGTGATGTCACTTCCGGCGGCGCTCATGCCGGTGCTCGGCATCATCATCGCCGTGGTGGTGCTCATCGTCGGTCTCGTCGCCCTGGTCCGCGCCGTGCGTGTGCCGGAGATCAGCTGGACCTATCCGGGGATCGCCGTGGTCGTCGCAGTTCTCGCGCTCGCCGCCGCGAGCCTGGTCACCAGCGCCGCCGACGACAAGATCCAGGACTGCGGTGCCACCACCGTCGACGAGGCGGACGACTGCCTGCGCAACAGCGACTGATCACCATCGCCTGGTCCACTACGCACCACGAGACGACCCCCGGCCACAGGTGGCCGGGGGTCGTCGGTCTGGCCGTGGTAGTCCCGGTCGGTGGTCCTAGTCCAGGTAGTCGCGCAGCACCTGGGAGCGGGACGGGTGGCGCAGCTTCGACATGGTCTTCGACTCGATCTGGCGGATACGCTCACGCGTCACCCCGTAGACCTGCCCGATCTCGTCGAGGGTGCGGGGCATGCCGTCGGTCAGGCCGAACCTCAGCTTGACCACACCGGCCTCACGCTCGGAGAGGGTGTGCAGGACATCCTGCAGCTGGTCCTGGAGGAGGGTGAAGCTCACCGCGTCGACCGCGACGACGGCCTCGGAGTCCTCGATGAAGTCACCGAGTTGACTGTCGCCCTCGTCACCGATGGTCTGGTCCAGTGAGATGGGCTCACGGGCGTACTGCTGGATCTCGAGGACCTTGTCCTCGGTGATGTCCATCTCCTTGGCGAGTTCCTCCGGGGTGGGCTCGCGGCCCAGGTCCTGGAGCAGCTCACGCTGGATACGTCCGAGCTTGTTGATGACTTCGACCATGTGCACCGGGATACGGATGGTGCGGGCCTGGTCCGCCATCGCGCGGGTGATGGCCTGACGGATCCACCAGGTGGCGTAGGTCGAGAACTTGTAGCCCTTTGTGTAGTCGAACTTCTCGACCGCGCGGATCAGGCCCAGGTTGCCCTCCTGGATGAGGTCCAGGAACGCCATGCCACGGCCGGTGTAGCGCTTGGCCAGGGAGACCACCAGTCGGAGGTTTGCCTCCAGCAGATGGTTCTTCGCCTTGCGGCCGTCACGGTCGATCTCGCGCAGGTCGCGCTTCTGCATCGGCGAGACCTTCTCGCCGGACTCCTTGATCAGCTCCATCTTGTAGGTGGCGTACAGGCCGGCCTCGATGCGCTTGGCCAGGGACACCTCCTGCTCGGCGTTGAGCAGGGCCACCTTGCCGATCTGCTTGAGGTAGGCGCGGACCGAGTCCGCCGACGCGGTGAGCTCGGCGTCCTTACGGGCCTGACGCAGGGCGGCGGACTCGTCCTCGTCCCAGACGAAGCTGCCGTCGGTGGCAGCCTTTACCGCGGCCGCACCGGTGGTCGTCGCATCTTCATCGGCGTCGTCGGTCTCTTCGTCGTCGTCCGCGTCTGCGGCGACCGCGACAGCCGGGGTATCCGTGTCGTCGTCCTCGTCGTCGTCGGGAGCCAGGTCGTTGTCGTCGATGTCATCGAAGTCGTCCTCGAGATCATCGAAATCACCGGGATGGTCCGGATCGTCGATGTCCTCGTCCTCGGCGTCACCGGAAGCTTCGGCATCCATCTTCTTGGCGCCCCGCCGGGTCTGCTCGGCCTCCACAGCCCCCGAGGTGGTGTCCTTTGCGGCGGTCTTGCGCGCGGTGGTCTTCTTGGCCGCCGTCTTCTTGGCGGTGGCCTTCTTTGCGGTCTTGCGCGCGGTGGTCTTCTTCGCCGCCGTCTTCTTCGCGGCGGTCCTGCGCGCCGGTGCGGTTGCGGGCGCAGCGTCAGCAGTGGTGTCTGTCGGGGTCGCTGCCGGTGCTTCGGTGGCGGCCGGGGTTGCGGCCTTCCGCGCGCTGGTCCGGGCAGTCTTCCGGGCTGCCGTCTTCTTGGCTACCTTGCGTACCGGTGAGGAATCGCTGTCGGAGCCGGGGGTGGGGGAGGTGTTGACCGCCACGGAAGACCTTTCTTACGGGGACGGGGACAGAAAAATGACGTGGTCGCACTTCAGTGGCGAGGGAGAGCCCCTCGTGCATTCCGGAGTGCTGATGTAACCGCAATCGACCCCCTATTATAACCCAGAGCGGGAAAACGCAACGGGGGACCGTTACGGGGGCGGTGACACAGGGTGGATCAGGGGCGGATACCGTCGCGTACCGCTCCAGCGGCGCCGACAATTCCGGCTCGGTTACGCAGCACCGCAGGGAAGACCTCGGCGTCGACATCCAGGTGCGGTCCCCACTTCTCGAACTTCCGGGAGACGCCGCCACCGACGATGATGCGCTGCGGGTTGAGGATCCGGCGGTACTCCTCCAGGACACGGTCGACCCTGCGTGCCCATTCGCGGTAACTGAGATCCTCACGCTCCTTGACGGCGGAGGACGCCCACTTCTCGGCGTCCATCGCAGGGAAGAACAGGTGGCCGAGTTCCGTGTTGGGGTACAGCGTGCCGTTGACCAGCAGCGCCGAACCGATGCCGGTGCCGAAGGTCAACAGCAGTACGGCACCGTCGCGGGCACGCGGATCGCCGTAGCGGGCCTCGGCGAGCCCGGCGGCATCCGCGTCGTTGAGTACGGCGACGTCACGGGCCTTACCGTCGACGGCGAGGTGACGCGAGAACAGCCCGGCGCAGTCGGTACCGATCCAGGAGCGGTCGATGTTCGCTGCGGTCAGGGCCGTCTGGTTCTGGACCACGGCAGGAACGGTGATGCCCACCGGACCGTTCCACTCCGCCCGGTCGAGGAGCTCGGAGACGACGTCGGCGACGGCCTCGGGGGTGGCGGGTTTCGGGGTGAGGATCTTGATCCGGTCACCGATGAACTCACCGGTGTCCATGTCGACGCGCGCCCCCTTGATGCCACTGCCGCCGATGTCGATACCGAACCCGGTTGTGCCTGCCGTGTCTGTCGTCATGGTCCGAGATGCTACCGGAGTTCCGACGGGTGCATCCGGCGACACTGACGACAGGGCTGGCACCATGGGGTGCGTGTCCATTGCAGAGAATTCCCCGTCCCATGTCCTGCTCACCGCCGACGGTACGGAGGCGCCCGGTCCGGACGCCGTCTCCGTTCTCGGAAGTCGAACCCCGGAGGACCTGCGTCGACTCGCGGTCACTGTCGCCGCCGCGGCCGCCGGCCATGTCCGTGAGGCCCGACGTGGGATCGTCGGTCCGGACGGTCGGGTGCCCGTCGCCGCGACGAAGAGCTCGGACGTCGATCCGGTGACCGCTGTCGACCGGTCCAGTGAGGAACTGATCCGCGGGTTCCTCGCCGACCGGGCGCCGGGTGACGCGATCCTGGGGGAGGAGGACGGCGGGACGCTCCGGGAGGACGCGGTGACCTGGGTCGTCGACCCGATCGACGGCACCGTGAACTTCATCTACGGCGTCCCGGCGAGTTCGGTGAGTGTCGCGGCGACGGTCAACGGCGTACCGGTGGCCGGGGCAGTGGCCGACATTGCCCGTCACCGGGTGTTCTCGGCATGCGCCGGTGGTCCCGCTCAGGTCGGTCCCGACAGTGTCGGGGACGCTGCAGGCGGGGACGCGGATTACCGGTCCCGCGTCCTCGGTCCGGTCACCGGTCCCGCCGGCTTGTCGGAGGCACTGGTGGGGACCGGGTTCTCCTACTCGGCCGGGCGTCGTGCGCAGCAGGCGGCTCTGCTGGTCGACCTGCTCCCGAAGATCCGGGATATCCGGCGGCTCGGCTCCGCCGCACTCGACCTGTGCGCGGTCGCCGCCGGGGCGCTCGACGGCTTCTACGAGCACGGTCTCGGCCCGTGGGACCACGCAGCCGGGGCACTGATCGCCGCACGGGCCGGCGCGCAGGTGCACATGCCTGTTCTCACCGCCGGATATGACGATGGTGTGGGGGTACTCGCGGCAGCCCCCTCGGTGTCCGGTGAACTGGCAGGTCACACGGTTTCCGTGCAGATGGTCGACCATGCGTGAGGGGGAGTGGACCGGGGGTGGTCAGACGGTGAAGTGACAACAGGCCGCGCCTGATTTAGTATGCGCGGGACAACCCCCGGTGAACGCGTTCTGACCGGCGCTGCTCCGGGAGTCACTCCACGACAACAGCACATGTACGATGCCCTTATTCGGGGATTCAGGAGGCAGCACCATGGCGACCGACTACGACGCTCCACGCACCCGTCCGGAAGATGAGATCGAGACCGACTCCCTGGAAGGACTCAAGGCCGCGGAGAAGGCGGAACCGGAGATCGACGACACCGACGACGGAGAAGTTGTCGAGCCGCTTGACATCCCGATGGCGGATCTGTCCGGTGAGGAGCTCAGCGGCGAGGTGATCCCCCGTCAGACCGACGAGTTCACCTGTTCGGTGTGCTTCCTGGTCCAGCACCGCAACCGCATCGCGGAGGACGAGGGGAACGGCGAGTACATCTGCGTCGACTGTGCCTGACGCTGCGTAGGGGCCCGGGAACCGGGAAGGGCCCCTCCACCGACACCGGTGGAGGGGCCCTTCTGCGCGGGGCGTCGGAGTGGGGCCGGTCAGGAGACCGGGGCGCCGAACACGCGGAGGAGCTCCTCGGGTTCCCCGGTCGACACCAACCAGTAGGGAGTGGGGTCGTCCGGGTCGTCCAGGACGAACATCGCCATCGCCGGGATCCACGTCCGGTGGACGACATAGGCCGCCGGATCAAGTTGGCGTCCCATCGCAGCACGACGCGCGGTCGGGGGTACCGGTACGGTCCGGGACACCGCTGAGCGGGGCAGGGCGGCATCCCCGACCCGGAGCCAGGTCTCGCCGGTCTCGTCACGTTCGACGACGACGCGGTTGCGTGAGGCGTACACCAGGCTCCAGATCACGGCGGCCAGTGCGATGACGCCGACGACGGCACCCCAGTACCATTCCCGCTTCATCTGGCCCTGCCAGGCGAGGAGTGCGGCGACGCCGATACCGATGAGCCACCAGGACAGTGGGACCGGTTGGCGCTCGGAATAGAGGACCGCGGGCCCGGATCCGTGGGAACTGGTGCCGGAAGGCTCCTGTGCTGGTTCCGGGGCCACGTCATCTCCTGTCTGATCGGGGACGTTCACAACCACACAGTGTAGCCCGCCGAGGGTCGCGGACCACAGACGGCCTGTATGGGGTGACATACCCGGGCGGTAGACTACGGGTCATGACCGAGACCCCCGATGATCCTTTGCGCGTCCACCGGCTCGACCCGGACCTGCCGCTGCCCCGGCGGGCGCATCCGACCGACGCCGGAATCGATCTCTGCAGTGCAGAGACCCTGACGCTGTCCCCCGGAGAGCGAGCCCTGGTCGGAACCGGCCTGGCTGTCGCGCTCCCCGTGGGCACGGTGGGGCTGGTGCACCCCCGCAGCGGCCTGGCGTGGAAGAAGGGACTGTCGATCGTGAACGCCCCCGGCACCGTCGATGCGGACTACCGTGGGGAGATCAAGGTGTGTCTGATCAACCTGGACCCCCGTGAGTCCGTGGAGATCGCCAGGGGAGACCGGATCGCCCAGCTGCTCGTCCAGCAGGTCAGTCTCTGCGACGTCGTGGAGGTCACCGACCCCGCTGATCTCGGTGACACGGCCCGTGGTGCCGGCGGACACGGTTCCACCGGCCGCTGACCGGCCGCTGACCGGCACACACCAAGCACATACAGCAGTATCCAGGAAAGGACCGACCACCATGTGGCCATTCGGTAAGAGCAGGAACTCCTCCACCCGCCCCGGGAGCGGGACGCAGGAGCCGCAGCGCTCCGACGAGGTCGCCGAGACAGCTCCGGAGGCCGGTGTGCCTGCCGTGGAGACCTGGACACAGGACCGGGCACAGGACGCGGCGTCCTCCTACGACCCGGTCAACGGGAGCTTCGGCCCCTTCGACGGGGATTCCGTCGACTACAAGGACTTCGACTTCTCCGACTTCGCCAAGGGGGGCCTGGATCTGGGGTCGATGCTCATCCCGGTGCCGCACAAGGGTGAGGTGCAGGTGGAGATGGGCAAGGAGGGGCCCCGTCAGATCCACATCCTCACCCCGTTCGGCCGGATCACCCCGGCCGCTTTCGCCGCCCCCCGCAGTGGTGGTCAGTGGGCCGCCGACATCGACGGTTTCGCCGAAAGCATGGAAGGTGACGGCCTGGAGGTCACCCGTCGCGACAATGACTGGGGTGTCGAACTCGTCGGTGTCGTCGGGGACGGTGTGGTCCGGGTCATCGGTGTCGACGGTCCGCGATGGATGCTGCGGATGACGTTGGCGGGCCCGGCGACGTCTGCCGAGGACCTGGCTGAGCTGGCCTACGAGGTGATCTCCAGGACCTTCGTCAACCGTGGTTCCGAGCCGGCTCCGGCCGGCCGCTCCCTGCCGGTGGCGATCCCGCAGGCGATGGCCGACGAGCTCAAGCGCACCCTCGCTCAGCAGCAGGCGCAGAAGCAGCCGGCGGCGCCGACGTCCGCCCCGGCCACCCCGGTCCAGCCGGAGCAGGCCCGTCGCCGCACCGGTGGCACCGCGGCCCGGCAGATGGGCGGCTCCGAGTGACCGGAGAACCCGAGGAACGGGACGGACGCGACGAGCCGAGCATTCTCGAGCAGCTCGGCGGCATGTCCGGGATGATCTCCACGGTCATCCCGGTGCTCGTCCTCGTTCCGGTCAACGCGAGGTGGGGTCTGGGTCCCGCCCTCATCGCCGCTGTGGCGGTCTCGGTCGTCATCTTCCTGTGGCGACTCGCCCAACGCGAGACCCTGATGCCAGCGGTCTCCGGTCTGCTGGGGGTCGGCCTGTGTGCGGTCATCGCGTGGCTGACCGGCGACGCCAAGGGATACTTCGCCTACGGTATCTGGTACTCCCTGGTCGCCGGCATCGTCTTCACGGTCTCGACCCTGGTGCGCTGGCCGCTGGTGGGACTGATCTGGCACGGCATCAACGGCGAGCCGCAGCGGTGGCGGTCCGACCGCACCGCCGTGCGTGCCTACACCGTGGCCACGCTGGCGTGGGCGGTCGTCTTCTTCGCCCGCTTCATCGTCCAGCAGTGGATCTACAACCAGGATGACGCGGTCGGCGCCCTCGGCGTCACCCGCATCCTCATGGGACTGCCCCTGACCGCGGTGGTCGTCCTGGTCACCGTATGGGCGGTCCGTGCCGCCGGTCGTGCCGAACGCGGTGAGGACGCCACCCCGGTATCCACCGGACGCCATACGGTGCCGGTATCAGACACAACGGACGAGGATTCACTGTGACCGATCACCTGACTCTGGACATCGCCGGCCCCGCCCACGGTGGAGCGGCCGTCGCGCGCTGTGGTGAAGACGCCGGGGAGCGTGCCGGGCAGGTCGTCTTCGTCCGCGGGGCACTGCCCGGTGAGACCGGCGTCCCCGTCACCCTTGACGAGCAGACCTCCGGTAAGCGGAGGTTCCTCACCGGTCGGGTCGCCGACGATGCACCGGTCGGCGGTCCTTCCGCCCACCGGGTCACGCCCGTCTGTGCCGCGGCCGCGGCCGGTGCCGGCTGCTGTGACCTCGATTTCGTGGATGCCGAGGGGGCGCTGGAGTGGAAGCGTCAGGTCGTCGTCGACCAGTTCACCAGGATCGGTCACCTGGACCTGACCGCTGTGGCGGTGACCGCCACGTCCCTGGCACCGTTCACCGGGTACCGTACCCGCGTCCGGCTGGGGGTGGACGCCGAGGGGCGCGCCGGTCTGCGCAGCTCCGGCAGTCACGGGATCGTCCCCGTCGAGCGCGCGGTGTGCGCCCAGTGGGCACCGGCGCTGGTCGACGGGCTCGCTGGGGAGCTGGCATCGTTCACGCTCACCCCGGGCGCGGAGGTCTGCGTGGCCGTCGGTTCGGACGGGGCGCGGTCGATCGTGGAGCTGGTCAAGGAATCGACCGGGAAGAAGACCACCCGGGGACGCCGCGACCGCCGACGCCGCAACGGGGCGGTGCGGCGGCGCACCCGCCGGACCGTGCTCAGTGGTGACGGTTCCGTGACCCACACGGTCAACGGTGTGACCTGGACTGTTCCGGTCGAGGCGTTCTGGCAGGCCCATGCGGCCGCCCCGGAGGTCTACAGCGACTGGATCTCCACGACGCTGGCAGACACCGCAGACACCGCAGACACCGCAGACACCGCGTCCGACGACGGCCGGCTGACCGCCTGGGACCTCTACGGTGGTTCGGGTGTCTTCTCTGCCGCGTTGACGGCGGCACTACCCGGCGCCCGGGTCGACTGCGTTGACGTGGCCTCCGACGCCGCCGCTGCCGGAGAGCAGGCGCTCGCCGACCTGGATGTGCGCTTCGTCGCCGGGGATGTCGCCAGCCACATCGGCGAGCTCCGCGGGGGCCGGGACCTGTCCGCGGTGGTGCTCGATCCGCCGCGCACCGGTGCCGGCGACCGGGTCCTCGAGGAGGTCGCGGCCCACCGGCCGGCACATGTCCTCCACATCGGCTGTGACCCGGCGACCGCTGCCCGCGATGCCGCGACCCTGGCCGGCCTCGGGTACCGCCCGGTGTCGCTGACCGCCGTCGACGCCTTCGGGCTGACCCACCACGTCGAGGTTCTCAGCCACTACGTCCGCGTCACCGGCTGATGGTCCGGGTGATCCTGCCATGACTGACCTGACGATTCTCGGGACCGTGTCCTCGCCGGCGGACCTGCGGGCCCTCGACGAGCCGGCACTGGTACGTCTGGCCGCGGAGATCCGCAGTTTCCTGGTGGAGAAGGTCTCCGCCACCGGTGGACACCTGGGCCCCAACCTCGGCGTCGTCGAACTGACCCTGGCGGTCCACCGCGTCTTCACCTCGCCCCGGGATCCGGTGATCTTCGACACCGGCCACCAGTCCTACGTCCACAAGATCGTCACCGGGCGCCGGGACCTCTTCGATTCCCTGCGGCAGCGCGACGGACTGTCGGGCTACCCGGCGCGTGACGAGAGTCCGCACGACTGGACGGAGTCCTCCCACGGATCGGCGTCCCTGTCCTACGCCGACGGCCTGGCCAAGGCCTTCGCCTGCACCGGGCAGACCGACCGGCGCGTCGTCGCGGTCATCGGTGACGGGGCACTGACCGGTGGCATGGCCTGGGAGGCGCTGGACAGCATCGCCGAGGGCGTCGACCGGCCGGTGGTCATCGTCGTCAACGACAACGGGCGCTCCTACGGGTCCACCGTCGGTGGACTCGCCCACACCCTCGCCGCGCTGCGGGACCGGACCGTCGGACGCGGCACCCCCACTGTCCGGTCACGGCGTCTGCTCCACGGCCTGCGTCACCGTCCCACCGGTGAAGTTTCCCCGCAGTCCCTGTTCAGCGACCTCGGGATCCCCTACCTCGGCCCGGTCGACGGTCATGACCTCCATGCGTTGGAGGACGCATTGCGCCGGGCACGGGACTTCGGTGGTCCGGTAATCGTCCACACGGTGACCGAGAAGGGGCACGGCTACGCTCCGGCGCTGGCCGACGACACCGACCGGATGCACTGTATCGGCGTCACCGACCCGGCCACCGGAGAACCACGTCAGCCGACGACACGGTACTGGACCGACCTCTTCGCCGACGAGCTCGTGCGCCTCGGAGATGAGCGCGACGACCTGGTCGCGGTCACCGCGGCGATGACCGACCCGACCGGGCTCACCGGCTTCGGTAAGCGGTTCCCCGACCGGATCTTCGATGTCGGGATCGCCGAACAGCATGCCGTCACCTCTGCTGCCGGGCTGGCCCTCGGTGGACTTCATCCGGTCGTCGCGCTGTACTCCACCTTCCTCAACCGTGCCTTCGACCAGTTGCTGACGGATGTCGGACTGCTGCATCTGCCGGTCACCTTCGTCCTGGACCGTGCCGGTGTCACCGGGCCCGACGGACCCAGCCACAACGGTATGTGGGATCTGTCGCTCACTGCCGTCGTGCCCGGCATCCGGATCGCCGCCCCCCGCGACGGTGTCCGTCTCACCGCGGCCCTCGACCGCTGCGTCGCCGTAGCCGACGGGCCGACCGTACTGCGTTTCCCCAAGGGGACGCTGCCCCCGGCGGTACCGGCGCTACGGGAGACCACGGACTACGACGTCCTCGCCGAACCTGATCCCGAAGCAGCTGCCGACCCGCGCATCCTCGTGGTCAACTACGGTGCCCTGACCGGCCCGTCCTTCGCAGCGGCCGAG
Organism: Corynebacterium sp.; assembly: GCF_022712275.1. Classification (GTDB taxonomy): domain Bacteria; phylum Actinomycetota; class Actinomycetes; order Mycobacteriales; family Mycobacteriaceae; genus Corynebacterium. Next base: position 41,496 of record NZ_JALAGU010000035.1, on the reverse strand, counting down.
GCACTCACCGACACGGGCTACGCCGTCACCCTCATCGATCCGGTGTGGGTGACGCCGGTGGCCGGCACGGTCGTGGACCTCGCCGCCGACGCGGACCTGGTCATCACCGTCGAAGACAACGGCGTCCACGGTGGGGCCGGTCAGCAGCTGCACCGCGCCCTGGTCTCCGCCGAGGTCGACACCCCGGTGCGCTACCTCGCCCAGGACCAGACCTTCCCGACCCACGGCACCCGCGACGAGGTTCTCGCCGGCTACGGACTCGACGAGGCCTCAGTCGTCCGTCGCGTCCTCGACTGGGCCGGGCATCTCTTCGGCCAGCACGGGCAGTAGTGCCGGGATCAGCAGGTCCGACTGCCACGGTCGGGAGTCCTGCGCGCTGAGCAGATCGCCCAGCGCGTCCTCGGCCCACCCGACGGGGTCCGCGTCGTAGCCGGACGGGTTCCCGGGATGCGGCGCCTCGAGCAACTGGGCGGCGTCCCAGGCCACTGAACGCACCGACGCCGAGATGATCAGTTCCGACGGGTGCAGGTCCAGGTGACCGGCCAGGTCATCGACCGCGGCCCGGAACCCGGTGGCCAGCCGACCCGCCACCGGGTAGTCTCTCGCCCAGGTGCGGTGGTCGGGCCGGCCCTGGGGAGCCCGCGGCCGGGGTGGCAGCACCGCCGCGTCCACCGACAGGGCGTCACGGACACCGGCCAGCAGACTGGACTGCAGCTCACGGGAGATCCGCGGGGCAGGGCGCCGGCCTGAGCGTCCCCGTCCGCCGGACCGCAGCATGTCCTCGGCCTGGTACGGCGCGCGTGCCATGTCCACGATCACCGAGGACTGCAGGACCTTCTCCGGGGGAGTGTCACGGTGCCGTGCCACCTCGGTACGGATGTCGGTGAGTCGACGGGCCACCTCCAGTCCACGGGGGTCACGCACCGCACCGATACCGCGCAGTCGCGTCCAGTCCGGGACCTGTACCGGCCGGGACCAGTCCGCACTGACATGGTCACATTCCTGCCGGTACCAGCCGACCCGGTCCAGCCCCTCGGCCTCGCTGCGATGCTGCAGGCGGGACATCGCCGTGGACAGCAGTTCGATGAGCAGCTCCACGTCCAGGGCCGCGTAGGTCAGCATGTCCCGCGGCAACGGTCGCGTGGACCAGTCCTCACGGCCCTTGTCCTTGGCCACCGTCACCCCCAGCAGCTCCTCCAGCATCCCGGCCAGGCCGATCTGTCCGAACCCGAGCAGGCGGCCGGCGATCTGCGTGTCGTGGAGCAGGGGAGTACGCCACCCCAGCGTCGTCAACGCCGGCAGGTCGGTGTGCGCGGCGTGCAGCACCCACGGCAGGTCATTCATCACCGGAGCCAGCAGCTTCCCGGCGTCCGGCACCACGGCGGGGTCCACCAGGTGCGTCCCCGCCCCGGTGCGCCGCAACTGCACCAGCCAGGCCCGGTCGTCGAACCGGAAACCGGAGGCACGCTCGGTGTCCACCGCGACCGGTCCCGACCCGGCGGCCAGCGCCTCGGCGACCTCGGCGACCGCGTCCGGGGTGTCGGCGAGCGGGGGAAGACCCTCCCCGGGTGAGGAGAGGTAACGGGTGTCAGTCAGGTTCTCTGCGGTGTTCTCCACGGGGCTCAGTGTCCACCCCGGGAAGGCAGCGCCGCCACTCCGGCAGGCGGAAGCCCCGCGACCGATGCCAGGACCTCGGAGAACGCCGCCACATGTCCGGACAGGTCAGTCCCCGTCGCACTCCAGGACGCCCGCATCTCCAGCTGATGCGCCCGTGGCGGACCTCCGATGTCCCCGTGACGCACCGAGGTCGTCGACGTCACCGTTCCCCCCAGATCCTTGTAGCCCACCCCCGGGCCGGACAGCTGGCCGTCCAGACCGTCGGTCAGCCACTCCCACGCGACCTCCGGCAGCAGCGGGTCCCCGACCGTCGCCGCATCCATGTCCGCCTGGATGTAGGCCACCAGACGCATCAGGCCGGGGCCCTCGTCACCGGCCGGGTCATGCAGCAGGATCAGGCGGCCGAAGGCGTCCCCGTCCCCGTCGCCGACCCAGCCGTCGACCTCCTGGGTCGCGGTGATCCGGTCGACCTCCAGGCCGACGGCGTGGCTGTACGGTGCCAGCCGTTGAGGCGCCCGGATGTCCGTCAGCGATATCCCCGCCCGGAGATCGGCGGCGGCCATCGACTCCACGGCCTCCCGGAAGCTCACGGGGGCGTCGGTGGAGGGGGTGTCAGTGGTGACGGTGTCTGCTGAACTGTCTGGACTCACAACCGGCACACTATCGTTGCAGGTCGTCAAACAGGGGTAGGCGCGCCGAACCCCCCGGAGTCGGTGACGGGTACACCCGCGCCGCCGTCCGGGGGCATAATCGGACACTGTGACTCTGCCGACTTCAGCCAGCCCTGACGCGAACCCGACCGACGCCGGCCTCGCCGCCGCTGCTGCCGCACGCCGTGCCGCACCGGACGCTCCCTTCCTCGTCACCGCCGCCGGAGGCACCCCCTCCCGGCGGCCGGTGTGGATGATGCGGCAGGCAGGACGCTCACTGCCCGAGTACCGCGCACTGCGGGACGGGGTGGAGATGCTCGACTCCTGCTTCCGTCCCGACCTGCTCTCCGAGATCACCCTGCAGCCGGTCCGCCGCCATGACGCCGATGCCGCGATCCTCTTCTCCGACATCGTCGTCCCGCTCAAGGCCGCCGGCGTCGCCGTCGACATCGTCCCCGGCCGTGGCCCGGTGCTCGAGCATCCGGTCCGCACCCCGGCGGACATCGCCGCGCTGCCCACCGTGGAACCCGGTCAGCTGGAGTCGGTGGTCGAGGGCATCGGGGGAGTGCTCGACGAACTACGGGACGACCAGGTGCTCATCGGTTTCGCCGGCGCCCCGTTCACACTGGCGTCCTACCTCATCGAGGGCGGCCCCTCGAAGAACCACGGCATCACCAAGTCCCTGATGTACTCGGAACCGCGGATGTGGCATGCGTTGATGGAGAAGCTGACCCCCACGGTCATCACCTTCCTGCGCACCCAGCTCGAGGCCGGCATCGACGCCCTCCAGCTCTTCGACTCCTGGGCCGGGTTCCTCTCCCTGAAGGACTACCGGGAGTTCGTCGCCCCGTACTCGCGGCGCATCTTCGACGCCGTGCGACCCTACGGTGTGCCGATGATCCACTTCGGGGTCAACACCGCCGAACTGCTCGGCGAGATGGCGGCCGTCGGCCCGGACATCATCGGTGTCGACTGGAAGACCCCGCTGGACGTCGCCGCCGCCCGGGTCACCGCAGATCTGCGTGACCGTGGCCTGGACGCCCCGCGGGCGATCCAGGGCAACCTGGACCCGGCCGTGCTGCTCGCCGGCCCCGAGGTCATCGCCGACCACGTCCGCCGGATCTGTGGCGAGGCAGACGCCGCCGTCGCGGCAGGCGATACGACCGGGCACATCTTCAACCTGGGCCATGGCGTCCTGCCGGAGACCGACCCGGACGCCATCACCCGGGCCTTCGCGGAGGTGCATGCACTGTGACGTCCCCGTCGACTGCACCGACCGTCGCCGTGATCGGGGGCGGTGTCTCCGGTCTGAGCGCCGCCCGTACCCTGCGTCGGCAGCTCGGGGCGGATGCCCACATTCTGGTCCTCGAGGCCTATGACCGGCTCGGTGGCAAACTCAAGACCGTGGACTTCGCCGATGGTCCGGTCGACATGGGTGCCGAGGCCTTCCTCACCCGCCGGACCGGACTCGCCGCCCTCGTCGACGAACTCGGCCTCGCCGACGAACTGCGCGTCCCCTCGGGGCTGCGCAGCTGTTTCTACGTCGACGGTCAGATGGTCGATGCCCCGGCCCGCACCATCATGGGGATCCCCGCCCGGGGCACCGATGTCGCCGACATCGTCTCCGCGGCGACCGCCGCCCGGATAGACGCCGAGGCAACCGCTGAGCCGGTCAGGTGGAGCGTCGGTGACGATGTCAACGTCGGCGCACTCGTGCGTTCCCGCTACGGGGAGGACGCCGTGGCCCGGCTCGTCTCACCGATGCTCGGTGGCGTCTACTCCGCCTCCGCCGACGCCCTCGGACTGCGCGCCACCGTCCCCGCCCTCGCTGCCGTCTTCGACGACCAGGCGTCCGCCGGGGAACCGGTGCGGCTGTCCACCGCGGTAGCCCGACTGCTGGCTGAGCGGGAGGACGCCGCGCGCGCCCTCGCCGGCACGGGTGAGAAGCCCGCACCGGTGTTCAACAGTTTCGTCCACGGCTACCGAGCACTGATCCGCGCCCTGGCCGAGGACGCCGACGCAGATATCCGGCTCAACACCCAGGTCGAGTCGGTGAGCCGGTGGCGCGGCCGGTTCTGGCTGGAGCCCGTCGGGGAAGTCGACGCCGTTGTCGTCGCCACCCCGGCCCCCACGGCCGCCGTCCTGCTGGGTGACGTCGCCCCGGAAGCCGGCACCCTGCTCGGCGGTATCGACCTGGCGAGCTCGGTGGTCGTGGGCATGCGTTTCGACACCGACGACGGACTGCCGCAGAACAGCGGTGTCCTGCTGGGGACGGACGCCCCGGGCGTCCACGCCAAGGCGTTCACCTTCTCCTCCCGGAAGTGGCCGCATCTGGCCGACCGGGGCGGGGCATTCGTACGGGCGAGTTTCGGCACCCTGGCGGACGCCAGCCTCGTCGACGCCGACGACCGGACCCTGATCGGCTACGCCGTGGAGGACCTCGCCACCGTCACCGGGTTCACCGCCCGGCCGGTGGAGACCTTCGTCCAGCGCTGGTGGGGCGGGCTACCCAGCTACGGCGAAGGCCACCTCGACCGGATCAGCGCGGTGCGCGAGGTCCTGGCCGGCAGTCCCAGGGTGGCGCTGGCCGGATCGGTACTGCAGGGCGTGGGTGTGCCCGCCTGCGCCGATTCCGGACGCGACGCCGCGCTCAAGATCATCGACGACCTTTCACATTCCTGACCAGGAGAGACATGTCCAAGCTGAATTTCAAGGCCCTCAACGAGAAGCTGCAGTACACCATGTGGTCCGTGTTCACGGTCCGCAAGGGTGAACTGCCCGTCGACGACGCCGCCCGTGCCGGGCTCGCCACGGAGTTCGCCGAGTTCCTGGCGTCCTACGACGACGAGGAACTCACCGTCCGTGGTGTCTACGACCTCACCGGCCAGCGTGCCGAGGCCGACCTGATGATCTGGTGGCACGCCGAGAAGTTCGATGACCTGCAGCGCGCCTACCGTCGGTTCCTCAAGGAGACCCGTCTCGGCCAGGTCTGTGACGGGTACTGGTCGAACTCCGCCCTGCACCGCCCGGCGGAGTTCAACAAATCCCATCTGCCGTCGTTCATCATGGGGGAGGAGCCGGGCGACTGGATCGCCGTGTACCCCTTCGTGCGGTCCTACGAGTGGTATCTGCTGCCCGACAAGGAACGGCGCACCATCCTCGCCGAGCACGGTATGGCGGCCCGTGGGTACGACGAGGTCCGGGCGAACACCGTCCCCGCCTTCGCGCTCGGTGACTACGAGTGGATCCTCGCCTTCGAGTCGCCCACCCTCGACCGCATCGTGGACCTGATGTACCAGATGCGCTACACCGAGGCCCGCCGCCACGTCCGCGAGGAGATCCCCTTCTTCACCGGACGCCGTGTCAACGGTGACGGGGAGGACCTCGCCACCTTCATCGCCGAGCTCCCCTGAGCCCGGCAACCGGGAATCCCCGGGGCTACTTCTCCCGGAGCTCCAGCGCGAGCCCGTTGATGCAGTAGCGCAGGTCGGTGGGGGTCTCGTACCCCTCACCGGCGAACACATGGCCGAGGTGCCCGCCACAGGTGGCGCAGAGCACCTCGGTCCTTCTCATGCCCAGGGTGTCGTCCACCTTCTCGATGACGGCGTCGGAGTCCGCCGGGTCGAAGAAGGACGGCCAGCCGCAGTGGGAGTGGAACTTCTCCGTGGAGCGGAACAGCTCCGTGCCGCAGCCGCGGCAGACGTAGACACCCTCGGTCTCGGCGTCCGTGTACTCGTGGCTGTAGGGCCTCTCCGTGGCCGCATGACGCAGCACCTGGTAGGAGTCCGGCTCCAGCCGTTGACGCCACTGCTCGTCGGTCAGGGCGGAGAAGTCCGTGAACTCCTGGTCGGACAGGTTGAAATCACTCATCGGCGGTGCCTCGCAGTCTGATCGGTGGTCTGTTCGGTACCAGGTGTAGCACTGTCGACCGCTGTCTTGTTCCCGGCGTCCTCCCCGCGGGAGAACAGATCGTGCACCAGGGTGCCGGCGCTGACCGGTTCACCGGCCTTCCGGCGGGCGACCAGCCAGCCGGTGACGGTGATCGCGGAGGCAGCGACAATGATGCTCCAGCCCACGGTCCCGTAGGTGTAGTCCAGGATCTCGCCGAGTTTCGGCCACCGGTCGGACTTCCAGGAGTCCCAGGTCAGGCAGCAGTAGACGCCGAACCAGATCAGTGCGCTGTGCATCACCGACCGGCGGCAGAGCACCGTGAAAATCATCGGTACCAGCAGCATGGAGTAGTACATCTGGCCCAGTGAGCTGACGAGGAAGACACCGGCCAGGAGAACCGCGGTCGAGGTCGCAGCCCACATGAACGGGTCGGAGTTGCGCCACCACAGCAGTCCGAGGACCGCCACAGCGACGCACAGGGTGGCCAGGATCTGACAGACCAGGACCAGCGCTCCGGGCCACCCGTAGTGGGCACCGACGCCGGCGATCGCCGAGTTCGCGTAGTCACGTACCTCGCCGAGGTAGGGGAGCAGGGTGTCGACGTAGGTGTCGGTGTCCGGCACCAGGAGCCATCCGATACCGGTGAAGACCACCGGGACGATGATGCCGGAAACCAGGATGCTCCACTGACGACGCACCAGCGGCAGGAACAGCAGGACGATGAACTGCGGCTTCACGGTGACCGCCAGTCCGAGCACGACGCCCGCGATGATGCCGGCCCAGGGGATCCCTGGGGCACGGGGGGCGGTGCCTGAGCTGTCGCCGCGTCCCCGCAGGATGTTCCAGGACGCCTGACCGCGGTCGACGAGCAGCAGCCAGAGGTACACGACCTCGAGAAGGAAGAGGACACCGTTGATGTTGGAGAACAGCAGGGTGTTCGTCACGGACTCCGTGGCGAAGACAAGGAAGACCGCGACGGGAAGGACAGGGCCGGTGAGGCGGCGTCCGACGAGAAGGGTGAGCAGTGCCAGGGCAAGGAAGATGCACGCCGCGTCCGCCAGGATGAGCAGATTGCGTCCCATGCTCTGGGAGAGCATGCCCAACGGGCTGAGCAGGAATGTGCCACCGGGGGAGTACAGGTAGTGGGGGTCGTCGCTGGCGTGGTAGTCCTCGACGTAGACCGCCGTACCGTTGACGAACCGGTTCAGTGCCGACCAGACGGTGGTGAAGTCGTCGGTCGGATGGTCGTTGCGTGGCGAAATGACGATCCGGTGGATGAGCGTCATGATCGCCAGCGGCCAGGCGGCGCAGGTGAGGATCCGGGATGCTCTACCGGCGCTGAAGGGGGCAGGGTGAGCGGCAGTGGGCCCTGCGGAAGGTGTCGTCGTCGAGGCAGTCACGTTGTGAATGTTATCGGGGTATCACCCGGGGGACGTCATCCCGGTCGACTTCGTCGGTTTCACCTGGAAACGGGGGTGGACGTTGGGTGTGTCGTCGGCACGTCGAGGTGCGGTTACAGAGGAAAACGCCGCTGCCGGTGAGCCGGCGACGGCGTCTGAACTGTAGTCCCAACTGGGTTCGAACCAGCGACCTTTCCGGTGTGAACGGAACGCTCTTCCACTGAGCTATGGGACTCTCGGGAACGGCAGTAAATCTAGCACCTCACCTACCGGTCTGCGCAAACCGCCATGTCACGGCGGGAGTTGACGCACCGGATCCGGAGGAAGGACAGGAAGGACAGGAAGTGCGCAGTGTTCCTTATATCCGTCGTGCGCGGGTGATGTCCGGGACCGGTGGAGCGGTACCGGCCCAAATGACATCCCTGTGATCCTCCATCGCCCCGTGACCGGTGGATTCGTGACGTAAGGATTCTCCTACCTGCATGTTTGTGACGGATGCAAGGAACCGCTATAGTTCATTCCCGCACCGCACAGACGGTGCATGCGGATGTAGCGCAGTTGGTAGCGCATAACCTTGCCAAGGTTAGGGTCGCGAGTTCGAGTCTCGTCATCCGCTCAGGAACACTGATTTTCCCTTCCGGTCTCCGGCAAGGTAGGGTCGGTGTCCGAACGAGGCGGCGACGCCACGGTGGAATGGCTGAGTGGCTTAGGCAACGGTCTGCAAAACCGTGTACACGGGTTCGATTCCCGTTTCCACCTCACGCCCGCGCGTTTAGCTCAGCGGGAGAGCGCTTCCCTGACACGGAAGAGGTCACTGGTTCGATCCCAGTATCGCGCACGAACAGGTCTTCACGGATCTGGTCATGAAGTTAGTTTGCGGATGTAGCGCAGTTGGTAGCGCATAACCTTGCCAAGGTTAGGGTCGCGAGTTCGAGTCTCGTCATCCGCTCCATCAGGACAGGGAGCCCCGTACCCAGGTACGGGGCTCTCGTCATGCTGTGGTTCCGTTGTCTGAGGCTCCACTCCGGGGGTACTGCGGCACGGGGCAGTACATCTGCGTCAGGCACGGATCGTCGGTTCTGTGGCACAGGATTGCCGATCCGTGCCTGACGCAGATCTGAAGCCCCGGGATCCGGGTCCAGGCGACGTGGCGGCAGGGGTGTGTGCCGTCGCTCGCATCCGGGGGTGGGGTAGTCGAGGTGCTGTCGGTTCCGTGTCCGGTGTCCCCGCAGGTAGGCTGATCGGCGAATGCTGGATATCAGTTCTGTTTTTACCCCTGTACTCCGGTTGGAAAGGGCTGCGTGGAACTTCCCGCCCGTATGCTCCGACTAATGGAGCGGGCCGGTACCGACACCTGGAGTTCGGCCAGTTCCGACGAAAGGACATCATGACCCGTTTTCCCCGCCTGGCGGCCGCCCCCGCGCTCGTCGGCGCGCTGATCCTGGCCCCCGCTGTCGCCGGTGCAGGCTTCCTGCCTGCCGCCGTCGCCCATGATGCCGTGGTCGGTTCCACGCCGGAGGACGGAGCGGTCCTGGATACCGCACCGGATCGGATTGAACTGGAGTTCTCCGCGAATCCCCAGGACACCTTCAACACCATCGCCCTGTCCCGCGATGGTGAGGTCCTGGTGACCGAGACGCCCGAGATCGACGGCAACGTCCTCTCCGTGGACATTCCGGATGACGTCGACCTGACCGACGGTGAGTACACCGTAGGCTTCCGGATCACCTCCTCCGACGGGCACCCCACCGAAGGCAGCTACACCTTCACCGTGGACCCGGGTTCCGGGGCCACGCAGGACGCCACCGCGGGCGATGACGGGTCGGGCACGGACGACAGTGACGACGACGGAATCCCCGGCTGGGCTAGGCCTGTCCTCGCTATCGCCGGTGTCCTCGTGCTCGCCGGCGTCCTCGTGATGCTCATCGCCCGACTGCGCTCCACAGACAAGTAGAACAGAAGGAACTGAACAGTGAAGACCCGCAATGTCGCCACCACCGTGCTGCGTCGGATAGGAGCTCTGGGCGCCGCAACCGCCCTCGCCGTCACCCTTGTTGCCTGTGGCGACGATGACGACACCTCGATGGAGACCACCGCAACCTCAGCTCTCGAGTCCTCCGCCGAAGGCCTGACCTTCACCGACGGCTACGTCGGCGCCAAGTCCGCCGACACCGCGATGACCGCGGTGTTCGGGGTACTGACCAACACGACCGACGAGGACATCCACCTCACTGAAGCCACCGGCGATCTGACGGGGGAGTACCAGTACCACGAGGTCGTCGACGGCGTCATGCGGGAGACCGCGGACGGGATCACCGTGCCGGCCGGCGACTCGTTGACCCTGGAACCCGGCGGGCACCACATCATGATCATGGACAGTCCCGACGAGATCGCCGCCGGTGATGAGCTCAGCCTCACGCTCACCGACGACAACGGCACCATCTATGAGCTGAACGGCATCCCGGTCCGGGTCCAGCAGTCCTCCCACGAGGACTACGGCACCGACGGGGACGCCGACAGCGACCACGACATGCACTGACCGGCCCTGAACCACCATGGAAACGAACTTCCGCGTGACCCGACGGGGTTTCCTCGCCGGCCTCGGACTTGTCTCGGCCACCGCCGCGGTCGGCGCCACCACAGCCTGTGCCGGGGACAGTGACCCGGATCCGGTGTCGAACACCGACACCACCGTCCCCTTTGACGGCCCGCACCAGGCCGGCATCGCCACCCCGCTGCAGCGGCACAACACCACCGTCGCCTTCACCCTGCGCGACGGGGTGGACGCCACCGGTATCCGCCGTCTGTTGCGTATCTGGACCGGGGATGCCCGTCGCCTCACCCAGGGCGAGCCGGTGCTCGCCGACCTTGAACCGGAGCTGGCGTCCGACCCCGGACGCCTCACCGTCACCTGTGGTTTCGGCCGGGGACTGTTCGAGAAGGCCCGGTTGACGGACAAGTCACCGGACTGGTTGGAGCCGCTGCCCGGATTCGCCGGAGACCGGCTCGAGGCCCGGTGGGGCGACCGTGACCTCGTGCTCCAGATCTGCGGTGAAGACCGCACCACCGTCTCCCACGCCCTCCGCGTCCTCGTGCGTGGCGGGGCGGACTACGCGCGTCCCTCCTGGACGCAGACCGGGTTTCTCGATATCCCACAGGACGCCGACGGAACGCCGGGAACACCGCGCAACCTCTTCGGGTTCAAGGACGGCACCGTCAATCCGCGTACCGACGCCGAGTTCGACGACCAGGTGTGGATCAGCGGGGAGGCGGCCACCCACCCGTCCCAGATCGGCGGCACCTGCATGATCATCCGTCGGATCGCCTTCGACATGCCGCTGTGGGAGTCCGCCGACCGGCCGACCCGTGAGGTCTCGATGGGCCGCACCATCGTCGAGGGCAACCCGCTGTCCGGTGAGAAGGAGCATGATGACCCGGACACCGCCGCCGTCGGCGCCGACGGACTGCCGGTGATCGACCGGAACGCACATATCGCCCTGGCCGGCGTCCACGACGGGGACACCCGGCAGCGGATGCTGCGTCGGGCGTACAACTACGATCTGCCGGTCACCCCGTCGTCCGCCGACGCACTGGTGGACGCAGACCCTGTCGCGTTGTCGGACACCGGCCTGATCTTCATATGCTTCCAGCCGGACCCGCGGACCTCCTTTATCCCGGTGCAGCGGCGGCTCGCGGCCGGTGACCGGCTCAACGAGTGGATCACCCATGTCGGGTCCGCGGTCTTCCTCGTTCCGGCGGGCACCACGGAGGAGGAGTACTGGGGCGAGGCGCTGCTGGGTTGACCCGCCGGGTAAAGTGGTCCGGGAATTATGACTGTCACCAGGTATGTGACCGTCTTCGCCTGTTGTGTAAGGAGCACACCACCCGTGAGTGAATCAGCGTTGGACGCCGGTAACGGAATCGGAAACCCGGAGGTGACCGTCGAGACGGTGACCTTCACCGTGCCTGCCGGTGAGTCGGCCGGTGCCGCGATGCGTCCGCTGGAACTGCCGAACAAGGGCCCGGAGGCCGTCGTCTGCGTGAAGGACGCCGAGGGTAACCTCCGCGACCTGTCTTTCACTCCGGAGACCGACACCGAGGTCACCGCGGTTGCGGCGAACACCGACGAGGGTCGCGGTGTCATCCGGCACTCCTGTGCCCACGTTCTCGCCCAGGCCGTGCAGAAGGAGTTCCCGGGCACGAAGCTGGGCATCGGCCCCGCCATCGAGAACGGCTTCTACTACGACTTCGAGCCCGCCGAGCCCTTCACCCCGGAGGACCTCAGGAAGCTCGAGAAGTCGATGAAGAAGATCATCAAGTCCGGCCAGAAGTTCGAGCGCAAGGCCTATGACTCGGTGGAGGACGCCCGCCTGGAGTACCTCCAGGAGCCGTTCAAGCTGGAACTCGTCGACGACAAGTCCCGCGGAGACATCCCCGAGGGCGACGCCTCCGTCGAGGTCGGTGAAGGCGAGCTCACCGCCTACTCCAACGTGAACCCGCGTACCGGCGAGGTCGAATGGTACGACCTGTGCCGTGGCCCGCACGTGCCCACCACCCGTTACATCCCGGCCTTCGCCCTGACCCGTACTTCCGCCGCCTACTGGCGCGGTGACCAGTCCAAGGCCGGCCTGCAGCGCATCTACGGCACCGCCTGGGAGTCCAAGGAGTCGCTCGACGAGTACCAGACCATGCTCGCCGAGGCGGAGAAGCGCGACCACCGGCGTCTCGGCCAGGAACTCGACCTGTTCAGCTTCCCCGACGAGATCGGGTCCGGCTTCCCGGTCTTCCACCCGGACGGTGCGACCGTCCGCCTGGAGATGGAGGAGCACTCCCGCCGCCGCCACATCGCCTCGGGTTACTCCTTCGTCAACACGCCGCACATCACCAAGGGCGACCTGTTCAAGAAGTCCGGTCACCTCGACTGGTACGCCGACGGCATGTTCCCGGCCATGAAGCTCGATGAAGAGCGCGATGCCGACGGGAACATCACCAAGCAGGCCGTCGACTACTACGCCAAGCCGATGAACTGCCCGATGCACAACCTGATCTTCGCCTCCCGAGGCCGGTCCTACCGTGAACTGCCGCTGCGGCTGTTCGAGTTCGGCACCGTCTACCGCTACGAGAAGTCCGGTGTGGTCCACGGTCTGACCCGCGCCCGTGGCTTCACGCAGGACGACGCTCACATCTACTGCACCGAAGACCAGCTCGAGACCGAGCTGACCACCGTGCTGGAGTTCATCATCTCCCTGCTCAAGGACTACGGCCTCGACGACTTCTACCTGGAACTGTCGACCAAGGACCCGAACAAGTACGTCGGCTCCGACGAGGTCTGGGAGAGGGCCACCGAGACTCTGCGGGCCGTCGCGACGAAGTCCGGTCTCGAGCTCGTCCCGGACCCGGAGGGTGCGGCCTTCTACGGCCCGAAGATCTCCGTGCAGGCCCGCGATGCCATCGGCCGTACCTGGCAGATGTCCACCGTGCAGCTCGACTTCAATCTGCCGGAGCGTTTCGATCTGGAGTACACCGCCAACGACGGCACCAAGCAGCGTCCGGTGATGATCCACCGCGCCCTGTTCGGTTCCATCGAGCGCTTCTTCGGCGTCCTGCTGGAGCACTACGCCGGTGCTTTCCCGGCGTGGCTCGCCCCGCACCAGGTCACCGGCATCCCGGTCGCCGACGAGTTCATCCCCTACCTGGAGCAGGTGACCGCCGAGCTGCGCGGTCACGGTATCCGGGCCGCGGTGGACACCTCCGACGACCGCATGCAGAAGAAGATCCGCAACCACACCACCGGCAAGGTCCCTTTCATGCTGCTGGTCGGTGGCCGCGACGTCGAAGCCGGGGCGGTCAGCTTCCGTTTCCTCGACGGTACCCAGGTCAACGGTGTCCCGAAGGAGGACGCCGTGCGGATCATCACCGAGTGGGTGTCCTCCCGCCGGAACGACCAGCCGTCCGGGGAGAGCGTTGACGCACTCCGATGAGGACGGCCGGGGCACAGTGACCGACACGGGGGCCGGGGTCGATGACCGCCTGGCCAGGCTCTGGGCCCCGTACCGGTCGCTCTACGTCACGAAGACGACGAAGCCGGAGGATCCCTTCAACGATCTTCCGGCCGGCTCCGATGAGGACGGTCTTATCGTGGCGCGCGGGCGCGAGGTCTTCTGCATTCTGAACCTCTACCCGTACAATCCGGGGCACATGATGGTCATCCCGTACCGTCCGGTCGCGTCCTACGAGGACCTGACGGAGACGGAGACCACGGAGTTCTCTGCCTTCACCAAGAAGGCGGTCCGGGTGCTGCGTCGGGTGTCGCACCCGGACGCCGTGAACATCGGCATGAACCTGGGGCGAGCCTCAGGTGGGTCGGTGCCGAACCACCTGCACCAGCACATCGTGCCGCGGTGGACCGGCGACGCGAACTTCATGACGGTGATCGACGGGACGAAAGTCCTGGTCCAGGCACTGTCGCAGACCCGGGAACTGCTGGCGTCTGCATGGCAGGAACTTGACGTGAACGACAGTACCGACGGTACAGAGGAGTCAGAGTAATGCTCAGTGTGCGAGGACGGCGTCCCGCTGCGGTGGTGGTCGAACCCATCGCCCGGCGACTGGTCTCGTGGGGGATCTCGCCGAACACGGTGACGATCACCTCTACAGCGGTGGCCGTCATCCTGTCGGTCGCGCTCATCCCCACCGGCTGGCACTTCCTCGCCGCGGTGCTGCTCGGTGTCGCTGTCGCCAGCGACATGATCGACGGCACGATGGCCCGGATGAAGGGCGGCGGCACGCGCTTCGGCGCCACACTGGACGCCACCTGTGACCGCATCACCGACGGCGTCCTGTTCGGCGCGATGGCCTGGTGGATGGCCTTCCAGGACGATCACGAGCCCTACAAGGGCCTGTTCGCCTGTGCGCTGGTCATCATGGTCGCCAGCCAGGTCACCTCCTACGTCAAGGCGCGCGCCGAGGCATCCGGCATCAAGGTCGACGGCGGACTCATCGAGCGACCGGAGCGTCTCATCATCGGCCTGGTCACCCTGGGGCTCTCCGGTCTCGGCGTGCCCTATATCCTCGGTGCCGGCCTCATCATCCTGGCCATCGGCTCGGTGTACACGGTCATCGAGCGGCTGGTCATCGTCGGTAAGTCGGATCTCGCCCGCGAGACCATCGCCCCGCCCACCGGGGCGAAGGACTTCCCGGACGCCGATCCCGCCGAGAACTAGAAGTAACCGGAAGTAGGAGTACCGAGGTGACCGAGACGTCCTCCCGCCCGTCCCTGTCCGAGCAGCTCAGCTCCCTGGCCTACCGGGCCGGGTGGGCGGTGGTGCGTCGGATCCCCGAGCCGCTCGCGGCCAGGCTCTTCGACACGATCGCCGATCTCGCGTCAGGGCACGGGAAGGGCCCCGAACAGCTGCGCGCCAATCTGGGCAGAGTCGTCGGGGACGCCAATGTCACCCGTGATCTCGTGCGGGACGCCATGCGTTCCTACATGCGCTACTGGAACGAGGCCTTCCGGTTACCGAGTATCGCGGGACCGGACCTCGCCCGCACCCTGGACGCCGGATTCGTCCCGGCGGAGGTTGAGCGACTGTCCGCCGCGATCGACCGCGGTAAGGGTGTCATTCTCACCCTGCCGCACTCCGGAAACTGGGACATGGCGGGGGTGTGGCTGGTCAACACCTTCGGCCAGTTCACCACGGTCGCCGAGCGACTGAAGCCGGAGAGCCTCTTCGAGGCTTTCGTGGAGTTCCGTGAGTCCCTCGGCTTCGAGGTGCTGCCGCTGTCCGGCGGGGAACAGCCGCCCTTCGACCGGCTCCGGGAGGTGCTCGCCTCGGGTGGAATCGTCTGTCTGATGGGGGAGCGCGACCTGTCCGGCAAGGGCGTCGAGGTCGACTTCTTCGGCGAACGTACCAGTATGCCCGCCGGGTCCTGCCGGCTGGCCAAGGACACCGGGGCGGCGGTGATGACCGTCCACTCCTACTTCACCGGCGACGGATGGGGCTTCGTCATCGACGAGGAGATCGACAGCTCGCTGCCGCTCGATGACATGGTTCAGGTCCAGGCAGACCACTTCGAGCGGAACATCGCCGACCATCCGGCGGACTGGCACCTGCTCCAGCCGCTGTGGTTCAGTGATCTCTCCGAGAAGAGGCGACGTCGCCTGGGACTGGAGGACTGAGCGCCGTGAAGATCGGAATGGTCTGCCCCTACTCCTTCGATGAACCCGGTGGCGTGCAGGTGCACGCCATCGAGCTGTGCGAGGAGCTGCAGCGTCGCGGTCACGAGGTCAGTCTCATCGGCCCCGGCAGTGACGCCGCCGATGTCCCCGACTTCGTCGAGCTGGGCAACGGTGTGGTCTCGATCCCCTACAACGGTTCCGTCGCCCGACTGGCCTTCGGCCCGAAGACCTGGCGACATCTGGGCCGTTGGATCCGGGATCATGACTTCGACGTGGTGCACATCCACGAGCCGAACTCGCCGAGCTACTCCATGATCACCCTGGCGAAGGCCACCGGCCCGCTGGTCGCGACCTACCACGCCTCGGCCAGTGAATCGAAGATCCTCCGTGTCTTCCTGCCGGTCCTGCGTCCCTTCCTGGAGAAGATCCACGCCGGTATCGCGGTGTCCGAGGAGGCCCGACGCTGGCAGGTTGAGATGCTCTCCGGTGATCCGGTGCTCATCCCCAACGGCGTCGACACCGGCAGCTACCGCAACGCGGACCCGATGCCGGGCCTGACCGCAGACCGGCCGAGGCTGATGTTCCTCGGTCGTTTCGAGGAGTCCCGTAAGGGTTTCCCGCTGCTGCTCAAGGCACTCCCGGAGATCCTGTCACAGGTCCCTGACCTCGAGGTCGTGGTCGCCGGTGGCGGTGATGTCGCCGAACTGCACCAGATGCTGCGGAGGGCGGGGATCAGCTGGGTCGACGGTCTCGGTTCCCCGGCCGGGGGAGAGCAGGCGTCGGTCCGGATCCTCGGCCGCGTCAGCGAGGAGGACAAGGCGGCCGCGCTGGCGGCATCCGATGTCTACGTGGCACCGAACACCGGCGGTGAGAGCTTCGGCATCGTGCTGGTGGAGGCGATGGCGGCGGGAGCCGCCGTGGTCGCCAGCGACATCCCCGCGTTCGCCGCGGTCACCGACCACGGTCGGGCCGGGCACCTGTTCGCCAACGGGTCCGTGCGGGACCTGGCCCGCGTCGTGGTGGGTCTTCTCACCGACGAAGAGGGACGCCGTGAACTGATCGGACGGGGAACCGCCCGGTCCCGTGAGTTCGACTGGGACACGGTCACGACCCGTGTCGAACAGGTCTACGAGACCGTGGTCACCCCCGGTCGAAAGGTGGTTCCGTCATGATCCCCGGCTGGCTGCTGGTCATCGTCCTGCTCGTCGCCGTGGTGGCTGTGGTGGGTATGTGGCTCTCCGGTATGGCTTCGCGTCTCAACCGGCTGCACATCCGCACCGACTCCGCCCGGTTGAACCTGGAGGGCACCCTGCAGGGACGCGCCGCGGTGATCGGGGTGCTGCGTCCGGACCTGCAGCAGGACGCCGCCCGGGCCGGTGGTGTGGCCCTCCGTGCCGAGGAGATGGGGTCACGGTCGGACGCCGAGAATGCTCTGCTGCGGACACTGACTCCGGAGGAACGCGCGAATCCGGCGTTCATAGAGGCGTCCACCAAGGTCGATCTGGCCGCCCGGTTCTACAACGACGCCGTGGGGGACACCCTCGGCCTGCGGTCGCGTCCGGTGGTGCGGGTGTTCCGTCTGGCTGGGTCGGCACCGTTGCCGGCCTACTACGAGGCGATGTCGGGCGGCGACGGGACGCAGTAGCGGACCCCGGGGGTTCCGGTAACTGTCCTAGGTCATTACACTGTCCTAGGACAGTCACCAACCACCAGTGAGGATCACCGATGAGTGAGAACACCCCGACCACCGGCACCGGGCGCGTCAAGCGCGGCCTGGCAGACATGCTCAAGGGCGGCGTCATCATGGACGTCGTCACCCCGGAGCAGGCCAAGATCGCCGAAGACGCCGGCGCCACCGCCGTCATGGCCCTGGAGCGCGTCCCCGCCGACATCCGCGCGGAGGGCGGCGTCTCCCGCATGTCCGATCCGGACATGATCGAGGGCATCATCGACGCCGTCTCCATTCCGGTAATGGCGAAGGCCCGCATCGGCCACTTCGTCGAGGCCCAGGTCCTGCAGAGCCTCGGCGTCGACTTCATCGACGAGTCCGAGGTCCTCACCCCGGCCGACTACTCCAACCACATCGACAAGTTCAGCTTCACCGTCCCCTTCGTCTGCGGTGCCACCGACCTCGGTGAGGCCCTGCGCCGCATCAACGAGGGCGCGGCGATGATCCGCTCCAAGGGCGAGGCCGGCACCGGTGACGTCTCCAACGCGGTCACTCACATGCGCACCATCCGCGCCGAGATCAACCGGCTGCGTTCCATGGCCCCCGACGAGCTCTACGTCGCGGCCAAGGAACTGCAGGCTCCGTACGAGCTGGTGTGCGAGGTCGCCGGGAACGGTAAGCTCCCTGTGGTGCTGTTCACCGCAGGCGGGATCGCCACTCCGGCGGATGCCGCGATGATGATGCAGCTCGGAGCCGAGGGTGTGTTCGTCGGCTCCGGAATCTTCAAGTCGGGTGACCCGGCCAAGCGTGCCAAGGCCATTGTCCAGGCCACCCTCAACTACGACGACCCGGCAGAGGTCGCCAAGGTCTCCCGCGGCCTCGGCGAGGCCATGGTCGGGATCAACGTCGATGATATCCCGCAGCCGCACCGGCTTGCGGAGAGAGGCTGGTAGACCATGACGTCCACCGAACCGGGACGACGCGACGCACCGACGGCGCGCCGTCCCAGGATCACCGACGTGCTCGATCTCGAGCGCATTGACACGGGGATCTACCGCGGCCAGGTCATTCCCTCCGCCCTGAGCCGTACCTTCGGTGGACAGGTGGCTTCCCAGGCACTGGTCGCCGCGACCCGTACCGTCGGACCCGAGTACCGTGTGCACTCCCTGCACGGCTACTTCGTCGGCCCCGGCGACTCCGACCGGCCGATCATCTTCGTGGTCGACAACGTCAGGGACGGACGGTCTTTCCGCGTCCGCTCGGTCAAGGCCGTCCAGGACGGGCGCACGCTGTTCGTCATGCAGGCCAGCTTCCACATCCGGGACGACTCGGGCCCGGAGCACTCGAACACGATCCGGCAGGTCCCCGCTCCTGAGGAGATCGTCGCTGACCTGTCCCGTACGCGTCCCTCGACCAGGGCTTTCGCCAGTGACTGGGAGGACTGGGACATCCGCATCGTGCCCCCGGACCAGTTCGACCACGACCCGCACGCGGCGTCCCAGCAGGTCGTCTGGTTCCGCTCCAAGCTTGCACTGCCGGACGACGAGACCTTCCACATCTGCACCCTGGCGTACATGTCCGATATGACGCTGCTCGGCTCTGCGTTGGTGCCGCACCCGGGCGAGCCGGTCCAGGAGGCTTCCCTGGACCACGCCATGTGGTTCATGCGGCCGTTCCGCGCCGACGAGTGGCTGCTCTACGACCAGACCTCTCCCTCGGCGCACGGTGGTCGCGCCCTGACCACCGGACGGATCTTCAACCAGCAGGGTGACCTCGTCGCCTCGGTGGTCCAGGAGGGACTCACCCGGACGCTGGCCTCCGGCAAGCAGCCGATCCCGATCAAGGAGGACCGACAGTGACGGCAACCATCGGCGTACTCGCGCTGCAGGGTGGTGTGGCGGAGCACCAGCGCACCCTGGGAAGCCTCGGGGTGGAGACCCGTCTGGTCCGACGTCGGTCCCAGCTCGACGGTCTGGACGGACTGGTGCTGCCCGGCGGTGAGTCCACCACGATGTCCAAGCTCCTGGATCTCGGCGGGATGCTCGACCCGCTGCGCGGTCTGCTCGGCGAGGGGATGCCGGCCTTCGGCACCTGTGCCGGACTGATCATGCTCGGCTCCGAGATCCTCGACACCCGGGCGGACGCCCACTGTCTCGGCGGACTCGACGTCGCCGTGCGACGTAACGCCTTCGGCCGGCAGGTGGATTCTTTCGAGACCGATCTTCAGGTCACCGGCGTCACCGATGCCGCGGACGCCGATCCGGTCCGCGCCGTGTTCATCCGGGCGCCCCGTGTCGAACGCGTCGGGGAGGGTGTGGAGGTCCTCGCCACCGTCGACGACAAGGCCGCGGGCAGCTCCGACGGGGCCGTGGTCGCCGTGCGCCAGGGCAGGGTCCTGGGGATCTCCTTCCACCCGGAGCTCACCGGCGACGACCGGATGCACCGTCTGTTCCTCGAGACAGCGGGGGTCGGCACCGTCAGCGTGTGACCGGTCCCTCCCGGCGTACTCCGGCCCTGTCGGGGCGGGTGGTGGCGGGAGTGGACTACTATGGTGCCGACAGAAACCGACCGAGGAAGAACAGGTATCCCATGAGCGGCCACTCCAAATGGGCGACGACCAAGCACAAGAAGGCTGCGAACGACGCCAAGCGCGGTAAAGAGTTCGCCAAGCTGATCAAGAACATCGAAGTCGCGGCCCGTACCGGTGGTGGAGATCCGTCGGCGAACCCGACGCTCGACGACATGATCAAGAAGGCCAAGAAGGCCTCCGTCCCGAACACCAACATCGAGAGCGCCCGTAAGCGCGGCTCCGGTGAGGAGACCGGCGGCGCCGACTGGGAGACCATCGTCTACGAGGGCTACGGCCCGAACGGTGTGGCCATGCTCGTCGAGTGCCTCACCGACAACCGCAACCGTGCCACCACCGACGTGCGCACCGCGATGAACAAGAACGGCGGCAGTCTGGCGGACGCCGGCTCCGTGTCCTACCTGTTCAACCGGAAGGGAGTCGTCATCCTCGACAAGGGTGACAACACCGAGGACGACCTTCTGATGGCCGTGCTCGACGCAGGTGCTGAAGAGGTCAACGACCTGGGTGAGAAGTTCGAGGTCGTCTCCGATCTCGCGGACCTCAGCAACGTCCGCGCCGCTCTGGTGGAGGCGGAGATCGAGTACGATTCCGCCGACCCGGACTACCGGGCCGACGTCGAGGTCCCGCTGGACGCCGACGGCGCGAAGAAGATCCTGCGCCTCATCGACGCCCTCGAGGAGTCCGATGACGTCCAGGACGTCTTCACCAACATGGACGTCTCCGACGAGGTCCTCGCGGAGCTCGACGCGGAGTAGGCCCCGGTGGAGACCAGGGGACGTCAGCTGAACGGTCCGCCGATCAGCATCATGACCACGAAGATCACGATGATGATCCCGGCGAGGACGCCGAAGGTCACCTTCGGGCGACCGGTGAGGGTGGCGAGCACGGCGTTGTCCTGACGCCAGCCGCCGTCCAGGGTACCTGCACGGGCGGCGGACCGCTCGAAGGGGATGGTGCAGAAGGGGATCACGGCGCTGAGTAGTCCGAGCAGACCACGACCGGCGGACCACCGGTTGTTCGTCCAGACGAGGGCGGTCACCACGACGAAGGTGATGAAGGCCAGACCGTGGACCGGACCGGCGATCTTCACCCCCACCTCGGTGACGTCGAAGGCGTACTTGAACAGCATGCCGAGGATCAGTAGTGCCCAGGTCACAGCTTCGATATCGGCGACAATACGGTACAGTTTCTGAGGTTTCATCGAGGTCTGATCCTACCCCAGGCGGGAGCGACCACGGTCCCTGTCAGTGAGTGATGTTCACCTCAGTCGGATATCGCACACCTGTGCTATGGTCTGTGGGGTCAGTGAAGTCAACGGTGTCAGGGTCGATGCGAGTGGTGGAGGTGTCCGGTGGCGGATATGCAGGGGCTCCGGGTGATGGGAATCGACCCCGGACTCACCCGGTGCGGCCTGTCCGTGGTCCAGGCGGGGCACGGTCGTGCCGTGCTTCCGGTGGCCGTCGGTGTGGTCCGTACCCCGCACGAGACCCCGCTGCCGGAGCGACTGCTGCGCCTGTCGGTGGCCGTCGAGGAGTGGATGGACGACTACTGCCCGGAGGTCGTCGCCATCGAGCGCGTCTTCGAGCGTGGCAATGTCTCCACGGTCATGAACACCGCCCATGCCGTCGGTGTGCTCATGCTCAGTGCGGCGCGTCGGGGCATCCCGGTGCACCAGTACACTCCCAGTGAAGCCAAGAAGGCCCTCACCGGTAACGGCCGGGCGGACAAGAAACAGATGACCAGTATGGTCACCCGGATTCTCGGCCTGTCCGAACCGCCGAAACCGGCGGACGCCGCGGACGCCCTGGCGCTGGCGGTGTGCCACTGCTGGCGCGCCCCGTACATCGCGCAGACCGAGGCATTGGCCAGGCACCATCAGCAACGGAACTTGAGGAGTGGACAACAGTGATCGCATCCCTGCGTGGCACGGTGGTGGACAAGGGGCTCGACCATGCCGTCATCGAGTGCGCCGGTGTGGGCTACCTCTGTCAGGCCACCGCACGGACCCTCGCCGAACTGCCCCGCGGTGAAGAGGTCTTCGTCCTCACCACCATGGTGGTCCGTGAAGACTCCCAGACGCTCTACGCCTTCCCCGACGCCGCGAGTCGTGAACTGTTCGCTCTGGTCCAGAGTGTCTCTGGGGTCGGCGCACGGATGGCGATGGCACTGCTGTCGGTGTTGTCACCGGCCGAGATCGCCGCAGCCGTCGCCGAGGGCGACGTGAAGACCCTGCAGCGTGCGCCGGGCGTCGGCAAGCGACTCGCTGACCGGATGGCGGTGGACCTCAAGGGCAAGCTGGACGCCTATGCCGTCTCACCGGTCTCCGGACACTCCGAGGAGACCGCGGACCTGACCGTCGGTGACGGTGCCGTGGACGGCGCGGTGACCGCCCGGGTCGTCGAAGCCCTCGTCGGGCTGGGATTCCCGGAGGCCTCCGCCGCGGACACGGTCAAGACCCTGGTCGCTGAGTCCGCCGGAGGGGACAGCGCGTCCCCGGACGCCTCCGTGCTGCTGCGCAACGCGCTGTCCCGCCTCGGCGGACAACGGTAGCGGGGGAGGGGACCACCCATGGGAGATATCGAACGCACCGAATTCGATCTCGGCGGCGCCGGGAATTCAGGTCCGACGCGGCCTGACCGTGCCGACCGGGGCAATGACGCGCTCTCGGACCGGATGCTGCCCGGCGACGACGATGCCGAGCTGTCGCTACGTCCGAAATCTCTGACCGAGTTCATCGGCCAGCCGAAGGTCCGCGGGCAGCTCGACCTCGTCCTCGGCGGGGCCCGGGCCCGGGGCGTGGTCCCGGACCACGTCCTGCTCGCCGGCCCGCCCGGTCTCGGCAAGACGACGATGGCCATGATCATCGCCCAGGAGCTCGGTACCTCGCTGCGTATGACCTCCGGTCCTGCCCTGGAACGTGCCGGTGATCTCGCAGCCATGCTGTCCAACCTCATGGAAGGCGATGTGCTCTTCATCGACGAGATCCACCGGATGGCCCGGCCGGCCGAAGAGATGCTCTACATGGCCATGGAGGACTTCCGGATCGACGTCATCGTCGGCAAGGGACCAGGGGCCACATCCATCCCCATCGATCTGCCGCCGTTCACCCTCGTCGGTGCCACGACCCGCGCCGGCATGCTCACCGGCCCGCTGCGCGACCGCTTCGGATTCACCGCCCAGATGGAGTTCTACGACACCGCCGACCTCACCGCCGTGGTCACCCGCGCCGCGTCCATCCTCGGGGTCGACATCACCGGCGACGCCGCCGCGGAGATCGCGTCACGCTCGCGGGGGACGCCGCGTATCGCCAACCGGCTGCTGCGACGGGTCCGTGACTACGCCGATGTCCGCGCGGACGGTGCGATCACCCTCGAGGTGGCCCGCGCCGCCCTCCTCGTCTTCGACGTCGACGAACTCGGGCTCGACCGGCTGGACCGGGCGGTGCTCGGCTCGCTGGTTAAGACCCATGGCGGCGGACCGGTGGGTGTCAACACCCTGGCCGTGGCGGTGGGGGAGGAACCCACCACCGTCGAGGAGGTGTGCGAGCCCTACCTCGTACGTGCCGGCATGGTGGCCCGTACCTCGCGTGGCCGCGTCGCCACCTCGGCGGCCTGGCGGCATCTGGGGCTCGAACCGCCGGAGGCGTGACCGGGTTAAGCGGGTTAACCCCACATACCCCTCCGGTCAGTGGTGGCAGACAGGTGTGGCAGACTGTCGCACATGGATATCCTTCTTCTCGCACTGCTCGTCGTCGTCTTCCTCGGTCTTCCTGTCCTCCAGATGAGGAAGCAGTCCAAGCAGGTCGGAGTGATCAAGGACTTCCAGTCGAAGCTTGCCCCGGGCATGGTCGTCCAGCTCACCTCCGGTCTCCACGGTCGGCTGACCAGCATCGGTGAGACCACCGTCGACGTCGAGATCGCCGAGGGTGTCGTCACCACCTGGGAGCGGGCCGCCGTGCTCAAGCTCGTCGACAGTGTCGAGGCCGGCTCCACCGAGGCCGACCACCTCACCGGCGGCGGGATCCCGGATGACCTCTCCTCTCTCGAGGACAGCGACTTCGACCGCGACAATGACGACGACACTGACGGCACCGACCGGAAGTAGTCCCGGGCCCGACACGGGTCCCATGGCCCACCGGTTGTGGTCCGCACACAGTCGGGGGGTCTAGACTCTGCGGGGTTGCCTGTGTCCACCGCCATGGTCGTGACACGTGGCCTCGCGTCCGCAGTCCCCAACTTCCAGGAGTAACAAGCGTGAGCTCAACGGGTGCAGCAGCTGCCCGGGCGAGAAAGTGGCCCGTACGGGCCCTGCTGATCTTCCTCGCCCTCGTGGTCGTCATGTACAGCTTCGTCTTCCTCACCGGAGACAAGAAGGCCGAACCGAAACTCGGTATCGATCTGCAGGGCGGAACCCGGGTCACTCTTGTCCCCCAGGGCGACAAGCCCTCGGGATCCCAGCTTGACCAGGCACGTAAGATCCTCGAGAACCGCGTCAACGGCATGGGGGTCTCCGGTGCCCAGGTCGTCACCGACGGTGACACCCTGGTGATCACCGTGCCCGGCGACGACTCCTCCCAGGCGCGCTCCCTCGGTCAGACCTCCCAGCTGCTGTTCCGTCCGGTGACCGGCGGTCAGGCACCGGACGAGAACCTCTTCGACAGTCTCACCGAGATGGCCGACCGCTGGGTCGGGAACGGCGTCCTCACCGTCGACGAGGCGAACGCCAAGCTCAGCGAGGCGACCGAGAATTTCAAGGACAGCGAGTTCAACGCGCCTGACAAGGCACCGACGGTCACGGCGGAGGCTCCTGCAGCTCCGGCCAACTCCATCGAGGAGACCGAGCAGCGGAACACGACCGTGGATGTCCTCAAGGCCGACCGGCAGTCCGAGGACCCCAACACCCAGAACGCCGCAGCCCTGCTGCTGACCTGCGATGACCCGGACGACCCTCTGGCAGGTGCCGATGACCCGGCCAAGCCGCTGGTCACCTGCAGCGACACCGGCGCGCCGATCCTGCTCGACGCGGCCCCGCTGCTCAAGGGGGAGACTGACGGTCCTGACGCCCGCCGTATGACCGGCGACATGATCGACCCGAACTCCAACATCTTCGGCGGTCTGGACAACCAGACCGGTCAGATGGTCGTCACCTTCGGCTTCAAGCAGGGTGAGGAGAATCCGGGCAGCGAGACCTGGGCAGACCTGACCAACGAGTACCTCAACCAGCAGATCGCCATCACCCTCGACAGCCAGGTGCTGTCGGCACCGACGATCCAGAGCGCCACCCCGGTCGGACAGGGCACCCAGATCACGGGTGACTTCACTGAGAAGGAGGCCAAGGATCTCGCCAACAACCTGAAGTACGGTGCTCTGCCGCTGAGCTTCACCGGTGAGAACGGCGAAAAGGGCGGCACCGCCGAGACGATCTCCGCCTCCATGGGCGAGGCCTCACTGAAGGCCGGTCTCATCGCCGGCATCATCGGTCTCATCATCGTCGCCCTGTACGCGTTGGCCTACTACCGCGGCCTCGGCCTCATCGCCCTGGCGTCGCTGGTGACCTCGGGTATCCTCATCTACGGCGGCCTGGTCCTGCTGGGCAGGTGGATCGACTACAGTCTCGACCTCGCCGGTATCGCCGGTCTTATCATCGGTATCGGCACCACCGCGGACTCCTTCGTCGTCTACTTCGAACGCATCAAGGACGAGATCCACAAGGGCTCCACCTTCAGATCCGCGGTACCGCGGGCATGGAAGCGCGCGCGGGCGACGATCATCACCGGTAACGTGGTCTCCCTGGTGGCGTCTCTCGTGCTGTACTTCGTGGCCGTCGGCAACGTCAAGGGCTTCGCCTTCACCCTGGGTCTGACCACCGTCTTCGATGTCGTCATCGCCTTCCTGGTCACCGCACCGCTGGTGATCCTCGTGTCCCGTCGGGAGGCCTTCTCCAACCCGAAACTCAACGGTCTGCACTCCGCGTTCCGCGCCGCTGACCGGCGTCAGGCCCGGGATGAGGCCTCCCGGGCGGCCGTCTCCGGGGAAAGTGGGCCCGCCGAGAGTGCGGCTGAGACAGACACGCCGCCAGGTGATGCCGATGCCGACGTCCCGACCACCGGAGAGGAGAAGTGACCATGGGAGACACCTCGACACTCAAGCCCGCCGGGTTCATGGAACGCATGTACAACGGCGAGGGTGGTTTCCGCATCGTCGACACCCGACGCCGTTGGTACTGGATCTACGCCCTGGTCACCCTGGCCTGCGTCCTCATCATCGCGATCAAGGGGTTCACCCTCGGCATCGACTTCGAGGGCGGCACCAAGATGACCATGCCGCCGGCCAACGGTGCGACCGAGTCCTCGGTCTCCGAGACCTTCGAGGACGCCACGGGCATCGCGCCCCAGTCCACCCAGACCGTCGGCTCCGGTGACTCCCGCGTCATCGAGATCACCGCCGAGCGACTGTCCGACGACCAGATCCGGGACGCCCGGGTCGCCCTGTTCGACGAGTTCGCCCCGGAGGACAACTCCGGCACCGCCAGCCCGGACGCGATCAGCGACTCGACCGTCTCCGAGTCCTGGGGTGCGTCGATCACCCAGCGGATGCTCCTCGGCATGGTGATCTTCCTCGCCGTGGTCTTCGTCTACATCTCCATCCGTCTGGAGCGGGACATGGCCATCTCGGCCATCGTCAGCCTGCTGCTCGACGGCATCGTCGTCGCCGGTGTCTACTCGCTGGTCGGCTTCGAGGTGTCGCCGGCGACCGTCATCGGTCTGCTGACGATTCTCGCCTACTCGCTGTATGACACGGTGATCGTCTTCGACAAGGTCCACGAGAACACACAGGACGTGTTGAGTTCGACACGGTCGACCTACGGCGAACAGGTGAACCTGGCGACGAACCAGACCATCATGCGTTCGCTGAACACCTCGTTGTTCTCGGTGATCCCGATCGCCGCCCTGCTCGTGGTCGCTGTCTGGCTGATGGGTGTCGGCACGCTCAAGGACCTCGCGCTGGTCCAGCTCGCCGGTGTCATCGCCGGTACGATCAGTTCGATCTACTTCTCCGCTCCTCTGCTGGTGACGCTGAAGTCCTTCCAGAAGCGCTACCGGGAGCACGACGAGAAGGTCGCCCGGGCCCGTGAACTCGGTGTCGCCGGTGGCCCCGCGGCTCCGACCGATGAGACGGTGCCGGTCACCGTCACCACCGCTGCAGTGCCCCCGCTGACCACCGGCGCTGAGTCTGCGGAGACCACGGAGTCCCCGGAATCCACCGCTACCGACACCTCCGATGACGACGCCCCGCAGCGCACCATCTCGCGGCCCACGAACAACGACCGTGAGAGCGGCCGGTCCTGGCGCCCGGGAATGTAGGGGACGGGAGACACCGTGCGAACTTCCCGCAGATCCACCGCCCGTGGCGTCCTCGTCGCGACTGTGGCGACCGTGGCGACCGTGGCCACCGTCACCACTGTCAGCCTCACAGCCTGCTCCGGCCCCGGTGACGACGGTGAACCGGATCACGGCCTCACCTACGTCCTCGACGAGCAGCTGCTCACGACCAATGCGGGGAGCACACTGGGCGTCGCCGCAGATGCGGCGAAGCTCTCCGCCCGTATCTACCCGGGGGCGTACCTCCCGGGCCCGGGTGGACGCCTGCTGCCGAACTCCGATCTGGTGACCGTGACCCCCGATCCGGAGAACCCGGACGTGGTCGACTACGTCCTCGCCGAGGACGCGGACTACTCCGACGGCGCGCCGGTGGTGTGTGACGACTTCCTGCTGACCGCGACTGCTGCGGACCGTACCGACCTCTTCGCCTCCGATCTCGGTCTGACGTCGAGGATCAGCAGTCTCGACTGCTCTCCGGGAGCGAAGGAGTTCCGTGTCACCTTCGACCGCGGCTTCGGTCAGCGCTACCGTGAGATCTTCGGCGCCGGCGAGGTCCTGCCCTCGCACACCATCGCCGAGCATGCGCATGTCGACAGCGTCGTCGACGCGGTGGACAACGGTGACGAGGACGCACTCGCCGCTCTGGGGGAGGCATGGACCAGCACCTTCGATCTCTCGGCCACGGATCCGGCGACGGTCCCGACCTCCGGTCCGTTCGCCATCGAGTCACTCGGGGACGACGCCGACGGGAACGAGGGTGACGTGGGCCCGTCCCTGGTGCTGACCCGCAACCCCGAGTGGCACGGTGACCGTCCCGGCCTCGACCGCATCACGGTGCGCGGCGGGGGAGACCTCACCAGGGCCCTCGACGGAACTGCGGAGGTCACTGACGCGGCAGTCCTCGCCGGTGGCCCGGCGGACCCCGAACTCAATGACGCCGGGTTGGCCGTGGTCCGGTCCTCCGGTGTGCGCACTGACGGGCTGACGCTGTCGGACGAGGGCATCTTCGCCACCGCCGACAACCGCCGGGCCTTCGCGTCCTGCATCGACCGCAACGCTGTCGTCGACGCCGTCAGGACCACCACCGGTGCGAGCGTCGCGCCCCATGCGCTGCGGATCGCGACCGCGGGCAGTCCCGCCGCCGGCGCCCTGGAGGATCTCGCCGGACGTCTCGGCGCCCGCGACGTGCAGGCCGCGAAGGACACCCTCGACGGCACCACGGTCCGGATCGGCTACCTCAGAGGGCAGACCCGTCACGAGGCCGTCGCCGAAGCACTCACCGCGTCCTGCGCCGACGCCGGAGTGACCGTCGAAACCGTCCCGCTGGATGCTGCAGCACTCCAGACCCCGGGGGTGCTGGGTACCGATGTCGACGCCCTGCTCGACACCCGGACGCCCTACAACCGGAACCCCCAGGTCACAGCGTCGCCGGTGTCACGGGTCGGAACGATCTCCCAGGCGGAGAGCCAGCTGGCCGACGACGCCTCCACGGTTCCGCTGGTGGTGGAACCGCGGCTGACGGTCACCGCGTCGAGCGTGAGCGGGGTCTCCGATTCCGGACTGGAGCCGGGGATGAGCTGGAACATGGACCGCTGGACCTCGACCGACCACCCACGCAGTGAAGAACCGGACGAACCTGACGATACCGAGGAGAACCAGTGACCGACCCCGACACCCCTGAGATTCCTGCCGGGGCCGATGCCCGCTGGGCGTTGAAGAGACTCACACGGTTCGTGGCCGACTACCCGGCGCCCGGGATCGTCTTCCAGGATCTCACTCCGGTGCTGGCGGACGCCCACGGCTTCCGGCTCATCGTCAACGACCTCGCCGACGCCTGTGGACCGTTCCGTGCAGACCTGGTCGGAGGACTCGACGCCCGTGGCTTCCTCCTCGGTTCCGCGGTGGCCGTGGAACTCGGTGTCGGCATCCTCGCGGTGCGCAAGGCAGGCAAACTGCCCCCGCCGGTGCTCCACGAGGAATATGCCCTGGAGTACGGCTCCGCCGCCCTCGAGATCCCGGCTGAGGGCCTCGATCTCACCGGCAAGCGCGTCCTGCTCGTCGATGATGTCCTCGCCACCGGGGGAACTCTCGCCGCGTCCCGCCGCCTCATCGAACGGGCAGGTGGGGAAGTCTGTGGTGTGGCCGTAGCACTGGAGGTCGAGGAGCTCAACGGTCGGGAGCGCTTCAGTGACCTACCGCTCTACGTCGTCGCCGCCGGACGGTAGGCTTACAGCACACACGGGCGCACGACCGTCGGGGTGACACCCCGGGAGAGATACGGTGAGGCATGAGTAACGAGAAGAACTCGCTGTGGATGGCCGCGCGGATCGCGCGAAGCCTCACAGGAAAGAGCCGCATCAATCCGGTGCTGGGACCGCTGATCGCGGTGCACCGCCGGTACCATCCGAAGGCGGACATCGAGCTTCTCGACCGTGCCTACACCATCGCCGAGAAGCTGCACGAGGGGGTGCTGCGGAAATCGGGGGAGCCGTACATCACCCACCCGCTGGCGGTCGCGAACATCGCCGCCGAGATCGGCATGGACACCACCACCCTGGTCGCCGCGCTGCTCCATGACACGGTCGAGGACACCGACTACTCCCTCGACGACCTCACCCGCGACTTCGGCCCGGAGGTCGCCCTGCTCGTCGACGGTGTGACGAAACTGGACAAGGTCGCTCTCGGATCGGCGGCCGAGGCCGAGACGATCCGCAAGATGATCGTGGCGATGGCGCACGATCCCCGCGTACTCGTGATCAAGGTCGCCGACCGGCTGCACAACATGCGCACCATGCGCTTCCTGCCGCCGGAGAAGCAGGCGAAGAAGGCCCGGCAGACCCTGGAGGTCATCGCCCCGCTCGCACACCGCCTGGGTATGGCCACGATCAAGTGGGAACTCGAGGACCTCTCCTTCGCGATCCTCTACCCGAAGAAGTACGACGAGATCGTCCGCCTCGTCGCCGACCGGGCACCGAAGCGTGACCAGTATCTCGCCAAGGTCATCGACGAGATCGGGTCGACGATGCGGGACGCCCACATCGTCGCCGACGTCGTCGGCCGCCCGAAGCACTACTGGTCGATCTACCAGAAGATGATCGTGCGGGGACGCGACTTCGACGAGATCTTCGACCTGGTCGGTATCCGCATCCTCGTCGACGACGTCAAGGACTGCTACGCCGCCGTGGGTGCCGTGCACTCGCTCTACCAGCCGATGCCTGGCCGTTTCAAGGACTACATCTCCCAGCCGCGCTTCGGCGTCTACCGCTCCCTGCACACCACGGTGCTCGGGCCGGACGCCAAGGCCCTGGAGGTGCAGATCCGTACCCACGAGATGCACTACCAGGCGGAGTACGGCATCGCCGCACACTGGCGTTACAAGGAGACCAAGGGCTCCCACAAGGGGGACAACGCCGAGGTCGACCAGATGGCGTGGATGCGTCAGCTGCTCGACTGGCAGAAGGAGGCGGCGGACCCCAACGAGTTCCTCGACTCGCTGCGCTACGACCTGTCCACCAACCAGATCTTCGCCTTCACCCCGAAGGGGGACGCGATCACCCTGCCGGCCGGTTCCACGGCCATCGACTTCGCCTATGCGGTACACACCGAGGTCGGTCACCGCTGTATCGGCGCGAAGGTCAACGGCAAGCTGGTCGCTCTGGAGACCCCGCTGAACACCGGCGACAAGGTCGAGGTCTTCACCTCGAAGGACGCCCACGCGGGCCCGTCGAAGGACTGGGAGAAGATCGTCGTCTCCCCGCGCGCCAAGAACAAGATCCGCGCGTGGTTCAACAAGGAGCGTCGTGAGGAGTCCCTGGAGAAGGGTCGCGACGCGCTGGCCCATGAGGCGCAGCGCACCGGCATCCCGTTGCAGCGCCTGGTGACCGCCGAGGCACTGAAGACCGTGGCGACATCCCTGCACCGCGAGAACGTCGACGACCTCTACAACGCCATCGGCTCGGGTGGGGAGACCGCCGGCCATGTGATGAACCTGCTCAAGGAGATCTACCAGGGCGACGAGACCGAGGACGTCGACGACATCCCGCAGCCGCCGGTGACCCGTCAGCGGCACACGACCCCGCAGCAGGCGGTGAAGTCGGGCCGTGGTGACGGATCCGGCATCCTGGTCCAGGGCAATGCCGACTTCTCGGCGAAGCTGGCGAAGTGCTGTACCCCGGTGCCCGGCGACGAGATCTTCGGCTTCATCACCAAGGGTGGGGGAGTCTCGGTGCACCGGACCGACTGCACGAACTCGGAGAAGCTGCACGCCGAACCGGAGCGGCTCATCGAGGTGGAGTGGGCGTCCAATGTCGCCAACGCCGTGTTCATGGTGACGCTGCAGATCGAGGGCCTGGACCGTACCGGTCTGCTGTCCGAGGTGACCCGCGTGGTCAGCGAGCAGAAGGTCCCGATCACGGCGACAAGCACGCATGTCTCGGAGGACCGGGTGGCGGTGTGCCGCTTCACCTTCGAGGTCTCCGACATCAAGCAGCTGGGATACCTGATGAACCAGCTGCGCAACGTCGAGGGGGTCTTCGACGTCTACCGCGTGACGACCGGGGGATAGGTCGGACCGCACTCCCGGCACAGAAGAATCCTCACCTCATGGAGGTGAGGATTTCGTTGTGGGGAGGGTCAGTCCTCGACTGTGGCGGAGGTGATCCGGACCTCCGGGTCAGGCTGTCCGCCGTTACCGTCGGCACCCTCGGTGTCCGCGTTCTCCTCGATGATCTTGTCGAGCGTGGCCAGTCCGTCCTCGGAGATGGAACCGAAGATGGTGTAGTCGTTGGTCAGCTGCGAATCGTCGTCGACGAGGAAGAACTGCGAGCCGTTGGTGTCCGGGCCGCTGTTGGCCATGGCGAGGACGCCACGGGTGTAGAGGCCGTCACCGGCGTCCTCGTCACCGACGGGGTACTCGTCGGGGAAGGAGAAGCCGGGGCCGCCGGAACCCTGACCGGAGGGGTCGCCGCACTGGAGGATCTTCATTCCGTCGGAGACGACCACGCGGTGGCAGATGGTGTCATCGTAGAAGCCGGACTCGACCAGGTGCTGGATGGCGAATGCCGCCGTCGGGGCCTGTTCGTGGTTCAGGGTGATGCCGATGTCACCTGCCGTGGTGTGCAGGGTCACGTCGGTCGTACCTTCCTGCGGAATGTTCTCGCCGTCGGGGAGCGAGACCTCCTTGGCGGCGTCACCGGTGCCGGTGTACGGACCGGAGGTCTCCATCGGAGTCTCCTCGGCGGCCGTCGTATCCTCGGCGACGTTCTCGTCCTCACTGTTGTCGCGGGTGACGGCGAACCAGATGCCGCCGACGATGACGACGAGCACCACCACGGTGGCCAGGACGACCCCCAGGGGACGCATCTTGTCCCGGCGGGACCGGGACTTCAGTTCCTTGTCGAGGTTCTTCAGTGCCGCATCGCGGCGGGCGGAGTTGTCGGACAACGCTCCGGGCCTCTCTTTCGCTGGGATGATCGCTGAGGATCGGGACAACGGCCCATTGTTCCACACCTGACTGTGACAGGGACGGTGCAGGTGACGGTACAGTCGGGCTGCATGAATGAACTGTCGATCGTTGTGCTCCCTACCGGACCGTTGGACACGAACTGCCTGGTCATCCATGACGGTTCCCGGGCGACCGTCATAGACCCCGGAATGGGGGCCGCGCTCCTCGTCCGGGCGAAGGTGCAGGAACTCGGTCTGACGGTCGAGCAGATCGTGTTGACCCACGGCCACATCGACCATGTCCGGGACCTCCCGGAGCTGCAGCATGAGTACGGCGTCCCCACCTACATGCATCACGCGGATCTGCCGTGGTTGACCCGGGAGATGCTGGACGCCATGGGACCGCTCGGCGAGATGCACGACACCGTCCACATGGACGTCCCGGCCACGCCGGAGCACGTGGCGGAGGGGGACGAGCTGACCCTGGCAGGTGTGACGTTCACGGCCTTCCACATGCCCGGTCATTCGCCCGGCTGTGTGATGTTCCGTGGCGCCGACGGCACTGTTCTCGGCGGCGACGTGCTGTTCAACGGTGGAATCGGACGCACCGACCTGCCGCTGTCCGATCCGCATGCCATGCTGGCCAGCCTGCAGCGGATCCCGGAGAACTTCACCGGCACCGACACCGTCTACCCGGGTCACGGCCCCTCGACCACCATCGCCAGGGAGCTGCAGAGCAATGGTTTTCTGCAGGGTATACTGTGACCCCGTGAGTGACACCGAGAAGAGTGCGAAGATCCAGCCGTTTGCCGCCCCGAAGGGTGTGCCCGACTACGTGCCGCCGGCATCCGTCGACTTCCATGCGGTGCGAAGCACCTTCGAGACGGTGATCCACAACTCGGGTTACGGTCACATCGAACTGCCGGTCTTCGAGGAGACCGCCCTGTTCGCCCGCGGTGTCGGCGAGTCCACCGACGTCGTCTCCAAGGAGATGTACACCTTCGAGGACCGTGGCGGCCGCTCGGTCACCCTGCGTCCCGAGGGCACCGCCGGTGTGATGCGTGCGGTGATCGAGCACAACCTCGACCGCGGCCAGCTGCCGGTGAAGCTGACCTACTCGGGCCCGTTCTTCCGTTACGAGCGTCCGCAGGCCGGCCGGTACCGTCAGCTCCAGCAGGTCGGTGTGGAGGCCATCGGAGTCGACGATCCCGCGCTGGACGCCGAGGTCGTCGGCCTGGCGGACCGTTGCTTCCGCGCCCTGGGGCTCACCGGCTACCGCCTGGAACTGACCAGCCTCGGCGACGACAACTGCCGTCCGGCCTACCGGAAGACGCTGCAGGACTTCCTCTTCGCCCTCCCGCTCGACGAGGAGACCCGTCAGCGGGCGGAGATCAACCCGCTGCGGGTCCTCGACGACAAGCGTCCGGAGGTCCGGGAGCTCCTGGTGGACGCACCGCTGATGCCGGACCACCTCTGCAACAACTGCCGTGAGCACTTCGACACCGTCACCGGTCTTCTCGACGACATGGGTGTGGAGTACGTCCTCAACCCGCGTCTGGTCCGTGGCCTCGACTACTACACCAAGACCTGTTTCGAGTTCGTCCATGACGGTCTCGGCGCCCAGTCCGGCATCGGTGGCGGCGGACGGTACGACGGTCTCATGGCCCAGCTCGGCGGCCAGGACCTCTCCGGTATCGGCTTCGGCCTCGGCGTGGACCGCACCGTGCTCGCCCTGGCCGCCGAGGGTGTCACCCCGACCTCCGGACGCCGCGTGGACGTCTACGGCGTCCCCATGGGCGTGGCCGCCAAGAAGAAGCTCGCGGTGATCATCGACAAGCTGCGCCGGGCCGGTGTCTCCGCCGACATGTCCTACGGCGACCGCGGGCTCAAGGGCGCGATGAAGGGGGCAGACCGTGCCGGTGCCCGGTTCGCGCTGGTCCTCGGTGAGCAGGAGCTCGCCGAGGGCACCGTGGTGCTGCGCGACCTGTCCTCCCGCGACCAGCACGAGGTCGCGTTGCAGGACGTCATTGAGGCGGTGGGCAGGGCGGTCGGTACCGGGTCCCACTGACGGCACCGACGACACGCTCCGACGGCCGTGAACCGGCGCGGCGGACAGGGGAAGAAAACCCCGTCCCCGTCGCCGGTTTTTCTGTTGGGCTACGGTGGATTTCTGTATCGATCAACTGACGTCCGTCTGAGAGAGGGAATGCCTGTGAGCGAACAACAGAACACCGGGAGACCGGACACACCTGAGAAGAAACACGTCGACTCGGAAGTCAACTGGCCGGTCTTCGGTACCGCCGCCGGCATCATCGTCGCGTTCGTCCTCTGGGCCTGGCTTGCCCCGGACTCCGCCGACACGGTCATCAACAACGTCAAGGACTGGATCTCCACCAATCTCGGCTGGTTCTACGTCCTCACCGCCGGCGTGGTCGTCGTCTTCGTCCTGGTGGTCGCCTTCCGGCGCACCGGTAACACGAAGATCGGCCCGGACCATTCACAGCCGAGGTTCGGTCTGTTCACCTGGGGAGCGATGCTCTTCGCCGCCGGTATCGGGGTGGACCTCATGTTCTTCGGCATCTCCGGCCCGGCCACCAACTACCTCACCCCGCCGGAGGGGGCGGCGGTCTCCGACGAAGCGGCCCGGATGGCCCCGCTGTGGACCATGTTCCACTACGGCATTCCGGGTTGGGCGATGTACGCGCTGATGGGAATGGCCTTCGGCCTGTTCGCCTACCGTTACCACATGCCGCTGAGCATCCGTTCCGCGCTCGCCCCGGTCTTCGGACGCCGCATCAAGGGCGCCCCGGGTCACGCCGTGGAGATCGCGGCGTCCATCGGCACCGCCTTCGGTATCGCGGTGTCGTTGGGTATCGGCGTGGTCTTCATCAACTACGGCCTGTCCGAACTCTTCGGGGTCCCGACCAACACCGGCATCCAGGTCGCCCTGATCTGCCTGTCCGTGTTCATCACCATCCTGTCCACCGTCTCCGGTGTGGACAAGGGCATCCGCCGGCTCTCCGAGCTCAATGTGTGGCTCGCGGTCGTCCTCATGGTGTGGATCGTGGTCATGGGCCGGACCGGGGAGCTGCTCAACGCCCTCGTCCAGAACATCGGCGACTTCGTCGCCCGGTTCCCGTCGATGATGATGAACACCTTCGCCTACACCGACGGCGAGACGGACTACGCGTCCCAGGACTGGATGTCCGACTGGACGCTGTTCTTCTGGGCATGGTGGATTGCCTGGGCACCGTTCGTCGGACTGTTCCTCGCCCGCATCTCCCGGGGACGCACCATCCGCCAGTTCGTGCTCGGCGTCCTGGTCATCCCCTTCGCCTTCATCGCGATGTGGATCTCCATCTTCGGCAACGCCGCGCTCGGGTTCTTCCGTGACGGTGACGAGGAGTTCCTCAATACCGCCGTGGACACCCCCGAGTCCGGCTTCTTCCTGTTGCTCCAGCAGTACCCCGGCGCCACCTTCGCCGTCGCGTTGGCGGTCGTCACCGGTCTGCTGTTCTACGTCACCTCTGCGGACTCCGGTTCCCTGGTGATGGCGAACATGACCTCCAAACCCTCGGTGGAGGACTCGGACGGTCCGCCGTGGCTGCGCATCGTGTGGGCGGTGATCACCGGTGCACTGACGCTGGTGATGCTGCTGATCGGAGGTGTGTACACGCTGCAGTCGGCGACGGTGCTCATCGGACTGCCGTTCGCTTTCGTGATGTACCTGCTCATGCTGAGTGTGTGGCGCGTCCTCGAGGCGGAGAAGCACTCGCTGGACTCCCGCGAGCTCTCCCGGGTCGGGGCGCTGATGGACCGGACCGGTGGGGCCGCCCCGGCACGTCAGGCGTGGCGCCGGCGACTGCGCCGGAGGATGAGCTTCCCCTCCGCCACTGACACCGAGAGGTACCTCGAGACCGTCGCGGCCCCGGCGATCGAGGAGGTGGCCGAGGAACTCACCGGACTGGGCCTGGACGTGTCCTGCCACCGGGGGACCCACCCCGACTACCCGATCAGTTTCGTGGATCTGGTGGTCACCTTCCCCGGACAGGACGAGTTCAAGTACGAGGCCTACCCGGTGGCGTGCCAGGTGCCGAACTTCGCGGTGAACCTCAACGTGGACGAGGACACGTACTTCACCCTGGAGATATTCTCGGCCACCGGCTCCCGGGGCCACGACATCCTCGGCTACACCAAGGAGCAGGTCATCGCCGACGTGCTGGACGCCTATGACGCCCATCTCGAGTACATGTCCCTCACCGGGGACAGGGGGACACCCACCGGGGACACCCAGGTGCCCGCCCCTGACCTGTGGATCGACGACGACGAAGATACGGAAAGGAACGAAGAATGAGTGACACCGCTGCACCGCAGAGTCTCTACATCGACGGGAAGTGGGTGGCGTCCTCCGACGGAGGGACACGTACCGTGACCTGTCCCGCCGACGGGGAGGTCGTGGACGTGGTCTCCGAGGCGACGGCCGCGGACACGGAGAAGGCGATCGCCGCCGCCCGCCTCGCCTTCGATGAGGGATCCTGGTCTGCGACCCCCGCCGCCGAACGTGGCGATCTGCTGCTGAAGGTGGCCGACGCCATGGCAGAGCGCAAGGACGAGTTCGCCCGCGCCGAGGCACTCGACACCGGCAAGCGCCTGGTCGAGGCCGAGGGCGACATGGACGACATCATGAACTGCTTCCGGTTCTTCGGCAAGATCGCCGACCAGCACCCGGGTCGTCTCGTGGACGCCGGCAACCCTGCGGTGATCTCACAGGTCGTCTACGAACCGGTGGGTGTCTGCGGGATGATCACACCGTGGAACTTCCCGTTGCTGCAGGCCAGCTGGAAGATCGCCCCGGCCATCGCGGCAGGCTGCACCTTCGTCCTCAAGCCGTCGGAGCTCACCCCGCACACCGCCATCCTCATCATGGACGTCCTCGACAAGCTCGGCCTGCCGGCCGGGGTCGGCAACCTCGTCCTCGGCGCCGGTGCCGAGGCCGGTGCGCCGCTGTCCTCGCACCCGGACGTCGACATGGTGTCCTTCACCGGTGGCCTGGTGACCGGGAAGAAGATCGCCGAAGTGGCGTCCCACACGGTCAAGAAGGTCGCGCTCGAACTCGGTGGCAAGAACCCGAACATCGTGTTCGCGGACGCCGACTTCGACGCAGCCCTGGACAACGCCCTCAACGCGGGTTTCCTGGATTCCGGTCTGGTCTGCTCGGCAGGTACCCGACTGATCGTGCAGGACACGATCAGGGACCGCTTCGTCGACGAGCTCGTGCGCCGTGCCGAGGGCATCGTCCTGGGTGGTCCCTTCGATGAGAAGGCCGAGTCCGGTCCGCTGATCTCCGAGGAGCACCGCGCGAAGGTGACCGACTACGTGAAGCGTGGTGTGGAAGCAGGGGCGACACTGCGCTGCGGCGGCGACTGGGGTGGCCCGGAACTGGAGAAGGGATGCTTCTACCGACCGACAGTGCTGGACAACTGCACTCTCGATAACCCCGCGGTGATCGAGGAGGGCTTCGGCCCGGTCATCACCGTGGAGAGCTTCTCCACCGAGGCCGAGGCGGTCGCCACGGCGAACCACACCGAGTACGGCCTGGCAGGCGCGGTGTGGACCTCCGACCGGGGCGTCGCTCACCGGGTCTCACGGGCGCTGCGTCACGGCACGATCTGGATCAACGACTACCACCCGTATGTGCCACAGGCCGAGTGGGGCGGATTCAAGGCGTCCGGCAACGGCCGGGAACTTGGGCACACCGGTCTCGAAGAGTACCGGGAGGCCAAGCACATCTACGAGAACACCGAGCCCGCCGTGACCGGCTGGTTCCCGGAAAAGTAAGCGAAGAAGACAGGAGAAGACATGCGTGACAACCGCGAAAGCTACGACTACATCGTCGTCGGGGCAGGATCCTCCGGTGCCGTGGTGGCCGCCCGGCTCAGCGAGGACCCGTCCGTGACCGTGGCCCTCATCGAGGCCGGTCCCACCGACGTGGACAAGCCGGAGATCCTCAACCTCCACGAATGGCCGGGGCTGCTGGAGTCCGGGTACGACTGGGATTACCCGATCGAGGAGCAGGAGAACGGCAACTCCTTCATGCGGCACGCCCGGGCCAAGGTTCTCGGCGGCTGCTCGTCACACAACTCCTGCATCGCCTTCCACACCCCGGCTCAGGACCTCGACCACTGGGTGACCCTGGGGGCGACCGGATGGGATTCGGCGTCTGTCCTGCCGTTGATCAGGGACCGGATCGAGGACAATGACCGGGCAGGGGACAACCACGGTCACGGTGGCCCGGTGCACCTGCGGTCGGTCCCCCCGAAGGATCCGGTGGGTGCCGCGGTGCTGGAGGCGTGCGAGCAGGAGGGGCTGCCCACCACCCCCTTCAACGAGGGTGAGACTGTCAGCCACGGTGCCGACTGGTTCCAGATCAACGCCAGTGACG
This sequence comes from Corynebacterium sp., assembly GCF_022712275.1. GTDB lineage: Bacteria > Actinomycetota > Actinomycetes > Mycobacteriales > Mycobacteriaceae > Corynebacterium. The sequence goes on along the minus strand of NZ_JALAGU010000035.1, from coordinate 2,235 downwards.
ACAACATCCGGGCGTCCTCGTCAGTGTCCTACCTGCATCCGGTGATGGACCGGGAGAACCTGGACATCATCACCGACCGTCAGGTATCCCGCGTCATCGTCGAGGACGGCCGGGCTGTCGGCATCGAGTATCTGGCGGATATCTTCGGTCGTCTCTCCAGGATGCGGGCGGACCGTGAGGTGATCGTCTCCGCCGGAGCGATCGACAGCCCTAAGCTGCTCATGCTTTCCGGCATCGGCCCGGCCGACCACCTCACGGAGATGGGCATCGACGTGCTGGTGGACGCCCCCGGTGTTGGTTCGAACCTGCAGGACCACCCGGAGGCGGTCATCTCCTGGGAGTCGAAGGTCCCCATGCTGCGGGACGCCTCGCAGTGGTGGGAGATCGGCATCTTCGAGAAGATCGACGAAGACGGGGCGGACGGCCTCGGGCTCCCTGACCTGATGATGCATTACGGCTCCATGCCCTTCGACATGCACACGGTGCGCCAGGGGTACCCGACCGCGGACGAGGCGTTCTGTCTCACTCCCAACATCACCCACGCGAAGGCCCGTGGCACGGTGCGGCTGCGCTCCTGCGATTTCCGGGACAAGCCGAAGGTCGATCCGCGGTACTTCACCGATGAAGAGGGCTACGACATGCGCATCGCGGTCGAGGGCATCAAGTTGGCCCGCCGCATCGTCGCGCAGTCGGCGATGGCGGACTACGCCGGTCGTGAGCTCTTCCCGGGGGAGGACGTGCAATCCGACGAGGATATCGCGGACTACGTGGCCAAGACCCACAACACCGTCTACCATCCGGCCGGCTCGGTACGTATGGGTGCTGAGGATGACGTCATGTCACCGCTCGACCCCCAGCTGCGGGTCAAGGGGGTGGAGGGCCTCCGCGTGGTCGATGCGTCGGTCATGCCGCAGCTCACCGCAGTGAACCCGAACATCACCTGTATGCTGATCGGGGAGAAGGCCGCAGACCTTATCCGCGGTGAGTGACTACTGAGCGAACTCCTGGTGACAGGAGTTGACGGTGCCCTCGGAGTAGCCGGTGGTGAACCACTGCTGACGCTGCTCCGAGGAGCCGTGGGTCCAGGCGTCCGGATTGACGCTGCCACCGGACGACTGCTGGATCGCGTCATCGCCGATCGCCTGGGCAGACCGGATGGCCTGGGCGATCTGTTCGTCGCTGAGGGGGTCGATCATGGCGTTCTCGCCGTTGTCGGCATGGTGTGCCCACACTCCTGCGTAGCAGTCGGCCTGCAGCTCCATCTTCACGGCGTTGGAGTCTTCACCGGGATCGTCGTAGTTGGACAGGCCGATGGTGCCCTGCAGGTTCTGGATGTGGTGGCCGAACTCGTGGGCGACGACGTACATCTGCGCGAAGGGGCCGTCGGAGCCGCCCATGGACTTGAGCTGGGCGAAGAAGTCGTCGCCGATGTAGACGGTGCTGTCGCCGGGGCAGTAGAACGGGCCGGTCTGCGCGGTGGATGCGCGGCCGCAGCCGGTGTTCACGGTTCCGTCGCCGATCTGGACGCCGGGTTCGCTGTAGCTGATCCCGGTCTCGTCAGGGAGGATCTGCGACCACACGGCATCGAGCGAGATGGCGGTACCCTCGATGCGGCAGTCGTCGTAGTTGTTGGCGTCTTCCCAGGTGTTGCAGTGCTCCAGGGAACCACCGGCGGAGACATTGTTCCCACCGGTCATGTTGTTCGTCGACGAACCGCCGCTGAACATGCTTGTTCCACCGCTGGCGAAGAAGGCGATCACGGCGACGACGAGAATACCGGGGATACCGAAGCGACGTCCCACCTTGCTCATCAACAGCATTCCGATGATGCCGCCGAACCCGCCGCCACGACCTCCGTTGCCGCCGCCACCACCGAATCCGAAGCCACCGCCGGACCCACCGGAGCTGCCGCCCGAGGAGGCCCGGCCTCCCATACCGTTCAGGTTCGAGTTAAACGTCATGGTGGAAGTGTAACTGCTGGTTCAGAAGGGGATGGGTTCCTCAACGACCATTGCGGAGGCTCCGACGGTCTGGAAGGTGAGGCGGGTGATGTAGTTCCAGTGGTCGCGGGTCTTCTGGTGTTCTTTCCTGGTCCTGGTTTTGTGGGCGAGGCGTCGGTCGAAGGTGAGGTTGGCGTGGGCCAGTGGTCCGGTGGGGACGGTGGTGACGGTGTGGTTGTCGTCGATGCTGGAGACGATGGTGGTGCCGTCGGTCAGGCGGGTGTAGTCGGTCAGT
>NZ_JALAGU010000005.1 GCF_022712275.1 Corynebacterium sp. | reverse complement strand
CTCTTCGACTGCCGGCTGAGCACCGCACCACGGTAGACCTTGCCGGTCTCCAGCTCACCGGCGTCTGCCGGCAGGAGGTCAGCCTCAGGGATGGCACAGGCCTCACTGCCGCCCATGAGGATGTAGTCGGCGCCCTTGCCGGCGTCGGCGTCCGCGGACTCCTCTGACTCCTCTGTCTCCTCTGACTCCGCTGACTCCGCTGACTCCGCTGACTCCGCTGACTCCGCTGACTCCACTGACTCCACGAACTCCTCCGCTGCCGGTGACGACGCCTCGTCGGATGACTCGTCGTCCGAGGGGTCCGGTTCCGGAGACGGCGAGCTCGCCGACACCCCGGAGAGCTACCAGTTCGTCACGGGCCGGCATGGGAGCCGTGGACGACGACGGCAACGGCGCCGACTACATCCTCATGGGTGGCAGTGAGGACTGTGACATCCCTGAGGCTGACCTCCTGCCGTCAGACGCCGGTGAGCTGGAGACCGGCAAGGTCTACCGTGGTGCGGTGCTCAGCCGGCAGTCGAAGAGCGAGGGGAATCACGCCGACCGGTCTGGGTTTCACCTTCGACGCCGCGTCGGCCGGGCTCGAGGATGTCGACGACATCCTCTGGAACTGACCGACAGCAACGGTTCGGTCGCGTAGGGTCGGGGTCCATGATGAGACTGAACCGGACCCTCACCCGAACTGCCCTCACCGCGTCCACCCTGGCACTCGCCGGGGTGGCTGTCGCATCTCTCGCCGCACCGGCGGCCTCTGCGGCCTCTGTGGCCCCGGCAGCACCGTTGTCGTCCGCCGCCCCTGCGTCGACCCCCGATCAGTTTCTCTACCCGCAGTCGGGTCACGTGTACGTCGACCCGACTATGGCACAGGCGCTGTCCGCTGTCCCGGTCGGTGCGACCGCCGGTTCTGCAGGAGACGCACTGGTCACCACGTCCGGACCGTCTACGACGGTGGCGGTCCTGAGTACCGTCCAGCACGTGATCGACGGCCCGGTCCGCCAGGCTGCCGGTATCGACGCCGGAGTGGACGTGAGCTGGCAGACGGGCCCCGGAGGGATGGTCTTCAACCAGACCGAGATCCGCTGAGGACGCCCTCAGCGTCCTTCCGGAAGGACCTCCCGACTACGCCAGGATCTTCGGCCGCGCCTTCTTCAGCAGCGCGAGCCCCTTGCGCAGTTGCCGGTGACCGGTCTGCGCCGCGATCTCCGGGTTCCCGGTGAACGCCGCGTCCGACCGGACCTCCGGCGCGTTCGAGGCGTCCGCCTGCAGCATCGAGTTCGGCAGTGACAGCTTGAGCAGTGTCTTCTGTACCTGCAGGAACTGCTTCGGGAAGCTGTCGGTGTTGTACGGCAGCCCGTACTCCTCGGCGATGGCCTGCACCTCCTCGGCGATCTCCTCCAGGTGGTTCGACGGCATGTCGGGGAAGAGGTGGTGCTCGATCTGGTAGTTGAGGTTGCCGGACATGATCGTCAGCACCTTGCCACCGTGGAAGTTCGCCGAGCCGAGCATCTGCCGCAGGTACCAGTCGCCGCGGGACTCCTCCTCCAGCGTCCGCTTGGTGAAGGTCTCCACGTCATCGGGGAAGTGGCCGCAGAAGATCACCGCGTAGGCCCACACATTGCGCATGAGGTTGGCCACGAGGGCAGCCTTTCCGGCGGCCTTGGCGCGCTTTCTCGCCGAGGCGCGGCGTCCTCCCTTCTTGCCGAGAAGGACGCCGACGCCGGCGGCGACGGCGGGGAAGGCGACGTAGTCCTTGCCCCACTGCTTGCCGACCTTGAGGACGGTCTCGATGAGCCGCGGCTTCGTCTCCTCCCAGGTCTGCTTCCTGGCGAAGTAGCGGCCGAGCTCGACATCGTAGAATCCCACGGCAACCTCGAAGAGGGACGCCAGGATGACATTCGTCAACGGCTGCGCCAGCGTGGACGGCTTCCATTTGCGGTCACGGGTGACACGCAGGATGCCGTAGCCGATGTCGTTGTCCATACCTACGATGTTCGTGTACGTGTGGTGCACCACGTTGTGGGAGTGCTTCCAGCCGGACGAGGGGCCGGTGTTGTCCCACTCCCATGTCGAGGAATGGATTTCAGGGTCGTTCATCCAGTCCCACTGGCCGTGCATGACGTTGTGGCCGATCTCGAGGTTCTCGAGGATCTTGGCCACACCGAGCACCGCGGCGGCGGGCATCGCGATCGCGGGGGACGCGACGGTGCCGGCCCGGGCGGCGAGGTCGAGACCACGCTGGGTGCGGATGAGACCCTTGATGTAGCCGGCGTCCTTCGCGCCGAGCGAGTCTCGGTGCTTCTTCTCGAGTGCGGTGAGGCGACGCCCGATCTCCTTCACGTCCTCGTCGGTGAGGTGGGCGTAGGCGGTGATGTCCTGGACAGCCATGTTTTTCTCCTTGGGCGGACTTGGTTGAGATCGGGCTCAGTTGACGGCGACTGCGAGGGTGCCGGAGGGGACGGAACAGCAGGTTCGGATCTGCTCGCCGGGGCCGTAGACCGCCCCGTCGCGCAGGTCGACGGCGGTGCCGTCGGTGACGGGGACGACGCAGGTGCGGCAGATACCCATCCGGCAGCCGTGGACCAGCGGGACGCCGGCGGCTTCCGCGGCGTCGAGGATGGTCGTTGTCCCGGTGGAGGATGCCGTGACTCCTGTACTGCCGAGGATGATCTCCCCGCCGAGGTCGGCGGGATCGACGGAGCCGGGCAGGTCGGTGGCGTGGAAGCTCTCGGTGCGGATGTCGGGGATGACGGTACGAAGGTCATCGAGCAGCGGTGTCGGTCCGCAGGCCAGGGTGACGCGCTCGGCGAGATCAGGGACCAGACCGGGGAGGTCTTCGGCTGTCAGACGTCCGTGGGAGGCGGAGTCGCGGTGGATCAGTGTGTAACCCGGCTGGGATTCCTCGAGGGCGGTCAACTCGTCGCCGAAGGGGGCGGCGGGCGCGGCGGCGCGCTCGGAGTGGACGTGCACGACGTCCGGGAAGGTGGCGCCTGCCGTGCCACCTGCCGTGCCACCGGTTCCGACCTCAGTTCCGGCTTCCTGGCCGAGCCAGCGCAGGATCGACATCACCGGGGTGACGCCTGCGCCGGCCGTGACGAAGAGGATCTTCTCCGGTACGGGGTCGGGCAGGTGGAAGTCGCCGCCGGGGGCGGAGAGCCGGATGATGCGTCCCGGGCGCAGCCGGTCGGCGATGCGGGTCGACACGGTGCCGTCGGGCACCGGCTTCACGGAGATGCTGAGACGTCGTTCGCTGCGGTGCAGGCGGTCACCGGAGAGCTCCGGGGCGTTGGTCAGTGAATAGCAGCGCCAGGTCCACCGGCCGTCGATCTGCAGGCCGAGGCCGATGAACTGGCCGGCCTGGAAGCGGGTGAAGGAACGTCCTGCACCGGGGCCGGGTTCGATGGTCACGGTGGTGAAGTCGTCATGGCGGTCCACGGTGGTGACGCGTCCCCGGATCTCCCGGCCGAACAGCGGGTTGAACAGCCCGGCGTAGTCGGTGGGCAGCAGTGGGGTGGTGAACGGCTCGGTGAGCTCAGCGAGGCGACCCAGGCGGGCGGCCAGTCGGTTGTTGATTCTCACAGGGGTCCTCCGTCGGTGATCGTCTCGGAGATTGGCATTGTATGCCATGGAAAATATCTATTCCAATATGTCTCTGAAACAGTAGAAGACCGGCGTGTCCGGGGGCGTGTCCGAGGGAGCGGCTAAGCTCTGTGGGCATGAGTGAGTTGATCCGCATTCCTGACGACTCCGGCATCGTCGATCTTCCCCTGCCCGGTGTCTGGGTGAATACCCCCCGGATCTTCCCGGACGACCGTGGCACCTTCCACGAATGGTTCCAGGCGGACGCCGTCGCCGAGAAGCTCGGCTACCCCCTCGACATCCCACAGGCGAACCTGTCGACGTCGACAGAAGGGGTCGTCCGTGGCATCCACTACGCCGACGTCCCGCCCGGACAGGCAAAGTACGTCACCTGCGTGGCCGGACGCATCCTCGACGTCATCGTCGATCTGCGCCGCGGTTCCACCACCTTCGGACGCCACATCGTCGTGGAGCTCTCCGCCGAGAACCGTCGTGGTCTGTACCTGCCCGTGGGCATGGGACACGGGTTCGTCGTCCCGGCGGGGGCCGGCACTGCGACGGTCAGCTACCTGGTCTCCGAGGGGTACAACCCGGAGGCGGAGCACGGGGTGAACCCGCTGGATCCGAAACTCGGCATCGACTGGTCGTTCGCCGGACTGGCTGAGTCTGATCTGGTCCTGTCCGACAAGGACCGGGACGCGCCGGGCTACCGTGAAGTCGAGGCGTCCCTCCCGTCCTACTCCGAGTGCCGCGGCTGGGAGCAGGAGCTCCGCCACGACTGGGAGGCCGCCACGGCGGAAGCCGAGGGCTGGGAGGGGGAGTGATGCGCGGCATCATCCTCGCCGGTGGAACCGGCTCACGGCTGCGCCCGATCACTCTCGGCGTGTCGAAGCAGCTCGTGCCGGTCTACGACAAGCCGATGGTCTACTACCCGCTGACCACCCTGATGCTCGCCGGGATCCGCGAGATCCTCGTCATCACCACGCCGGAGGACAATGACCAGTTCCGGCGGCTCCTCGGCGACGGCTCCCAGTTCGGGGTGTCCATCGAGTACGCGGTGCAGGAGAAGCCGAACGGGCTGGCCGAGGCCTTCATCCTCGGGGCGGACTTCATCGGCTCGGAGCCGGTGGCGCTGGTGCTCGGCGACAACATCTTCTACGGTGCGGGCCTGGGTACCCGGCTGCGCCGCTTCCATGAGGTCGACGGCGGCGCCATCTTCGCTTACTGGGTGCGCGATCCCTCGGCCTACGGCGTGGTGACCTTCTCTGCGGACGGCACGGCGACCTCGCTGGAAGAGAAGCCGGAGAAGCCGCAGTCGAACTACGCGGTGCCCGGGCTGTACTTCTACGCCCCGGATGTGGTCGACATCGCCCGGTCGCTGGAACCCTCTGAGCGCGGCGAACTGGAGATCACCGACATCAACCGCGCCTACCTGGAGCGCGGTGACCTGCAGGTGGAGATCCTCCCGCGCGGCACCGCCTGGCTGGACACCGGTACCGTCGACAACCTCATGGCCGCCGGCGACTTCGTCCGCACCATCGAGCAGCGCCAGGGCCTGAAGATCGGGTGTCCGGAAGAGGTCGCCTGGCGGATGGGCTTCATCGAGGACGCTGGCCTTGCCGCTGCAGCTGTCGCGCAAGGAAAGTCGGCCTACGCGTCCTACCTCTGTGAGCTCCTGGAGCGTGGCAAGGACCGGTAGAGGTCCTGTTCGACTGAAGTGTTCGGATCTTCTCGACTGACCACAACCGACCACAGCCCGGCACAGATTCCGCGAACTCGTCAGTTCACGGGATCTGTGCCGGGTTGTGGTGGTGAGTAACGGTGTGAGGGGCCAGGCCCCCGTGAGCAGGCTCCGGGATCAGGCGCCGGCCGAACCTGCTGACCCTGCCGCACCCGGCTCCTCGGGATCCTGGCGCTCCTGGCGGTCCTGACGGGAGGTGTCCGGTCGCTCGGCCCGGGCCTGCGTCTCGGCGTCCTGCGCACGTTTCTCCGCCTCGGCGGCACGCCGTTCGGCGTCCTTGGCCCGGGCCTCCGCACTGCGCAGGTTCTCCTCCGCGAGCCGGTCCTTCTCGCGCTGCTGCTTGAAGCGCTCCTTGCGGATCTCCCACATGAAGTCAGGGTCATCATCCGGCCCCTTGACCTGCTTCTTCGGGGTCTTTCCCGCAGAACGCTGACCGCCGTTGATGCGGTCGCCCGACCCGGGCCCGAAGGCACGCCACAGGACGATCACGGTGACGATCACGAGGATGAGGATGATGAGCCGGCCCACGGCGGGACCCTCCTTGCGTACTGGTCGCGTACAGGTCTGGAAGTACAGATGCGGTGTGACCCTCCATGGTACGGGATTGGGAGGGGACGCAGCGACGAACGTACAGTGGCAGTCGTGAACGACAGTGTGAACGACAGTGCGAGCGACAGCGTGAACGAGACCGTGGACGAGAACAATACCGCAGACCTGGCTCCCGGCAAGCTCGGCGGCAGGGGCTGGCGTGACATCTTCCTCTACGGACTGGCACGCCTGGTGCTGTTCATCGTGCTGACTGTCGTCATCCAGCTCATCGCCGTGCTGCTGGGCATGGGGCAGTCCTTCCCCCTGGCGATCAGTGCCCTGCTGGCGCTGATCATCGCCTTCCCGCTGTCGATGTTCGTCTTCAAGGACCTGCGCCTGCGGGTCAACGAGCACCTCGCGGTCCGGGATGCCGGACGTCGTGCGCACAAGGACCAGATGCGCGCCCAGCTCGAGGAGCGGCTGGACTGACACGTCTCTAGTGTCTGATCAGACCACCCACGGCGTCCTGCGCGGGGATGATTCTGGAATCTACCCCGAGAAGCCGGGTAACCGTGGCGATGTGCCCGGTCTCTTCCGCCACCTCGCGGACGACAGTGTCCATCGGGTCCTCCAGTGGTTCAGTGGTTCGACGCCGCCGCCCGGCAATGTCCAGGTCACGGCTCCGTCGGAAGGGGCAGCGACGGCGACCATCAGGAGCATGCCGTCACCGGCGCAGACCGCATAGGATGCCAGTCGGGTGGTCGGCCCGGTCATGGAGCAGCCCCGCCTACACCAGCAGCATCGCGATGAACATCGCGACAGCCCACACCAGCATCGCCCGCCCGGTGGTCCCCAGCACCGGGATCAGCTCCTTGCCGGTCGCCCCCTGTGCCACCGGCAGCGCGGCGACGATGAGCAGCGGCACGGCGATCAGCCCGATGAGTGCGGCGATCCCCGCGCCGGCCAGCACCAGCGTCATCACCACGGACACGACCAGCAGCGACACGTAGAGGATCCGCGTTCCCCGGTCGCCGAGGATGACCGCGAGGGTGGTCTTGCCGGCGACGGAGTCCGTCGGGATGTCGCGCAGATTGTTGGTCAGGTTCACCGACGCGGACAGCGAGCCGATGCCCACCGCCAGTGCCAGGCCGACCCACGAGACCTTCCCTGCCTGGGTGTACTCGGTGCCGAGCACGGCGACCAGGCCGAAGAAGATGAACACGGCGACCTCGCCGAGCCCGCGGTAGCCGTAGGGGTTCCTGCCACCGGTGTAGAACCACGCGGCGAGGATACACACCGCACCGGCGATGATCAGCCACCACGAGGACGCCAGCGACAGCACGATCCCCGTGACACCTGCCACGCCGAAGCAGAGGAACGCGGCGTACTTGACGCGCTTCGGCGGGACCAGGCCGGAGCCGGTGAGACGCAGCGGGCCGGTGCGGTCGTCGTCGGTGCCGCGGATGCCGTCGGAGTAGTCGTTGGCGTAGTTCACGCCGATGATCAGGGCCATCGCGACGATGACGGCGAGGATCGCCCGCCACCAGGACGCCCCGTCGTCCCAGATCGCCGCGCCCGTGCCGGCGAGGACGGGGGCGATGGCGTTTGCCCAGGTGTGTGGGCGCGCGCCGGTGAGCCAGTCCCGTGGGGTGGCGCCGGAGGCTGTGGAGGCTGCAGATGCTGCGGCGGACGCAGCGGCAGAGGGGTCAGACATGACTCTCACTGTAGTCAGTCGGCGGACGTGCCCCGCACAAGCTCCTGCAGGGTGCCACGGACCGCCTGCCGGTCTACCTTCCCCGGGCCGGTGAGCGGTAGCGTACCGACGGTGAAGGCGCGCCTCGGCACCAGGTGAGGTGTGGTCCCCGCGTCCTTCATCCGCGCCCGGAGGGACGCCGTGCAGTCAGTGTGCTCTGCCGGCACCGTCGCCGACCCGCCCGTCTCGACGAGCACGGCGACGATCTCCCCCCACTCGTCGTCGGGCACACCCACGGCACAGCAGGTCATGCCGACCGACGCCGCGGCCGCTTCCACCTGTTCGGGCAGGATCTTCAGACCGCCGGAGTTCACCGCGCCGTCGGCGCGTCCCAGGACGGTGAGGACGCCATCATCGACCCGCCCCACATCGGAGGTGCGGAACACGCCGGGGGAGGGGAAAGCGTCCGACGCCACCGCAGGGTCGAGTGATCCGGTGACCCGGTAACCGTCGGCGACCGAGGGGCCGTGCAGCACCACACGCCCCACCCCGGCATCGTCGGGATCCACGATCTCGACGCTGTACCCGGGCAGCGGCTTGCCGTTGTACAGCACCCCGCCGGAGGTCTCGGAGGAGCCGTAGGTCAGCAGGACGCCCACCCCCAGCTCCTCACACTGCGTCACCACGGCCGGGGGAGTGGGGCCACCGCCCACCAGGACGGCGGCATAGCGGCCCAGAGCGGAGCAGCCGGCGGTGGAGTCCAGTACCCGCACCAGCTGGGTGGGCACCAGCGACGTGTACAGCGGCAGGTCGGGGTGGGTGGCCGCGAGTGCGTCGGTGGCACTGCAGAAGGTGTCCACCCGGAAGGGGCCGTCGAGGACCGCGGGCTCGGACCCGGCGTCGAGGCTGCGCAGGATGACCATCGTCCCGGCGATGTGGTGCGGCGGCAGGGCGAGCAGCCACGGGCCGGGGCCGGTGCCGAGGTGGTCGGAGATGAAGGTGGCGGAGGCCCTGATTGCGGCACGCACCCCGTCGGTGCGCAGCAGGGCGCCCTTCGGGGTGCCGGTGGAACCGGAGGTGCTGGCGATGAGGGTGCCGGGCTCGAGGTGGCGTCCCCCGTCGGTGGCGTCGTCGGCGCCCATGATCTCGGTGAGAGATGCGCCGGCGGCATCGGGGGAGACGGGGAGCAGGGCGTGGCGTCCTGCCAGGAAGTCCCGGTAGGCGGGCAGAGCCGCGCGGACGCTCGTGGCGTCCAGCGTGACCGGGAGTGCGTGGAGCGTGGTGTTCACTGCTCCGACGCTACTACCGTGCGAGCAGTCCGAAGCTGTCGACGTAGTCGAGGGCGACGAGTTCCTCGAACGGGGTCGCGTCGCGGTCGAAGAGGTGGGAGAAGGCGTCCCGGACATCGGCTTCGGTTGCCGGGGTGTAGCCGCGCTCGATGAGGTGTGCCACGATGTCGGTGGTCGCCTCACGCGAGGGGAGGACGCCCAGTGCGGTGTGGGATGTTCCGGACGGGTCCTGGACGGGGTTTCGGTACCAGTCGAGGATGCGGATCAGCGGGTTGGTCATGGGCTTTCACTCCTTCCACGGGAAACGTGGTGGGGTCGTGGTCGTGATCTGACGGTTATCGAAGGTAGACCCTATTGTGGGAAACGTCAAGTATTTTCAGCAAACATGCTGGTGGCGTAGCGATTCGCTGAACAGTTCCGCTGATGAATAAAGGCAGGAAGCCCGCCCCGGAATCCGGGGCGGGCTTGAGCGCGTCATCCGTGTCGGTGACTACATGTACACGGACATCAGGTGGGTGAGGTCTAGTGTCCGGAGCTTCCGCCGGTGCCGAAGATGTCCCAGCCGAAGGCATCGTACAGACGTCCCTGGGTGATCCACAGCAGGCCGATGACCACGGCCGCGACAATGACCAGGTAGAGGGCGCCGGCCACGCCGCGCTGCAGGCCGGAGACGTGGTCGCTGGCGTTGCCCTCCACGCCGTGCTTCGGGACGCTCAGGCGGATGGCCAGGGCGTAGATGAGGGGGAGACCGGCGCCGAGGAGGAGGCCGGCGAGGGTGACCTGGAAGAGATCGCCGATGAGTTCCATGATCTAGGAGTCCTTCCGGTGGGTGTCGGCAGCGGCAGAGGTGTCGACGAAGTGGGCGGGGTCGTGGACCCCGGCGGCTGCGCCGGCGAGGGTGCGGCCGGCGGTGTCGGCTGCGGTCTCGACAGCGGCGTCGGAGTGGTCGGCGTCCGGGGTGAGACCGTGCTCGTCCCAGTCGGCGTTGACGTTGTCCGCGTGGACCGGCTTCTTGCGTGCCTGCAGGATGATGAGTCCGACGACGAGGACCAGGACCAGGAAGGCTGCGATGGCTCCGCCGGCGAGGCTCGTGAGATTCGAGGTGCCGTTGGCGACGTGCCAGATGCAGTAGGAGACAAGTGCGGCGATCGGAAGGGTGGTGACCCAGGCGATCGCCATGCGGCCTGCGACGCCCCAGCGCACGTCGGCACCCGGGCGGCCGACGCCGGTACCGAGGATGGAGCCGGTGGCGACGTGGGTGGTGGACAGCGCCATGCCGAAGTGGGCGGAGGTGAGGATGATCGCCGCGGAGGACGCCTCGGCGGCCATGCCCTGCGGGGAGGAGATCTCGACGAGGCCCTTGCCGAGGGTGCGGATGACGCGCCAGCCACCGGAGTAGGTGCCGGCCGCGATGGCGATGGCACAGCTTGCGGTGACCCAGAAGGGCATGTTCGCGGCCTCGTCCAGGTGGCCGGAGGCGACGAGTGCCAGGAAGATGACACCCATGGTCTTCTGTGCGTCGGATGTGCCGTGTGCGAGCGCGACCAGGGAGGCGGAGCCGATCTGGCCGACGCGGAAGAGGTTGTCCCGCTCAGTCTCGCGGGTCTTCTTCGTGGTGCGGTAGATGCCGTAGGTGCCGACGGCTGCGACGAGCCCGGCGATCACCGGGGCGGCGAGGGCCGGGACCAGGATCTTGTTGAGGACGCCGCTCCACTCGACACCGGAGAACCCGAGGGCACCGATCGCGGCACCGATGAGTCCACCGAACAGGGCGTGGGAGGAGCTGGACGGCAGTCCGAGGAGCCAGGTGAGCAGGTTCCAGACGATGCCGCCGATCAGGCCTGAGAAGACGACCAGCAGGAGTTTGTCTGCGTCCGCCACCAGGGAGAGGTCGAAGGCGTCGAGGTCGACGATGCCTTTCGCCACGGTCTTGGCCACCTCGACGGAGAGGAAGGCTCCGACGAGATTGAGGCCGCCGGCCAGAGCGACAGCGACCTTGGGCTTGAGCGCGCCGGTGGCGATGGAGGTGGCCATCGCATTCGCCGTGTCGTGGAAGCCGTTGGTGAAGTCGAACGCCAGGGCCGTCCCGATCACGAGGATGAGGATCAGTAATTCGGTAGTCACCCGAGAAGAATCCCTCTTATCGGCCGGAATTTCCATCCCCTGACGGGCCGGGGGTGCTGTCGGAGGTGACAGGTGAACCACGGGGAAACGCGCAGCGACATGCCGAGGATCGGGTCTTATCTGTGCAGGTCACGGTATGTTTGTGATCGCAACCCGCGATGGGCGCGGGGAATAGTGGGAAACTCCTACGGAATATGTGCAGGTCAGCAATTCACCGCACGGCCGATAATTTTGATCCACCGCAATCGACGGTTCACTTCACGTTCATGTCGGGCGGGTGGCGGAACCCGCCGACGGGCTGTGAGCGCGCCGGGTGAGATGATCTGCGTCACGGCGACCTCCGAAGCACAGTGTGACAAATTTCACATCGTGGGAGTCGGCCTTCCCACCCCGGTGCGGCGGGTCGGGGTGGACGGAGGTCGCCTCAGTAGTAGGGCGGCAGTAGTGGGGCGTCAGTAGTAGTACGGGAACTCGTCCCAGTTCGGGTCCCGCTTCTCCAGGAAGGCGTTCTTGCCCTCGACCGCCTCGTCGGTCATGTACGCCAGGCGGGTGGCCTCGCCGGCGAAGACCTGCTGGCCCATCAGGCCGTCGTCGGTGAGGTTGAAGGCGAACTTCAGCATCCGCTGTGCCGTCGGGGACTTGGTGTTGATCGCCCGCGCCCACTCGATGGCGGTGTTCTCCAGTTCGGCGTGGTCGACGACCTCGTTGACCGCGCCCATCTGCATCATCCGCTCGGCGTCGTAGGTGCGGCCGAGGAAGAAGATCTCGCGGGCGTTCTTCTGTCCGACCTGCTTGGCGAGGTAGGCGGAGCCGTAGCCGGCGTCGAAGGATCCCACGTCGGCGTCGGTCTGCTTGAACTTCCCGTGCTCGCGGGACGCCAGGGTCAGATCGCAGACGACATGCAGGGAATGTCCGCCACCGGCTGCCCAGCCGTTGACCAGGCAGATGACGACCTTCGGCATGGTGCGGATGAGCCGTTGCACCTCGAGGATGTGGAGGCGTCCTCCCTCGGCCTTGACCCGGGCGGCGTCCACCGAGGACGCATCGGCGTGCTCGACGTCGGAATCGTGCGAGGACGCGTACTGGTAGCCCGAGCGGCCACGGATGCGCTGGTCGCCGCCGGAGCAGAAGGCCCAACCGCCGTCCTTCGGGCTGGGGCCGTTGCCGGTGAGCAGGATGGTGCCGACGTCGGGGGAGCGACGGGCGTGGTCGAGAGCGCGGTAGAGCTCGTCGACGGTGTGCGGGCGGAAGGCGTTGCGCACCTCCGGGCGGTCGAAGGCGATACGGACGATGCCGTTGGCGCGACCCTCACCGACGTGGCGGTGGTAGGTGATGTCGTCGAAGTCGAAACCGGGGACGTCGCGCCACAGGTCGGGGTTGAAGGGGTTGCTCTGTTCTGTCATGCGGCCATCGTAGGCTGTGGGCATGTCGCTGCACTCCCTTCCCTCCTGTCCTTTCCTGCCCTCCCTGTCCGAGATCTCCGACCGCGCCCGGGTGGTGACCTGCCCGCTGCGGGTGCCCTTCCGTGGTGTCACCGAGCGCGAGATCATGCTCATCGAGGGGCCGGACGGTTGGGTCGAGTGGTCGCCGTTCCTGGAGTACGGACCGGAGGAGGCGTCCCGCTGGCTGCGGTCGGCGCTGCTTCTGGGGTGGGACGCCACCTCAGCCGGTGCTCCTGTCCTTCCGTCCGTGGAAGTCAATGCGACGGTGCCGTCGGTCGACGTGTCGGCTGACCCGGATCTGGTGCCCGAGCTGCTGGACCGGTACCCGGGGTGCCGCACGGTGAAGGTGAAGGTCGCCCAGAAGGGGCAGACACTCGCCGACGATGTGGCGCGGGTGCGTGCCGTGCGCGAGGCCCGGCCCGGGATCGCCGTCCGGGTGGACGCCAACACGGGCTGGAGTGTCGACGAGGCCTTCGCCGCCGCCGTGGCGCTGACCGATCCGTCCCAGGGCGGTGGGCCGTTGGACTACATGGAACAGCCCTGCGCGACGGTGGAGGAACTGGCGGAACTCAGGCGTCGACTTGGCTCGCGCGGGATGATGGTGCGCATCGCCGCCGACGAGCTGATCCGCAAGGCCTCCGATCCGCTGGCCGTGGTGCAGGCCGGGGCGTGCGATGTGGCGGTGCTCAAGGCTGCGCCGTTGGGTGGGGTCGACCAGGTGCGCGCGATCGCCGAGGAGGTGGCGGCCTACGGGGTCGCCGTGACCGTGTCCTCCGCGCTGGAGTCGGCGGTGGGGATGTACGCCGGGCTGCTGGCCGTGGCGACACTGCCGGGCTACGAGGACGACGACGAGATGGTGGTCCACCCGCAGGCTGCGGGCCTGGCGACCGGGTCGCTGTATGCCGAGGAGGTGTGCGCGCCGCGTCAGATCGTCGACGGACGGCTCGCGGTCGAGCAGTGTGTGCCCGAGGACGCCCGGCTCGATGCACTGGCGTCTTCGGCAGTACGGCGGGACTGGTGGTTCGACCGGCTGGCGGCGTCCTACGAGGTGCTGTCCGGGGCCCGGTAAACCTGCCGGACACGGAGACCGCTGGTGAATTGACCGCGTGGGGAGCTTCCTTCCGGTCCTTCTCTGGCATCCCTTCCGGCAGGGCGGCATCTCTTCCTGTCACTTCAACCGCGCCAGCCGACAGAACAGGATGCCGCTGTGACGAAGGGGATGCCACCCGGAACGCGCCCCCGCGCAGTACCGGCTCCCACCGGTGGTGTCTCCGGGTGCCCGGGCCGGGGTGCCCACACTTTCCGGCATAATCGGCCGGGTGAACGCCGAGACCAGTACTGAGTCCCCGTCCGAGTCCCCGTCCGAGTCCCTGCCCGACCCCCACGACACGATCCGTGTCCGCGGCGCCCGCGTCAACAACCTGAAGGACATCGACGTCGACCTGCCGAAGCGCAGACTGACCGTCGTCACCGGCCTGTCCGGATCCGGCAAGTCCTCCCTCGTCTTCGGTACCGTCGCCGCCGAATCCCGCCGCCTCATCGACGAGACCTACAGTGCCTTCATCCAGGGATTCATGCCCTCCCTGCCCCGCCCCGATGTCGATGAACTGACCAACCTCACCGCCGCCGTCATCATCGACCAGGAACGTATGGGTGCGAACTCCCGCTCCACCGTCGGGACGGCCACAGATGCCTCATCGACCCTCCGCCTCCTGTTCTCCCGACTGTCCGAGCCCTACGTCGGCACGTCGAAGGCGTTCTCCTTCAACCTCCCCGACGGCTGGTGCCCGACCTGTGAAGGCTCCGGAACGGTCGCGGACCTGGACCTGGCGTCCTTCCTCGATGAGACGAAGTCCCTCAACGAGGGTGCGATCGAGGCGCCCGGGTTCGGTGTCGGCGACTGGTACTGGTCCTCCTACGCCTCCAACGGACGGCTCGACCCCGACCTGCCGGTGAAGGACTACAGCGACGAGGACCGGGAGTTCTTCCTCTACGCGCCGACGCAGAAGATCAAGGTGGCGAAAGGCGACAACAACGGCGTCGCCACACTCACCTACGACGGCCTGGTGACCCGTATCCGTCGCCTGTGGATCGACCGCGAGACTCCGCCGAAGCAGAAGAACATCGTGGCGTTCGTCGAGAAGATCAGCACCACCGGCGACTGCCCGGCCTGTCACGGCGCACGCCTGTCCGAGGCCGCCCGCACCGCCACCGTCGCCGGCAGGACGCTGCCTGAGTGCTCGTCCATGCAGGTCGGGGACCTGGTGGAATTCCTCGGCTCTCTCTCCGCCGGGAAGGAGGCCGCGTCGGTAGGCCCGGCGCTGACCACCCTCGCCGCCCAGCTCTCCGCCCTGGTCTCCGTGGGGCTCGGCTACCTCAGCCTCGACCGCCCCGCGGGCACACTGTCGGGTGGTGAGGCCCAGCGGGTGAAGATGATCCGGCACCTCGGCTCGGCACTGTCGGACGTCACCTATGTCTTCGACGAGCCCACCGTCGGCCTGCACCCGCACGACATCACCCGGATGAACACCCTGCTCGCCGACATCCGCGACAAGGGCAACACAGTACTCGTCGTCGAGCACAAGCCCTCGGTGATCCGTGCCGCCGACCTGGTCGTCGACCTGGGACCGGGCTCCGGCGACCACGGTGGCGAGGTGGTGTTCACCGGGACGCCGGAGGAGCTGGAGGCGGCGTCCACCGTCACCGCGAAGTCCCTGCACCAGGGGCTGTCGCTGCGGGACACGGTGCGCCCGGGCAGTGGCGTCCTCCCGGTGGGGCCGGTGACGCTGAACAACCTGGTCGACGTTTCCGTCGATATCCCGCTGGGCACCCTCACCGTGCTCACCGGCGTGGCCGGGTCGGGGAAGTCCTCCCTGGTCACCGGTGGTCTGGTCGGACGTGGGGGCGTGGCCGTCGTCGACCAGTCCGCGATCCGTGGCTCCCGGCGCTCCACCCCGGCGACGTACACCGGGATGCTCGACGACATCCGCAAGCTCTTCGCCCGTCGCAACAGGGACGCCGGGGCGACTGCCTCGATGTTCAGCCCGAACTCCGACGGGGCCTGTCCCACCTGCCACGGTCAGGGTGTGGTCTACACCGATCTGGCGATGATGGCGGGGGTCTCGGCGCCCTGCGACGACTGCGACGGACGCCGTTTCCGGCCCGAGGTGCTGGAGTACCGCGTCGCCGGGCGGGACATCTCTGAGGTGCTCGACATGACGGTCGCGGAAGCCTCCACCTATTTCACGCAGGACGCCCCGTCGAAACCCGTTGCCGCCGCACTGTCCCTGCTACGTCAGGTCGGCCTCGACTACCTGCGACTCGGTCAGCCGCTGACGACACTGTCCGGTGGGGAGCGGCAGCGGCTGAAGCTGGCGTCCCGCATCGACGGGGACGCGCCGGTGATCGTCCTCGATGAACCGACGACCGGCCTGCACCTGGCGGATACCGCGACCCTGGTGGAGATGATGCAGAACCTGGTGGACGCCGGGCACACCCTCGTCGTCATCGAGCACAACCTCGCGGTCATCGCCGCCGCCGACCACATCATCGACATCGGGCCGGGTGCGGGACATGACGGCGGACAGGTCGTGTTCCAGGGTCCGCCGGCGGAGCTGGTGGCGGCTTGTGCGTCCGCTGCTGCGTCTGAGCCAGGTGGGCACGTTGAGACCGTTGCATCCGCCGGGCCCGCCGTGCAGTCAGCCTCCCTGACCGGCCGCTACCTTGCTGCCGCCGTGCACTGACCGCCCGCCGGCATCCGGTCCTGCAGCGCGGCATCTCTTCCTGTCGGCTCAGCCGGTTGACGCGACAGAACGGGATGCCGCTGTGGCGAAGGGGATGCCACCCGGGTCAGGGTCGGCTGAATGCCCGGTCAGGGGCTGACGACGGGTAGCGTCAGGGGCGTGACTGACGAACGCCCTGAGCACGATCCTGAGCACGACACCGAGCACGACACCGAGCACGACGCAGACCGCGTAGACTCCACCGCCACCGCCGGAGACCGCACCATCACTCCGGCAACCCTGGTCGCGGCCGTGATCGTCGACGAACTGGTGCGCGCCGGGGTCCGTGAGGCTGTCGTCTGCCCGGGGTCCCGTTCCGCAGCCCTGGCCCTGGCTCTCGCTGAAGCCGACCGTACCCACCGGCTCCGACTGCACGTCAGGACAGACGAACGCTCGGCGTCCTTCCTCGCACTGGGCATGGCCCGACGCAGTGGACGTCCGGTCCCGGTCATCATGACCTCTGGCACCGCCGTGGCGAACTGTCTGCCGGCGATGGTGGAGGCCACCGCGTCCGGCGTCCCGCTGCTGATCCTCTCCGCCGACCGTCCGGTGAGCTACCAGGGCACCGGCGCGAACCAGACCATCGCGCAGTCAGGGATCTTCGGGGCACACGCCGTGAACTCCGTGAGCCTCGCCGCCGCACTGCACGACCGGCCCGACCACCGGGAGGTCCGCACGATCGTCGACCGTGTCGTCACCTCGGCGCTCGACCTGTTCGGGGGCGGTGTGCGCGCGGGGGGAGTGCAGCTCAACGTGCACTTCGTCGAGCCGCTGGTGCCCGGCTCCACCGCTGATGTGTCGCTGGCCGCACGGATCGCTGTCGAGGAGATGCGTGACGCCGACAGCACCACCACCGGCAGCACCGACACCCCCTGGCGCGCCGCCGCCCGGCCCTCCATCGCCCTGCCCCGCAGTGCCGCCCCGGTCCGCGCCACACTCCCTGAGTCCCCGTGCGTCACCGTCGACCTGTCGAAGCGCACCCTCGTCATCGTCGGGGATGTCCGCGACCGCACCTGGGCCACACGGGTCCTCGATACCCTCGCCGACGTCCCCACCATCGCCGAGCCCACCGCGCCCGCCCCGGGCACTCCGGTGCACCCGGCGGCTGCCGGCCTGTTCAGCGGCACCGTCTCCGACGACAGCGCAACAGAAGCAACGGCAGCAACGGGGCAGTCCGCCCAGCTGCGTCCCGAACAGATCGTGCTCGTCGGACGCCCCACCCTGCACCGGAGCGTCTCCCGCCTGTTGGCCGACCCGGCGGTCCGTGTGGTCGCGCTGACCGACCGGGACGTCATCCCCGACCTCGCCCACACCGTCCGCGAGTGGGGACGCGGCGTCACCCTCACCGGTGAGCACCCCGCCGGCTGGCTCAAGGTCTGCGAGGCCGCCAGCGGGGTCGCCGTCGACGTGATGCAGGACCTGCTCGCCGGCGAGGACTTCACCGGCCTGCATGTCGCCGCCGCGGTCACCGATGCCCTGCGTGACGGGGACGCCCTGGTCCTCGGCGCATCCTCCGCCGTGCGGGACGCCTCGTTGGCCGGACTGCCTTTCGACGGTGTATGGGCGGTGTCCAACCGTGGCGCTGCAGGCATCGACGGCACCGTCTCGACCGCTGTCGGTGTGGCCCTGGCCCACGCCAGTGAGCACCGGGAACTGGTCCGTGCCCCGCGCACCGTCGCTCTGATGGGTGACCTCACCGTGCTGCACGACATGAACGGTTTCACTGTCGGCCCCGGCGAGCCGCGCCCGGACAATCTCGTGGTCGTGGTCTCCAACGACGACGGCGGCGCGATCTTCGAGACCCTCGAGGCCGGCAACCGGGGCCTGCGCACCTTCGACGACGGGGCGGACGCCTTCGACCGCGTCTTCGGCACACCCACCGGTGTCGACCTGGGGGCGCTCTGTGAGGGACACGGCGTCGCCCACCGGCGGGTGGAGAACCTGCAGGAGCTCATCGCCGCCCTCGACGAGCACGCCGAGGGTTACACCGACGGCCTGCTCGTCATCGAGGCCGTGGTCCGGCGGGCGCCGCGGGCTGCCCTGCACGCGACACTGCGGGAGCAGACGACGCTGACCGCGGGTGGACGCCGTGACTGACGGAGTGCAGGTGAGCGTGCCCACCGCTGAGGCACTGGCTGAGGAGCGACGGCGCAACCGGTGGCGTCACCCGGTCGCCAGCATGCTGGATCTGCCGCGTCCGTCGCGCACCACGGTGCACCGCCGCCTCGTCCAGGGACTGCTCGCCGTCTACCTGCTCGCCTGTATCATCTGCGGATCCCTCGTCGTCACTGCGGCGATCGGTGACTGGCACATCAGCCACGACCGCGGCACCTCCACCGCGGAGGTCCTGTCCACCGGGTCGAAGACGTTGGTCCGTTTCCCCGATGACCAGGGCCGCTACCATTCCCCGGGGACCGGCCTGAAGTACCCCGGCGGGCTCTCCGTCGGCGACCGGGTGAAGGTCGAGTACCAGCGCGATGACCCGGACAATGTGAAGGTCGCGGGCCGCACCTGGACCCTCGCCTTCCTCCCCGCCGTCTCTTCCTGGGCGGTCTGCACGGTCATTGCCGCGCTGCTCGCCGGCACGGTGCGCTGGTGGTTCCGGCGATGACCGACCCCGGTCCGCTGCGCGTCGCTGTCGTCGCCGAGAGTTTCCTCCCCCAGGTCAACGGGGTCGTCAACTCAGTCCTGCGGATCCTCGAGCAGCTGCGGTGCACCGGCCATGAGGCGGTCGTCATCGCCCCTGGTCTCACCCGGGGCGAACGACGCGACGGGCTCGACGCCGTCACGCACTACGAGGGTTTCCCCGTGGTCCGTGTTCCGGCGCTGTATCTGCCGCGCATTCCCTCGCTGCCGATCGGCGTCCCGGCCCCGGCCCTGGTGAAGACGCTGCGTAGGTTCCGCCCGGATGTCATCCACCTGGCCAGTCCGTTCGTGCTCGGCGCAGGGGGTGCCGTCGCGGCGTGGGCTCTGCGCATCCCGACCGTGGCGGTTTACCAGACTGACGTCCCGGGCTATGTCGACCAGTACGACCTGGGCTTCATCCGCCCTGCTCTGCGCGTCGGCGCATGGGGGGTCGTCCGCCAGATCCACAACCACGCTGCGGTCACGCTCGCCCCGTCCTCGGCGACGGCCGGGATGCTCACCGACCACGGCGTCCGCTGCGTCCGCCGCTGGGCCCGCGGGGTGGACGCCGACCTCTTCAACCCTTCCCGGTGCAGCAACGACCTGCGGGGACGCTGGGATCCTTCCGGCACCCGGACACTCGTCGGCTATGTGGGGCGTCTCGCCAGTGAGAAGAACGTCCAACGGCTGCGCGCCCTGGCCGCCGACCCCGGCATCCGGCTCGTGGTGGTGGGGGAGGGCCCTGAACGACAGGCACTGCAGTCCCTCCTTCCGGAGGCCGTGTTCACCGGTGAACTGCGCGGCACGGATCTGGCCGAGGCGTACGCCAGTCTCGACGTGTTCGTGCACCCCGGCGAGTTCGAGACTTTCTGCCAGGGCATCCAGGAGGCCCTCGCGTCGGGGGTCCCCACCGTCGCCCCTGCGGCCGGCGGCCCCCTCGACCTCGTGGAGCCGGGGGTGAACGGTGAACTGCTCGAGGTGGCGTCCTTCGAAGCGGATCTGCCGGATGCCGTGGCCCGCCTCGCCGGGCCCGACCATGACCGGATGGCGGACGCCGCGCGGGCCGGTGTCCTCCACCGGACCTGGCCGGCACTGTGCGGTGAGCTGGTGGAGGTGTACCGGGAGGTGGCCGGGGAGGACGCCCGGGGCGGGGCTTCGCGGTGACTGCCACTAGAGTGGTCTGACATGTCGCGAGCCAGCCTGGAGAAGGATCCGCACGACGTCGCCACGATGTTCGACGCCGTCGGTAAGAACTACGACCTCACCAACACCGTCCTGTCCTTCGGGCAGGACCGGTTGTGGCGGAAGCGCACCCGTCGGCGCCTCGGCCTCGGCCCCGGTGACAAGGTCCTCGACCTCGCCGCCGGCACCGCGGTCTCCACGGTGGAGCTCACCGGGTCCGGCGCCTGGTGCGTGGCCTGTGACTTCTCCCAGGGCATGCTCGCCGCCGGCCACGAGAGGGACGTGCCGAAGGTCTGCGGCGACGGCATGAACCTGCCCTTCGCCGACAGCACCTTCGACGCCGTGACCATCAGTTTCGGCCTGCGCAATATCGTCGACCCCGCCGCCGGCCTGCGCGAAATGGCCCGGGTGACGAAGCCCGGGGGAAAGCTCACCGTCTGCGAGTTCTCCACCCCGGTCGTCCCGGTGTTCTCCACGGTCTACAAGGAGTACCTCATGCGGGCGCTCCCGGCGGTGGCGAAGGCGGTGTCCTCCAATGCGGAGGCGTACGTCTACCTCGCCGAATCGATCCGCGCCTGGCCCGAGCAGGAGGAGCTGGCGGGGATCGTCAACGACAACGGCTGGGAGGGCTGCGGCTGGCAGAATCTCACCTTCGGCATCACCGCGCTGCACAGCGCGACGAAGCCGCTGGACGCCTGACGCTGCGGCAGGGGATCAGGCACCGAACAGGGGGCGGGACTCCGGGTGCCGGAACCGGTCGTGACCGACCGAGAGTTTCCCGGCGGTCAGCCATGCCCGTGCCGTGAGATCCCGGTCCTCCGGCGTGATGAGATTTCCCATCAGCCGGGTGGCCGCACCCATCAGCCGCGGGGCCAGGGGGCCGCGGAAACCCAGCGGGCCGACCGCGGACAACAGGCCCGGCATCGTCAACAGGGTCGCGGCGCGCCGGGCGAGCGAGAAGGCGTCCCCGTAGCTCCGACGCAGGTGGGCGGGCCAGACGTCGGCGAGACCACGGGAGGATCGGGCGGCGTCCGGCAGAAACTCCACGAGATCCTGGGCGGACTCGAGGGCGTAGTCGATGCCCTCGCCGTTGAGCGGGTTGACCAGCGCGGCGGTGTCACCGACGGACGCCCAGTTCACACCGGCGACGCGGGTCACCGCACCACCCATCGGCAGCAGGGCCGAGGCGATGTCCTCCGGCTCGCCGAGTTCCCACTCGTCGCGGACCCGGTCGGCGTAGTGGAAGAGCAGCTTCTTCACGTTGACCTTTGCGGGACGCGTCGAGGTCGACAGTGCGCCGCAGCCGAGGTTGACGCCGCCGGGTCCACCGTCGGCACCACCACCGAGCGGGAAGATCCACCCGTAGCCCGGCTGCGCGGTGCCGTCGGCGTCCCGCAGCTCCAGGTGCGAATGGATCCACGGATCGTCGCCGCGCGGGGTGGGGCAGTAGGAACGGGCGGCGATGCCGTGCACCATGCCGCGCAGCCACTGCACTCCGAGCTTCCTGGCGATTCCACTGCGCACCCCCTCAGCCAGCACGAGTGTGGCGCAGCGCACCGTGCGCTCCTCGCGTCCCCGTCGGAAGGTGACGGACTCCACGACACCGGCGGTGGACGCGCCGGTCATCGTCACATCGACGGCCTTCCATCCGGTGACGACACTGGCGCCGGCATCCGCCGCGAAGTCGAGCAGGGCGGAGTCCAACTGTGTGCGGGGTACCGCCGACCCCTGCGGCGGGAAGGCGGGCAGGTCAGGCCACGGGGTCTTCACCGAGCCGCCGAAGCCGTGGAGGGCGAGACCACGGATCGCGGGGCGTCCTTCCAGGACGCCGGTGGTCCCGGTACGGGGAGACGCTGCCGCCGGGTCGCCGCCCCAGAGCCGGGTCAGGGCATGGACGGCCCGTGGGGTGAGGCCGTCGCCGCAGGTCTTGTCGCGCGGGAAATCCTGCATGTCGACGACGGTGACGTCCATCCCCGCCAGTGCGGCCGTGGCGGCGGTCGCGGCTCCGGCGGGGCCACCTCCGATGACGAGGAGGGGGCAGTCTGTCGGGAGCTCGGACGGCAGCGCAGAGGTGTTCACAAGGGGACATTGTGGCACGGGACCGGGACGGCGGTATAGGAACCACGGCGGTTGCTGGGATATGGTTGGTCCTCAGTGTGCGACTGAGCCGGACCATGCGTGAAATACGCGATGACCTTGCACAGGCGACACGGTGACTGACGGACGACGGACAGAGGCTACGAAATTCATGGCACGCACTAACTCCGGTGAACAGATGGGGTTGGACCTGGGGGACGCCGCCCTCAACGACTTCATCGCCGAGGGAATGACCCGGGTGGAGTCGACCCTGCAGGATTCCCTGTCGACCGGGGAGAGTTTCCTCACGGACAAGGTGCAGCACCTGGCACTGGCCGGCGGGAAGCGCTTCCGGCCGATGTTCGCCCTGCTGGCGTCGCGCTACGGCTCGACCCCGGAGACTGCCTCGCAGACCGTGGTGAACGCCGCGGTCGTCGTCGAGCTGACCCATCTGGCTACGCTCTACCACGACGACGTCATGGACGAGGCCGACCGCCGTCGCGGCTCCGAGAGTGCGAACGCCCGGTGGGACAACTCCGTCGCCATCCTCGCCGGGGACTTCATCTTCGCCGTCGCCTCGTCCATCATGGCCGACCTGGGCCCGGACACCGTGCGTCACTTCGCCGAGACCTTCGGTGAGCTGGTCACCGGCCAGATGCGTGAGACCGTCGGCTGCCCCGAGGGCGAGGACCCGGTGGAGCACTACATGACCGTCATCCAGGAGAAGACCGGTGTGCTCATCGCCTCCGCCGGCTTCCTCGGCTCCACGCACGGCGGCGCCCCGGCCGAGGAGCGGGACGCCCTGTTCCGCTTCGGGCGCCACCTCGGCCAGGTCTTCCAGATCGTCGACGACATCATCGACGTGTGGTCCGATCCGGAGGCGTCCGGCAAGACACCGGGGACCGACCTACGCGAGGGCGTGTTCACCCTGCCGGTGCTCTACGCGATGCGCGAGCAGACCCCGGGTGGGGAGCGGCTCCGGGAGATCCTCACCGGGCCGGTGACCGACGATGCACTCGTCGACGAGGCGCTGACCCTCATCCGCGCGTCCGACGGCCGTGAGCGGTCCCTGGCGGACGTCGAGCGGTACCGGGATCTCGGCGAGGCGGAGTTGGCTCTGCTGCCGGAGAACCCGGTGACGACCGCGCTGCGCCGGCTGATGAACTACTCGCTCGCTCGACTGGGCTGACCGCCGCGGGACCGGGCTGGTAGATCCGTCAATTTACTGTGTCTGACCTGCAGAGTTGCGCTGGACTACAGGGTTCGTAGTAACGTATCCGGCGCACCGACAAGTGCTTGCCAGGTTGCCCGAGCGGCCAAAGGGAGCGGACTGTAAATCCGCCGGCATTGCCTTCAAAGGTTCGAATCCTTTACCTGGCACTGGTTGAGACACCAGGATGAACCGCCTTCCGGACTGAGTCCGGGAGGCGGTTTCTCTGTGTGCGGGGTCTGTGGGGGTGCGTCAGGTCTACGTCCCGCATCAGGTCTAGGTCCGCATCGCGCAGTCTGAGGTCGGTGGGGAGAGGGGCGGAGCCACCTCCGGCTGCGTGATGCCGACATCGCCTGGCTCCCCCACAATGTGCGCGGTGCGTTCCGGGGTGCCGCATCGGACGCGGTGAATGGGGCTGACCGTACGCGCAGCAACTCCTCGATTCGCGCCGTGACCTGATGATTTGTTCCGGTGTGGGGTCACTGGTTATGCTATCCCAGGCTTCAGACGAACGGCGCAGGCGCCGGGAGTTGCAGAGCGTGCCCCCTTAGCTCAGTCGGCAGAGCGTTTCCATGGTAAGGAAAAGGTCGACAGTTCGATTCTGTCAGGGGGCTCCAGTCATTTTGCGATGACCGCGAGTGACAGTGGCGGTGTAGCTCAGATGGTTAGAGCGCACGACTCATAATCGTGAGGTCCGGAGTTCGATCCTCCGCATCGCTACCACCGGGAAGGGCCCGGCACCATCATGGTGCCGGGCCCTTCCGCTGTCCCGCCCACTGCCCGGAGGGAGGGGTCGCGTGGCCGTCCACCTCATTTGTGGCCGCTCAGACAGAACTGCTACACTTCCCGAGTGCTCACCGCAGCGACGGTGGGTCGCACCTTTTAGGGGCGTGGCTCAATTGGCAGAGCAGCGGTCTCCAAAACCGCAGGTTGCAGGTTCAAGTCCTGTCGCCCCTGCACTGATCCCCGGTCCGGGGGCACCGAAAACAGAATTCGGTTACCCTGGGCCGGGGACTACTACGTTGAAGGAGCTTCACGCGTGAGCGACGAGAACACCACGAACGACCGACTCCGGCCGTCCGGCAAGCGTCAGATCGAGAACGCTGAGAAGGGCGCCACCGCCAAGGTCGCGGCCACCCGCGTCACCGATGACGGCGGACGCAAGCCGGCCCGTGGTCCCGTCGCCTACGCCGGTTCCGTCGGCCGTGAGATGAAGAAGGTCATCTGGCCGACCGGTCGCGAAATGGTCTCCTCCACCATCATCACCATCATCTTCCTGGTGATCATGGTCGCTCTCTGTGCCTCCGTGGACTTCCTCACGCACGAAGGCGTGGAGTTCATCTTCGGCTTCTGACCGTGGTAAGATTGCAGCAGATCATGACCGCCTCCGCCCTACCGGCGAGGCGGATTTTTCATGCGGGGGCCGACAACGGCCCGGGTGTCATCCCGTCACCGCCACAGACTTGGAAAGGATCCACCGATGAGTGAGCAGAACGAGGCCCAGGCCGACAAGCTCAGTGCCGAGGGTCTGGCCGCCGCCGCCCAGGAGGACGTCCAGCAGTCGGTCTCCGACCTTCAGGCTCAGGCCGGCCAGGCCGGCGAGTCCGACGGCGAGGAGGCCCCGGTCTCCGCCGAGGACGCGGCCCTCGAGGCCTACAAGACCCGCCTGCGCGAGTTCATGCGTGCCCTGAAGAAGCTGCCGGGCAGCTGGTACATCATCCAGTGCTACTCGGGCTACGAGAACAAGGTGAAGACCAACCTGGAGATGCGCGCCCAGACCCTCGGTGTGGACCAGCAGATCCATGAGGTCGTCGTCCCGATCGAAGAGGTCACCCAGGTCAAGGACGGCAAGAAGAAGATCGTCAAGCAGAAGCTGCTGCCGGGCTACGTCCTGGTCCGCGTCGAGCTGGACGACCCGTCCTGGTCCGTCATCCGTGACACCCCGGGCGTCACCTCCTTCGTCGGCAACGCCGGCGAGCCGACCCCGGTGAAGATCCGCGAGGTCGCCAAGTTCCTGCTTCCGCCGGAGACCGCCACCGTCCCGGAGGACGCCGAGGGTGCCGATTCCGCGTCCGGTGTCGACGTCTCCGCCACCGGTGTGGCCATGGCACCGACCCCGACCGCCAACCAGGTCGAGGTCGACTACGAGGTCGGCGAGTCCGTCACCGTCCTCTCCGGTCCGTTCGCCTCGGTCTCCGCGACCATCTCAGAGATCGACGCCGCGAACAGCAAGCTCAAGGCCCTGGTCTCCATCTTCGGCCGCGAGACCCCGGTCGAGCTGGAGTTTGACCAGGTCGAGAAGCTCAACTAAGCTCTCTCCGGTTGCCCGTAGGATTCGTCCACCAGGATTCTCCGTCGGGCAGCAGTACATACATTCCACCCGGTGGCCGGTAACCAGTCCGGCATCCGGTCAGGCCGTTCCCCTGTCGCCACGGGGGAGCCGAGGGTGCCTGATACCACGTGAAGAGGTGCAACATGGCGAAGAAGAAGAAGGTCACCGGCCTCATCAAGCTCCAGATCCAGGCTGGCGCCGCTAACCCGGCCCCGCCGGTCGGCCCGGCGCTGGGTGCGCACGGCGTCAACATCATGGAGTTCTGCAAGGCCTACAACGCGGCGACCGAGTCCCAGCGCGGCAACGTCATCCCGGTCGAGATCACCGTCTACGAGGACCGTAGCTTCGACTTCAAGCTGAAGACCCCGCCGGCAGCCAAGCTGCTGCTGAAGGCCGCCGGTATCCAGAAGGGCTCCGGCGTCCCCCACACCGACAAGGTCGGTGAGGTCACCTGGGCCCAGTGCCGGGAGATCGCCGAGACCAAGTTCGAGGACATCAACGCCAACGACCTGGAGAACGGCGCCCGCATCATCGCCGGCACCGCCCGTTCCATGGGCATCGTCGTCACCGGCGCCCCGGCGTAACGGCCCGGCCTGAGCACAGGTCACTGAGCTAGACCGGCCGGGTCATTCCGGCCGTGCACCACCCCTACATACCGTGGCAGGGCCCGCTTCGGCCCGCACCACAGTCCGATTCCACTGATTGGAACCCCAATGAGCACCAAGTCCAAGGCTTTCAAGGCCGCCGCAGAGAAGATCGACGCCGGTCGTATCTACCGTCCGCTCGAGGCCACCAAGCTGGCCAAGGAGACCTCCTCCAAGAACTTCGACGCCACCGTCGACGTCGCCGTCCGCCTGGGCGTCGACCCCCGCAAGGCTGACCAGCTGGTCCGCGGCACCGTCTCCCTGCCCAACGGCACCGGTAAGAACGTCCGCGTCATCGTCTTCGCCGAGGGCCCGAACGCCACCGCCGCCGAAGAGGCCGGCGCTGAGGCTGTCGGCACCGCCGAGCTGATCGAGAAGATCCAGGGCGGCTGGACCGATTTCGATGCCGCGATCGCCACCCCGGACCAGATGGCCAAGGTCGGCCGCGTCGCCCGCGTCCTCGGCCCGCGTGGTCTGATGCCGAACCCGAAGACCGGCACCGTCACCACCGACGTCGCCAAGGCTGTCCAGGAGATCAAGGGCGGTAAGATCTCCTTCCGCGTCGACAAGGCCTCCAACCTGCACGCCGTCATCGGTAAGGCCTCCTTCACCGAGCAGGCTCTCGCCGAGAACTACGGCGCCCTGATCGACGAGCTGCAGCGCCAGAAGCCGTCCGCGGCCAAGGGCATCTACCTCAAGAAGGTCACCATCTCCACCACCTCGGGCCCGGGCATCCCGGTCGACCCGTCCGTGGTCAAGGACTACACCGCGTAGTTTCCGCGGCGTCCCCGCGTCTTTCCCCGTCAGGCGGATTGCGCCGGATACAGCTGAACCCCCGTCACCGTGCATCCACGGCGGCGGGGGTTCTGCTGTAGCCGACCCGGGACACAGTGCGGCCTACTTCTTGCCGATCTTCCCCCAGAAGGGGAGGACCCGGCCGGTCACGTGCGGGTGGTTCGCCCGGTAGTCACCGTCCGGACCGTGGTCGAGAGCCTCGAGCATGAGGTCGATCGCGCGAGGAGAGTAGAGCAGCGAGACGTGGTCACTGATGTCCCTGCCGTTGCCGTGGTCCTGCACCTGCAGATTGCGCACCGTCGCGCCCTCACCCTCCTCCAGGAACTGGGTCCGCCAGGGGGTGACGATCTCGTCGTATCGGCTGCACAGCATGGTGTAGTCGACGCCCGGCACGGTGTCCCCGTGCAGGTTGATGTGGGCCATGGCCGCTGA
Organism: Corynebacterium sp.; assembly: GCF_022712275.1. Classification (GTDB taxonomy): domain Bacteria; phylum Actinomycetota; class Actinomycetes; order Mycobacteriales; family Mycobacteriaceae; genus Corynebacterium. The sequence continues at coordinate 3,123 of NZ_JALAGU010000005.1, read as the reverse complement.
CCCCGGCATCTGGTCCTCCGCGCACCGCCCGAGGAGGGAGCGCAGCGGACCGTAGAGACCGCGGTTCTTGCTCCAACGGCCCAGGGACCCCAGCCCGCTCATCGTGGTCCCGTGGTTCGAACCGGCGAAACCGATCACCCTGTGAACCTTCGGGGCGATGCCGGCGGCCGGGTCACCTGCTCCGCCCGAGTCACTGAGATACAGCCGGGCCTGGGCGACACCCTGGGAGTGTCCGATGAGATCCACAGCGGCGGCTCCGGTGTGCTCCAGGACCTTGTCGATGAAGGCCGCGACCTCGGGCTGGGCGTCCAGCAGTCCGGCGTTGCCGAAACAGGCACGGCGGCGACCGAGGAAGCACGACGGATCCTGTCCGTAGTTGACCGCGAAGACCCGGTAGCCGGCGTCCACCAGGGTGGGGGCGATGAGCGACCAGGTGCAGTAGCTGTTCATCCATGTGCCATGGATGAGGACCACGGGGACGGATCCGGGACCGGACTCCGCCAGGGGAGTGTCCCAGTCATTGACCCCGTCGGGCATTCGGCGGGGATGGCGCTGGGAGTAGAGGAACGCCGGGGTGAAGGCACGTGGCGTGTGGTCTGTGACGAGCCGAGTGTTCATTTCTCAGACGATATCTGTCCGGCGGCGCGAACGTCCCTGAATCCGACGATTTGGTGGTGCGGCCGCCGGTCGTCTAGAGTTCATCCACGAAGTTTGACCGCGGGTCACCCGCGGACGTTCAAGTTTCACCGAAGACCGTCGGTCACTGCATCTTTCCTGAGTCCCCAGGGATTCCCCGACAGGATGTGGCGAAGGACCATCGAAGACGATGGCGGCCCGCGCAGGAGAAACACGAGGACATGCAGCTCCCACCCTCCGGGATGGCGAAGCTCCGACACGCCCCGTGCCCCTGCGGCACGGGGCGTGTCGTCGTCCGGTGGCCCGGCGGTCATGACACTGACAGACATCAGGAAGGAGGCGAGAGTATGGCAAACCCGAAGAACACCGCATCCGTCGCGGAGCTCACCGCCCGTTTCGAGGACGCGTCCGCCGCGATCCTCACCGAGTACCGCGGCCTGACCGTCGCCGAGACCACTGAGCTGCGCAAGGCCCTCGGTGCCGACGTGACCTACTCCGTCGCCAAGAACACCATGATCAAGCTGGCCGCCAAGCAGGCCGGTGTGGAGCTCGATGATGCTCAGCTGACCGGTCCGACCGCTGTCGCGTTCGTTCGCGGCGAGGCTGTCGACGCGGCGAAGGCCCTCAAGACCTTCTCCGGCGAGCACAAGCTCCTCGTGATCAAGGGCGGCAACATGGATGGCAACATCCTCGACGCCGCACAGGTTCAGGCAATCGCCGAGCTGGACAACCGCGAGACCACCCTGGCCAAGCTGGCCGGCGCCCTCAAGGGCCTGCCGACCAAGGCCGCCGGTCTGTTCAACGCCCCGGCTTCCCAGGTCGCACGGCTCGCCGTTGCGCTCCAGGACAAGAAGGACGCCGCGTAAGCGGTTTCCCTCTGCGGAACACACACTCTGTATACCCCTGTCCCACCCTACGGTGGGGCGCATGAACGAAAGGAAGCCACCATGGCTAAGTTCACCAACGACGAGCTCCTCGAAGCTTTCAAGGAAATGACCCTCATCGAGCTCTCTGAGTTCGTCAAGCTCTTCGAGGACACCTTCGACGTCACCGCTGCCGCTCCGGTCGCCGTCGCCGCTGCCGGTGCCCCGGCCGCCGGTGCCGCTGAGGAAGAGAAGGACGAGTTCGACGTCGTGCTCGAGGACGCCGGCGCCAAGAAGATCGGCGTCATCAAGGTCGTCCGCGAGATCGTCTCCGGTCTGGGCCTGAAGGAGGCCAAGGAGCTGGTCGAGGCCGCTCCGAAGGCCATCCTCGAGGGTGCTTCCAAGGACGACGCCGAGGCTGCCAAGGCCAAGCTCGAAGAGGCCGGCGCCAAGATCTCCCTCAAGTAAGAGGAATCTGCGCTCCCTACAGAGCCCGCTCCCGTCAGGGAGCACCGCGACCCCCGGTCTGCACCACGTGTGCAGGGCGGGGGTCGTCCGTATAGGCACCACCTATACGATGGTCCGCATGCTTCCGAAGTCTCGCATCCTCTCCGTCCTCGCCCTGGGTCTCGGGTGCATCCTCCTGGGGGTCGGGCTCATCCTGCCCCGCCTGGTGGACGCCGACCGTCCGGTGCCGCTGGACCTGGGGGACACGCAGTTGACCGTGTCCGATCCCGAGGCGACGATCGGCAAGGCCTACCTGGCGACCGCGGGGGAGAACGACCCGGATGTCATCACCGGGCCGGTGTCGCGGAACGTCGCGGTCACCCTGGGGGATCCTGCCGACGACAACGAGGCGGCGGCGACCGTGGGTGTCACGACGATGCGCGACGACATGGCGGAGTCCCTCGGCGACCAGGTCGGCCTGCTGGACGCCGAGGTGTGGACGATGCGTGTGGACCGCTTCTCCGGTGCGGCCACCGGTGACGTCAAGGTCGCCGACACGCTGGGGACGCCGGCCGGGGAAGCCACGGTTGACGGCCAGTGGCTGAAGTTCCCGCACCACACGGAACAGTCCGAGTACCCGTTCTTCGATACGCTGCTGCGCCGCGCCCTGCCGGCGTCCTTCGACCGGGCAGAGGAGATCGACGGTCACGAGGTCTACGTCTTCCGCCAGGAGATGGACGCCGAACCGGTGATGGAGGGCAACCCGAACCACATCAGGCTGACGCAGAATGTCACGACCGCGGGAGAGGACGGGGAGCCGGGGACGTCCACGGTCTCGACCCTGCACCGCAGTGGCACCCGGGAGATCGCCGTGGAACCCTCGAGCGGCATGATCGTCTCGGTTCGCGAGGATCTTCACGACTACTACGCGGCCGATGACGGTACGGAGACCGGACTGCTGCTTGACCTGCACGGGGAGACCCCGGAAGAGGAGCGCGGTGCCCTGCTGTCCCAGGCCGTCGAGGTCGGGGAGGACAGGCCTGTACGCACCTGGTCTCTTGTCTGTGTGGTGATCGGTGCTATCGTGACTGTCGCCGCAGGAGTTGTTGCCCTCCGACCGCAGAGGAAGGGCCGCAAGGGATGACCGGGCCGCACGGGAGACGGACAGGGACCGGGG
>NZ_JALAGU010000034.1 GCF_022712275.1 Corynebacterium sp. | reverse complement strand
GGGTACCGGGGGATTCCTTCCGGGGGTGGCCGGGCCTACAGTGGCGGAGGAAACCACATTCTGTCTTCCCTTTTTCTGAAAGGCCAGGAACGCGATGCCATCCCCGACAGACACCTCACGGAGCATCCTCAAGGAGGTGGGTGGCGCGGACAACGTCGTCAACCTCACCTACTGCGCGACGAGACTGAGATTCCAGCTCCATGACCGGTCGAAAGCCGATCTCGACACTCTGGAGAACACTCCGCAGGTCCTGGGGGTGGTGCCGCAGGGCGGTGACGGCGTCCAGGTGGTGATGGGCGGCGGCGTCGCCGAATTCTACAACGCCATCGTCAAGGAACCCGGGATGGGGGATGCGGACTCCACCCCCGCCAAGAAGGAGTACGGGGGAGTACGGGGGAAGTACGACTGGATCAACTACTGCTTCGAGTTCCTCTCGGACACATTCCGCCCCGTGCTGTGGGCGCTGCTCGGCGCGTCCCTCATCATCACCATGCTGGTGCTGGCCGACACCTTCGGCTGGCAGGACTTCCGCGCCGACATGGCGGATCAGCCGGACGGCTACGTGCTGCTGCACGCCATGTGGCGGTCGGTGTTCTACTTCCTGCCGATCATGATCGGTGCGACCGCAGCCCGGAAGCTCGGTGCGAACGAGTGGGTGGGGGCAGCGATCCCCGCCGCCCTGCTCACCCCGGAGTTCCTCTCGCTGGGCGATCCGGAGGACGTCGTCCACATCTTCGGTCTCCCCCTGGTGCTCAACGACTACTCGTCGCAGGTCTTCCCGCCGCTGATCGCCGCGATCGGCCTGTACTGGGTGGAGAAGGGCCTGAAGAAGCTCATTCCGTCTGCGGTGCAGATGGTGTTCGTGCCGTTCTTCTCGCTACTCATCATGATCCCGCTGACCGCCTTCCTGCTGGGGCCCTTCGGTATCGGTATCGGTAACGGGATCTCGAACTTCCTCGAATGGACCAATGACCTCTCGCCGTTCATCCTGGCGATCGTCATCCCGCTGCTCTACCCCTTCCTCGTGCCGCTGGGACTGCACTGGCCGCTCAACGCGATCATGGTGCAGAACCTCGCGACCCTGGGCTACGACTTCATCCAGGGGCCGATGGGTGCCTGGAATTTCGCCTGCTTCGGTGTGGTCGCCGGCGTGTTCTTCGTGTCTGTCAGGGAGAAGAACAAAGGTATGCGGCAGGTCTCCCTCGGTGGTCTCATGGCGGGTCTGCTCGGCGGTATCTCCGAACCTTCGCTCTACGGTGTGCTGCTGAGATTCAAGAAGACCTACGTCCGCCTGCTCCCGGGTTGTTTCGTCGGTGGCGTCATCATGGGCATCTTCGACGTCAAGGCCAATGCCTTCGTCTTCACCTCGCTGTTGACCTTCCCGGCCATGGACCCGTGGGGCGGCTACCTCATCGGTATTGCCGCTGCATTTGCCACCTCCATGATCCTGGTGCTCGTCTTCGACTACCGCGGGGCGGATGAGAAGGCTGAAGTTCTCGCCCAGCTCGAGGCTGAGCGCGAGGCGGCCAGTGCCGCGGAGGACGCCCGCATCGAGGAGGCCGCTGTCGCCGCCGGAACCGCCCACATCAAGCCTGCTCTGCGTCCCGGCGCGGTCACTGTCGTGACTGCGCCGGTCGAGGGCAAGGTCCTGCCGTTGTCCGAGACCCCGGACGAGGCCTTCGCCAGTGGAGCTCTGGGCGGTGGCGTGTGCATCGATCCGACCGGAGACACCCTGGTCGCCCCGGCGGACGGGAAGGTCCTCACCGTGCAGAAGACCGGCCATGCGATCGGTCTGCGACTGGATTCCGGCATCGAGCTGCTCATCCACATCGGTATCGACACGGTGAAGATGGAAGGTGAGGGTTTTGAGAACCTCGTCGAGAAGAAGCAGCAGGTCACTGCAGGAACACCGCTGATCCGCTTCGACCGGGCGAAGATCGAGGCCGCAGGCTTCTCTCCGCTGACCCCGGTCGTGGTGGTGAACTCGAAGAAGTTCGCCTCGGTGGAGGGGATGGTCGCCCCCGTCGCCGCACCGGGTGACGACATCATCACCGTCACCGCGAAGGAGGCGGAGCCTGAGGACGTTGCGTCCGACTCAGCGTCCGACTCAGCGTCGGACTCGGCGGCAGCAGGGGAGCGACCCTAGAAATAAGCCCGGCTCTACGGCCGGGCGTACACAATCATGACGTTTCGGGCGTCCCGGTTGTACGGACGTCCCTGAAACGTGATGATCGTGCACGCAGAACGCCACCTGAGGTCGGTGGGAAGTGATGCCCACCGACCTCAGGTGGCGTAATGCTGGCGTTGCCCGGAAAAGAACTCCGGACTAGAGCGCCTCAATGCGGGCGATCGCGTGCAGGGTATCCAGCTTGGAGGCCTTGCGCAGCTGGACGTCCCAGGCACCGGAGGTGTCCTTCGCGGTGAATTCGGCGACCTTCGCCGGCAGCGTGACCGGCTTGGCGAACTCGATGGAGAAGCGGGAACCGCCGGTGGGCAGTTCTCCCTCCAGGGAAGCGAGGACGGACGCCGCCGACCACATGCCGTGGGCGATGGTGGACGGGAAGCCGAAGGCCTTCGCACCCAGGCCGGAGACGTGGATCGGGTTCTTGTCGCCCGAGGCGTCCGCGTAGACCTTGATGGTGGCCGGGGTGGCGGTGAACGTGGCCGTGGGCGTCGGGTCCGCAGGTAGCTCCGGACGCTCGAACAGTGAGCCGGAATCCTCCTCACGGGCCTTCACTGCAGCGTCAGCGGATCCGGAGAGCTTCACACCCTTGGCGAGGAAGCCGGAGGTCTGGGTCCAGACCGGAGTGTCTCCCCCGTCCTCGACGAAGACCTCGGTGACCATGTCGATCAGCAGTCCCCTGCGGTGCGGACGAAGGTTTTCCGCGTGGGTGCGGATGGTGAACTCGTCGTCCACGGTCAGCGGGCGGGTCTGCTCGATGACGTTGGTGAGGTGCACCGCACCGACAGCGTTGAAAGGGAAGTCCGGGGTGGTCATGACCTTCATCGCGAGCGGGAAGGAGAGCGCGTAGAGGTACGTGGCGGGTAGCTCGTTGGCCAGGCGGAGACCGGTGGACGCGCAGTAGGCACCGAGGTGCCTTACACTGACTTTCACGCCCTTGACCTCGAAGCCGGTGGCGGGGTCGGTCTTCGCCGAACGCTTCGTGCCCACGGCGGGGACGAGGTCCTTGGCGGCGGACTTGTACTCGGTCATCAGCTCCGGGATCGCCGGGAGCTCCTTGTAGGTGACAGTCACGGTGACCTCCTAGGCGCCCATCAGGTGCTGGCCGCAGACGCGGAGGTACTGACCGGTGACCGCACCGGAGGCGTTGCCGGCGAAGAAGCCCACGCCCTCGGCGACGTCGATCGGCAGACCACCCTGGTTGAGGGAATTCAGACGCTTGCCGACCTCGCGGGTGCCGGTGGGGATCTCGGCGGTCATCGCGGTGATGATGAAACCCGGGGCGATGGCGTTGACGGTGATGCCCTTGTCGGCGACCTTCGGGGCCAGCGCCTCGGCGATGCCGATCATGCCGGCCTTGGACATGGCGTAGTTGGTCTGACCGCGCTGGCCGGCGAGGCCGTCCATGGAGGACAGGGTGATGACGCGGCCGCCCTCGTTGAGGCCGCCGTTCTCCAGCAGTCCCTCGGTGATGCGGATCGGGGCGATGAAGTTGATCGCCTCGACGAGGTTCCACTTGCCCTCGTCCATGTTGGCGAGCAGCTTGTCGCGGGTGACGCCGGCGTTGTGGACGATGATGTCCACACCCTGGCCCCACTTCTCCTCGGCGTGCGCCTTGATCTTGTCAGCGGCGTCGGGGGCGGTGACATCCAGCGGCAGGGCGGAACCCTTGACCTCGTTGGTGATCTCCGCGAGAGCCTCACCGGCGGCGGGGACGTCGACGATGATGACCTTGGCGCCGTCACGGGCGAGGACGCGGGCGATGTCGGCGCCGATACCGCGGGCGGCACCGGTGACGAGGGCGACCTTGCCGGCGGTCGGGGCGTCCCAGGACTCGGGGGCCTCGACGTGGGTGTTGTCGACGCGGATGACCTGGCCGTCGACGTAGGCGGACTTGCCGGAGAGGATGAAGCGGACCGGGGCCTCGAGGCCGGACAGATCGTCGCTCACGGCCGGGTCGACGTAGATGAGCTGGGCGGTGGCGCCGCGCAGCAGCTCCTTGGCCAGGGAGCGGACGAAACCCTCGATGGCGCGCTGGACGATGCGCTCGTCGGCGTCTTCGATGAGCTCGGGGGTGGTGCCGATGACGAGGAAGCGGGCGTTCGGACGCACCTTGCGCATCTGGGGGTGGAAGAACTCGTAGAGCTTCTTGATGTCCTCGGGGGTCTTGATGCCGGTGGCGTCGAAGATGATCGCGGACTTCTTGATGTCGGTGTCGGCCTCGACGAACTGGAAGTCGGTGTCGAGGAACTTCCGGACACCGTCGGCCACGCGGCCCTCGCCGCCGATGACGACCGGGCCGTCGAGGGCGGGCTCACCCTTCTTGTGTCGACGCAGCTTCTCGCCCTGGGGGACGCCGAGCTTACCGGCGAAGCTGGAGTTGATGATCTGTTCCAGCAGGCCCTTGTTGGAAGACAATGTACTGATCTCCTTGGTCTGTAGCGGTGTGTGGGTGAAGCAGTTATCCGAAAGCGTACCTTGTGGCCGCTCGAACAATGTATGTTCTCATTCGTACCCTAGTGTGTGACCCGGTACGCTGTCCTGCAAATCAGTGACAGGCACAACAAGGGTTCCACACCCCCCCGGATACGGCGCCCGGCGCTACCCCCCCCACGGGTAGGCTGGCCGCCAGACACGGTACTGACCAGACAAACGACGACGGAGTGATTACCGACATGACCTCTTCCTCCCCGCGCAAGGTCGCCATCCTCGGCGGCAACCGCATCCCCTTCGCACGGTCCAACAAGGAGTACTCCAGCGCGTCCAACCAGGACATGCTGACCTCCACCATCAACGGCCTGGTCGCCCGCTACGGCCTGCAGGACGAGAAGCTCGGCATGGTTGTCGCCGGCGCCGTGCTCAAGCACGCCCGTGACTTCAACATGACCCGCGAGGTCGTCCTCGGCTCCGCCCTCGACAACGAGACCCCGGCCTTCGACCTGCAGCAGGCCTGCGGTACCGGTCTCGCCGCCGCGGTCCAGGTCGCTGACGCCATCGCGCTCGGCCGCATCGACGCCGGCATCGCCGGGGGTACCGACACCACCTCGGACGCCCCGCTCGCCGTCAACGACGACCTGCGTAAGACCCTCATCAAGGTCAACAACGCCAAGTCCACCCCCGAGATGCTGAAGCTGCTCGGCTCGGTGCGTCCCTCCCAGCTGGCCCCGGAGCAGCCGCAGAACGGCGAGCCCCGTACCGGCCTGTCCATGGGTGACCACCAGGCCATCACCACCCGCGAGCTCGGCATCACCCGCGAGGACCAGGACGAGCTCGCCGCCGAGTCCCACCAGAAGCTCGCCGCCGCCTACGACGCCGGATTCTTCGAGGACCTCGTGACCCCGTACCTCGGCGTCCAGCGCGACACGAACCTGCGCCCGGACTCCTCCGTGGAGAAGCTGTCCAAGCTCAAGCCGGTCTTCGGCAGGAAGGACGCCGCCGCCCACGGCACCCAGGCGACCATGACCGCCGGTAACTCCACCCCGCTGACCGACGGTGCCTCCGCCGTGCTGCTGGCGTCCGAGGAATGGGCCGCCGAGCACAACCTGCCGGTCAAGGCGTACCTGGTGGACTCCGAGACCGCCTCCGTGGACTTCCTCCACGGCCACGACGGCCTCACCCCGGACGGTCTGCTGATGTCCCCGACCTACGCTGTCCCGCGTCTGCTGGAGCGTAACGGCCTGACTCTGCAGGACTTCGACTTCTACGAGATCCACGAGGCCTTCGCCGGTCAGACCCTGGCGACCCTCAAGGCCTGGGAGTCCGAGGACTACTGCAAGGACCGCCTCGGTCTCGACGCCCCGCTCGGCGCCATCGACCGCGCCAAGCTCAACGTCAAGGGCTCCTCGCTCGCCGCCGGTCACCCCTTCGCCGCGACCGGTGGACGCATCATCGCCACCGCCGCGAAGATCCTCGAGGAGAACGGCGGCGGCCGCGTCCTCGTCTCCATCTGTGCCGCCGGTGGTCAGGGCATCACCGCCATCATCGAGCGCTAGTCAGTCTCTGCTCAGGCGACCGAACCGCCCGCGCCAACTACCCCAGGGGGTGGAATCCTCAAGTGATTCCAACCCTGGGGTAGTTGGCGTTGTGGGCCCTGCGCGGCCCGTGCGCGACTTATGCATCGCCGTGGACGGCGAACGGGCCGTCGAAGGGCTCCTGGACGACAGTGGCGCCGGCGGCGAGGACGACACCGGGACCGGGGGAGCGACACCCACCCCCGCCGCCACCGACCTGGTCACCGATGCCGAGGATGCCGTGGCCAATGTGGTCACGACGATGACGCGCGGCGTACTCCCGGAGGACCTGCGCACCACCCTCCGGGTGCTGACCGCGGTGAGCGGGAACCTCAGCCCAGCACCGCAGTGAGGTCGGTACGCATCATGGTGTTGTAGCCGGCCCAGCTGGTCGCTACGAAGTAGAGTTTCCCGTCGGGTCCAGGGGCATGGTCCGGCAGCATGAAGGCGCCGTAGATGTCCGGGACCTGCGCGCGCGAGACCACGGTCTGTGCGCAGTTGGTGGTCCACATCCCGGCCTGCCCCCAGGACTTCACCGGTATGAAATCGACGTACTGCTCCCCACCGACCTCGATACCGGAGGTGGGGATCTTCGTGTACTCGACGCCCCGCACCTTCAGCGAGGTGGGCAGGAACTCGCCGGACCTGCTGCCGTCGACGGTCCCGTCGACGTACAGACCGTCGGTGGGATCGGTGTCCCGGGACTCGAACAGGGCGTAGGGATACCAGCCGTTGCCCGCTCCACTACAGGTGAAGGAGTCGCCGAAGGCGATGAGAGTGCGGCCGTCCCCGGCGTCCGGGGTGGAGGTCGTCAACAGGACGGGGACGCTGCGGGACGCGCGGGGTGAACGGTGGCGGGGCATGCCGCTCCTCGGGTGAAGTGTCAGGTGAAAACGTCGGAACGGAGATGACTGTACTTCGCGGAATGACACGCCACGCGACCCCGCCGCAACCGTCCTGACCACCGCATTTGTTGTCGTTATGTCACTAGGTGCCCCGGTCTTCGCAGGGGCTGAGGAAGCCCCTGCCACCGAGGCCAGGAACACCACCGACACCACCGAGCTGATTCCCGATCTGCCCCCGCTGCAGCAGATCGACGGTTCCGCCGGCTGCCCGCTCAACCGGGACCTCGGCACCGGCGACCAAGTGTTCTGCTCCGAGATCGGAGCGGAGATCGCGCGGACCCGCGCGGAGTGGGCGGCGGCCGTTGCCGCGAATGCAGCGGCCCTGGCAGGGGAGGACGCCGAGGCCGCACTGACCTCTTCGCCGTACGGCTCTTTCGCGTTGTCGGCGCGGCAACCCCGCACCGCCGGGTAGCCTGGGCCGCATGCACATCATCGGACTCACCGGAGGGATCGGCTCCGGGAAATCGACGGTCTCCGCCCGACTGGCGGAACTCGGAGCCACCGTCGTGGACGCCGACCTCATCGCCCGGGAGGTCGTCGAACCCGGCGAGCCGGCTCTGGCGGAACTGGGGGAGGCCTTCACCGGTGTCATCCGCCCGGACGGCACCCTCGACCGCGCGGAACTGGCCCGCCAGGCCTTCGCCTCCCAGCAGGGCACCGAGACCCTGAACTCCATCACCCACCCCCGGATCCACGAACGCACTCTCCAGCAGTTCGAGGACGCCCGCGCCGCCGACGTCCCGGTGCTGGTCTACGACATGCCGCTGCTCATCGAGAACGGCCAGACCGACATGGTGGACACGGTCCTCGTCGTCGACGCCCCCGATGAACTGCGGATCCGACGCCTAGTGGAGTACCGGGGTCTCGACGAGGAGGACGCCCGGCGTCGCATCGCCGCGCAGATCAACCGGGAGACCCGGCTCGCCGCGGCGGACGTCGTGCTCGACAACTCGCAGGACGTGGCGTCGCTGGTGAGTCAGGTCGATGAGTTCTGGGCGAGGCTGACCCACCGGTCCTAGACTGGGCACATGGCCTTCGCAGCTGAACACCCCGTCCTCTCCGAATCCGAGTTCCGACCGGTCGGAGAGGTTGAACGTACCGACTCGTCCTTCGAGGTCATCAGTGAGTACGAACCCGCCGGTGACCAGCCGGCGGCGATCAAGGAACTCGATGAGCGGTTGAGCCGTGGCGAGCGGGACATCGTGCTCATGGGTGCCACCGGTACCGGCAAGTCCGCGACCGCGGCCTGGCTCATCGAGAAGCAGCAGCGTCCCACCCTGGTCATGGCGCCGAACAAGACACTGGCCGCTCAGCTGGCCAATGAGCTGCGCAGTCTGCTGCCGAACAACGCCGTCGAGTACTTCGTCAGCTACTACGACTACTACCAGCCTGAGGCGTACATCGCGCAGACGGACACCTACATCGAGAAGGACTCCTCGATCAATGACGACGTCGAGCGGCTGCGTCACTCGGCGACCTCGAACCTGCTGTCACGTCGGGACGTCGTGGTGGTCTCCTCGGTGTCCTGCATCTACGGCCTGGGCACCCCGCAGTCCTACCTGGACCGCTCCGTGGTCCTCAAGGTCGGGGAGGAGGTCGAGCGGGATCGGTTCCTCCGGTTGCTCGTCGACATCCAGTACGACCGCAACGACGTCTCCTTCACCCGTGGTGCCTTCCGCGTGAAGGGCGACACGGTCGATGTCATCCCCGCCTACGAGGAACTGGCGGTGAGGGTCGAGTTCTTCGGCGACGAGATCGACAGTCTCTTCTACATCCACCCGCTGACCGGTGACGTGATCCGGGAGGTCGAGGAGATCCGGATCTTCCCGGCCACCCACTACGTCGCCGGTCCGGAGCGCATGGAGAAGGCGATGGCCGACATCCGTGAGGAGCTGGAGCACCGGGTCGCCGACCTGGAGAACCGCGGCAAGCTGCTCGAGGCGCAGCGGCTGCGGATGCGCACCGAGTACGACCTGGAGATGATCCAGCAGGTCGGCTACTGTTCCGGCATCGAGAACTACTCCCGCCATATCGACCAGCGGGAGTCCGGGTCCGCCCCGGCGACGCTTATCGACTACTTCCCGGACGACTACCTCACTATCATCGACGAGTCCCACGTGACTGTGCCGCAGATCGGAGGCATGTTCGAAGGAGACATGTCGCGCAAGCGCAACCTGGTCGACTTCGGGTTCCGGTTGCCGAGTGCGCTCGACAACCGGCCGCTGACCTGGGAGGAGTTCGACGACCGTAAGGGCCAGTGCGTCTACATGTCGGCGACCCCGGGCGACTATGAGATCGCGGCGGCCGGCGGTGAGTTCGTCGAGCAGGTGATCCGCCCGACCGGTCTGGTCGACCCGAAGGTCGAGGTGCGCCCCACCGAGGGGCAGATCGACGACCTTATCGAGCAGATCCGGCAGCGTGTGGAGAGGAAGGAACGCGTCCTGGTCACGACCCTGACCAAGCGGATGGCCGAGGACCTCACCGACTACCTGCTGGAGCACGGGGTGAAGGTACGCTACATGCACTCGGACATCGACACGCTCAAGCGCGTGGAACTGCTGCGCCAGCTGCGGTTGGGGGAGTACGACGTCCTCGTCGGTATCAACCTGCTGCGTGAGGGCCTCGACCTGCCCGAGGTGTCGCTTGTGGCGATCCTCGACGCCGATAAGGAGGGCTTCCTCCGCTCGGAGCGCTCGCTGATCCAGACCATCGGCCGTGCCGCCCGCAACGTCTCCGGCGAAGTGATCATGTACGCGGACAAGATCACTGACTCGATGCAGTACGCCATCGACGAGACGGAACGACGCCGCGCCAAGCAGATCGCCTACAACACCGAGCACGGTATCGACCCGCAGCCGCTGCGGAAGAAGATCGCCGACATCCTCGACCAGGTCTACGAGAACCGTGGCGAGGACGGCCCGGCAGAGCCGGCAGCGTCGACCGGATTCGGCGCCGACGTGGACATCGCGGCCGGCCCGTCAGGGGTCTCTGCGGTCTCCGGGCGGGGCGCCGGCAGCCTGGCGCGTCCCGAGCTGGAGAAACTCATCGCCGACCTCACCTCGCAGATGCAGGACGCCGCCCGGGCACTGAAGTTCGAGCTTGCCGGGCGTCTGCGCGACGAGATCTCGGACCTGAAAAAGGAGTTGCGTGGCATGGTCGAGGCCGGCCTGTGATGGGGTAACCTGGGCGCCATGAGCTACAGCACCATCGTTGTCGGCACCGACGGTTCAGAGTCATCTCTTCTCGCTGTGCGGCGGGCGGCAGCGCTTGCCGCTGCGTTCGACGCCACGCTGGTCATCGGCTGCGCCTATTACGCTGACCAGGACGCCGCAGTCCAGGCGGTGCGGATGGACTCGAAGACAGTCGTCGGCGATTCCCCGGCCCAGCAGAACCTCGCGTCCGCGGTGACCGCGGCGCAGGAGGAGGGCTGCTCGACTGTCGAGACCGCCATCAAGGCAGGGTCTCCGGTGGAGGCTCTGATGGGGATCGTCACCGACGTGAAGGCGGACCTCCTCGTCGTCGGTAACCGGGGGATCAACTCGCTGACCGGGCGTCTGCTCGGTTCAGTGCCGGCGGACGTCGCCCGTCAGTCCGACTGCGACGTGATGATCGTCCACACGGTGTAGCCGGACCTTCCCTCCTTCTTTTCCGAACATTATGCATGCTGTAGCGCCCGCTACAGTGAGGGGATATTCGTCCTACCTGCATGTTTCTTGCAGGTGGACAGGGTTGAGAATGCACAATGTGGATGCATGATGTAGCCGGTCCGTTCCGTGTGGTTCAGGCATCGCTCCTGCCGAGCGCAGCGACGGCAGCGGCAGGATCATCGACCCACAACAGCACTTCGGTGATCTCTGCGGTGACCGGCTTTGCCGTGGCCACCGGTCCGGATCCGCCGCATCCACCCCCTCAGTCAACCGGATCTCCAGGTTGGTCCCGTTTCCGTTGCCGAGCACCAGGGTTCCGTCGTCGGTGATCGCGCGGTCTGTACGGTAGTTTCGATCCGCTGTGATGGCCGAGATGCTTTCCCGAGGAATGTCCGCAAGTGTTGTCCGCCCCTGACGTATCACCAGTGCCCGATCGCTGACGAAGGGCGGGTACACCTTCCGTCGGCCGAAAACGGACCACAACAGCAGCAGTGAGTAGACCGAGATCACGGTGACGACTACACGGACCAACGCCGAGGAGACAAGAAGCTCGACTGCGGTGATCTCGACGGCAGTGACCGCGGTCAGGGCTCCGGGGAGAAACCACAACCCCTGCGTGGCGGGAAGCGGGACTGCTCCGGGCGGGAACACTGACCTACCCCGGCACAACAGGACAAGATCGGTCCATAGCCGGAGTTCGCCCCGCAGCAGCCTTACACCGGGATGCCTGAGCAGAAGCATCACGGGGTGAGCTCCGCCAGCAGTGCGGCAACGCCGCAGACTGTGCTCCAGTCACCGGGATGTCCGCTGGAGACAGGGGCAGGTCGCCCGGGCGGAGAGTTTCGGTGAGACCGGAGAAGACGCCGTCCCGTAGGCCGCGACGGCAGCGGGCGATGAGATCCGGCATGTCAGGATCGGCAGACGTGACGTCTCCGAGGAGGTGCCAGGCATGGTACCCCGCCAGAGAACTCTCCCTGGCCTGCGCGGACACCAGTGACGAGCGGAGAAGCGTCCAGGTGTCCGCCGTGGTCATGTCGGTGTCCACCATCAGTTGGAGCGCCCGGGTGTCGAGGTCCAGTAGAGCGACTACAGCGGAATCCTCCGGTTCCCTGCCCATTGTCCATTGCCGGAAATCAGTCAGCAGGTCGATGATGTCCGGTGGGATGGACCGGCCGCCGGTGAGCAGGGAGAGGATCCGCGACCGTTGCCGGTGAAGTTCCTCGATACGGGAGTCGACGGCGAGCAGGGCGTCCTGAAGTAGATCGCGGTGGTCGGTGATGCGGGCGACGGTGGTTGCTGGAATCCCCGCAGCTGTCAGCGTGGTCAGTCGGATGAGCCGGGCAACGTCATCGACCGTATAGTCCCGGTACCCGTTGGGTGTCCGCTCCGGCTCCGGTAGCGCCCCTGTCCGGTGGTAGTTACGGACCACATTCGGGGGAGCATCCTGCTGTCGCAGCAGCCTCGCTGATCCGCATGCCACCATCGTGCACGTTGTCAGCATGACAAGGTCAAGCAGATGATCCCGCTCAGGCGAAGTAGTCGCTGACCTTGTCGGCGAGAAGCTCCGGCTCCACCAGCAGGACGCCGTGGGAGTAGCCGTCGACGGTGGCGAGCTCGCCACCCATGGCCCGGTGCATGTCCGGCGCACCGTCAGCGGAGACTGTCGCGTCCTGTGTGTAGCCGATGCTCAGTGGGGCGCGGTCGAGGTCATCACCCGAGACCTCGGTTGGTGTGGTGGTGGCGTCCCACCCGGAGCAGAACTCGCCGGAGGCGATCCAATCCTCGTTACCGCGGATGAGGTCTCCACCGGTCAGGTGGGAGAGCCACCAGGACGGTGCCAGGGAGCGGTCCGGGGTGTTGGTGTTCTCGTTGCAGGTGATCGCCCGCTCGACGTAACTGGCCGAGGCCGCCATCTCCTCCTGGGCAGTGATCTCCTCCTCGGTCGGTTCCGGGAGTGCATCGAGTTCCTCCGCATTCCGGGCGTCGGCCGCCTCAGGGTCGCTGAGCTGTTCTCCGAGCAACGGCCATAGGGTCTGATTCCGGATCGCCGCCATCGCGAGGGAGAACCCGGAGACGACACCGGTGGTGGCACTCTCTTCTCCAATGATCTGCCGACCGGTATCTACCAGCGTTCCGGCTCGCCACTGTGCGTACACCAGGCCGTCGAGGAACCGGGTTCCGAGCTCACCGGGGAGAACCGCCGAGCCGGCGGGAAGGTCCGCGTCCTCCGCCGACGGCGGGGTCACCGGCATCTGGACGCCGTAGGGGCCGGTGATGACCTCGGCCCACCGCTGGTAGACCTGCAGTGGAGTGGTACCGAGATGGTACTCGTCATCTCGCTCGGCAAGCCAGGCGAACATCGCGTTGAGCCCGTCGATCCGGGCCTGCTTGCGTGCGGCGCCGAGACCGAACCAGCGCTGGTCCGGGGACGCCGACGAGTCCAGCAGGACGCGGTCGGTGTGCTCCGGGAACAGCGTGGCGTAGGTCGCCATCAGTGGCCCACCGTAGGAGACACCGTAGAGGTTCAGCCGGTCCTCGCCGAGTGCTTTGCGTGCCTCGTCAAGATCGCGGGCGGTGTTGTCGGTGGTGACGGTGGACGCGTATCCGGGGTCTTTCGACTCACAGGAGGCGTAGATGTCACCGGCGGTGGTCAACGGGGACGCCGCGACCGGGCAGTCCAGTGGAGTTCCCCAGGCCAGGCCACGTGGTTCCACTGCCAGCAGGTCATAGTGTTCCCGGACATCGGCGGGCAGGGTGATGCGTCCTTCTGCCTCCGGAGTTTCGGCGTCGGAGGTGGCGAACATCCCCAGCGCATCGCCACCGGGACCGCCGGGGTTGCCGGCGATCGTGCCCTTGCGTTCCCCGGTGGCCGGGACACGGCTCATGGTCAGAGAGATGGTCGCCCCGTCCGGATCGGCGTAGTCGCGGGGGACCTCGATCTCGGTGCACTCGGTCGGTGCTTCGGCACCTGAACCGACGGGGCAGGGTCCCCAGTTCAGTGACGGGCCCTCACCTGTGGGATCAGCCCCGGCCGTACCGGTCGGGACGACCACGGTGGCTGAGAGGGAGGCAGCGAGCAGGATACGGAGTGAGGTCCGGGTCGGCACTGGGGTCCTTTCGGAGTCGTTGTGCCGCTCAGCCTAACATCTGCTGAGAATCACCATGGAAGTTCATCGTCATGGACGAGGGTGAGCCCCTGGGTGGCACGGGTGACCGCCACATAGACGTCATTGAGCCCCTGCGGGGATGCCGCGACGAGCTCCGCAGGCTCCACCAGCACGACTTCGTCGAACTCGAGTCCCTTGGCGCCGTTGACGTCGGAGACCACGATCTCGCCGACGGAAGACGTCCGCTCAGCGAGGTCTCGCAGTGCCGGCAGCCGCTCCGGGGCGGCGATGAGGCCGGTGAGGCCCTCGCCGGCGGCCGTCGCCGCCTGTGTCACGGCGTCCTCCAGATCGGCGAGATCGCCCTCGCGCACGCCGGTACCGGTCTCGCGCAGGCTGGAAGGAACCTGCTGGTCCGGGGCGACCTCTGCCTGGATTGCCGAGGCGATCTCGGCGATGTCCGCCGGTGTGCGGTAGTTCACGGTGAGTTCGTGGAGCTTCCACCGGTCCTTGACGAAAGGGGAGAGGGCGTCCGACCAGGATTCCACCCCGGCCGGGCTGCCGGTCTGCGCCGGATCGCCGACCAGGGTCATCCACCGGTTCGGGGCACGGCGGAACACCATCCGCCAGGCCATCTCCGAGAGCTCCTGTGCCTCGTCGACGATGACGTGGCCGAAGGCCCAGGTGCGGTCCGCGGCGGCCCGCTCGGCGGTGGACATGGTCTCCCGGACACGCTGACGCTCGGCGAGTTGTTCGGCGTCGATGACGTCGTAGGCCATGAGGATCTCGGCGTCCGTCCCGTCATCGAGGTCCTGGTACGCGGAGCCGGTGAGGATGTCGAGTGCCTCCTGCGCCTCGGCGACCTGGGCCTGCCACTTCTTCTGCTCTTCGGCCTCGGCTTCCTCGACGCCGACGACCCCGAGGATCTCGGCGAGCTCGTCGAGCAGTGGGGCGTCTGCCTCGGTCCAGTCGTCAGGCTCGACTGATCCGTCAGTGCGCAGTAGCGCCCGGCGGGTGAGATCGTCGTAGTCGGACGCCGCGGAGTCCACGGCCTCGCGGGAACCGTAGAGCCCGGCGAGAACCTCCTCGGGGGTCAGCGTCGGCCAGAATCCGTCGAGGGCTTCGAGGACCTGGTCCTCACTGCCGAGATCCTCGCGCAGCTGGGCGCGGTCGGCGGCGGACAGCAGGTTCTCCCCGCCGAGCGGGTCGGTACCGATCTTGTCCGCCATGGCGTCCCGCAGCCGGTCGAGGGCGCTGGCGAAGAACCGTTCCCGGGCCTGGTTGTGCGGACGCCGAGACCGGCGTGCGGTGGTCCGGGCGCCCTTCACCATCGCCGGAGTGAGGCTGATCGTCACTCCGTCGACAAGGAACGTCGCTGGACTGTCCGGGACAGTCTGCAGTTCGCGGACGGCGTTGCTGAGGATGTCCACCATCTCCGAGGACCCCTTGACCTCCTGTGACAGCAGCGGCTCGGCGCTCATCGGTCGGGTGGTGATGCCGGGGTAGAGTGTGCCCGGCGTCGCCAGTACCACACCGGTCTCACCGAGACTCGGCAGGACCTGGGAGATGTAGTCGAGAAAGCGGGGGTTGGGTCCGACGATGAGGACGCCGGTCCGCTCCAGCTGTTCGCGCCAGGTGTAGAGGAGGTACGCGGTGCGGTGGAGGGCGACGGCCGTCTTGCCGGTGCCCGGACCGCCCTGGACGACGGTGACGCCGCGGTGGTTCTCGCGGATGATCCGGTCCTGTTCCGCGACGATGGTGTCGACGATGTCGGTCATGTGCCGCGACCGGGCCCGGTTCACCGCATACAGCAGTGCGCCCTCCTGGGCGACGGAACCCTCACCGCCGTCGGCGGTGTCACCGGTGTAGGAGTCGTCTCCGCTGAGCCGTTCATCGGCAGCCGCGGTGACGGCGCGTCCTGACGTCCGGATGTGGCGCCGGGTGTGCACGCCCTCCGGGTGCAGGGTGGTGGCGAGGTAGAAGGGGCGGGCCAGCGGTGCGCGCCAGTCCATGAGAAGCGTCCGCATCTCGTCGTCGTCGGCGTGCAGGCCGATGCGTCCGATGTAGCGGCGGTCCAGGGTGGAACCGTCGCCGCCGGGGCCGTGGTCGGTGACAGGGTTCTCCGGGTCGGCGTCCTCCACGTCGATACGACCGAAAAACAGGCCGATCTCGGCGGCGGAGTACTCGGCGAGGCGCTGGGAGATCTCGTAGGTCTCGTGGTCGCGTTCGAGCAGGGCCTGTGGATGGTCGATGTCCGCCGTGAGCCGCTGGACCGCGCGGGCCCGGGCGGTGAGTCGTTCGCGGGCGGCATCGACATGGGCGAGCAGCTCGTCGAGCCGGAGCTGTTCCTCGGCGACGGCGGGAAGGGGAGAGTCGGAGTTGTCGGTCATGATCTCCAGGTCTGAGTATGAGTGGGTTGCTCTCACCAGCCCCGGTCGCGCCAGGTGTCCAGTGCGGGACGCTCGGCACCGAGGGTGGTGTCATCGCCGTGGCCGGGGTGGACCACGGTGGAGTCGGGGTAGCGGAAGCAGCGCGCGGTCACGTCATCGAGAAGACGGGTGAAGTCCTCCGGAGTGGCGGTGTTGCCCACCCCGCCGGGGAAGAGACTGTCCCCGGTGAACAGATGGGTCGGGCCGTCGTCGGTGGGTAGGGCCAGGGCCAGTCCGCCCGGTGTGTGCCCGCGCAACAGGACGACCAGCATACCCAGTTCGGCGAGTGCGGGCGATGCCGGGTCGAGCAGTTCGCCGGCGTCCCCCTCCGGTGAACGGTCGTCGCCCCAGGTCCGGTCCGCGGCGGCCGGAAGATCCGGGGCGTCCGGACCCGGGGCGTGGTGGCGGGCACCGGTCGCGGCGAGAACCTCGGCCAGGGCCCGGACATGGTCGTGGTGCTGATGGGTGGTCAGCACGTCGGTGACCCGCACGCCCAGTTCTCCTGCGAGAGCCAGAAGGTGTTCCGCCTCATCGGCGGCGTCGATGAGCAGCGCATCCCCGCCGCTGGCGATGAGGTAGCTGTCGTTGTCCATGCCGCCGACGGTGGTCTTCACCACGGTCAGGGGACGCCCGGCGCCGGTGGTGGTGATGCTGTGGGCGTCGCCCGGGGCGTCGAGGTGGCTGAAGGTGCCGTCTGCTCCGGTGCCGGTGGTGTCTTCGGGAGTGATCATGGCCCCACCCTAGTGACGTGCGGGGCACGGTGCCGTTGTCGATTACGCGTTCGAGAAAAACCCGTAGACTGACGTAGACTGCAGGCTGACTGCACGACCCTGCACCACACTGCACTGACCGAGAAGAATCCAGGAGTTCACCGGTGGCTGAGATCCTCACCGTGCGCGGAGCCCGCGAACACAACCTCAAGGGGGTGGACATTGACCTGCCCCGCGACCGGATGATCGTCTTCACCGGACTGTCCGGATCCGGCAAGTCCTCCCTCGCCTTCGACACCATCTTCGCGGAGGGACAGCGGCGCTATGTCGAATCACTGTCCTCCTACGCCCGCCAGTTCCTCGGCCAGATGGACAAGCCGGACGTAGAACTCATCGAAGGTCTGTCGCCGGCGGTGTCCATCGACCAGAAGTCGACGAACCGGAACCCGCGGTCGACCGTGGGCACGATCACCGAGATCCACGACTACCTGCGTCTGCTGTTCGCCCGTACCGGTATCGCGCACTGCCCCGAGTGCGGGGCACGTATCGAACGCCAGACGCCGCAGCAGATCGTCGACCAGGTCCTCGACATGGAGGAGGGCCTGAAGTTCCAGGTTCTCGCTCCGGTGGTGCGCACCCGCAAGGGTGAGTTCGTCGACCTCTTCGAGGATCTCGCCGCCCAGGGCTACGCCCGTGTCCTCGTCGACGGTGAGGCCTACCGTCTCACTGATCCGCCCCAGCTGGAGAAGCAGGTCAAGCACGACATCGACGTCATCGTCGACCGACTGCAGGTCAAGCTCTCCCAGAAACAACGGCTCACCGAGTCCGTGGAGACCGCCCTCGGCCTGGCTGACGGTCGTGTGGTGCTCGACTTCGTCAGCCTCGACGACGGTGACCCCGACCGTCGCCGCCGCTTCTCCGAGAACATGGCCTGCCCCAACGGCCATGCCCTGGCCATCGACGAGCTGGAGCCGCGCAGCTTCTCCTTCAACAGTCCCTACGGTGCCTGCCCGTCCTGCGACGGTCTCGGTACAAAGCTCGAGGTTGACGAGGCACTGATCATCCCGGACGAGGACGCCCCGCTCGTCGGTGCGATCGCGCCCTGGGCGTCCAGCCCGAACCACCGCTACTTCGACAAGCTGCTCACCGCACTGGCGGAGAACCTCGGCATCGAGCCCGACACCCGCTGGTCGGAGTTGACGAAGAAGGAGCGCAAGGCGGTGCTCGACGGGCACCCCGAGGAGATCACCGTCCGCTACCGGAACCGCTACGGCCGGTCGCGCCAGTACTCCGCGCCGTTCGAAGGCGTCCTGCACTACCTGCACCGCAAGATCGACCAGGCGGAGAGCGACAACCAGAAGGAGCGCTACCTCGGCTACATGCGCGAGGTGCCGTGCCCGGCCTGTGGTGGTACCCGCCTGCGTCCGGAGATTCTCCAGGTGACCGTCGACTCCGAATCAGGGGAGAAGTCCATCGCCGACGTCTCCGCGATGAGTATCGAGGACGCCAGCAGCTTCCTCGACAGTCTCACCCTCAACTCCCGTGACGAGATGATCGCCGGACGCGTCCTCAAGGAGATCCAGGCGCGTCTGCGGTTCCTCATCGACGTCGGTCTGAACTACCTGTCGATGTCCCGGGCGGCCGGCACCCTGTCCGGCGGCGAGGCGCAGCGCATCCGGCTGGCGACCCAGATCGGGTCGGGACTGGCCGGCGTCCTCTACGTACTCGACGAGCCGTCGATCGGCCTGCACCAGCGTGACAACACCCGCCTCATCGCCACCCTCAAGCATCTGAGGGACATCGGTAACACCCTCATCGTCGTCGAGCACGACGAGGAGACGATCCGGACCGCCGACTGGCTCGTGGACATCGGCCCCCGGGCCGGCGAGTTCGGTGGTCACGTCGTCTACCAGGGTGAGCCGGAGGGCATTCTCGACTGTGCCGAGTCCATCACCGGTCAGTACCTGTCCGGGCAGCGGATTCTCGCCGTTCCTGAGCAGCGACGTGAGGTGGACACCGACCGGGTCATCACCGTCCACGGTGCCACCGAGAACAACCTGAAGAACGTCACCGTCGACTTCCCGCTGGGTGTTCTGACCTGTGTCACCGGTGTCTCCGGCTCCGGCAAGTCCAGCCTCGTCAACGGGATCCTCGCCCAGGTGCTGGCCAACCAGCTCAACGGTGCCCGCCAGGTGCCCGGCCACCACCGTAAGGTCACCGGACTTGACCAACTGGACAAGCTGGTGCGCGTGGACCAGAGTCCGATCGGCAGGACGCCGCGCTCGAACCCGGCGACGTACACCGGTGTCTTCGACAAGATCCGCAACCTCTTCGCCGAGACCGCCGAGGCCAAGGTCCGCGGCTACAAGGCCGGCCGGTTCAGCTTCAACGTCAAGGGCGGACGCTGCGAGGCCTGCCACGGTGACGGCACGCTGAAGATCGAGATGAACTTCCTGCCGGACGTCTACGTCCCCTGCGAGGTCTGCCAGGGTGCCCGGTACAACCGGGAGACCCTGGAGGTCCACTACAAGGGGAAGTCCATCGCCGAGGTCCTCGACATGCCGATCAGCGAGGCTGCGGAGTTCTTCGGCCCGGTCACCTCGATCTCCCGCTATCTCGACACCCTGGTCGATGTCGGGTTGGGATACGTGCGGCTCGGTCAGGCGGCGACGACGCTGTCCGGTGGTGAGGCGCAGCGCGTGAAGCTGGCCAGTGAGCTGCAGAAGCGGTCCAACGGTCGGACGGTCTACATCCTCGACGAGCCGACCACCGGTCTGCACTTCGAGGACATCCGCAAGCTCATGCTGGTCATCCAGGGACTCGTGGACAAGGGCAACACAGTCCTGGTCATCGAGCACAACCTGGACGTCATCAAGGCCGCGGACTGGATCATCGACATGGGTCCGGAAGGTGGTGCCGGTGGCGGCACCGTCGTGGCAGAGGGCCCGCCGGAGCAGGTGGCCCGTGTCGAGGCCTCCCACACCGGCCGGTATCTCAGCGAGCTGGTCTAGGCCGGGTCTGCTCGGGGACCGGGGTCGTCGGACGTGGCCCTGCTGCTGCGGTCACGGAATGCCGCGCAGGCCAGCAGGATCAGTCCGCAGATGATGAATGCCGCGACCTGGATCAGTCCGTCCAGGGCAGCCAGGTCGTAGAGCACGAGCTTCGCCGTGGCGAGCAGTGCGATCCCCAGACCGATGGCGGCGTCCACCCGGAGCAGGAAGAAGACTCCGACCGACATCCAGAGCACCGACACAATGAGATGCCCGGTCATGAAGGAGTTGCCGGTGTCGGTGATGTCGCGGGCGAGCAGCGGGATCGCGGACGTCCCGAGAACCAGCAGGACCCCACCGGTGACGGTCTTTCCCGGGAGACTGAGTCGCAGGGCGTCCTCACGGTACAGGACCAGCAGTCCGACGACCAGCAGGAGCAGCGGGGGCAGCCACAGCGGTCGGGCGTCCATGCCGATCTCACGGTTCCAGGCGGGGCCGAGGAGATGGAGGCACGCCAGGACGGTGAATCCGCCGAAGAGCCAGGGGACCACCGGGGGAAGAACCGGGGAGAACCACACCAGTGCGCCGGCGAGAACCACCACCGCACACAGCCACCAGGTCCAGTCGGAGCGCGTGTACATGCTGGTCATGACGAGGCCGAGGGTGGTCACTCCGGTCGCGAGGGTCGCACGCATCGCGTCGGCGGCGGACGTGGGGAGGACAGGACGCGGTACCGGAAGCACGGGGTAGCCGGGCGGTCCCTGCCGGACCGGCGGCATGTTCGGCGGTACCTGCGGGCGGGGCGGCAGGGCGAGAGTCCCGTCGGTCAGGATCTGCCATGCCACCGGCACGGCGCACGTCACCAGGCCGATGCCCAGTGCGCACCAGTGGGCGGAGGTGATCGCGGTGTCGTCGAAGTAGCCGGACCAGGTGGTGGTGTTGAGGAAGGTCAGAGCAGGCAGCAGGACCGCGGGGGCCCACCGGGCCAGAATGCCGATGACCGTGGCTGAGGTGGACGAAGGCGCGACCGGGAACAGACCGAGCCAGGTGAGGACAATGACGGCGGCCAGAGAAGCTGTGGTCAGCGTCACCGCGGCATCCCCGTCCGGGACGAGACCGACACCGCTGAGGAAGACAAGTGCGGCCGCGATGTCCACGGGAAGCCAGTACCGGCCGGCCGTCGACGCCCAGCCGATGATGCCGAGGGTGAGCAGGCACGCGGCCTCGACGGTCGGGGAGCGGTCGTCCCAGACCAGCCAGAGTGTGGCCGGTGCCAGGAACAGTCCGCCGGTGACCATGAGGACGAAAGCGAGCCAGACCTGGTCCCACCACCGGGCGATCCCCAGCCCGAGGGCGCAGGTCAGCCCGATGAGGACCGCGCCGACCCAGGGATCGATCCACTCCAGTCCGAAGACGGTGACCCAGATGTCCGCGAGCAGACCGAGGACGGCGACGGTGAGCAGTGCCGGGGCGACCGGGCCGTCCGGCGATTTCCGCTGTGCCACCAGGGAGTAGGCGCCGACTGTCAGGCAGATCGCGGCGGCCAGGATGACGGCGACTTCGGCGCCCAACCAGTTGTGCTCGACGGCATGGACGGTGAGGAAGATGAGGCCCAGGATGAGGATCGCCGCGCCGAGCCAGGAGATGACGGTGGTGACGGTGTCGCGTGAGCTGCCGGGCCGGGGCGGAGGGGGGCCGTAGCCCGGAGG
>NZ_JALAGU010000004.1 GCF_022712275.1 Corynebacterium sp. | reverse complement strand
GGGGAGGGGGGAGTGTGACTACTCCGCGTCCCCGGCGGGGGCCTCCTCGGCGGCGTCGGCGGCCGGAGCCTCGGCACCGGTCTCCTCGGCGGCGGCGTCAGCCTCAGCCTCGTTGTCCTCCGGGGCGGTGAAGTTGACGACGAGGGTCTCGGCGTCGGAGGTGAGGGTGACACCGGCCGGGAGGGTGACGTCGCCGGCCAGGATCTGGTCGCCGATCTCCTTGCCGTCGAGGGAGACGGTGAGCTCCTCCGGGATGGAGAGCACGTTGGCCTCGACGGTGACGGTGTCGGCGTCCTGGATGTACTCGACACCCGGGGCCGGCTCGCCCTCGACGACGACGGGGACGTCGACCTCGACGGTCTCGTCGCGCTTCACGGCGAGCAGGTCGGCGTGGTCGATGTCGAAGGTCAGGACGTTCTGGTCGACGGACTTGATGAGGGCGAGGTACTTCTCGCCGTCGACGTCGACGTCGACCAGGGCGTTGACACCGTGGTTACGCAGGATGCTCTGGAACTCGAGCAGGTCGAAGCTGACGTGGACCGGCTCCTGGTGGTTGGCGTAGACGACGGCAGGGACGCGCCATGCGCGACGCAGACGGCGGGCGGCGCCCTTGCCGAACTCGGTGCGCGGCTGGGCGGTGATGTCGATGATCTTGGTGGCCATGGGGCTCTCCTTTTCTGTTTCTGGTCAGGACCTCTGACCGGGACAACGACGTTCGGACTCAGCTGCGGTCAGGAACGGCTCCGTGAAATGACAGAAGCCGCGACCTGGGCCGCGGCGTTTTCGTCCCGCGTGCTGTCCTGAAGGAGAAGCAGTGGGAACGGATTCGCGCCGATAACGGCCGGTGATTTCACCGGCCCTCGCCGAGACGCGATGAGTCTATCACTCGAACAGCGTGGTGACCGAACCGTTCTCGAAGATCTCGTGGATCGTCTTCGCGACCAGCGGCGCGATCGGCAGGACGGTGAGGTTGTCCCAGCCCTCCGTGTTCTGCGGGAGGGTGTCGGTGGTGATGACCTCACGCACACCGCAGGCGTTGAGACGTTCACGGGCCGGGTCGGAGAAGACACCGTGGGTGGTGGCGATGATGACGTCGGAGGCACCTGCCTTGCGCAGCACCTCGACGGCACCGGCGATGGTTCCGCCGGTGTCGATCATGTCGTCGATGAGGATGCAGGTGCGGCCCTCGACGTCACCGATGACGCGGTTGGCGGTGACCTTGTTGGCGACGTCGATGTCACGGGTCTTGTGCACGAAGGCGAGCGGGGCACCGTCGAGGATGTTGGACCACTTCTCGGCGGTCTTCACACGGCCGGCGTCGGGGGAGACGATGGCGATGTTGTCGGCGCCGTATTTCCCGCGGATGTAGTCCGTGAGAATCGGCATCGCGTGCATGTGGTCGACCGGGCCGTCGAAGAAGCCCTGTATCTGGTCGGTGTGGAGATCCACGGCGACGATCCGGTCCGCACCGGCGGTCTTCATCAGGTCGGCGATGAGGCGGGCGGAGATGGGCTCGCGGCCGCGGTGCTTCTTGTCCTGGCGGGCATAGGGGTAGAACGGCAGGATCGCGGTGATGCGCTTGGCGGAGCCGCGCTTCAGGGCGTCGATCATGATGAGCTGTTCCATGATCGCCTTGTTCAGGGGCTGCGGGTAGGACTGCAGCACGAAAGCGTCCGACCCACGGACGGACTCCTCGAACCGGACGAAGATCTCTCCGTTGGCGAAATCGCGGGCAGTGGTCGGGGTAAGGGCGATCCCCAGCTCACGGGCCACAGCTTCACCCAGTTCAGGGTGGGCGCGACCGGAGAACAGCATCAGGTTCTTCTGGTTGTCGATCCAGTGGGACACGGCTTCTTCAGACCTTTCGGTGGGGTGGTCACGCCTGTGCACGCAGGCGGTATGACACAGATCATGTTAGGGCGCGGCCGGGCGGGGGCCCAACCGACCCCCTTACTCGGTGCTTTCGGTGCTTTCCCGGGCGTTCTTCGCGGCCTCTGCGGCCGGCGTTCCGGGGCGCTTACGCTCCACCCAGCCTTCGATGTTGCGCTGGTGGCCACCGGAGACCACGAGGGCCCCGGCCGGCACGTCGTCCTTGATCACGGTACCGGCACCGGAGTACACACCGTCGCCCACGGTCACCGGCGCGATGAACATCGTGTCTGAGCCGGTGCGCACGTGGGATCCGACCGTGGTGTGGTGCTTGGTGACGCCGTCGTAGTTGACGAAGACGGAGGACGCGCCGATGTTGGAGTACTCGCCGACGGTGGCGTCCCCGATGTAGCTCAGGTGCGGCACCTTCGACCCCTTGCCGATGGTGGCATTCTTCGACTCGACGAAGCCGCCGAGCTTGCCCTCCTCACCGAGGACGGTGCCCGGGCGCAGGTAGGTGAACGGCCCGACGTCCGCCCGCTCGCCGATGACCGCCTCGACGGCGTGGGCACGGACCACGGACGCACCCTCACCGACGGTGACGTCGACGAGGGTGGAGTCCGGCCCGACGGTGACATCGTCGGCCAGCGTGGTGCGGCCCTTGAGCTGGACACCGGGCAGGATCGTCACATCCTGGCCGATCTGCACCTGCACGTCGATCCAGGTGGTTGTGGGGTCCACCACGGTCGCTCCACCGCGCATCGCGGCCTCGACGGTGCGCCGGTTGAGCTCGGCACCCGCGGCGGCGAGCTGCACCCGGTCGTTGACACCGGCGAGCTCGCGGGCGTCATCGGCGATGTGGGCGCGGACCGGACGACCGGCGTCCCGCGCGATGCCGAGCACATCGGTGATGTACAGCTCGCCCTGCATGTTGTCGGTGTTCAGCCGGGTCAGGGCATCCCGCAGGACGCCGGCGTCGAAGGCGAAGACACCGGAGTTGACCTCGTCGACCTCACGCTCGGCTTCGGTGGCGTCCTTCTGCTCGGCGATGTGGGTGACCTCACCCTGTTCGTTGCGGATGATCCGCCCGTAACCGAAGGGGTCGGGCAGCCGCATGGTCAGCACGGTGACGGCGGTGGGCACCTCGGTGTGTGCGGCGAGCAGTTCGGTGAGCGTGTCGCCGGTGAGCAGCGGGACGTCGGCGTTGGTGACGATGACGGTGCCCTCGAAGTCCTCGAGCTGCGTCATACCGGCGGCGACGGCGTCCCCGGTGCCGTTCTGCTCCTCCTGTACGGCGATGGCGAGCTCGGCGTCCAGTTCCTCACCGATCGCCTCTGCGGCGGGGCCGACCTGGTCCCGTCCGTGGCCGACGACGGCGACGATCCGGGACGGACGGAGGGCGTCCGCGGCATGGAGACTGTGGGAGAGCAACGTGCGACCGCCGATGGCGTGCAGCGTCTTCTGGGTCTTCGACTTCATGCGGGTGCCGGCGCCGGCGGCGAGTACGACGACGGCGACCGACGATGTGTCGGTCTGATGGTCAACAGTCACAGTGGTTGTGTCCTTAGCGTGTCACTGGTCACAGGGAATCCTCGTCAGTCTAACGCCGGAGATGCCGGGAGTAGGGGGAGAGGTGGTGGGCAGGGCGAGTCGCGCGGTCCCCGGGCACCTACTCCGTGGGGTTCAGGACGAAGACGACGTTCTCGGTGCCCCGGTCCGTGCTGACGCTGTCGGAGAACCGGCCGCGACCGTCTTCGTCGACGTAGAGCGGAAGGTATCCGTCTTCTTTGAGTGCCTCCTCGTCTCCGGTCTTCATTGAGACCGCGATCCGACCCGCGCTTTCTCCTGGACACTACGTACCGGTCCCGCACATTGTGCCGTCGTCAAGGACCAGAGAGGGAGGGAGTCGCAGGTGAGGACATCGTCAGTGGAGTCGTACATGGTGTTCCCGGACACGACCTTGCTGTTGTCGAGGGAAGTGACGGCCTGATCAGGTCTGAGAGAACCGCAACTCTCATCCGGTTCATGCACCAGCTTCCCGTCCGGGATGTGGACGACGTAGGCCCTGGTGGGGGTCCCGTCAGGCTCTGTGCGAGACAGGACGCCCCCTCATCGTGAAGAAGGCGAAGTCGCCGGCAATCCCGACGTCGTCGAGAAGATCAGTATCCCCGACTCCGACGAGGGCGCGTGCCCGCCAGTTCTCATTGCCGGAGT
This sequence comes from Corynebacterium sp., assembly GCF_022712275.1. Classification (GTDB taxonomy): domain Bacteria; phylum Actinomycetota; class Actinomycetes; order Mycobacteriales; family Mycobacteriaceae; genus Corynebacterium. The sequence goes on along the minus strand of NZ_JALAGU010000004.1, from coordinate 14,641 downwards.
CCTGCTCGTGAAAGATCCCTGTCAAACTGATCCTCGTGCCGTTGTTGCCCAACTCGGTGGAGCAGCGGTTCACGGTTGTCCCCTGGGTGTCGTACCCGACAAGATCCCCCTCCTTCCCGGCGTCTTCACCGCCGAGGAGCACAACGCTGCCGGTGAGTGGATCGGTCAGGGACGGGCTCGATCCGCCGACATCGGTCGCGCCATCCAACGGCCCGTCAAACACCGGCGTTCCCTCTGCGTCCCACACCGGGAGGAAGACCCTTGCGCCAGAGCGCAACGTAGTCGGTGTTGTCTCTGGTGAACTCCTCGAGCCGGTAGTCCTTCTGCTCGACCGAGGTGTCTTTCAGAGGCGTGGCCTGCAGGATTTTCACTGGCTCGCCGTCAGCCGAGCGCTTCACGGAATTGAGTTCGGCGTGGCGTTGTTCCGGCGGCCCCCGGAGTCGGATGGTCTTCCCGGTGAACATTCTTGGCTCCTCATGATCATTGTGTGGGCCGTTTCACAGTGAATAACAAGGGGGTGAGAGAGGAGGTGTTTTCGGGGAGCGTTCCCCGACGCTGATTGCTCCCCCACCAGGACTCGAACCTGGAATGCCGGTACCAAAAACCGGAGTGTTGCCATTACACCATGGGGGAAAGAGGCCCTGAGGTCTCCGCGACACTGTACCGCACCCACCGCACGCCTTCCGCGTCCGCGCCACCACTACGATGGACCACCATGAGCACGAGCCCCAGCCCCGCCCTGTCCGGCGTCCTCCGCACCCTCGCCGGCGATCCGAAACTCCGGGGTCTGGTCACCCACGTCGGTGATTCCCGCCTGCACATCCAGGGACCGGAGGCCTCCTGGCCCTTCGCCCTCGGCACCCTCGCCCAGCACGCGCCGGTGCTGGTCATCACCGCCACGGGACGCCAGGCCGAGGACCTCACCGCTGAACTCACCGCCATGCTCGGCGATGTCGTCGCGCAGTTCCCCGCCTGGGAGACGCTGCCCCATGAGCGTCTCTCGCCGGGCATCGGCACCGTCGCCGAGCGGATGCGCGTCCTGCACCGGCTGGCGCACGGCGAACTCAAGGTCGTTGTCGCCCCGACCCGCGCCGCCGTCCAACCGGTGATGGCGGGCCTCGGGGACATCACCCCGGTCCGTCTGGCGGAGGGGGAGGAGCTGGACTTCTCCGAGGTACAGGAACGCCTCGTCGAGTTGGGGTACACCCACGCCGACGTGGTTGGACGCCGCGGAGAGTTCGCCACCCGCGGCGGCATCCTCGACATCTTCCCGGGTACCGGTGAGATGCCGGTACGTGTCGACTTCTGGGGCGACGAGGTCAGCGAGGTCCGGGTCTTCTCCGTCGGCGACCAGCGCACCGTACCCGGTGTCGACCCCGGTGAGGTTCTCGTCCACCCGGTGCGTGAGCTGCTCATCACCGACCACATCGCCGAGCGCGCCGGCGTCCTCGCCCGCGAGAACGCCGGCAACCCGGAGTTGGCGGACGCCCTCGACAAGATCAGCCAGCACATGCCGGTGCAGGGCATGGAGTCCCTCATCCCGGTGCTCTTCGACGGCACGATGCAGACGCTCCCCGAACTCATGCCGGAGGGCACCCACACCGTCGAACTCACCCCGGGCGCGGTCGCCCGTCGGGCCGAGGACCTCATCGCCACCGGCAAGGAGTTCCTCGCCGCCGGCTGGGAGGTCGCCGCGATGGGTGCGGCCGCGCCGGTCGACGTCGGTGCGATCGACCCGGAGTCCGCCGACCGTGCCGGATACCGCAGCGTCCGTAGCCTGGAGAAGACGCAGGACGCCCTGGGGCGGCCGTGGTGGACCGTGTCGCCGACCGGCCTCGCCGACTGGGAGACCGAGGACGCGGAGGAGGATGCCGAGCCGCTGCTGCTCGACTTCGCCCCGGCACCCGCCCCGCACGGCGACGTCGACGCTATCGGACAGATGATGGCCGCCGTCCGCGAACGTGTCGAGGCCGACGGCCGGGTCGCCTACGCCGCGCCCAACGCCACTGTCGTGGCCCGGATGCTCCGCCGGTTCCGTGAGGCGGGGATCGCCGCCGAGGCGGTCGGCGTGGACCTCGACGGGATCACCGGTCAGGGTCGGATGCGCCGTTCGAAACGCTCCACCGCCGACACCCCCGGCGCCGGTACTGTGAGCATCTACGCCGCCGTCGCCCACGGCGGTGTCGATACCCGCGACCTGCTGTTCATCACCGAGTCGGATGTCACCGGCAACCGGGTGGACGCTCGTGCCACCGGTAAACGCAAGGCCGCGAAGAAGCGCAACCGGGTCGATCCGCTGGCCCTGGAGCCCGGCGATCTCGTCGTCCACGACCAGCACGGCATCGGCCGCTTCGTGAAGATGACCGAGCGCACCATCGGCAAGGGCGCCGACGCGTCCCGCCGCGAGTACCTGGTGCTGGAGTACGCGCCGAGCAAGCGCGGTGGCCCCGGCGACCAGCTCTACGTGCCGATGGACCAGCTCGACATGCTTTCCCGCTATGTCGGCGGCGAGAAGCCCGCCCTGTCGAAGATGGGCGGCTCGGACTGGAAGACGGCGAAGAAGAAGGCGCGCGGTGCCGTGCGCGAGATCGCCGCGGAACTGGTGCAGCTCTACGCCGCCCGGCAGGCCGCACCGGGGTTCGCCTTCGATCCGGACAACCAGTGGACCCGGCAGATGGAGGAGGCCTTCCCCTTCACCGAGACCGAGGACCAGTACAACGCCATCGAGGCGGTCAAGGCCGACATGGAGAAGCCGGTGCCGATGGACCGCGTCATCGTCGGTGACGTCGGCTACGGCAAGACCGAGGTCGCGGTGCGTGCCGCCTTCAAGGCGGTGCAGTCCGGCAAGCAGGTCGCGATCCTCGTGCCGACCACCCTGCTGGCCCAGCAGCACTACCGGACCTTCGTCGACCGGATGCAGGACTTCCCGACGGTGATCCGCGAACTGTCCCGCTTCACCACGGGCAGGGAGTCGAAGGAGACCCTCGCCGGCATGGCCGACGGCACAGTCGACATCGTCGTCGGCACCCACCGGCTGCTGGCGACCGGCGTGCAGTGGAAGAATCTCGGTCTGGTCATCGTCGACGAGGAGCAGCGTTTCGGCGTGGAGCACAAGGAGCACATCACCTCGCTGCGCACCCACGTCGACGTGCTCACCATGTCCGCCACCCCGATCCCGCGCACCCTGGAGATGTCGATGACCGGCATCCGGGAGATGTCGACGATCCTCACCCCGCCGGAGGACCGGCACCCCGTGCTGACCTACGTCGGAGCACAGGACGACCGGCACGTCGCCGCGGCGATCCGGCGTGAGCTGCTGCGCGACGGTCAGGTCTTCTACGTCCACAACCGGGTGAAATCCATCGAGGACGCCGCGGCGCACATCCGCGAGCTTGTCCCGGAGGCGCGTGTCGTCGTCGCCCACGGGCAGATGAGCGAGGAGCAGTTGGAGACCACGGTCCAGGGGTTCTGGGACCGGGAGTTCGACGTGCTGGTGTGCACAACCATCGTCGAGACCGGACTGGACATCGCCAACGCCAACACGCTCATCGTGGAGAACTCGAACCATATGGGACTGTCCCAGCTCCACCAGCTGCGTGGCCGGGTGGGGCGCTCCCGCGAGCGCGCCTACGCCTACTTCTTCTACCCCAAGGGGGAGATGCTCACCGAGACCTCCTACGACCGGCTGCGCACCATCGCCGAGAACAACGACCTCGGCGCCGGTATGGCCGTGGCGATGAAAGACCTGGAGATGCGTGGTGCGGGCAATGTGCTCGGCGCCGAGCAGTCCGGTCACATCGCCGGGGTCGGATTCGACCTCTACGTCCGGCTCGTCGGTGAGGCGGTGGAGGCCTACCGGGCGATGGCCGACGGCGAGGTCGTCGACGGTTCCGACAAGGAGAAGAAGGAGATCCGGATCGACCTGCCGGTCGACGCCCACATCCCGGTGACCTACATCGCCAGTGAACGCCTGCGTCTGGAGGCATACCGCAAGTTCGCCGAGGCCGCCGACGACGACACCCTGGCCGGTGTCCTCGAGGAGCTCGTCGACCGCTACGGTGACTTCCCGGAGGAGGTTGAGCGGCTCACGGTGGTCTCCCGACTGCGGATGCTCTGCCGCGACCTGGACATCACCGAGGTGATCCAGACCGGCACGAAGATCAGTTTCTCCGCAGTCAATCTCCCGGACTCCGGTCAGGTGCGTCTCAAGCGACTCTTCCCGGCGGCGGTGTACCGTGCGACGCCGAAGACGGTGCTCATTCCCGCGCCGAAGGAGGGCTCCGGAATGCGGGCCGTTCTGCTCCGTGACGACGACCTGCTGCAGTGGTGCGCGAACGCCCTGACGGACCTCGCCGGGGTTCCGCGACGCAACCTGCGTGAGGGAGAGCCCGTCACCCGCTAGACTTACGTGCATGTCAGTCGTACTCCTGGATCCACGGTTCCCCGCGATGCTCCCGGTCGATGCCGTCCCGTTGCTCGGTGGCGACGTCTCGTACACCGAGGAGGTGCCGGTACGGATCCGTTGGGTGATCGCCGATCTGGGTGGTCACACCGTCGAGGAGGCCGAGGTCCTGGTCACCACCGACCCGGAGAACGAGCAGGTCCTGGCGCGGTTGAACCGTCGCGAGGACCTGGTGCGCTCGCCCAGTCTGCTGGTCGCGATGGAACCGGACCGCGAGCTGGAGGCGCCTGAACCCGCTGTCGACGGGCCGCCTGAGATCGACGTCTCCGGTGGGGGATACGTTGACGGCGAGATCGTCGGTACCGACGAGCACACGGTCGCCGTGGCCGGGATGCGACGCACCACCCGTACCGAGGTGCCGGGGTCGGTCATCGACGAACTGGAGGACGCGGTCGCCCTCATGGCCCGCGCAGTGCGTCAGGGGGAGTGGGAACAGGAACAGACCCACGCCAGCCTGCTGGCCTACCTGAGGGAGGAGACCGAGGAACTCGCCGAGGTCATCGCTGCCGGGGATGCCGCCGGGAGCTACGACGAACAGGAGCTGTGCAAGGAGCTCTCCGACCTGCTGCTGCAGGTTCTCTTCCACGCCGAGATCGCGAACCGGCGGGGATTCTTCGACATCGGCCACGTAGCCGGCGCCTTCGTGGCGAAGATGCGTAACCGTGCCCCCTACCTCTTCGAGGAGGCGGAGCGTCCGGTGTCCCGCGAGGAGCAGGACCGGCTGTGGGCAGAGGGGCGGGTCCGTGAAGGCAAGGAACCCTACAAGCGGGAGGAGCCGGAGGCCGAGGAGTTCCCCGCGGTCACCGGACTGCAGGCTGCGGCGTCCCCCCTTGCTGCGGCGGAGGAGGTCATCGCCGTCGCCCGTGCCGCCGGTCTGCCGGACACCGAGATCCCCACCGACATCCGTTACCCGATGGTCGGGCTGGAGTCCGACCAGCCCGGGGACGCCGAGAACCGGCTCATGACCGCGGTGTCGACGTTCCGGCGTCAGCTGGAGCAGCGTCAGGCGGGGTGGGGTGCTGAGACCGCCGATGACGCTGCAGCAGGGGAGCAGTGACCAGCCCCTCGCGAGGGGCGAAGAGGTAGGCCAGGACGAAAAGTCCCGCCTGGAAGAGCACGATCGTTCCGCCGGCGGAGACGTCGTAGCGGTAGCTCAGGGTGATACCGGCGACGGAACTGACCCAGGCCGCCAGGGGGGCGATGACCAGCATCCGGTTGATCCGGCGGGTCAGCAGGTAGGCGGTCGCACCGGGGGTGATGAGCATGGCGACGACGAGGATGACGCCCACCGCCTGCATCGCGGCGACGACCACCAGGGCGAGGCACACCATCACCGCGCCTCGGATGAGTCCGGTCGGGACACCGACGGCGCGCGCGTGGGCAGGGTCGAAGGCCCAGACGGTGATGTTGCGGCGCAGGACGAGCATGACGACCAGGGCGACCGCACCGAAGAGGAGGACCTGGACCAGGGCGTCGCGGGAGATCCCGAGCAGGTTGCCGAAGAGGATCTCCTGGAGGTTCGTCCCCGCCGGGGTGACCGAGACGAGCACGAGCCCGAGGGCGAACAGTGCGGTGAAGACCACGCCGATGGCGGTGTCCCCCTTGAGTGTGGTCCGTTCCCCGACGGTGCCGACGAGAGTGACGGCGATGAGTGCGGCGATCAGGGCGCCGATGGCGAAGGGCCATCCGACGATATAGGAGATGACCACACCGGGCAGGACCGCGTGGGAGACCGCGTCCCCCATGAGGGACCAGCCGATGAGCACCAGCCAGCAGGACAGCAGTCCTGCGGTGACCGCGGTGACGGTGGAGACGAGCAGTGCACGTTGGATGAATTCGTAGGTCAGCATCTCAGGCCACCATCCCGAACGTGGTCAGCAGGTTGTCGGTGGTCATGACCTCCGAGGGGACACCGTGGGCGATGACGCGGCTGTGCAGCATGGTCACCGTGTCACACAGGGCCTCCACTGACCCCAGGTCGTGGGTCGAGATGAGGATGCACACCCCGGACGCCGCCATCTCGTGCAGCAGCCCGGTGATCATCGCCTGACTGGTGGTGTCCACACCCGCGAACGGTTCGTCGAGCAGCACGGTCCGGGCCTGCTGCGCCAGGCCTCGGGCGACGAAGGTCCGCTTCTTCTGCCCGCCGGACAGCTGACCGATCTGGCGGTCGGCCAGGTCGGTGAGGTCGGTGCGCGCCATCGCGTCCGCCACGGCGTCCCGGTCGGTGGCACGCGGTCGGCGCAGGAATCCCATGTGCCCGTAGCGTCCGGTCATGACGACCTCGCCGACGGTCAGCGGGAAGGTCCAGTCCACCGCCTCGGCCTGTGGCACGTAGGAGACCAGGTGTCCGGCCCGGTCGGCGACCTCGACGGTGCCACGGGTCGGGGTGATCTCACCCATGAGGGTGTTGAACAACGTGGATTTGCCGGAGCCGTTCGTTCCGATCAATCCGTTGACCTGGCCGTGCTCCAGTCGCAGGTCCACGCCGTCGAGGGCGTGGACCTGGCCGTAGTGCACCGAAAGATCGCTGACCTCGATCGCACTCACTCCGCATCATCCCCGGTGAGGCCCCTGATGATGGTGTCGGTGTCGTAGCGGATGAGGTCCAGGTAGGTGGGGGCGTCCCCGCCCTCCTCGGTGAGGGAGTCGACGTAGAGGGTGCCGCCGTCGCGGGCACCGGTCGCCCGGACCAGCTGCTCCTTCGGGCCGGATTCGACGGTGGACTCGCAGAACACGGCCGGCACCTCGTTGTCCGTGACGAAGGACGCCGCCCGGCGGATCTGCGAGGGGGTGATCTCCTCACCGGAGTTCACCGGCCAGATGTAGCTCTCGGACATGCCGGCCTCGCGGGTGAGGTAGCTGAACGCCCCCTCGCAGGTCTGCAGTGCGCGCTGGTTCTCCGGTAGTGCCTCGAGACCCTCCTGCATGGTCGTCTCCACCTCCGCGAGCTGTGCCTTGTAGTTCTCGGCGTTGTCGCGGAAGGTGTCGGCGTCCGCCGGGGCGTAGTCGATGAAGGCGTCGGCGATGGAGTCGACGTAGTCGGCGGCGAGCGTGGGGCTCATCCACGCGTGCGGGTTCGGCTCGTCGGTGCCTTCGACCGGGATCGGGGTGATGCCGTCGGTGACGGTGACGCGGGTGGCGTCCGAGTCTGCCATCAGTTTGTCGAGCCACTTCTCGAGGTTGAGGCCGTTCGCGAGGATGACGTCGGCGTCCGCGGCGGCGCGGATGTCCCCCGGGGTGGGGTCGTAGCCGTGGATCTCCGCGCCGGGTCGGGTGAGGGATTCCACGGTGAGGGCATCTCCGGCGACCTCGGAGGCGATGTCGGCGAGGATCGTGAAGGTCGCGAGCACCTGCGGTGAGTTTCCGTCGTCGGCTGAACAGGCGGTGAGGCCGGCGGCGGTGACGGCAGCGGCCGTCAGCAGTGCAGTCGTCCGGGGCATATATTTACATCTCCTGAATCTTGGAAGTTCGTCATGTTGAACTCAAACTGTACAGGATGCTGAAACCCGGTTCGCGGAGGAGGGCAGGGTGCCCTCGGGTAAACTCCCCGCCATGCATGTCTCCGAACTCCCCGACAGGTCGCAGGACTACCTGAAGAAGATCTACGACCTCCAGGAATGGGGACGCGCCGGGTCCGGGGAGGCCGGCGGGGCCTCACTGTCGACCCTGGCGGCCGAACTCGACCAGCGCCGGTCCACCGCCTCCGAGGCCGTGAAGCGGCTCGTCGCCGAGGGACTCGTCCTGCACGCCCCCTACGGGGACATCACCCTGTCGGAGAAAGGACGCCTGCTCGCCCTCCAGATGGTCCGCCGGCACCGGCTGCTCGAGACCTACCTGCAGCGGGAACTCGGCTACGGCCGTGACGAGGTCCACGACGAGGCCGAGGTCCTGGAGCACGCCGTCTCCGACCTCTTCATCTCCCGGATCGACGCGGCGATGGGGCACCCCGACCGTGACCCCCACGGAGACCCGATCCCCGACCCGGACGGCCGTGTCACCGAGTCCGTCACCGTCCCCCTGTCGGACGCCGGGGTCGGCGACCGGCTGCTCGTCGACCGGGTCAGCGACCGCGACGGTGCGCTGCTCCGCTACCTGGAGGACCACGGCATCCTCCCCGGTGCGGTCATCGAGGTCGGCGAACGGCCTTACCCGGACATGGCGTCCCTGTCGGTCGTCGGGGATGACGGTGTAACCGAGGTCCAGCTGTCCGCGGCGTCCCTGGATGCCGTCCTCTGCCTGGCGGCCGAGTGAGACGCCCTGCAGGGTGCGCCGGCGTCGTCGCCGCGCTGGTACTGGTCATCGTGGTGGTCGGTGCCCTGGTCGTCGGTACCCGTGACTCAGCTCCGGACCGGTTCCAGGTCCCGGAGGATGTCCCGCCGGCCGCCGCAGCTGCGGTGGAGGATGTCACCGAGACATCGTCCGCCCTGCGGATCCCGGAGGACTTCCTCACCGCCTACCTCGACGCCACGGAGACCGTCACCGCGGAACTGCCGGACTGTGGTCTGCGCTGGAACACCCTGGCCGGGCTCGGCTACGCGGAGAGTCACCATGGAACCTACGGTGTCGAGGACGGGAAGATCATCGGCCCGAGGCTCGACGGCACCGGTGGTTTCATGGAGATCCCCGACACCGACGGCGGCCGGCTCGACGGTGACACCGAGTACGACCGGGCGCTCGGGCCGCTGCAGTTCCTGCCGGAATCCTGGCGCATGTACGGCGAGGGCGACCCCCAGAACATCGCGGACGCCGCCGTCGCTGCAGGTCGGCTGATGTGCGCGGGCGACCGTGACCTCTCCACCGCCGAGGACTGGACCCGTGCGGTCTTCGCCTACAACCACTCCGACCGGTACCTCGCCGACGTGCGGGACGCCGCCGCGAACTACGCGCTCGGGCAGTCCGCGAACTGACCGTCGGGCCACTGTGGAACAATGGTGGGCGACCACGTTCCTGCTCCTTCACCCAGCCGAGGAGGCTGACCACCCATGGCAGAAATCATGCAGATCAACGCCCGCGAAATCCTTGACTCCCGCGGCAACCCGACCGTCGAGGTCGAGGTGTTCCTCGAGGACGGCAGCATCGGACGGGCGGACGTCCCGTCCGGCGCCTCCACCGGCGTGCACGAGGCCCACGAGCTGCGTGACGGCGGTGACCGCTACCTGGGCAAGGGTGTCCAGCAGGCCGTCGACTTCGTCAACGGTGAGATCGACGAGGCCCTCGCCGGCTACGAGGCCGACGACCAGCGCCTGATCGACACCAAGCTCATCGAGCTCGACGGCACCGACAACAAGTCCCGCCTCGGCGCGAACGCCATCCTCGGCGTCTCGCTCGCCGTCGCCAAGGCCGCGGCCGAGTCTGCCAACCTGCACCTGTTCCGCTACGTCGGCGGCCCGAACGGCCACGTCCTCCCGGTCCCGATGATGAACATCCTCAACGGTGGCGCCCACGCCGACTCCGGCGTCGACGTCCAGGAGTTCATGATCGCCCCGATCGGTGCGGAGACCTTCTCCGAGGCACTACGCACCGGCGCCGAGGTCTACCACTCCCTGAAGAAGGTCATCAAGGACAAGGGGCTGTCCACCGGCCTGGGTGACGAGGGTGGCTTCGCCCCCTCCGTCGGTTCCACCCGTGAGGCCCTCGACCTCATCGACGAGGCCGTCACCGCCGCCGGCTACACCCTGGGTAAGGATGTCGCCCTGGCCCTCGACGTCGCCGCGTCCGAGTTCTACGACAACGACAAGAACGTCTACAACTTCGAGGGCGGCCAGCACTCCGCCGCCGAGATGGCGCAGGTCTACAAGGAACTCGTCGAGGAGTACGCCCTGGTTTCCATCGAGGACCCGCTGAACGAGGACGACTGGGAGGGTTGGGCCACCCTGACCGCCGAGATCGGCGACAAGGTGCAGCTCGTCGGTGACGACCTCTTCGTCACCAACCCGGCCCGCCTGCAGGAGGGCATCGACAAGAACGTCGCCAACGCCCTGCTGGTCAAGGTGAACCAGATCGGTACCCTCACCGAGACCCTCGACGCCGTCGCGCTGGCCCACAACAACGGTTACCGCTCGATGATGTCCCACCGTTCCGGTGAGACCGAGGACACCACCATCGCCGATCTCGCTGTCGCCCTGAACTGCGGCCAGATCAAGACCGGTGCCCCGGCCCGCTCCGAGCGTGTCGCGAAGTACAACCAGCTGCTGCGTATCGAGAGCTACCTGGAGGGCGCCGCCACCTACGCCGGTGCGTCGGCTTTCCCGCGCTTCACCGCGAAGTAGAATCCGCCGTATGACGGAGTCACCGGAACACCTCCCCGCGCCGCGGTCCACCGAGGCGCGGTCCCGCCGTGCCCGCGCGGCGAAGGATGCACCACGACAGCTGGCACGTTCGTTCGTGCAGCTGAAATCCTCGGTGAATCCGGGTGTTCTGCTGATCGCCGTGCTCGTCCTGGCCGCGGTGGTCATCTCGGTGTCCCAGCCGCTGCGCAACTACTTCGAGCAGCGGGCGGACATCGCCGAGGTCACCGCCAAGATCGAACGCCAGGAGGCGGAGAAACAGGCGCTGACCGAGGAGATCGAGAAGTACGGCAGCGAGGCCTACCTCAAGGAGCAGGCCCGTACCCGCCTCGGTCTGGTCGAACCAGGGGAGACCGCCTGGCGACTGCTCGACCCGGGCATCGACTCCGGCGCCGACTACGTGCCCGGTGAGGTGACGGAGTCCGACGAGCCCGAGACCCCCTGGTACAGCCAGCTGTGGGGATCGGTCACCACCCCGCCGGACGCCGAGGACGAGGCGGATGAGGACGCCCCGCCGCCGGAGGGCGAGTCTCCGAACCTGCCGGTCGCCCCGGATCCTGCGCCTGAACAGTAACTGCACCGAGCCAACCGCACTGAGTCACAGAGAGAAGAAACACCCGATGAGCGTGTCCGACGAGGACTTCGAGATCATGTCCCACCAGCTGGGACGGAAGATCCGGGGGGCCGTCGAGGTCTCCTACCGCACCCCGGACGGTCAGCCGGCCGTGGTGAAGACCGCCCCGAAGCTCCCCGACGGCACCCCGTTCCCCACGCTCTACTACCTCACCGACCCGCGGCTTACCGCGGAGGCCTCCCGTCTCGAGGTCGCCGGTGTGATGCGCACGATGCAGGCACGTCTCAGGGAGGACGCCACCCTGGCGGCGGACTACCTGGCCGCCCACGAGCACTACCTGGCCGAGCGCAACGCCATCGAATCACTGGGTACGGATTTCTCCGGCGGCGGCATGCCTGACCGGGTGAAGTGCCTCCACGTGCTCATCGCCTACGCCCTGGCCGAGGGGCCGGACCGGGTGCGACTCGGGACGGAAGCCGTGGCACTGGCCGCGGCGAACAATCCGAAACTCTCCGGTACCGCGATCCCGGCGGACTGGCCGACCCCGGAGGACCTCGGGACCTCTGTGGAGGCCGCCTTCGACGAGTCGGAGGAGCTCAAGTGAGCGTCTTCGCCGCGATCGACTGCGGGACGAACTCCATCCGCCTGCTCGTCTCCCGGGTTGAGGCGGACGGTTCCCTGACCGAGCTGAACCGGGACAACATCATCGTGCGTCTCGGCCAGGACGTCGACGCCACCGGACGCTTCGCCGACGAGGCTCTGGCCCGGGTGGACGCCGCCCTGGAGATCTACGCCGACCGCATGGTGTCGCTCGGTGCGGTGGACGTGGTGATGGGCGCGACCTCCGCGACACGTGACGCCTCCAACCGCGAGGAGTTCTTCGCGATGACGCGGCGTCACCTGGGGCGGGTCCGTTCCGGGGCGCAGGCCGAGGTCATCCCTGGTGAGCGGGAGGCGGAGCTCTCCTTCGCCGGTGCAGTCATCGACCTGCCCCCGCAGGACGGTCATACGCTGGTCTTCGACCTCGGCGGTGGTTCCACCGAGTTCGTGGTGGATGCCGGTCGCGGCGGCGCGTACTCGACCCGGATGGGCTGTGTGCGACTGACGGAGCGTTTCCTGCATTCGGACCCGCCCGTGGCGTCCGAAACTGAGGCGGCGGCGGAGTATGTCGCCGGGCAGCTCGACGAGGCTGCCGGGCATGTCGATCTCGGAACGGTGACCCGGGTCGTCGGTGTGGCCGGCACGATGACCACGTTGGCGGCGGTACACCTCGGACTGGACGCCTATGACCCGTCACAGACGCATATGGCGTCCCTACCGTTGGACGGGTTCCGGGAGACCGCCCGCCGGGTGCTGGGCGAGTCGGTGGAGACCCGCCGCGCGTACCCGGTGATGCACCCGGGACGTGCCGATGTCATCGGTGGTGGCTGCCTGGTGTTCGACGCCGTGGCGTCCCGTTTCCTGGATCAGGGACTGGAGACGATCACGGTGAGCGAGAAAGACATCCTCGACGGGCTGCTGGCGGAGGTTGTCGCCCGGCACGCGTGAATCCGCTGTGCCAAACTCAGCTGATGAAAGCGTGCAGCTGCCGGAACTGCGGCAATGACCTGTTTTTCGAGAACTCCGTGTGCGTCGGGTGCGGGTCTGAGCTCGGCTACTCCCGCAGTGAGCAGAACATCGTCCCGCTCGACGGCGAGGGTGTCTATGTCGACAGTGGGGGCGTCTCCTGGCACGTGTGCCGCAACCTCGACCTGTCAGGGTGCACCTGGCTGGTGCAGACGGCCGGCGACCAGTGCGAGGCCTGTGACTTCACCCGCACACGTCCGAATGACGAGGACGCCGTGGGACTCAGTAATTTCCTGATGTCGGAACGGGCGAAGCGTCATCTGTTCGCGGAGCTGGACGCCCTGGGCTTTACTCTGGTCAACCGGGCCGATGATCCGGTGAACGGTCTGTGTTTCGACCTGCTGTCGTCGGTGGACGAGAATGTGGTCACGGGGCATGCGAACGGTGTGGTCACCATCGATCTGGGTGAGGCCGACGGCGTGCACCGCGAGTACGTGAAGAGTCAGCTCGACGAGGTCTACCGGATGATGTCGGGGCATTTCCGCCACGAGGTCGGACACTATATCGAGTGGCAGTTCGTCGAGAACGGTCCTGCGGAGGTGCTTTCCCGGGCCAGGGAACTGTTCGGCGACGACCGGGTCGATTACCAGGAGACGATCAACAGGCACTATTCAGAGGGGCCGCCGGAGAACTGGGAGGAGTCCCACATCTCGGCGTACGCGACGATGCACCCGTACGAGGACTTCGCGGAAACCTGGGCACACTACCTGCACATCTCTGACACTGTGGAGACAGTGGTCCGGTACGGGTTGATTTCCCCGCTGGCGGTGGAGGGACGGTCGTTCCGTGAGCTGGTGACCTCGGTATGGGTGCCACTGTCCACCGCACTGAACATGGTGAACCGCTCGATGGGCAGTGACGACCTGTACCCGTTCGTTATCCCGTCGCCGGTGCTCGACAAGTTGGACTTCGTGGCGTCGTTGAATCCTGCGTAGGGGGCTGTCGAGAGAGCGGGGTCGTGGGGGAAAGGGGTGCCCCCACCGGGTAGGTTGTGGTGTGCGCCCCTTTAGCCCAATTGGCAGAGGCAGCGGACTTAAAATCCGCTCAGTGTCGGTTCGAATCCGACAAGGGGCACATGTCTCTTGAAGAGGGTCCGTTCTTCCACGGCACAGCTGCCGCCCTGGTTGTCGGGGACCTTCTGTCGCCGGGGTTCCGGTCGAACTACCGCCCTGAGGTCGTGATGAATCACGTGTATTTCACGGCTCTGGTGGACGGCGCGGGGGAGCGCCGCATGTCTACGAGGTGGAGCCGGTGGGGAACTTCGTCGATGATCCGAATGTCACGGACAAGAAGTTCCCGGGGAACCCGACCCGTTCCTACCGCAGCGAGGCACCGATCCGGGTGGTGCGGGTGATCACCGAATGGACCCGTCTGGCTCCGGATGCACTGGGGCAGTGGCGGGTGAGGCTGGAGACCCCGTGCGGGGAGATCATCAACTAGAAGGGGATGGGTTCCTCAACGACCATTGCGGAGGCTCCGACGGTCTGGAAGGTGAGGCGGGTGATGTAGTTCCAGTGGTCGCGGGTCTTCTGGTGTTCTTTCCTGGTTCTGGTTTTGTGGGCGAGGCGTCGGTCGAAGGTGAGGTTGGCGTGGGCCAGTGGTCCGGTGGGGACGGTGGTGACGGTGTGGTTGTCGTCGATGCTGGAGACGATGGTGGTGCCGTCGGTCAGGCGGGTGTAGTCGGTCAGT